>CANPGB010000049.1 GCA_947573485.1 uncultured Porphyromonadaceae bacterium | reverse complement strand
GGCGTCCGCCAGGACGCAGATTAATCCAGTAACCCCGTACGCCGTAGCTTTAGCGCAGGCGTGCGGGGAGAGTCCAGTCATGTGCGGGGGCGTCCGGCAGCGTGTAGGGCGTCCGCCAGGACGCAGATTAATCCAGTAACCCCGTACGCCGTAGCTTTAGCGGAGGCGTGCGGGGACAGCAACTCCCTAAAGGAATGCGTCCGGCAGGACGCAGATTAAGATCGTTAACTAATGCTCGAACCCGAGAAATTCCACCCCTGCCTCGCTTAATAAATTGCAGTACTCATCCTCAAAAGAGAGGCCTCGGTGATGCTGCTTCTAGTTCATGATATATAGTTTTCTTGTTTCTCTCAGTGAAGCATCAACGGTGAAAGCTCCGTAACCCTCCGCCCAACTTTTCCACATAGGAAAGTTGGTGTTTACACGCATGAATTTGCTCGACTCCGATTTCAGTGATTTTACATAGTCGGCAACTGATAACTTTGCCGGTATATCACATAGAATATGTATATGGTCGGGCATACCACCTATACGCCGTATCAGCACTCCCCGCCCTGTTGAAAAACTATAAATGAATTTATAGAGTTCCCGCTCGTGCTCTTCGACAATCGCGGGAAATCTGCTCCATGTGCCGAAAACGATGTGGTATGTTAATGCTGTGTGACTCATGGTGCAAAGGTAGTGATAAATAGATGATTAAGCAAATCTTAATCTGCGTCCTGGCGGACGCTCCCCTTGAGGAGGGTACTATCCCCGCACGCCTCCGCTAAAGCTTCGGCGTACGGGGTTACTGGATTAATCCGCGTCCTGGCGGACGCCCGGGGTTGTAGCTGCCGGACGCCATGCTCTGTAGTATTACTGTCCCCGCACGCCTCCGCCTTTGGCTCCGGCGTACGGGCTTACTGGATTAATCAACGTCCTGTCGGACGTTACTTGATACAATGCAGAGATACTTCACTTTTATTATCCTGCAAATAACAGCGGCGCCCGGCTCAAATCAGAGTCGGGCGCCTGTATGCGATTGCTGTGCAGGGGGTTATGCGTCGGCGTTCTGGTCTTCAGCTTCGAGGGCTTCGGTCTTGGCCTTTATGTTGGGGTCCTGGAGTCCGTAGCCGTTCTTGGCATTGAGCACAATGAGCCATATGCCGAAGAGGAGGGCGAGCACGCCGAGCGATGCGAAGAGGAGCATGGGGGCGGTGTAGTTATACTGCATGGGGTCGTCGACGCCGGGGTTGCTCCACATGAGCACCTTGCCAATGAGTATGGGGAAGAGGGCGAGGCCTATGTTCTGCACCCAGAAGATGAGCGAGTAGGCCGAGCCGAGGTAGCGGGCCTCCATAATCTTGGGCACTGAGGGCCAGAGGGCGGCGGGCACGAGTGAGAACGAGATGCCGAGCACCACAATGGCGGTGAAGGCAATCCATGTCTCGGGGTATACGGGGAGAATCACTGCGAAGGTAAGGTGGCAGAGTATCATGAGGATAGCGCCGCCCAGGAGCATTGATGCGCCTTTGCCGAAGCGGTCGAGGCAGTAGCCGAGCACGGGGGTGAGGGCTGCGGCACCAATCGGGAACCAGCGGAAGATGTCGGCTGCGGCCTGCTCACTCATGTTGAGGTTGCACTGCAGCATGTTGGTGGCGTAGCGCTGGAAGGGGAAGATTGCCGAGTAGTAGAGCACGCAGAGCATGGCTATTACCCAGAAGAGCTTGCTTGAGAGTATCTTGCCCACGTCGGAGAGCTTGAATTCCTCTTCGGCGGTCTCGCCGTCGACGGCAAGGTTCTTGGCGGCAAGCTCGTGGTCGAGGCGGGTATCCATAAAGGTGAACACCACGTAGGAGATAAGGCCAATGAGGAGGAGGGCGGTGCAGAACGCCACGGGGGTAACTACGGTGGGCTCGCCCATCCAGGCTGCCAGGCGGGGCGAAATGGAGAATATGGCGAATACGCCCACGCGTGCGAGAGCCATTTCGAGACCCATGGCGAGGGCCATTTCGTGGCCTTCAAACCACTTGGCGAGGGTTTTCGACACGGTGATACCGGCCATTTCGCAGCCGCAGCCGAAAATCATGAATCCGAAAGCGGCGAGTTTGGCGCTGCCGGGCATCTCAATCCACCACGACGAGAGCCAGTTGTCGAGGCCCGAGCCTGCAAACCAGTCGCTTATGGCGTAGAGCTTGATGCAGGCGCCTATGAGCATCACCGATGCCGAGAGGGTGCCGGTGAAGCGTATGCCCATTTTATCGAGAATAATACCTGCGAGGATGAGGAAGCCGAATACGTTGAGAATATACTCGGCACCGGCGTAGTAACCGAAGGCTGCGGGCGACCACCCGAGCTGTGTTTCAACGAGCGACTGCAGTGGCGACATTACATCGACAAACATGTAGGCGAAGAACATCATCAGTGCCACAAGCACGAGGGCTGTCCAGCGGGCCCATGCTTTGTCGCGCAGTGTTGCTTGGATTTTTTCTTTCATTTTATGTGTGGTTTATTTGAATAGTAAAGGCAGGAAGTCGCTCAGATAGAGGCGCCAGTTTTTCCATATGTGGCCCTCGGGGCTCTCTTTGTATACGTAGGGGTAGCCTGCGGCGTCGAGCTTGGCGCGCCACTGCTTGTTGGGCTCGTAGAGGAAGTCCTCGTTGCCAATGGCGATGTAGTAGAGGTCGGGCTTGGCGGCAAACTGCGCTGCGAGCTTGGCGTCGGTATCTTTGTAGATTTCCGACGTTACCCCCTCGCCCGGGAATATTGCGGCCGAGAAGAGCCCCACGTAGCCGAAGAGGTCGGGGTATTGCTTGGAGGTGTGCAGCGAGTGGTAGCCGCCCATCGAGAGGCCTGCTATGGCGCGTGAGTGGCGGTCGGTGCGTGTGCGGTAGGTGCTGTCGACGAAAGCCACTATCTCGGGGAAGGCTTTCTCATAGGTGCCGTCCATGGTCATGGGCAGGCGTGTGGTGGGCTGAGTGAAGCCAAGGGGCGACTCACCGGGAGCGGCCTGCATGGCGGCGTTGCCGTTGGGCATCACCACTATCATGGGCTCGGCTTTGCCTGCGGCTATGAGGTTGTCGAGAATCTGAGTGGCGCGACCGAGCTCGCTCCAGGCGTTCTCGTCGCCGCCCATGCCGTGCAGCAGGTAGAGCACGGGGTAGCGGCTACTGCTCTTCTCATAGCCTGCGGGGGTGTAGACGGTGAGGCGTCGCTGTCCGCCGGGGAGCGATGAGGGATACCATACTTTCGACACCGTGCCGTGGGGCACGTTGCTCACGGCGTAGAGGCTGTCGGGGCCGCCTGCTACCATGAATACGTCGGTGAGGGTGTTGGTATCGCGTATCTCGAAGGCGTTCGAGGGGTCGGGCGTGCGGGTGCCGTCGACTATAAACCAGTATTGGTAAAGCTCGGGGGCGAGTGCGGGCGAGGTGAAGGTCCACATGCCGTCGTCGCCCTTGGTCATGGTGGCTTTGCCGCGCACGAGGGCCTTGCCTTGGGGCGTGCTCACCTCCTGTCGTGGCAGGAAGTCGCCGGTAATCTCAACATTGTTTGCTTCGGGAGCCTTGAGGCGGAAGGTTACGGTGCCGTCGTCGGCCACGTCGGGCGATTTTATCTCGCTGAAGCCCCACAGAGCCTGCTGTGCGGCTGCCGTAAGGCTTAGTGTGGCAAGTGCAAGAAGAGTGAAGAGCTTTTTCATATATCAGATTGGCAAAACGGGAAAAAGAACAGCCGCACGGTGCTTACCGGCGGCTGCGCGTTGTGTGTCGGGGTGACAGGATTCGAACCTGCGACCACCTGGTCCCAAACCAGGTGCGC
>CANPGB010000048.1 GCA_947573485.1 uncultured Porphyromonadaceae bacterium | reverse complement strand
AGCATCTGACTACGGATCAGAAGGTTACAGGTTTGAATCCTGTAGGAGTCACAAAAGGGCATCGGCGTTATGGCTTGATGCTCTTTTTGTTATCTCCTCCGCACAATGAAGTATCTCCTCTTTTGCATATTCCTTGCGCTCTCGCTTGCCTCTCAGGCCCGCGACATACCACAGGCGCAACTCGAGAAGGCGCGCAGCGAGGCTGAGAGCACTCTCTCGGTGCGGCGTGACCCCTACCGTGGCTTCAATTGGAGGGTTGATGAGCAGGGCGACTCCATGCTCGTCTTTTTCCTGCGCGAGCTCACGGTGTATCCGCCCATGAAATTCAAGAGCCGCAAAGATGAGGAATACTACTGGCGCACCGTGCGCGACGTGAAACTCACCCTCCCTTACGCCAAACTCATTGCCGAGACTCTCGTGGAGACTTACGAGTATATCGAGACTTTCCCAACACAGAAAGAGCGCGAGGACTATCTCAAAAAAATGGAAAAGGCTCTGTTCGAGCAATATAAGCCCGTGCTCAAACGCTTTTCGAAGCGCCAGGCAAAGGTGCTCATAAAGCTCATACAGCGCGAGACCCACCAATCGAGCTACGATATTGTTAAGGCTTTTCTCGGCACTTTCCGTGCCACTTTCTGGCAGGGCTTCGGCAAGCTCTTCGGAGTCTCGCTGAAGAGCACTTTCAATCCGCGAAAAGATAAAACTGACGCCACCCTCGACCGCATAGCACGATGTGTGGAGCAGGGAACTCTCTGAGTATGAACACTTACAAGGAACTGCGCCCCAACTACGAGGCTTTTCTCCTGCTCGAGCGGGGCCTCAGCGCCAACACCCGCGAGTGCTACCTGGCCGATGCCGACCGCCTCGCCGCCTGGTTTGAATCGGCCGGACGCAATCCTGCCGAGGCCTCGGAGGCTGAGCTGCACGACTTTGTGCAGTCGTTCCACGATCTTGGCATCGCCACCCGCACGCAGGCGCGCATAGTGTCGGGCGTGCGCTCTTTTTACCGCTATCTTCTTATCGAGGGAATACTTGAGGTAAACCCCGCATCGCTCCTCGAGGGGCCCAAGCTCGGGCGCCACCTGCCCGAAGTCCTTACTATCGACGAGGTTACGGCCATGCTCGACACCTGCGACACCACCGACCTCCTCGGTCTGCGCAACCGCGCTATCCTCGAAGTGCTCTATGGCTCGGGCCTGCGTGTCAGTGAGTTATGCACCCTCGAACGGCAACGCGTGTCGCTCAAAGACGCCTACCTCATGGTCACGGGCAAGGGCTCGAAAGAGCGCATGGTGCCTATGGGGCAGGCTGCCGTCGACATCGTGGCGCGATACCTCGACGAGTGGTGGCGCTCAGGGCCCGACGTCAAGCGCGGCGAGGAAGACTACCTCTTTCTCAACCGCCGCGGCGCCCACCTCACCCGCCAGATGGTGTTCTTCATAGTACGCGAGGCCGCAGCTGCCGCAGGCGTGCGCAAGACCATTTCGCCCCACACCCTGCGCCACTCCTTTGCCACCCACCTGCTCGAAGGCGGTGCCAACCTCCGCGCTATCCAGGCCATGCTCGGCCACGAGTCTATTGCCACAACCGAGATATACCTCCACCTCGACAACACCCGTCTGCGCGAGGAAATTCTCCTGCATCACCCGCGCAACAAATTCACCCTCCACCAATGAAAAAACTCCTCGCCGCCCTCTCTCTCGCCCTTCTCGCCGCTCCCGCCTTTGGCCGCAACGCCCTCGATGCCCAATCGCGTTTCAGGCTCAAAGGCATGGTCGCTTCCTCGCGAGCCGCCGCGACACCCCTTGCCGCCCTCGTCAGGGCACAGCCCGAGGTCGATTTCAGCGGGGTGGAGGCCGAGCCGCTCGGAGGCGAATTGTATATGGTGCGGGGCACGGCGCAGGCTATCGACGCCCTTGCAGGGCGTAGCGGGGTGCTCTCGGTGTCGCTCTCCCGCGAGCTGATGCCTGCCAACGACCTCGTGGCCGAGGGCCTCAATGTGCCCGCTATAGCCTCCATGCCCGAGACCGGGGGATATTCCTACACCGGAAAAGGGGTCATCGCCGGCCTCTTCGACACCGGCTTCGACTTGCAGAACCCCGCTTTCCGGGCCGACGGCCACTCGCGCGTGAAACGGCTCTGGCACTATACATCTGATAACGGCGAGTACACCGAATATGCCCTCGCGCCCATGCTCGACGCTTTCATCACCGAGGATTCCGAGAAGTGGCACGGCACTCATGTGCTCGGCACCATGGCCGGGAACTATCCCGGAGGCATGTATCAAGGCATTGCCCCCGGCGCCGACATAGCTGTGGCATGCGGCGACCTCTACAATGCCAATATCGCCGACGGTGTGGCGTGCATCGCAGCCTATGCCCGCAGCGAGGGCAAACCGTGCGTCATTAATCTCTCTATCGCCGACTTCTTAGGTCCGCGCGACGGCAGCGACGCCTTCAGCGAGGCGCTCCACGAGGCCACCGTTGCCGCCGGCGACGCTATTCTCGTGATTTCGGCAGGCAACTACCGCAGCCTCAAGACCACCGTCTCGCGCACCCTCACTGCCGACGACCCCGCCGTGCGCACCTTCCTCCTCCCCGCCCTGTGGAAGCGCACCGCCGAGGGCGCCGTGTCGGTATGGTGCAGCGACAAACGCCCCTTCAGTCTCACCCTCGTGATTATGGATACGGTGCAGAAAACGGTGCTCTCAACCTTTAAAGTGCCTGTGACCGAGGAGGGTATAATGCTCGGCACCGACGACCTCGAGGGATATGAGGAATACGACTATATTGTCGACGACGCCTTCTGCCGCGCATACGACAACAGCTTCGCCGCGGCCTTCTACGAGAACGAAAGCTCTTCGGCAGGCCGCAGCTGCTATTACATACCCTTCAAATTCGATGTTGATATTCAGAATAATCTGAGTGGACGCATAGCCCTCGGACTCATCGCAGAGGGTGAGCCGGGGCAGAGAATCGACATCGCCATGGGCGACCTCTCGGCCGAACTGCGCTCACTGTGGGTCGACGGTTGGACCGAAGGCGACGGCAGCCTCTCTATTTCGTCAATGGCCTGTGTGCGCGAGGCCGTATCTGTGGGCTCGTGGGTTACCCGCACCACATGGGAGGGCGTCGACTGCAAGCTGCTCGATACCTCGGAGCTGCACCGCAAGGGCGACATCGCCCCATGGTCGTCGTGCGGCGTCCAGGCCGACGGCAAAGCCCAGCCTTTCGTGGCTGCCCCGGGCGCAGTGGTGCTCTCGTGCTACTCCACGCCTTATGCCGAGAGCCACCCCGACGACCACCGCACCGTGGCCGTTGATGAGCGTGACGGGCGCTGCAACTATTGGACATGGGAGTACGGCACATCGATGTCGTCGCCCGCCGTCGCCGGTGCCATAGCCCTGTGGCTCGAGGCAGACCCCAACCTCGAGGCCGCTGAAGTGCTTGATATTATAAAGAAAACCGCCGTGAACGACTCCTTTACCGAGGCCGACCCTCTGGCCTTCGGTGCAGGCAAATTCGATGCCGCCGCCGGGCTCCGCGAGGTTCTCGCCCGCAAGGCCTCGCTCATAGGCCCCTCGGCGGTCACCCCGGGGCTCCTTACTCTGCGCCGCACAGGCAACACTCTCGAGGTTGAGGTGGCCGGCCACGACGGCTTCACTGCCACGCTCCACGACCTCGCAGGCCGCACCCTGGCACACGCAGCATCGGAGGGAGGCATAGCCACTCTCTCCACAGCCGCCCTCGCCCCCGGAGTCTACATTGTGAGCGCTGCAGGGCAGGCCGCCAAGTGTAAATTGGGAAGTAAGTAAATTATTCCCGTACGCCGTAGCCTGCGCATAACCGGTATATCACTCTACCTCAGCGAGATTCCTCTGCTCGTCCGGCAGGACGACGATTAATCCAGTAACCCCGTACGCCGAAGCTTGCGGAGGCGTGCGGGGTTGGTAATACCACAGGGTATGGCGTCCGTATGGACGCCGATTAAGATGAGAATCAACGCCTTACGTTTTTAATCCGCGTCCTGCCGGACGCCCATCGCGTATGTAGGATTACCCCGTGCGCCGCAGGCGGAGGCGTGCGGGGATAGGCCTAAAGAGCTTCCAAACGCGTCTGAAAGACGCTGATTAATCCCGTAACCGGGTACGCCGTAGCTTTAGCGGAGGCGTGCCCGGATAGTCATGCCACTCGCTATGGCGTCCGTATGGACGCCGATTAAGATGAGAATCAACACCTTACGTTTTTAATCCGCGTCCTGCCGGACGCGCTCCATGTTTGGAGGCCTCTCCGGGCACGCCTCCGCCTGCGGCTACGGCGTACCCGGAAATCTAGGACTTGCGC
>CANPGB010000047.1 GCA_947573485.1 uncultured Porphyromonadaceae bacterium | reverse complement strand
TGGAATTGTTAACTCTGAATCTCGTCTGCAAAGGTAAAAGTTACTGGATTAATCAACGTCCTGTCGGACGTTACTTCTGACTTGTGCCGCAGGCATCCAGGTATCTTCTGACTCTTGACTTCTGACTTTTGACTTATGCCGCAGGCATACTCCCTTTTTACTTTTTTGCCAAACAATGCAATACCCTGTTTCATAGCGCTTTACATTGCTACGCGGGCGCGATATATCGCGCCCCTACATTACTTTTGACTTTTGACTCTTGACTTTTGCCTTATGCCGCAGGAATCGAACCTTTCCCTGCCCTCGCGGGTTAGAAAGCCATGAAGATTGTTTGTTTGTGCTCACTTCTTATCACCGCCGCCTGCAGCTTGCTGTTAGGGTTGGCGCTCTTCGACCTCGTCGACCTCCCGGCGTCGGCCCACGGCCTCACCGGGGTAGCCGCCGTGGTGGCGCTTGCCATATTCATAAAGAGCTACATACGGCTCACCCGCTCTACACGCCGTCACTGACTTTCATATTTGCCAAAAAAGCAGTAACTTTGCTTTATGGACTATCTCGACTCACTCAACGACCGTCAGCTCGAGGCCGTACGCACCACCGAAGGACCCGTGCGCGTGCTCGCCGGCGCGGGCACGGGCAAGACCCGCGCCCTCACCGCACGCTACTGCTACCTCACCGACCTCCTCGGCATAGACCCCGCCGCCATACTCTGCGTGACCTTCACCAACAAGGCCGCCGCCGAGATGAAGCAGCGCATACGCTCGCTCCTTGGCGATGTCGACACGGCTTATATCTGCACCTTCCACTCGTTCTGCGTGCGCCTCCTCAAAGAAGATATCCATGTGCTCAACTACCCCGCCAACTTCGTCGTTGCCGACGAAGACGACCGTGTGGAGCTCCTCCTCAAAGTGTACGACGACATGCACCTGACGCTCAAAGACCTGCCCGTGAAGCGCGCCGTTGAGTATATTGCCATGCGCAAAAGCGGCAGCGACGACTACCTGCGCCACATAGAGCACCTGCGCAACACCGAGCTCCTCGAAGCCGCCGTGCGTGACGCCGACCGCATGGACGAGATTTTCCTCCGTTACCTCTACGAGCAGAAAAAAAACTACGCCGTCGACTTCGACGACATCATAATATTCACCCACTATATACTCAACCGCTACCCCGCAATCCTCACCAAGTGGCAGGAGCGCATGGAGTATGTCATGGTCGACGAGTTTCAGGACGTAAGCCCCCGCCAGTATGCCATATCGCGCATGCTCGCAGGCGCTCACCGCAACCTCTTCATCGTGGGCGACCCCGACCAGACTATCTACTCGTGGCGCGGCGCCGACGTGGGCCTCTTCCTCAACTTCGACCGCGAGTACCCAGGCGCCGCCACTGTGGTGCTCGATGCAAACTACCGCTCCACCCCCGAGATTATCGAGGCCTCGAACGCCCTGATAGCTCACAACACCTCGCGCTACCCCAAGGCTCTGCACGCCGTGGCCGACAGCGGCATGCGCCCCGTTTTCTACCACGCACGCAGCGAGAAAGACGAGGCTCGATGGATTGCCGCCAAGGTTGCAGCCCTGCTCAAAGCCGGGTGGAAGGCAGGCGATATTGCCCTGCTCTACCGCGCACACCACCTCTCGCGCCCTATCGAAGACGCCCTACTCAAAAAAAGCATACCTTATAAAATATACAGCGGCACGGCGTTCTACGCCCGCCGCGAGGTGAAAGACGTCGTGGCCTACCTGCGCATGCTCACCGTGGCCGACGACCTCGCTTTCCGTCGCACCATAAACACCCCCTCGCGCAAGATAGGCAAGAAGAAAATGGCCCTGCTGCGCGCCGATGCCGACAGCCACGCCGACACCCTGCTCGACGCCCTGCGCCGCCTCGCCACCGACCCGGCTTTCGCACGCACAGGTGCCGCCGAGTACCTCGCCACTATCGACACCGCACGCGGCCTCGTGGGCACACGCCCCTTGGGCGACATCATGCAGGCCGTGCTCGACAGCAGCGGCTACGAAGAGATGCTCCGCAGCCTCGGCGAGTGGGAGCGCCTCGACAACCTCGCCGAGCTCAAGAGGGCTATCGAAGAGGCCGGTCGCGACGACGACGCCTCGCTCGACGACTTCCTCGCCCGCGTTGCCCTCATCTCGAACCTCGACACCGAAAAAGGGCAGCCCGACGAAGCCCTGCGCATGATGACCGTGCATACCGCCAAGGGCATGGAGTTCCCCGCAGTATTCGTCTGCGGCCTCTGCGAAGGCTCGCTCCCCTCGCGCCGCAGCGCCAACCCCGACGACATCGAAGAAGAGCGCCGCCTTGCCTACGTGGCCGTAACCCGCGCACGCACGGCCCTCTTCATGTCGGACAGCGACGGCTTCGGTCACGACAACACCGCCAAAGCAACCTCGCGCTTCGTCTACGAAATGGGCCTCCACCGCCTCGACTTCGAGCGACCCGTGGCGCCGCAGAAAGCCGTGCCCGCCATGGCACAGAACCCCGGCGCCCCGCGCTTCGCGAGCGGCGACCTCGTGCGGCACCCCGTGTTCGGCCGCGGCATGATAATGGAAGCCGACGCCGCACGGCAGACCTACACCGTGCAGTTCGACACTCTGCCCACACCCCGCTCTATGCGCTTCGGCGCGCCCCTCGACCCCGAGAAAGTATAAACTACGACTACAAAATGACATCACAACAGCATAAAACACTCTACGTCAGCGACCTCGACGGCACCCTCCTCAGCACCGACTCCCGCATCTCGCCCCGCAGCGGCAGCCTCATAAGCGAGCTCACCGCCGCCGGAGCACTAATCACCGTAGCCACAGCCCGCACCCCCGCCACCGTAGTGCCCCTCCTCAGCGGCATAGCCACAACCCCTCCTGCAGTAGTGATGACAGGCTGCGCCATGTGGGACCGCCAAGCGGCAGCCTTCACCGACACCCACTTCGTGCCCGGCTACGACGTGAAGCGCGCCCTGGGCATCTGCGCCGAATGCGGCGTGGCACCTTTCGTCTACGTCCTGCCACCCGAAGGCTACCCCCTCGACGTTTACCACAACGCCCGCAGCATGAACAAAGCTGAAGAAAGCTTCTACCTCGAGCGCGCACGCCTCAAACGCTTCCACCTCGGCACTCCCGCCCCGGCACGAGCCCTCACCCACACCATGCTCCTCTTCGCCATGGGCACCTCCGACAACATCCTCGCCGCCTACAACGCCATAAAAGTCGGCACCGACTGCTCGGTGTGCTGCTACCCCGACGTTTTCAACCCCGCCATACACAACCTCGAAATCTTCCCGCCCGGCGTCACCAAAGCCGCAGCAGTGGCAAAACTCAAAGAGCGCATGGGCGCCGACCGCCTCGTGACCTTCGGCGACAGCCTCAACGATCTCCCCTTGTTCGGGATTGCCGACGTAGGCGTGGCCGTGGCCAACGCCCTCCCCGAAGTAAAAGCCGCCGCCGACATCGTTATCGAAGCCAACTACACCGACGCCGTAGCACGCTTCATAGCGCAGGATTTCGGGTTCTGAACCATTTCATGCAGGAGAGTGTTATAATAGCAGTCTAACAAAATACTACTACTTACTTATAACACACCTCCCAATCATGGCCCAGACATCAAAGAAAAGCATAAAAGGCACACAGACCGAGAAAAACCTCGTGATAGCCTATATGGCCGAGTCGGCAGCTTACTCGCGCTACATATTCTACGCCTCCCAGGCTGAGAAAGACAGCTACTTCCCCATTGCGCGCGTATTCACCGAGACAGCCAATAACGAGCTCCGTCACGCCAAGATTTACTTCAAATTCCTCGAAGGCGGCAACCTCCCCGTGAGCATCGACGTCGACGCAGGCATCATAGGCACAACTGCCGAAAACCTCGAGACTGCAGCCCACGAAGAACTCGTCGAAGGCACCGAGCTCTACAAAAAATTCGCCGAGACAGCCAAGAAAGAAGGCTTCGACGAAATTGCAGAGCACTTCAGCGCAATCGCCGAAATTGAAGAGAAACACCGCCGCCGCTTCCTCCACTACCTCAAGCAGGTAGAAGAAGGCACCGTATGGAAACGCGACCACGAGATAGTATGGAAATGCCTCGTATGCGGATACGAATACACCGGCAAAGAACCCCCGCTCAAATGCCCCGCTTGCGACCATCCCCGCGAACACTACATGGGCATGGACTACGTTGAAGGGCTCGAATAACCCGAGTTTTAACCCACACACGGCGGCCTTTTGAAAAAAAGACCGCCGATTTTTTGCATATCTCACACAAAATTCCTAACTTTGCACCCGCAACCATGGAGAGATGGCAGAGTGGTCGATTGCGGCGGTCTTGAAAACCGTTGAGGGTC
>CANPGB010000046.1 GCA_947573485.1 uncultured Porphyromonadaceae bacterium | reverse complement strand
GACACCCGCATCCGCGGTGCCCTCCCCACCCTCAAAAAAATCCTCGCCGACGGCGGCTCGCTCATCATCATGAGCCACATGGGCAAACCCAAAGGCAAGGTTAACCCCAAAATGTCGCTCGGCCAGATCAAAGACGCCGTAGCCAAGGCTCTCGGCACCGATGTTGAGTTCGCCCCCGACTGCGCTGCTGCCGCCGACATGGCCGCCGCCCTCAAGCCCGGTCAGGTGCTCCTGCTCGAAAACCTCCGCTTCTACCCCGAAGAAGAAGGCAAGCCCGTAGGCATCGACAAAGAAGACCCCAACTACGACGCCGCCAAGAAAGAAATGAAGGCCCGTCAGAAAGACTTCGCAAAGACCCTCGCCTCGTATGCCGACGTTTATGTTAACGACGCCTTCGGTACAGCGCACCGCCGCCACGCCTCTACCGCCGTTATCGCCGACTACTTCGACACCGACCACAAGATGCTCGGCTACCTCATGGAGAAAGAAGTTAAGGCCGTCGACAACATCCTCAAAGACATCAAGCGCCCCTTCACCGCTATCATGGGCGGCTCGAAAGTATCTACCAAAATCGGTATCATCGAGAACCTCATGGACAAGGTTGACAACCTCATCCTCTGCGGCGGCATGACCTACACCTTCGCCAAAGCCCTCGGCGGCAACATCGGTTGCTCGATCTGCGAGAACGACAAGCTCCAGCTCGCCCTCGACATCATCGAAAAGGCAAAGGCCAAAGGCGTGAACCTCGTGCTCGGCACCGACTGCGTTGCCGGTGACGCTTTCAGCAACGACGCCAACACACAGATCTGCTCTGTAATGGAAATTCCCGAAGGCTGGGAAGGCATGGACGCCGGTCCTGCCACACGCGAGCTCTTCCAGAAAACTATCGAGCCCTCGAAGACTATCCTCTGGAACGGTCCTGCAGGCGTATTCGAGTTCGACAACTTCACCGCAGGCAGCCGCGCTATTGCCGACGCTATCGTTATCGCTACCAAGAACGGTGCTTTCTCGCTCGTTGGCGGCGGCGACTCTGTAGCCTGCATCAACAAGTTCGGTCTCGCCGATGAAGTATCCTACGTATCGACAGGCGGTGGCGCCCTCCTCGAAGCTATCGAGGGCAAGGTGCTCCCCGGCGTAGCTGCTATCAAGGGCGAATAATAAAACCCGCTTATAAAAAAACGTGCACCGTCGGGAACAGCTCCCGGCGGTGCATTGTTTTCATTCTATGACTACCGACGATAAATTCTTCGGGTGGGTCGATGCCCACCTCAACGACAACCCGGCGACGCTGCGGCTAAAATACAGCCGCGCTACTGCCGATATGGACTACCCCGCTGCCATTACGCAGATAGAGTGCCGCCGCAAGTTCGGCAAGAAACTGGAGGCGACGCTTGCCTCGTGCCCCCACTTCTACTTCCCCTCGGTGCTCGCAGGCGAGCAAGCTACGAGCGATGCCTTGGCGGCTTTCCACGCCTCTTTCGTGCCCGAGGCTCTCCCCGCCGCCGACCTCACCGCAGGTCTGGGCATCGACGCCCTCCATGCCGCACGCCGAGCCTCAACGGTCACTGCCATAGAGCGCGACGCCGATAAGACCGAAGCCCTGCGCCGTAACGCCGCTGCCCTCCACGCCGATAATCTCGAAGTTATCACGGGCGACTGTATCGAGTTCATCGACAAGGCATTGGCAGAGGGACGCCACTACGCGGCCATTTTCATCGACCCGGCACGCCGCGCTGCCGACGGCTCGCGCGTGTTTGCCCTCGCCGACTGCGAGCCCGACGTGTGCGCTCTCATGCCCAAGCTCTCGCACCTGTGCAGCCTCTTGATTATCAAGGCCTCGCCCATGCTCGACATAAGCCACACCATAGCCGCCCTCACTCCCGCCCCCGCAGCGGTAATGGCCGTGGGCACTCCCACCGAGTGCAAGGAACTGCTCGTGTTAGTTGACTTCGCCAAGGCCGCCACGACAAGTCTTATCGAGGCCGTGACCGTCACGGGCGACGCCGCCACCACCTTTGCCTTCACCGCACAGCAGGAAAAAGACGCACCCGACGCACCCCTTATGGCCGACCCCGCCGAGGGCGACTACATCTACGAGCCCTCGCCCGCCCTGATGAAGAGCGGCGCCTTCAAACTCCTCGCCGCCCGCTACGGCCTCAGCCGCTTCCACCCCAACACGCGCATACTCGCCGCCAAGACGGCAGTCGACGCCTTCCCCGGCCAGCGCTACCGCATAGTCAAGGTCATGCCCTACGCCTCAAAGGTTATAAAACGCTTCGCCCGCGAGTATCCCACGGTCAACGTCGCCGCACGCAACTTCGGCATGAGCGCCGACGCCCTCCGCGCCAAACTCGGCGTGCGCGACGGCGGCACACTGCGCCTCTATGGCATTACCGACGCCAAAGGCGAGCGCCTGCTCATTCTCACCGAGCCGGCGTAAACTTTCGCGCGGGCATACGCGTTATATATGCAAGGAATAATTCATCGCATTATGAAACGCATATACACTCTCATGGCACTTGCATTAGCCTTGCAGGCAAGTGCACTGAAACCAAACTCATTGAGCGATATAGCGCAGCTCCTCGACGCCTCGGGGAGCTATGCCGACACATGCACCTACGAGGTGCTGCTGCCCTCCCTCTCCGAGCCCGTGACCTACAGCATATCGCTCGAATCGGAGGCTGCCCCCGCCGACACCCTCGCGCCGTGCCACTATATCATATCGTGGTCATTACCCGCCCCCTCGGGTATCTCGAAGGGCTTCTCGGCCTATTTCGACGGCGCCCACTTCCGCTTCCGCGACACGCGCCTGCAGGAATACCATACCGAAGAAGGGCTCGAACCTTTCGCCCCCGGCGGCAACCCTCTGCGAGGCGTACAGCAGCAGGTGCAGTTCGCCGAACTTCTGCCGCAATTCATTGCCGCCAAGCTCCGCCGCATGGAGGCCGACTCCACATATATTTATACGGTGACAGCCGACAGCGTGGTCGACGGGCGCCACTCGACAGTCGTAGAGGGGTTGCAGCGCGCCTCGGGCTACGATGGCAACGAGTTCACCTACATCTTCGACGCCACCACCATGCTGCCGCTGCGCATAGAGCTTGAGAACAACCCCGGGCAGATTGGCGAGCAGAGCATAGCCGTCAGCTACTCAGGCTCACCCTCAAAACCCTCGGGGCACATCGACCTTGCCACACTCTCGGCAGCCAATGCCGAGGCCTTTGAAAAATACCGCAGCAGCAATTTCTCACTCGAGACCCTTCCCGGCCTCCCCCTGCCCGAAATTGCCGCCGCCACCCTCGGTGGTGAGCGCTACAGCCACCACCGCGGCGAAGCCCTTGCCGCGCCCACCGTTGTGGTGTTCTTCGACACCACTGTCGCCACCACTCCCGAGGTGATAAACTCGGTACGCGAAGCCCTTGCCATGCTGCCGAGGCAGGTCGACGTCGTGTGGGGCTTCCTCGACCACCGCGCCGACGACGTCCAGCCCCTCGTGCCCCGCGCACTTCCCGGCGAGACTACCCTGCTCCACGCCTCAGGAGCCGCACGCAACTGCGGTGTGGGAGCGCTCACCCCCGTGATAATCTTCGCCAAATCCGACGGCACGGTGAGCGACTTCATACGCGGCTTCAACCAAGACCTCACCTCGCTTGTTATAGATAAAGCAAGCGTAATAATTTAGGCATGTAAATAATTTAAAACCGATATATGGAAACTATCTATTTCAAAGGCACTCCCTGCCATACCTATGGCAATATTCCCGCCGTAGGCACCAAAGCCCCGTGCTTCAACCTCGTGACCAAAGACCTCACCGACATCCGTTGCCAGGACTATGCCGGCAAACGCGTGGTGCTCAACATCTTCCCCAGCCTCGACACACCTGTATGCGCAATGTCGGTGCGCCGCTTCAACAAAGAAGCCGCCGACCTCGACAACACCGCCGTAATCTGCGTGTCGATGGACCTTCCCTTCGCCCAGGCACGCTTCTGCGCCGCCGAAGGCATTGAGAACGCCACCGTGGCATCGGCCTTCCGCTCGCCCACTTTCTCGCAGCAGTACGGCCTCCAGATTGTCGACGGCCCCCTCGCAGGCCTCCTCGCCCGCGCCGTGATTGTTCTCGACGAAGACCACCGCGTGATTTTCTCCGACCTCGTTGAAGAAATCACCAACGAACCCGACTACGAAGGCGCTATCTCGGTGCTGAAGAAATAAGCAAATGTTAATGCAAGTTAATATTTAGGCTTAACCCGCCGAATTTTCTTATCTTTGCAGCCGGAATTGCCACGTGCAGTTCCGGCTTAATATTTATTCACCACCATAAACTCAGAAAGAATGCACTTAAATTCTGAAGAAAAAGTACAGATCTTCGAGAAATACGGTAAGGGTAAGACTGACACTGGCTCGCCTGAAGCACAGATTGCATTATTCTCGGTCCGTATCGCTCACTTGACTCAGCACCTGAAGTCAAACCACAAAGATCATACAACCGAACGCGCCCTTAAAATGCTTGTAGGCAAGCGCCGTCGCCTTCTCGATTACCTCATGCGCAAAGACATCAACCGTTACCGCGCTATCATCGCTCAGAAGGAACTCGGTATCCGCAAGTAATCGCGCACACAAAGCCACAAAGTTGCCCCGCACACCGCGGCGGCAACTTTTTTTTTGCGCGTTACACAGAAAAAGTGTAACTTTGCACCAACTTTCGGGGCGTAGCGCAGTCCGGTAGCGCACCTGGTTTGGGACCAGGTGGTCGCAG
>CANPGB010000045.1 GCA_947573485.1 uncultured Porphyromonadaceae bacterium | reverse complement strand
AAGTAGGTAACCGCCCCCTCTCAGCCCTCCGAGCAACCGCCCGGAGGGCTTTTTTTGCATATATACCCCGGATTCATGCTTTTTGCGCCGCCCGAAACCTGCCCGCGCGCAACCCCCGCCCCCATGTAGGGGCGCCATACATGGCGCCCGCGTGTCAGCGCCCTATGCTCGCGCGCACTGAAACAAATAAACACTCCCTTTTGGCCGCCGCTTTTTTGCCAACCATAGAGCTAAGGTTGCAGCCTCGCAAACTCGGGCTTTCCGCCCTCGCACAACACCAAAGCTTTCAGCGGGTGCTGAGTGGGCGTAACCTCGGTTAGGCGTCTTGTGCAAGGGTGGACTCCTACCCTGGCGTGGCCTGCGCGGGCGCGATTTATCGCGCCCCTACATGTGTCACGGGGTGCCACGCTCGGCAACATGCAAATAAATTTGCCGTTGCGCTCGCTTAATCGTACTTTGGCTGTTAGCCGAAGATACTCACGCTCGGCAACATGCAAATAAATTTGCCGTTGCGCTCGCTTAATCGTATCTTTGCAGCCGAAAAAGAAAAATGTTTTAGTTTTATGGGAGCTTTTAAAATCTCTGAACGTATAAGTTATGTAGGGGTCAATGACCGTGTCACTCAGCGTTTCGAGGGTTTGTGGCCTCTGCGCTTTGGTGTGAGCTATAATTCGTATGTGGTGCAGGGCACGGAACGTGTTGCGGTGATTGACGGTGTGGAGCTTAGCCGCGCTGCTTCGCAAATTGAAGAGATTCGTGAGATTCTCGGCGGCCGTGTTCCTGACTATCTTGTAATCAACCATATGGAGCCTGACCACTCGGGTGCTATCCGGGCGCTTCGGGCTGCTTTCCCTGAGATTGTCATCGTTGGTAATGCTCAGACTTTGGCTATGGTGAAGGGATATTATGGTGAAACGGAGAATGTGCTGCAGGTGAAGGACGGTGATGTGCTTGAGCTTGGCGATGCTACTCTGCGTTTTACTCTGACGCCTATGGTTCACTGGCCCGAGACTATGATGACTTTCCTGGAGCAGGAGCACGCGCTTTTCAGCGGAGATGCTTTCGGCTGTTTCGGGGCTCTCAATGGCGCTGTTCTCGATGTTGATATGGATGTTGAGAGGTATATGCCTGAGATGCTTCGCTACTATAGTAATATCGTGGGTAAGTACGGGCAGTTTGTGCAGCGTGCTCTCGCCAAGCTTGAGGGTGTTGAGATTGGCATGATTTGCTCTACTCATGGCCCTGTGTGGACTGCGACGGCTGCACGTGTGGTGGCGCTCTATGATACTCTGAGCCGCTATGAGCCTCTTGATAATGGCGTAACGATTGTCTATGGGTCGATGTACGGCAATACTGCCGAGATGGCTGAGGCTATCGCTGCGGGGCTTGCAGAGGCCGGTGTGCGCGATATTGAGGTTTTCAATGCGTCGTTTGCGGAGGCGAGCGATATGATTGCTGCGGCTTTCCGTCACCGCGGTCTTGTGATAGCGTCGCCTACTTATTCCGACGGTATTTTTCCGCCCGTAGAGAGTTTTGTGAACGCTCTCGCCGTCCGCGGTCTCCGCAACCGCGATGTTGTGGTCTGCGGTTCGTTTACATGGTCGCCTCAGGCTGCCAAGGGTATTCTCGCACGCCTTGAGGGCTGCAATCTTACGCTTGCCGCACAGCCGTTTACGGTCAAGCAGCATGCGGGTGCGGAGGCTCTTTCTACTTGCCGTGAGGCCGGCCGTGCTTTGGCGGCTGCTCTGCACGAGTGAACCATTAGGGCGGCTTATTGTTTTGAGTATAGAATCTACTTAAAAACCTAAAAACGATTTTTATGCTGAAAAAACTTTTTGCCGCCGCTATCATAGGCATCTCCTCTCTTTTCACCGCCAATGCTCAGAAGGCCGAACTGGCTGTGTCGTATGGTGCGTACACTCAAATGGATGCAACCGACATGAAGGACGGTTGGAATCATGTGAATACGGCTTGGGGCGCTCTAAATGTGGGTCTCAACTTCCGCGTGACTCCTAAAATCTGGATCGGTCCGTCGTATACGTTCTCGTCGACGAGCACCAAGGGAGGCCCTGAGAGCAGCCACATCGCTTACCATGCGGTGATGTTCAATGGCCGTTACCACTACTACCGCAACTCGATAGTGACGCTGTATGCGAAGCTCGGTCTTGGTGTGGAGTTCAGCTACATGCAGCCCCGCCACGATGATAATTACACGAAGGCTTACTGCGCTTTCCAGATTGTGCCTGTGGGCGCTGAGGTTGGCCTCTCGCGCCAGTGGGCAATGTTTGCCGAAGCGGGCTTCGGTGCGCAGGGCTTGTTCCAGTTCGGCTTCAAGTGCCGTTTCTGAGGCCTTCGAGATAATAAAGAAATAGGGTCGTCTCTCCGATTTTGCATCGGGGAGACGATATTTATTTGGTAATAAGAGAAAAAAACGCTATCTTTGCAGCCGGAAAAAGATTCCACACGATTAATCACTTAATTATCAACCTAAAATGCAGTACGAAACCGTTTTCATTTTAACTCCCGTTTTGTCTGATGCTCAGATGAAGGAAGCGGTAGAAAAGTTCGCTAAGGTTCTGACCGACAACGGTGCAGAAATCGTCAACAGCGAAGACTGGGGTCTGCGTAAGCTCGCTTATCCCATCGACAAGAAGTCGACCGGCTTCTACAATTTCATCGAATTCAACGCCGATCCGAAAGTAATCCGCACCCTTGAGACCGCTTTCCGCCGTGACGAGCGCGTACTCCGCTGGCTCACTTTCCGTCAGGACAAATATGCAGCACAGTATGCCGAGAAGCGTCGTGCACGCCGTGCCGCTCAACCTCAGGCTCAACCCGTAGAAAACAAGGAGGACTAAATCATGGCACAGACACAATCAGAAATCCGCTACCTCACCCCTATGTCGGTTGACGTTAAAAAGAAAAAATACTGCCGTTTCAAACGTTTCGGCATCAACTTCGTCGACTACAAGGACCCCGAATTCCTCAAGAAATTCCTCAACGAGCAGGGTAAAATCCTCCCCCGCCGCATCACCGGCACTTCGCTGAAGTTCCAGCGCCGTGTGGCTCAGGCAGTGAAGCGTGCGCGTCACCTGGCCCTTCTGCCCTACGTAACCGACCTGATGAAATAACCCCTTACCGCAGGAAACACTATGAAGATTATCCTTAAAGAAGACGTTTCGGGCCTCGGATACAAGGACGACGTCGTTGAAGTAAAAGACGGATACGGCCGCAATTACCTCATTCCCACCGGTAAAGCCGTTATTGCCACTCCCTCGGCACTCAAGGTTCTCGCCGAAAACCAGCGTCAGCGCGCCCACAAGCTCGCTAAAATCAAGGCAGATGCCGAAGCTCTCGCAGCTCAGCTCAAAGACCTTTCGCTCACAATCGGCGCCAAGACCAGCGCAACAGGCACCATCTTCGGTTCTGTCAACGCTATCCAGATTGCAGAGGCTCTCGAGAAGCTCGGTTTCAATGTTGACCGCAAGCTCATCGAAATCAAAGAAACTATCAAGGAAGTGGGCAACTATGTTGCCAACGTTAAACTTCACAAAGAAGTCAGCGTAGAAATTCCTTTCGAAGTCGTTGCTGAATAAGCCACGGCTGATACAAGCCTTAATCGGGCGGTTCCCTCGTGCGGGAGCCGCTCTTTTTTTTGTGGCTTCAGGTGGCGAACCAAAGTGTGCGGGCAGATGTTTGAGATATATGATAATCTCCTATAATTCATCTGTTATGAAACGATTGACTACTTCCGCAATACTTTTTTTTCTGCCGCTTATTCTTCTGGCGCAGAAGGTTGAAATGCTGCCTTTCGGTGATTTCAACAATTGGATCACACGTAATATCAAGGAATCGCATATCATAGGCGGCCAGCAGAAGCAATGCTATGCAATCGGGCCGACAGCGACTATTACGGGTGACAAGCCTTACACCAACCGCGGCGGTTCGCCGTGGGCGTCATCGAATGTCATGGCCAAGGTTTGCGGTATTACCAAGGTGAGCAATGCTGTTTTTCCCGACGAGCGTTCGGCCGGAAACAAGTGTGCCAAGCTAACCACCCTGATGGAGGAGTGCAAGGCGCTCGGAATTGTGAACGTCGATGTTCTTGTTGCGGGCACTATTTTCCTTGGTAAAATGGATGAGCCGATAAAGTCGACTTCCGACCCCTATTCCAAAATGGAGGTGGGGATACCTTATACCAAACGCCCTAAGGCTCTTCGTTTTGACTATAAGCTTCTTATTCCGGAGGGCGATATGGTGTACTCAAGCGGTTTCGGCAAGCAGAAGAGGGTGCCCGGCAAGGATAAGGCTGAGGTATTTATCTATCTGCAGCGCCGATGGGAGGATGCTCAGGGTAATATCTATGCCAAGCGAGTAGGCACGGGCCGAGAGTTGCTCGGCCGCAATACCAACGGGTGGGTCAATGACCACCGCCTGAAAGTAAAATACGGCGACATCAGCACGCAGCCGGGTTATAACGCCCGTATGGGTCTTATTCCAGAGGAGAAGAGCTATTATGCGCGCAATTCCAAGGGCAAAATGGTGCCTGTGAAAGAGGTTGGCTGGGATGATGCAAATGCTACTCCGACGCATCTTATGGTGATGTTCTCGTCGGGCAGCGGCGAGCCTTATACGGGCACCGAGGGTGCCACGTTCTGGGTTGATAATGCCGGTCTTGTATTCTGACGCTCAGCTTATGTTTCCCGGAGCCGAGAGTATGTGGTAGATGAGCTCGTGGAAAAGGCGGTGCTCATTCTGCCGCGACCCTATGCCTTTGCTTTGGGCATCGAAGGTGCGAATTGCGCCGAGAATCTCGATAATCTGAAATGGATTGTAGTTTGCCATGCCTTGACGGATGCGCTTGAGGGCGAAGCTGTTGCGCAGCTTGAGTGTCTCGCTTATGGCGGCATCGGTGCGGCCGGGCACGTAGTAGGCCACGAGCAGGTCGGCAAAGAGATTGAAAATAGCGGCAGTGGCAAGCACGAGCGGCACTGCCTTGGGGTTGTTGCGGAAGTAGTTGATGCAGGCGAAGGCTTTGCGGGCGTCGCGCGCCACCAGGGCGTCGGTAAGCTCGAAGGTGTTGAATTCCTTGCTCACGCCAATGTTCAGCTCAATGACCTCGGGTGTTATGGCGGCGTTCGGAGGCAGCAGTGTGGCAAGCTTGTCAATTTCGTTGTATAGCTTCGAGAGGTCGGCTCCGATGTAGTCGCGCAGCATTTCGAGGGCTTTCTGGTCGGCCGAGAGCCCTTTAGTGCGGATATATGCGCCGATGTAGGCGGGGATGTTGTATTCGGCGATTTTTTTTGAGAGCAAAGCCACGCCACCGCCTTTTTTGAGGGCGTTCATCAGCTCTTTACCCTTGGCTTCGGCACCACGGCAGCATATTACAAGTATTGTAGTTGCCACCGGGGCTGCGATGTATGTGGCGAGCTTGCCGAGCTTGTCGGCGCGTATTGCCTGGGCTTCTTTCAGAATCACCACCTGGCGCTCGCTCATCATGGGCACGCGCCTGCAGATGTCGATAACCTGTGCCGGCTCGACTTCGGGGGCGTAGAGCACGTATTGGTTGAAGGCTTTCTCTTCTTCGGGGAGTATGGCCTCGAACTCTTTGGCGAGGGCGTCGGTGAAGTAGCCTTCGTCGCCATGCAGGAGGTAGACCGGCGCGTAATCGCCGTTCTTTATCGCTTTTTTTATTCCTTCAAAAGTTGGTGCCGGTAGAGCCATTGCTGCGTGTTCGATTTTATTTCGTAAATTTACGCACTTTTTCGCTAAGAACAGGCAGTATGTGCAAAAAAAATAATTTTCCACGTCTCAATCTGCCGGAGTGCAGCCTTGAGGTGCGCCCCGACGAGGACTCGCGCCGCGGTGGCCTGGAGGTCTACGATGCGCTCCGCCGCCGCTGGGTGGCTCTTACTCCCGAGGAGTGGGTGCGGCAGAATTTCGTGAGTTTTCTTTGCGGCAGCCGCGGTTTTCCTGCCGCGTTAATGGGCAATGAGGTGGAGCTGAAGCTCAACGGCACTTCGCGCCGCTGCGATACTGTGGTGTTTACGCGCGGGCTGAAGCCTCTGTGTATCGTTGAATACAAGGCTCCGCATATAGCTATAACGCAGAAAGTTTTCGACCAGATAGCGCGCTATAACAGCGTACTGCTTGCCCGCTACCTGATAGTGAGCAACGGGCTGCACCATTACTGCTGCCGTTTCAAAGGCGACAGCTATGTGTTTCTGAGAGATGTGCCCGCGTTCGCGGAGATGTGCGATCAGAACATGTAGGCCACGCGCACTGCCCACTGGCGGTTGCGAGCGCTGAGATTCTCGAGTTTGCGGGTTTTGAGGAGGTAGGTCATGCCCCAGGTGTACTGGAGCGATACCTGCCAGCGTTTGAAGAGCTCGAAGCCGCCACCTGCGGTGAGGCCGAGGTCGCCACCGGAGTAGCGGAAGGGGTTAGGCACGCCTTCGTTGCCTTTGATAGAGCTGTGTCCGGCCTGGATTGAGAAGTCGGGGCCGCCGTAGACGAAGGGCGCTATGTAATCCTCGAGGCCCATCATGCGTGTCCACTTGAAGCGGAGGTGAATAGGAATTTGAATGGTGTGAAGCAGTACTGTCTGCTTTCCGAAACCGTCGGCGTGCCATATTTCGCGGCTTCCGAGGTCGGTCTTTGCGCCCATTTGGTTATAGAGGAGCGCGAAGTCGATGCCGAAGCCTATGCCGGGGAACATGAGCTCGCCCTGAATACCTGCCTGCATGCCCACGAGGGTGTTGGCCGGGAAGAGGTCCTGCTTGAACTTGAGGTCGTTGATAGTTACACCGACAACCGGCGCGTAGCGGAACTGCGCAGCCACAGCGGCGGGGAAGAGTGTTGCGATGAGTATGATAAGGGGAGCTATCAGGCGTTTCATTATATATAGGCGTTGATTATGCTTTGGTGCGTTATTATATAATATTGTGGGGCAAAGGTACGAATAAGTGGGTGTAATGCCAAATTTATTTGAGCGGAAGGCGGCCTAATGCGGCGTTTGATGGGCATCGGTGGGGATAAGTGAAATTTTCACAACTTTTTGCATATTGGATAATAAACGGAGGCTCAGTGAGTTAAGCTGAATTGCGCGAAAAATGTCAAAAAAAATCGCATAAAAAATTTGCAGAATGAAAAATAGTGCTTAACTTTGCAACCGCAAACGGGAAAAGACGCTCAGGCTCACATCCCCGCGCAGAGAAAATTGAAAACGCCTCTTTAGCTCAGTTGGCCAGAGCACGTGATTTGTAATCTCGGGG
>CANPGB010000044.1 GCA_947573485.1 uncultured Porphyromonadaceae bacterium | reverse complement strand
AGTCGGCGTTGAATGCCGTACATGCAAGCGGGTGGAGCTGGATAGCCTTGCCTTCGATAAGCTTGGGCTGGAAGGCCTGGATACCGAGACGGTGAAGTGTCGGGGCACGGTTGAGGAGCACGGGGTGACCCTTCATTACATATTCGAGGATATCCCATACAACGGGTTCCTTGCGGTCGACAATCTTCTTGGCGCTCTTCACGGTCTTCACTATGCCGCGCTCGATGAGCTTGCGGATGATGAAGGGCTTGTAGAGCTCGGCTGCCATGTTCTTGGGCAGACCGCACTCGTGCATCTTGAGCTCAGGACCTACGACGATAACCGAACGGGCCGAGTAGTCGACACGCTTACCGAGGAGGTTCTGACGGAAGCGGCCCTGCTTACCCTTGAGCGAGTCGGAGAGCGACTTCAGGGGGCGGTTGGCGTCGCTCTTGACAGCCGACGACTTGCGCGAGTTGTCGAGCAGCGAGTCAACAGCTTCCTGGAGCATGCGCTTCTCGTTGCGGAGAATCACCTCGGGAGCCTTGATTTCGATAAGGCGTTTGAGGCGGTTGTTGCGGATAATAACACGACGGTAGAGGTCGTTGAGGTCGGAGGTTGCGAAGCGGCCACCGTCGAGGGGCACGAGAGGACGGAGTTCGGGAGGTGTGACGGGCACAGCCTGGAGAATCATCCACTCGGGTTTGTTGCGGTTGCGCGAGGCGCGGAACGACTCAACTACCTGGAGGCGTTTGAGAGCCTCGGTCTTGCGCTGCTGCGAGCCTTCCTGGTTGGCCTGGTGGCGCAGCTTGTACGAGAGGCTGTCGAGGTCGATGTCGCGCAGAAGCTCATAGATAGCCTCGGCACCCATTTTGGCCACGAATTTATCGGGGTGGCCGTCCTCGAGGAGCTGGTTCTCGCGGGGGAGTTTGTCGAGCACCTCGAAGTACTCTTCTTCAGAGAGAAGGGTGAGGGGCTCAACGCTGTTGCCGGCGGGGCCAACCTTGATGTCGGCTGCGGCACCGGGGTTGATAACCACATAACGCTCGTAGTAGATTACGGCGTCGAGTTTCTTGGAGGGAAGACCAAGAAGGTAACCTATCTTGTTGGGGAGCGAGCGGAAATACCAGATGTGTGCTACGGGCACCACGAGACGGATGTGTCCCATGCGCTCGCGGCGCACCTTCTTCTCGGTAACCTCGACAGAGCAGCGGTCGCACACGATGCCTTTGTAGCGGATGCGCTTGTACTTTCCGCAATGGCACTCGTAGTCCTTGACAGGACCGAAGATGCGCTCGCAGAACAGGCCGTCGCGCTCGGGCTTGTAGGTGCGGTAGTTGATAGTCTCAGGCTTGAGGACCTCACCGCTCGACTTGGCGAGGATTTCTTCGGGCGAAGCGAGGCCGATCGAAATCTTCGAGAAGACGTTTTTTGCTTTATTTTCTTTTCTAAAAGCCATATATATTGGTGGTATGTCTTTTGTGAATGAGTAAAAGAGGGAGAGAGGGTGAGCCGGTGAGGCTTAGTTCTCGAGGTTGATGCTCAGACCAAGGCCGCGGAGCTCATGCAGGAGCACGTTGAGCGACTCGGGGATGCCGGGGGTGGGCATCGGGTCGCCCTTGACGATAGCTTCGTAAGCCTTGCTGCGGCCATTGACGTCGTCACTCTTGATGGTGAGGATTTCCTGGAGGATGTGGGCGGCGCCGAATGCTTCGAGCGCCCAAACTTCCATTTCACCGAAGCGCTGGCCACCGAACTGTGCTTTACCGCCCAGAGGCTGCTGGGTGATGAGCGAGTACGGGCCGATAGAGCGGGCGTGCATCTTGTCTTCAACCATGTGGCCGAGCTTGAGCATGTAGATCACACCTACGGTAGCGGGCTGGTCGAAGCGTTCGCCTGTGCCGCCGTCGTAGAGGTAGGTCTTGCCGTAGCGCGGCAGACCGGCCTTGTCGGTCCATGCGTTGATGTCGTCCATGCTTGCACCGTCGAAAATCGGGGTGGCGAATTTCTCGCCGAGCTCGCGGCCTGCCCAGCCGAGAACGGTCTCGAACACCTGGCCGAGGTTCATTCGCGAAGGCACACCCAAAGGGTTCAGCACGATATCGACAGGAGTACCGTCGGCAAGGAAAGGCATATCTTCCTGGCGCACGATGCGCGATACGATACCCTTGTTACCGTGGCGGCCTGCCATTTTGTCGCCGACGCTGATCTTACGCTTCTTGGCGATGTAAACCTTGGCAATCTGCATGATGCCCGAGGGGAGGTCGTCGCCGATAGAGATGTCGTATTTCTTGCGGCGGAGTTCGGTGGTGATTTCCTTCGACTTCTGGAGGTAGTTGACGATAGTGCGGCGGATGAGGTCGTTCTTATGCTCGTCGGTGGTCCAGTTCGAGAGGCTCAGCGTATCGTAGTCGATAGTGCGGAGCACACCGGCGTTGAACTTCGAGCCCTTGGGCACGATTTCGCTGCCGAGGAAGTCGACAACACCGTTCGAGGTGAGGCCGTCGGTGAGCACGAGGAGCTTGTCGACGAGCACTCCGAGGAGTTTGTCGAGCTTCTCTTCGTATTCCTCGTCGAGCTTCGGAAGGAGGGCGTTGGCGCTCTTGTTTTTCTTTTTCTTGGCGGCACGCGAGAAGAGGTTGGTGCCTATTACTACACCCTTGAGCGAAGGCGAAGCCTTGAGCGAGGCGTCTTTCACGTCGCCGGCCTTGTCGCCGAAGATAGCACGGAGAAGCTTCTCTTCAGGAGTGGGGTCGCTCTCACCCTTAGGTGTGATTTTACCGATCATGATGTCGCCGGGCACAACGTGGGCTCCGACACGGATAATACCGCGTTCGTCGAGGTCCTTGGTAGCGTCCTCGCTCACGTTGGGGATGTCGGAGGTAAGCTCTTCCATACCGCGCTTTGTCTCGCGTACTTCGAGAGCATACTCGTCGACGTGTACCGACGTAAGGATATCGTCGCGCACTACGCGCTCGTTGAGCACGATGGCGTCCTCATAGTTGTAACCCTTCCAGGGCATGAATGCCACCTTGAGGTTGCGGCCGAGGGCGAGCTCGCCGTTCTCGGTGGCGTAGCCTTCGGTGAGGATGTCGCCGGCCTTCACACGCTGACCCTTGACGCAGATCGGGCGAAGGTCGATAGTGGTGCTCTGGTTGGTCTTGCGCCACTTGGGTATCTTATATTCCTTGACAGCGCTCTCGAAGGCCACAAATTCGTCCTCCTCGGTGCGGTCGTAGCGGATGCGGATAACGGTAGCGTCCACAAACTCGATGACGCCCTCACCTTCGGCAGTGATCTGGGTGCGGCTGTCGCGGGCAAGCTGAGCCTCGATACCGGTGCCCACGATAGGAGCTTCGGAGCGCATCAGAGGCACGGCCTGGCGCATCATGTTCGATCCCATGAGCGCGCGGTTAGCGTCGTCATGCTCGAGGAAGGGAATAAGTGATGCGGCGATAGACGCAATCTGTGTAGGCGACACATCCATGAGCTCGATTTCCGACGGCGGAACAACGGGGAAGTCGGCGTCCTGGCGGGCCTTAACCTTATTGCGGATAAAGGTACCGTCGGGGTTGAGGGGAGCGTTGCCCTGGGCAATCATCTTGCCCTCCTCGATTTCGGCGGTGAGGTAAACAACCTCGTCGTTGTTGAGGTTAACCTTCGAATCCTCTACCTTGCGGTAAGGAGTCTCGATAAAGCCGAGGTCGTTGATCTTGGCGTATACGCAGAGCGAGCTGATAAGACCGATGTTCGGGCCTTCAGGTGTCTCGATCGGGCACAGACGGCCATAGTGGGTGTAGTGTACGTCTCGCACCTCGAAGCCTGCACGCTCACGCGAGAGACCGCCGGGGCCGAGGGCCGACATACGGCGCTTGTGCGTGATTTCGGCCAGAGGGTTGGTCTGGTCCATGAACTGCGAGAGCGCGTTGGTGCCGAAGAAAGTGTTGATAACCGACGAAATCGTCTTGGCGTTGATAAGGTCGGTGGCGGTGAACACCTCATTGTCGCGCACGTTCATGCGCTCGCGGATAGTGCGGCTCATGCGGCTGAGGCCTACACCGAACTGGTTGTAGAGCTGCTCGCCCACGGTGCGCACGCGGCGGTTCGAGAGGTGGTCGATATCGTCGACGTCGGCGCGGGTGTTGATAAGCTCGATAAGGTAACGGATAATGGCTATGATATCCTCTTTGGTGAGCACACGCACGTCGGGCGACGTTGTGAGGCCGAGCTTGCGGTTGATGCGGTAGCGGCCTACATCGCCAAGGTCATAACGTTTCTCTGAGAAGAAAAGGTTGGTGATGACCTCGCGGGCAGACGCATCGTCCGGTGGCTCGGCGTTGCGCAGCTGCCTGTAGATATATTGTATAGCCTCTGCCTCGGAGTTGGTGGTATCCTTCTGCAGAGTGTTGAAGATAATCGAATAGTCGGTAGCGCCGGCTTCTTCCTTGTGCAGAAGGATGCTGGGCACGCCCGATGCAAGAATCTTCTCCACGTCTTCCTCGGTGAGCACTGTCTCGCGGTCAACGATCACATCGTTGCGCTCAACGGTGGTTACCTCGGCGGTGTCGGCGTCAGAGAACTCCTCGGTCCAAGTCTTGAGCACACGTGCAGCGAGCTTGCGACCGATAGCCTTCTTGAGGTTGGTCTTGTTTACCTTTACCTCCTCGGCAAGACCGAAAATGTCGATAATCTCCTTATCACTCTCGAGACCGATAGCACGGAGAAGCGAGGTAACAGGGAGTTTCTTCTTGCGGTCGATGTAAGCATACATCACATTATTGATGTCGGTAGCAAACTCGATCCATGAGCCACGGAAAGGTATGATACGCGCCGAGTAGAGCTTGGTGCCGTTGGCGTGAGTGCTCTGTCCGAAGAACACACCGGGCGAACGGTGAAGCTGCGACACAACCACACGCTCAGCACCGTTGATAACGAACGTACCTTTCTCGGTCATGTAAGGAATCTGGCCGAGGTATACGTCCTGGATGTCGGTGGCAAAGTCTTCGTGGTCGGGGTCGGTGCACGAAAGTTTCAGCTTGGCCTTCAGAGGCACGCTGTATGAGTAACCGCGCTCGAGACACTCCTCGATGCTGTAGCGGGGAGGATCGATATAATAGTCGAGGAACTCGAGGTTGAAGTTGTTGCGGGTGTCGGAGATAGGGAAATTCTCTGCAAACACCTTGTAAAGGCCTTCCTTGGTGCGGCGTTCCGGCGGAGTGTCAAGCTGGAAGAAATCGCGGAACGATTTCAGCTGCACTTCGAGGAAATCGGGGTAAGGAAGCGGGTTCTTTACCGAGGCAAAATTAATGCGGGGTTTGTCTATCGAAGCTGACATCGAAAAAATATTGTAGTACCGTGTAGATTGATAATGTGCCGCTCGGGTGTATCTATTGGCATTGTCCGGGCCGGGGCCAGCAGGCACGGTAAAGTCTGCCGATCGGCTGAAAGAGAAGCTTCTGAAACAGGCGCAGCTGCGCCCTGTGATTCACTTCTTGGCCCTTGCGGACGGCGGTGCGGCAACCGCCTGCGATAAATGACACAAAAGGTTAAGAATCACCCTCATCGGGGATTCTTAACCTATGTGTCTGAGTATCAGACAGTATTATTTGAGTTCAACCTCAGCGCCTACCTCTTCGAGCTGAGCCTTCATAGCTTCAGCTTCAGCCTTGGCGAGACCTTCTTTGAGGTTGCTGGGAGCACCGTCTACGAGCTCTTTAGCTTCCTTGAGGCCGAGACCGGTAAGTTCTTTCACGAGCTTAACGACTTTGAGTTTTTCGCCACCGGCTGCTTTGAGGACTACGTCGAACGAAGTCTTCTCTTCAGCGGCTGCTGCACCTGCTGCGGGGCCGGCTGCTACTGCTACTGCTGCAGCGGCGGGTTCGATGCCGTATTCGTCCTTGAGGATCTGGGCGAGTTCGTTTACTTCCTTGACAGTGAGGTTTACGAGTTGTTCAGCAAAAGCTTTTAAATCTGCCATTTTTGTATGATTTTTTTTGGTTTTTTATTCTTGGAATTAATTTTCTTTCTTCGAGAGTGTCTCGAGGATACCGTGGAGCTTGCCACCACCCGAGGTAAGAGCAGAAACAACGTTCTTCGCGGGCGACTGGAGCAGAGCCACAACGTCGGCGATAAGTTCGTGCTTGCTCTTGATAGATGCGAGAGCATCGATCTGGTCGGCACCAAGATATACGGTCTCTTCAACATACGCGCCCTTGAGCAGGGGAAGGGTATCACCCTTCTTCACGAAGTCTTTGAGGAGTTTTGCGGGGGCATTGCCTACGTTGGTGCACATCAGCGATGTGGAACCCTTGAGAGCACCGTAGAGCTCGCTGTAGTCACCTTCGAGGGTTTCAAGAGCCTTGTGGAGCAGAGTGTTCTTTACTACCATGAGCTTGATGTCGGCATTGAAGCATGCGCGACGGAGCTCCGAAGTCTTCTCTGCGTTGAGGCCGGCGGTCTCCACCAGGTAGAAACCGTTGTAACCTTTGATGGTCTCGGCTATCTGGTTGATGATTATACCTTTATCTTCCTTTTTCATTTTGCTCGGTGTTATAGGGTTTAAGCCTCAATCGATTTGGGGTCGACTTTGACGCCCGGACTCATGGTGCTGGAAAGATAAATGCTCTTGATATATGTGCCTTTAGCTGTAGCGGGCTTGAGTTTGATGAGGGTGTTCACGAACTCGCGGGCGTTGTCGCTCATCTGTTCGGGGTTGAAAGATACTTTGCCGATCGACGAGTGAACGATACCGTTCTTGTCAACCTTGAAGTCAATCTTACCTTTCTTAACCTCTTCAACGGCCTTGGCAACATCCATGGTCACTGTGCCGCTCTTGGGGTTAGGCATCAGGCCACGGGGACCGAGGATACGGCCGAGGGCACCGATTTTACCCATGATAGCGGGCTGTGTGATGATGACGTCAACGTCGGTCCAGCCGCCTTTGATCTTTTCGATATATTCGTCGAGGCCTACATAGTCGGCGCCGGCAGCCTTGGCTGCTGATTCGGCATCCGGGGTGCAGAGCACCAGCACGCGCACTGTCTTGCCGGTTCCGTGAGGAAGGGTAACGACGCCACGCACCATCTGGTTTGCCTTGCGGGGGTCTACGCCCAGACGGACATCAATGTCGAGCGAAGAGTCGAACTTGGTGAAGGTCATATCCTTTACAAGCTCAACTGCCTCTGCCAAGGTATAAGTCCTCCCGGCTTCAAGCTTGGATAAGGCAACCTTCTGATTTTTGGTAAGTTTACTCATATCAAGTGAAGTTATTAATTGTTAGAGGGGAACTCTCCTTTGACGGTGATACCCATACTTCTGGCCGTACCGGCAACCATACGCATAGCCGATTCTATGGTAAAGCAGTTAAGGTCGGGCATCTTGTCGGCAGCAATAGCGCGCACCTGGTCCCATGTGATTTCGCCTACCTTGGTACGGTTAGGTTCTTTCGAGCCGGACTTAACGTGTGCCACTTCCTTGAGCTGTACAGCAACAGGAGGGGTCTTTACTACGAAGTCGAAAGATTTGTCGGTGTAGTAAGTGATTACTACAGGAAGAATCTTACCGGCTTTATCCTGGGTGCGGGCATTGAATTGCTTGCAAAATTCCATGATGTTGATACCCTTCGAACCCAGCGCGGGGCCTACAGGAGGCGAAGGATTGGCAGCACCACCTTTAATCTGCAATTTGATTTGTCCAGCAATTTCTTTAGCCATTGGTTTAATACTTAAAAAATTAATATATTGCGTTATCTACAACTGAGGCGGGCCCGTAACATTGCTCGCCATTTGCTGTCATTCACGCTCTACTTCCGAATTATCAAGCTCAAGAGGTGTCTTGCGGTCAAAAATCTTGATCATAACCTTGAGTTTGCGTTTCTCGCGGTTAACCTCGTCGATCACTCCGCTGAAGTCTTTGAACGGGCCTGCAGTAACTTTCACGCGCTCGCCAACGATATAATCGTTAACGCCGTCGCTCTCTGTCTCTGCAATCTCGTCGGCGGCGCCGAGCATACGCATAACCTCGGCCTCGCGCAGACGCTCGGGCTTGGAGGTCTTTTCACGGCCACGCAGAAAATCTATAACGTTGGTCGTGTTGGTGAGCTCGTGTATTACTTCGCCGGTGAGAATAGCCTCGATAAAGACATAGCCGGAATAAAGATTTTTTTCTTTGATGACTTTCTTGCCATTGCGCAGCGTCATCACCTTCTCGGTGGGGATCAATACCTGAAACACGTAGTTGCCAAGGTCAGTGCGTTTCATCGAGCCTTCGATGATTTCCTTAACCTGGGCTTCTTTACCGGAGATGGCACGCAGAACGTACCAGCCTTTAACATTGTCTGCCATTGACTGTACCACTTAGAGGGATTACTACTACTTAGAGGCTGTAGATGAAGTGCATCAAATGGTCGACTATCTGATCCATGAGGAAGATTATCAAGGCAATAATCACGGAAGCAATCATCACGATGATAGCCGACTTTACCAGCTGTTTCTTTGAAGGCCAGGAGGTCTTGTAACGGAGTTCGTCGTAAGACTCCTGTATATTCGTCAGTAGTTTGAGTTTCATTCTTTCTTCTTTTTAGCACGGGTTGAGAGGCTCGAACTCCCGACACCTGGTTTTGGAGACCAGTGCTCTACCAACTGAG
>CANPGB010000043.1 GCA_947573485.1 uncultured Porphyromonadaceae bacterium | reverse complement strand
CAACCAGCCCGACACTCAACGCACCTTCGCTCAGATAGTAGAGAAATCGGTAGGCAAAAATCCCCGCTCTATAAAAAGACTCATCAACACGCTCTCGCTGCTGTGCTGCATTTCGCGCGAGGGCGAAGAGCCTGATGCCGAATTTGTTGAGTCGCTCTACGGGCGCACAATCAATTTTATAATAGTGGCGCTCCAGGTATGCTATCCGCGAATCTCGCGCATGCTAACCCGCTCGGCCGACTTCACCAAGTGGGACGCTGCCTTTGCCTCGAAATTCAATATCCGCTTCGACGATGACGAACTCGGACGCATAGGCTGGGAGGACGTGCTCAAAAGCGCCTGTGACAGCGACCCCTACCACTCCGAGCACTTCACCGACATTCTCGCGCTACTGCATATGATTCAGGAGACGGTGCGAAAGAACAATCCTGCCGACGAGAACAATATCGGCAACATTATACGCCTGCTGATGAACAAGGTATCGGTTACCGATGTCACCGCAGGCAACCAGGTAGCTGAGGTAGACCGCGCACAGCTTGTGGCCCGCATACACCGCGGCGTGACAGAGCGCATCAAACGCACGCGCCCCGACATCCCATATGTATATGAAAAACGAATAACGGGCAACGGCGGCTTTTTCATCGGATTGCCCGACGACGACAGAGCCGAAATAATCCTCCGCCCCACCGTTACCGACTCTACAATTTCGTGCGAGATGATACTCTCGACGCAGATCCAGCGCCCCGAGCGCATGCTCGGCATGACTTTCGCCGAAATGTGTGCCGAACCCGCCGTGGCCAAAGCGATAGCGGCCCTCGACAAGGTTATCGTGCCTCTCTTGCGCGACGACATCCCCTACTTCAAGGGCCGCTCATATAATGAGGGCAACGAAAGTTACCTCTTCCGCTCTTTCGCCGAAGAGCAGGCCTACCGCTGCGACAAAGGGTGGCACGACAACGACATCACCCAGCGCGTTTCCTACTGGATAGAACTCAACGACGAAGAACTCTTCGGCGACAAGGCTATAATAAAGATTTTCACCGACATAGTAGGCGCCCTCTACGACATGCGTGTGGCCGCCGCCGAGATTTGATAAAGGAGAGCCTCGCCCTCAATTGCCGTTGAACTCCTCCCAAACCAAGGTTGCGAGGTATTTATCGCTGCGGCATTGCAAATCGGCCACCCCCTCCTCAATGAAAGTGGCTGTCTGCGAGCGGTAAAACATGTCCACAGCCTCATCTTTAGTTGTACCATACAAACTACAGATGCTCCTGATAATTGCCGCACATTTCCCGGCTCTCAGCACAAGCTCGCTTTCCTTAGTCATACCTCTATGCTTTCCAAATATTTAAGACAAGTCTCAAGCATTTTTTGCGACCTGATGCAGTATTGAATATTAGGCCTCTCATACTTTAACAAACCCAAAGCCGTATCTGCCGAAATCTCGCCTTGAAAATAACGGTCAAGGGTACGGAAAACTTTATCATCTGCAATACCACCTATTACCATGTCGTAATCGGTGTCATCGAGTCCGGCTCTACATTTCGATACAAACTCCAACCAAGTTGCATCATAAGCATCTAACCGAAGTACTTTCCACGCACCGGGGTCAAAATCAAACTCATAGGAATTAAACCCAGGCAGACTGCTGCCTGCGTTTGAAACGAGCTCCGTAGAACACCGCCTGCTCGTGTATACTGGTTAAATAGAACCCTTTCCCAAAATCGAGATAGTCGCGGGAATGGAGTATGTCGGGCAATTCTATCGAAAGATATGAGCAATGATAAAGCTTCATGCAGGCAGCACTCCTCTCTCCTTCATCAGGCTCACCAAGTCCTCCATAAGATACCGCGATCCAAAAGTATGCAGCACATCGTACGACGGCACAAGATACCCGGTCAATATCTTGGATTTAACAAGCAAACCATATAGCTTACCTTGGCTCATGTTAAGTTCGTGAGCCAATTTGCTTATGCAATAGGTTACAAAGTCAAGCGCGTTATCGTCCATCTCAATCAAAGGCTCCTGATATAGCCTGCTCTACGGTTTCATCTTCCTCGGGGGCGGAGTAATCGCCGTCGCAGAGGTTTATGCCTGCGGGGAACTCAAAAGTTGCGTCCTGACTGTAGGGCAGCGAGCGGTCGGCATAAACTTTGGAGATATATTTGCCGTAGATAGGCAGCGCCATCGACGCGCCCTGACCCTGCGCCATGTTGTTGAAGTGGATGTAGCGATCCTCGCCGCCAACCCATGTGCCCGAGACAAGGTCGGGGGTGAAAGCCATGAACCAGCCGTCGGCGTTGTCGTTGGTGGTGCCGGTCTTGCCTCCGGTCTGGGCAGTGATGTTGTAGGGCGGACGGCGCAGACGGTTGCCCGTACCGCCGTCAACAACGTTGAGGAGTATCGAGAGTATTCGCCAATACCCTTTCTGGGTGATTACCTCGGTCTGCGAGGGGGCGAAGTCGGTAATCACATTGCCGTTGGCATCGGCTATGGCGGTTACATACACGGGGTCGGAGCGCATGCCCTTGTTGGCGAAAGCGCTGTAAGCCGTAACCATTTCTTTTACCGACACTTCGCACGGCCCGAGGCAGAGCGATTTCACCGCCGGGAGCGAGTTCGTTATGCCGTAGCTGTGCATACGTTTCACAAGCTCGGCGGGACTGAGGCGATCCATTATGCGGGCCGAAATCCAGTTGTTGGAGTTTGTGAGCGCCCAGCGGAGGTCTACCATTTCGCCCACACGAGCGTGCCCGGCATTGCGGGGCTGCCATATGCGGCCGTTCTCGTCGTAGAGCGTGGGCTGCTCGTTGAGCATCTGCGAGCAGGGGGTGAAGTCGGTCTCCATGGCGTAGGTGTAGAGGAAGGGCTTGATAGTAGAACCTATCTGGCGGCGACCTGTCGAGACCATATCGTACTGGAAGAAGCGGAAGTCAGGACCGCCCACATATGCCTTTACGAAGCCCGTGGTGGGGTCCATAGACATGAACCCGGCGCGGAGGAACGATTTTGTGTACAGCAAAGAGTCGCGTGGGGTCATCACCGTGTCGACGGGCCCGGCGTAGCTGAACACCGTCATCTCGGCAGGCTCGTTGAACTCGGCTTCGAGCTCGCTGTCGCTGAGGCCGCGCAGGCGTGCTATGCGGCCACGTTCGCTCTGCTTCATGGCGTTCTTTATGAGGGTGGCGCGCATGTTGTCGGAGAGCTCGCCGCGGTTCGAGGTATACGGCGCCGCCGAAGAGCCGCGTTTCTCACGGAAGAACTGGCTCTGGAGGCTCTGCATATGCTCGTGTACGGCCTCTTCGGCATAGGTCTGCATGCGCGAGTCTATGGTCGTGTATATTTTAAGACCGTCGTTATAGATGTCGTACTTGGTGCCGTCGGGCTTGCGGGTCTTCTCAATCCAGCCGAAGAGGGGGTTGGTAGCCCATGCTATCGAGTCGTCGACATAACGTTGGCCGTCCCACGAGGGGTAGTGCGAGCGCTCGGGCTTTTTGGCGGTGAGTATGCGGCGCAGCTCCTCGCGGAAGTAGGGAGCGAGGCCGTCTTTATGGTCGACGCGCTGGAAATTGAGTGTCAGAGGCTCGGCCTGCAGGCGCTCGAGCTCCTCGCGGGTAAGCATGTCGGCCTTGAACATCTGCTCGAGCACCACATTGCGGCGCTGACGGGTGCGCTCGGGTTTGCGCACGGGGTTGAAATACGAGGGGTTTTTCACCATGCCCACGAGAGTGGCGGCCTCGAGGGTGTCGAGCTCGGCGGCACTCTTGTTGAAGTACACCTTGGCGGCACTCTTTATGCCCACGGCGTTGTAGAGGAAGTCGAACTGGTTGAGATACATCTTCAGAATCTCCTCTTTCGAGTAGTATTTCTCCAGCTTAATGGCAATCATCCACTCGATAGGCTTCTGCACGGCACGGCTGAGCAGACCGTTCGACGGCGGCGTATACAACTGCTTTGCAAGCTGTTGGGTGATAGTAGAACCACCTCCGGCATTTTTATTGCCAAGGAGCACTGTCTTCACCACAGCACGCGCAATTGCCTTGACGTCGATGCCCGAGTGGTCGTTGAAGCGGGCATCTTCGGTGGCGATCAGCGCATCGACAACCTGAGGCGAAATTTCGTCGAAATCGGCGTAGACGCGGTTACCGGTATTGCGGAAATAGCGGCCAAGCTCCTCGCCGTCGGAACTGTAGATTACCGACGCAAACTTATCCTGCGGGTTCTTAAGCTCCTCGATAGGAGGCATATAGCCGATAACGCCATTATATACAAGCACAAAGAAACCGCCTATTGCCAGCACGGCAAGGGCGAAAGCTATCCATAATATTTTGATCAGGCGGCGGGTAAAAGGACGCACTCCGGGCTCCTTGCCGCTCTTGGTAGTATTCTCTGCCATATTTTCTTTATTAAGAGAGACTACAAAATTACGCATTTTTTGTGGTTCCGACAAAAATTGCTAACTTTGCCCCCGAAAACGGCGCCCGAATGGTGGAATGGTAGACACGAGGGACTTAAAATCCCTTGGCCATAACGGCCGTGTGGGTTCGATACCCACTTCGGGTACTGGCGATGAGCCGGGAGAGAACATACCTCTCCCGGTTTTTTGCGTGCAAGCGAAACCGAAACGCGTGCTTTGCAGTCATAATGAAAAAATTTCACTTAAAACGATGCATCATCAAGGGGCAAAACAACGTATTTAACATATTTTAATACGGGGGGGGGGTATTTTTTATGCCCGATTTCCTAACTTTGCAAGCGGATAAGCAACTGTGGCATTGAGTATTTATAATTTCTCCGACCATACGAGTCTGACGTTTTTGTTCTATATCATTTCTACTGCTTTCCACTCCTTCTTACAGAGAAACCAAATCATTTTCCAACAATGAAAAACATCCTTCAATTATTAACCAAAACCCTCGCAATACTGCTCCTGCTTGTTGCAGGAACCGTTTCGGCAAATGCCACTAACGAAACATATTACTCTAAAGTCACGGCTACGGTGGCTGAGTCCGGCGGCGGCAAGGTGTATGTTTCAGAAAAACCAACCGAAACACCAAGCTATAACAGTTCCTCGTCCGCATCCGCAAGCAATAATAATTCAAGTCACAATTTCTTTCTTTATACTCATGCCGATGAAGGATATATCTTAAGCCACTGGCTCGATAAAGACAACAAAAAAGTGACAAGCGGCTCAATTACAGTTAAGGTCGAGAGTACAAAACAGAACTCTCCTACACAATTCTCCTACACAGCCGTTTTCAAGCCTTCGCTTCTAAAAATCAGCTCAAACAACTTGATGCTTGGCGATGTCGCGGTAACAAATGGTGAGTCGTTTGAAATAGGCGATAAGGTTACTCTGAAAGCCACCCGACTACGAACATACCCAGGAGATATGGGATCTGTTTATAGTTCGGGGCATAAGTTTGAAGGCTGGTTCGACCAATATGGAAATAATGTCAGTGACAATGAGACCTACACTTTCAAAATCGAGGAGCCGACCGAACTCACTGCCCGATTCAGCTTTACCCGCAATCTTAACGGCCCGGGCTTCTACCGCGCATCATGGCTAAACCGCGGGGCTCCCAATACGGAGTACTTAACTTTAGTAGGTAATTATACTCCTTTCACAAGCATACCCTCCAAAAGAACTTCAGTTGCAAAAGTTCTTGAGCTACACACCGACCCCACCTCTCCGGGCTGCATCGTTAAAGTGACGGGTAAGTTCACCGACCTCGGCGATAACCTCGCAGGAGAAGAGATTGCAATGGATGCTCTTGTACTTGAAGCTCAGGGCGTTTCCACAGCTGACATCCTCTCAAAGTTCAATCTCCAACTCCGCCAATGCCATAATTTCGGCTATACCAAGATTACTGCAACCTTAGGCAACAATGTCGGCTCGCTTGAATGTGATGTACATTCAGGCACCAACCCGACCTCCATACAAATCACACAGAACCACCCCACCTATTCTATTACTGACGTAAGCTCCTACTTCGATTTCCAACCCATTGACGAAGAACACGTTGACCAATTCTACTGGGGCGCGAACGCCGACGAGACAATGTACTACGACGGCAGGTACTGGTGCACGATGTACGCAGGTTTCCCTTTCCGCGTATACGATGATATCAAAGTATATTACATCTCGTCGTACGAGACAAGCGACGACGCCACTTACGCCATTATGGAAGAGATTACCGACGGCTGCGTACCGGCTGCCACCCCGGTACTTCTTGCCTGCCCGGGCATGACTGCCGCCGAGAACCGTATGATTCCGTCGATGGACGAGTTCCCCGCCCTCGAAACCAACCTCTTGCGCGGCGAATATCAGCTCAACACCAAGAACGACGCCGTTCCCAAAGCGACTTTCGACGGCGCTAAAATGAGAGTGCTCGGCGTGAACGACGCAGGCAAAATCGGGTTCTTCAAACTTGCCGAGGGCACAGAACTTGCCGCCAACAAGGCATGGCTCGATGTAAGCTCACTCGCACCCGCACAGCAGGCTCGGATAAAGATTCGTCATGCCGACTCAAGCGGTGTTGAAAACGTTGCCGTCGACGAAACCGCAGGCTCAGTAAAAGGCATCTACGACCTCCATGGCCGCAAGGTAGAGAATATGATTCCCGGACAAATATATATTATCGACGGCAAGAAAGTGCTCTATCGCCGATAATAGGGAAGGCTCATTGATAAAATTCAGGGCACGCCTAAATTCATGCCAAGGCGTGCCCTTTTTTATACAAAACTTACAAATAAGCCTCGTAAATTTGCAGAAGTGGAATTAAATTATTAAATTTGCAATATAAATAACAACCGATTGATAATGCGAATAATATCTGAGAGAAGCATTCGAGAGTACTACGAAAAGAACCCCCTTTCCAAAACTGCCCTTGAAGATTGGGTTCAGACTGTTAAGAAGGCTCAATGGGGCTGCTTTGCAGACATTAAAGCAACCTTCAATTCAGTAGACTATGTAGGGAATCAGCACTATGTATTCAATATAAAGGGCAACGATTATCGCATGGTAGTTGTTATAAAATTTACTCCACAATTCGTTCTGATAAGATTCATTGGCACCCATAAGGAGTACGACAAAATTCAAAATATCTCAACAATATAAAGTCTTGCAACATATGACTAAGATAGAGAACGAAATGCAATATCAGGTTGCCCTCAGAAGGGTTGAGGAACTTATGCTATCTTTACCGGAAGATACTCCGGCGGACGATCCTCAAATGGTTGAGCTGACACTGTTAGGCAATCTTGTGGCAGACTATGATGAGGAACACTATCCCATTGGCAAACCCACTCTTGTTGAGGTAATGAAACTTCGCATGTATGAAATGGGATTGACACAGATAGCGCTCTCAAAACTACTTGGGATAACTCCCTCAAGAATATGCGAATACTTATCAGGCAAAAGAGAACCAACCCTTCCACAGGCCCGACGTATTAGTCAGACACTTAACATCGACCCCGCAGTAGTGTTAGGGGTCTGAAGATTCTTTGGGGAACCGCATATTTAAGGGGCTGCACTCGCAGCCCCTTAATGTTGATTTTCGGTTCTCACGGGCGATGTGTTTATTCGTATAGCCCTACCGTTTACAGCGGATTTTCCTTAAAGAGTTGGATGCGGTCGACGGTGTCGATGCCGTCAATCTGAGGTATTTCGAGGCGGGCAATCTCCTCGTCGTCATCGTTGTAAAGCACAAAAGCGTCTTGCTCGCACCAGAGGTAGGCGCCGTCATAGTTGAGCGAGCGGACGTCGGCAAAGTCGTCGCCGAGGCAGGCGAGGAAGCACTGGTAGGCTTTCGACGACTCGCGCTTCTCGGCATAGAGGGTCACGAGCTCGTAGGGAGTATCGGCAAAGAGGGTGTATTTGCCATAGCGCCGGGCACGGAAATCTTCGTAAGCAATGTAGTAGTATCGCCAATCGTAGCGGTTCTCGGCGCGGCAACGTTCGAGGTAGGCTTCGGCAATGGCGTCGAGAGCCTCGTCGCTATCGGCGGCGGTGTCGGCGAGGAGCGTGCGCAGAGCCTCGCATGTGCGGTCGAAGCCCTCGATGCGCACCGAGGGGTGGAAGAGTTCGAACCAGGCGCGCGTACCCTCCTGAGCCTCAGAGCCCGAACCGAGTTGCACGCACCAGTTGTTGCGCCGCTGCCAGTAGTCGCTGAGGGCGAGGAGGGCGCGGTCGATGCTGTCGCGCGAGCAGTCGGCAAATAGGCTATGGAAACGGCTGTACAGCTCCGGGTTCTCGTGCCCGACCACCGCCGTGCGGCCATAGAGCAATTCGTGGTCTTCGAGCGCGAAGAGGGGCTCGGCATGCTCGGGGTGAGCGTTTGTGAAGTCGAGTTTGGCGCGCTCCTCGTCGAGCTGTGCCACGCTGAAGTTGGGGCGGGCGGAGCCTCCAATCTCAATCACGGGGTCGACGCGTCCTTCGAGAATAATGCGCTCCACCTGGGCGAGCACAGCGGGCATACGGTTGCCGGCGTCGCCGTTCGGAGTATCAACCACCTCGTTGCCCGAGTTCTTCTGCAGGTTGAGCACAATGCGCAGGCGCCGGCGGAAGTCGGCGTCGCTCACCTTGCCGCGGTTGAGCAGGAACACTATGAAGGCGTAGAGTGTCACGAGCCACTGCTGGCTGTTGGGGCGACTGTTCTCGAAGGGATAGCGCGCAAGGCAGGCGCCGAGCAGGTCGATGCGCATGCTTGTGAGTGGCATGGCCTTACCCGCCTCATGGCTTGCCGAGAGATAATCGGCGAAGAAACCGGCGATAGAACCGGTGCGGGCGAGCTCTGCCCAGCAGTCGAACACATCTTCGAGAAAGGCAAGATTTTCCGCAGCCTCGGGGCCGGTAAAGAGCCTCTCCACAAGGCCGAAGCTGTCGAGCTTGGCGAGTTCGGTGGCACTGCGGTCGTGGCGGTAGGTTATAAGGTGGCACACGAGCAGGAAGTAGCGCAGGAACTCGTCGTCGATTATATTGTCGCTGCCACGGTATGGCCACAGCATATCAGTCCAATCGGTGTCAATTTTAAGGCCTATACGCCTTGCAGCGGCCTCGCCGTCGATACCTTCGATGTCGCGTATCACCTTGAGGAACTCGGCCTTGAAGTGCTCGAACTCAGTGAGAGGTTTACCGCGGGAGTTCATCTTTATATATATGTCATCGGTGAGCTGCATCTCATCGATAGAGAGGAAATAGAACTCCACGAGGTCGAGCTTCTGCCAGAGGCCGTCGATGTCGGCAAAACGGGCGTCGATATCGTCGAGCATGCGCAGCATCGAGCTTACCGTGGGGTCGTTGTTCCACTCCATGGGGTACCAGCCCAGGCGTGTTATCTTCTCGCTGAGGAGCCCGTGGCCAAAGTCGGGGTCAAAGGCGTTGAGGCGGCGGAGAAAATCGCGTGCGCTGTAGCGTGTGTGATATGAGAAGCGCGCCAGCATGTCGGTGTCGAGACCCTCTCTCTTGGCGGCGTACCAATGCAGGAGCCAGAGAGTTGTGAGGCGCTGCTGGCCGTCGAGGGGCACGAGCGTACCCTCTTTGACATTGCCGTATACAAAGTCGAGCGTGAGCGTGCGGCCCGAAGAGAGAGCCTCGTGTATCGATTTGAGGAAGCGGTCGCGCGTCTTGGTGGCGTGGCTGTCGGGGCGCCCCTGGGCGTAGGCTCGCTGTATGCGTGGAATCACAATTTCCTTCACGCCATATTCATTGCCCTCGGCGAGGAGGCGCTTAAAGGTCGTTGTCTTCATCTTTTTCGGCGTTAGCGGGTGTGTAATACGGTTTCAGATAGCTGTCGATAAGCTCTACGTAGGCCTTGCGGTCGTTCTCACCCCAGAAGTGGAGCGAGGCGCTTGCCGGAGAGCAATATTTGAAGAACACCATTTTGGTGCACACGGGTATATATCGCCCCTCACGGTCGTAAGCCATTATTATATCGCGTTTTGCATCGAACACATAGTTGCTGAGGGCGGCGTTCTGCCCCACGTCGAGGAGCGCCATATTGGCAATGTTGTGGCGGTATTCCTCCTCGGCCTCATGCGAGTTCTTCTGGGTGAAAAACTCGACGACGCCTTTCTGCACCTCCTCGAAGCGGGCGCGTACGTTCTTGGGCTCGCGGCCGTCGGCAAACTCGTCGATAAAGCTCTGCAGCGTTAAGGCGAGCTCGGGGCCGCCGGGCAAGCCGGAGTATTTCAGGATACGTGCGTGGTCGGTGAGCCAGGTGAGTATCTTGTCGTTGGTGGAGAGGCCCTCGGAGTGCTGGGCGTGGATATGCTCGAGACTCCATGAGCCGTCTTTGTGTTTGTCGAAGGGGAAGCGGCGTTTGCCCGAGTCGAGCAGGCGCTCGGTCTCCACATTGAAGAGCAGCAGCACGTTGAGCAACTTGGCACCGTTGTCGTTGTAACTCAGCTCTTTGAGTTTATCGATACCGGCAATGTTGATGCTGCTGCGTATCATCTCGTCGAGTTTATCCTCAAACACGTCTTTCGGGAGCGGGTCGGGGCCGTCGCCGAGCCACGTATGGTAGATTTCAGCGAGGGTGCGCGACTTCGACGCCACAAGGTAGCCTATCTTATGATAGAAATTGTGGTTGGCAAACCACTCGCGCAGCGTCAGGTACACGTGGTGTATGTCGGTCCACACGGTAAGGAGCACCTCGTCGGCACCCTCGGCACGGCGGCGTTTGATTTCTTTGTCGAAGTAGAAGAAGGTGTGGTATTTCTCCTTGGTCTTGCGGGTTTTACCCGAGATAAGGTCGAGAATGAGGTCGATGCGCGTGGGGTAATCCTCCGGATTGTCGTTGGAGAGGAACTTCCAGAAGGCGTCGTCGCGCAGGGCGTGCTCCATTTCGTCCCACTGGAGCGATATTTCCTCCTGGCGCCCAAGGACTTCACCCCCGGCGCTGTCGCGCAGGAAAAGAGCCTTCACGAGCTCAGAGCTCGTCAGCGGAATCTTACCTATGTTGAGGCGCTCGAAAAGGCCTATGCCGTCTTCGGCAGAGTCTACCTCATACCATATCACGCTCACGTTCTCCTCAAAGAACTGGTCGAGCGACGTCAGGCGCGCCGGGCGCACAGCCACAGGCCTGCCCTCCTCGTCCTCCTCGAAAAACTTGCGTATGCACTCGAAGGCGCCTGCAATGAAGTGGAAGTCGATGTTCTCGTCGGCGCGCGCCGGGTCGAGGGCGTTGAGGAAGTCGGCCGACTTCTCGCGAGTCTGGTAGCTGAGGGTGAAGCGCGGGGCGTAGATGTCGCCAAGCTTGCCCTGCAGATATTTGTAGATGAGATAAATGGTAGTGAGTCGCTGTTGCCCGTCGATGAGCTCGAAGCGGCCATCGTCGCCGCGCTTCACCACCACCGGTTGCAGGCAGTAAGGTGAGGCACCGTTCTCATATATATCCTGGAGCATGAGCTTAATCTCCTCGGCTGTCCAGCGGTAGCCGCGCTGGTAGTCGGGCACGAAGAAATCGCCGGAGATATCGCCCACATGCCGTGTCTCGAGAATTATATTGTTCATGGTATGATTGATTTGTTTACGGCAAAGTTACTACTCGCCGGGCTAACCGCCAAAAAATTTTTTGCCCCCGGGTGGCTGACCGGAGAGAGCTTTTTGAAGTTTTTTGGTATTATGGCTTACCGTTTCAGTTTTTTTCGCTAAATTTGCACTGCCTTTGCACAACCCTGCGAGGCATGGTTTGTTTTGATAACTAACAACAAAACTGCATACTGATGAATATCGACAACTTCAACTTCAACGGCCACAAGGCTATCGTTCGCGTTGACTTCAATGTGCCCCTCGACGAAAACGGACACATCACCGACGACACCCGCATCCGCGGTGCCCTCCCCACCCTCAAAAAAATCCTCGCCGACGGCG
>CANPGB010000042.1 GCA_947573485.1 uncultured Porphyromonadaceae bacterium | reverse complement strand
GTTGCGAGCCTCCACCGGGGTGAGGTATTCGATGTTTACGAGCGAGTCGAACACAAAACCCATTGGCTGATAGCTGTTGACCGGCAGAGAGAAGGGCACCTGTATTATCTTGTCGAAGAACGATCGGAACTCGCGCTCATTGCTGTCGGTGAGCTTGCCGAATTTTGGTTCGAGGCCTTTCACCACCACGTCGTAGTCTATGGCGAGGATAAATATGCAATTGTCGATGCAGAAAATATTTTTGAGCAGTTCGAGAATCTCAACCGCGACCGGCGGGTTGAGTCGGTCGAGGTCATCGACAAACACAATCACGCCCTTAATGCCGGCGACGCATTTCTCGGCCACGGCGTTCTGCAGCGCGTTCTTGAGGTCGGCGAGCGAGGCCCGCTGCTCGGGAGCGCTGTCAATCCAGTCGGTGGGTACATCGAGAGTCTCGGTCACTACTGCGGCCACCTTGCTTTGCTTGATGTATTCACGCACACCTCTGTACAACGCGCCGCGGGCGCCTTTGACGAGCTTCTCAAAGGTGTTGCGTGGCTTGGGGTCGCCGTCTGAGAGAGCCTGCACGAGTTGCTCGATGATACGGTAAACGGTATCTTCGGGAGTCGAGAGCATGGAGTACTCCCACGTGTTGATTTCAACGGGGAGGAAAGGAGAACCTGGTTTCTCGCACAAGGCCTTGCGCAAGTGCTTCATCAGCGATGTCTTGCCGCTGCCCCACTCGCCCTGCAGGGCTATGGTGATAGGTGCGGCGGAGTTGTTGATGAAGCGTACGAGGCCCTTCACGTAGCGCTCGGTCTTGAAATCGTCAACGTCGCCTTCAAAGGGCACGTCAGAGAGTGATGTCTTGTTTTCCTTTCTCATGGTACGGGTGCGCTTATGCGCTGCAAATATACAATAAAATGGCAATATGAGGGCTGCCGCACTTTATTTTTTGTGTGAGGCTGCGCATATCCCGCGATTTTTGGCTAATTTTGCAGTTCTAACTAAAACAATATTCTTATAGCCGATGAGAAAATGGCGCATAGAGGACAGCGAGGAGCTGTATAACATTACCGGCTGGGGCCGTAATTACTTTTCTGTCAACGACAAGGGTCACGTGGTGGTAACGCCGCGTCCGGGCTGCGCGCCCGTCGACCTCAAGGATGTGATGGACGAGTTGCAGGTCCGCGACATCTCCGCTCCCGTCCTTCTCCGTTTCCCCGACATCCTCGATAACCGTATCGAAAAGATTTCCAACTGCTTCCACAAGGCTTCGGAGCAATACGACTACTCGGGCCAGAACTTCATGATCTACCCCATTAAGGTAAATCAGATGCGCCAGGTGGTTGAGGAGATTGTGAGCTACGGCAAGAAGTTCAACATCGGCCTTGAGGCCGGTTCCAAGCCCGAGCTCCATGCCGTGCTTGCTACGAATATCGCCGAGAACGCCCTCATCATATGCAACGGCTATAAGGACGAGTCTTATATCGAGCTGGCTCTTTTGGCTCAGAAAATGGGTCGTCGCATATACCTCGTGGTGGAGAAACTCAACGAGCTGCGCATGATTGCCGACATTGCCAAGCGCCTCAAGGTGCGTCCCAACGTGGGCATACGCATCAAGCTCTCGAGCACAGGCTCGGGCAAGTGGAGCGAGAGCGGCGGCGACCAGAGCAAATTCGGCCTCAACTCGTCGGAGCTCCTGGAGGCTCTCGACATACTCGAGCGCCGCGACATGAAGGATTGCCTCAAGCTCATACACTTCCATATCGGCAGCCAAATCAACAAGATACGCGTGGTGAAGAACGCCCTGCGCGAGGCCATGCAATTCTATGTGCAGCTCTCGAAATTAGGCTTCGACATCGACTTCGTGGATATCGGCGGCGGCCTCGGCGTGGACTACGACGGCACCCGCAGCAGCTCAAGCGAGAGCTCGATGAACTACTCTATCCAGGAGTACGCCAACGACGCCGTATCGGCCATAGTGGATGCCTGCTCCAAGAATAACCTCAAGCAGCCCAATGTGATAACCGAGAGCGGACGCTCGCTCACTGCCCACCACTCGATACTCATCTTCGAGGTGCTCGAGACCACCCAGCTCCCCGTGTGGAAAGACAATCAGGAGATTGACCCCGAAGCCCACGAGCTCGCCCGCGAGCTCTACGATATTTGGGACCGCCTCGACAGCGCCCGCCTCTTCGAGAGCTGGCACGACGCGCTGCAGATCCGCGAGGAGGCGCTCGACCTCTTCAGCCTCGGCATGCTCGACCTCAAGACCCGCGCGCAGATTGAGAAGCTCTTCTGGAGCATAGCCCGCGAGGTTGGGGAGATAGCTGCCAACATGAAGCACGTGCCCGAAGACCTGCGCAAGATTGCCAAAATGCTGCCCGACAAGTATTTCTGCAACTTCTCGCTCTTCCAGTCGCTCCCCGATTCATGGGCTATCGACCAGATTTTCCCCATAATCCCCATTACGCGCCTCGACGAGAAGCCCACCCGCACCTGCACTATCCAGGATATAACCTGCGACAGCGACGGCAAAATAGCAAACTTTATTTCAGCGCAGGGCACATCGTCGTCGCTCCCCGTGCATCCTCTCAAACCTGGTGAGCCCTATTATATAGGTGTGTTCCTCGTGGGCGCCTACCAGGAGATTCTCGGCGATATGCACAACCTCTTCGGCGACACCAACGCCGTGCATATCAGCGTGTATAAAGATCACTACGAAATCGACCAGATTATAGAGGGCGAGACCGTAGATGAAGTGCTCGACTACGTGCAGTATAACCCCAAGAAGCTCGTGCGCAACCTCGAGACCTGGGTTACGGCCTCGATGAAAGCGGGGACTATCACCCCCGAGGAGGGTCGCGATTTTATCAGCACCTACCGCTCGGGGCTCTTTGGTTATACCTATCTGGAGAAGTAACAGTTAATTACGCTCTCCTTTAGCCTTTTGCCTTCATACTTTTGACTTTCAAGAATTGCGCTGGTTTATAACGCTGTCATACCTCGGAGCCCCCTTCCACGGGTGGCAACGGCAACCCGGGGCCGTCTCGGTGCAGAGCACCATTGAAGACGCCCTCGGCAAGTTGCTGCGGCGCCCCGTGCCCATTGTGGGGGCAGGGCGCACCGATGCCGGTGTCAACGCCCGCCGTATGGTGGCGCATGTCGATTTCGACGAGGGCTTTGACCCTCGCGAGGGGCGCTTCATGCACTCTCTCAACAGCATGTGTGGCCGCGCCATAGCTATCGAGGGCTTCGAGCCTGTGGCTGCCGACGCCCATGCGCGCTTCGACGCCACCGAGCGTACCTACCGCTATTTCGCGCACACGCGCAAGAGTCCGTTTGTGGGCAATCTCTCGTGGTTTGTGCCTAACCCGCTCGACTTCGACGCCATGAACGAGGCAGCCGCCCTCATGCTTGGCCGTCGCGATTTCACCTCCTTCTCAAAGCTCCACACCGATGTCAAAACCAATATCTGCGACCTCCGCGCCGCCCGCTGGCACTTTACCGGCGGCGATGCGGGTGCCTGGTATTTCGAGATTTCGGCCGACCGCTTCCTGCGCAACATGGTGCGCGCCGTGGTGGGCACGCTTGTGGAGGTGGGGCGCGGAAAAATCACGCCCGAGGGCGTACTCGACATCCTCGGGCGCAAAGACCGCTGCGCCGCCGGAACGTCGATGCCCGGCGAGGCGCTGTTTCTCTGGGATATAAAATATTAGCGGACCTATGCCGCGGGTGCTATCCGCCCCGGCTTTTCTTTTACGTATGGGACTGTGGTAGCGATAATACGCTGCATGGCAGCCTCATGCAGTGCTGCCACGCCCGAGTCGTAGCCTGCCCATACGGTGCTGAGCAAGGCCTCGGCAAGAGCGCTTTCGAGAGCCTCGCGCAACAGCGGGCTCTCCCCCTCGATGTTGAAATCGATGGTGATAATATCGGGGTCTTTGTCGCTGTCGAGCAGGTTTGTACCCGTCACAGCAGGCATGAGTTTCATTATAATCTGAGCGGCGCAGTTGCAGGCGAGGCGGCGGAGGGCTGCGGCCTGCCCGACACCTAAAATCTCGGGCTTGGCCGAAAGGGTGTTGATGCTGTCGAGCGCGGCAGCGGCATACACCGTCTGAAGCACGCGGTCGAGCGAGAGTGCGATTGTCGTTTTCATAGTGTCAGCAGCGGGTTTTATTGGTGGGTATTCTTGTGATAGTCAGCGCTATGTGCGGTGCAAGTATGCGCCGTGCGGTGTCGCGCGTCATGTAGAAGCGCGAGGGACGGCAGAAATTGAGAACGAACGAGAGGGCGCGGTCAAAAGGGCATCGGCGGCTGTGCATCGTGGCGGCAACCTGCTCGCCTATCTCCTGCCACATGGCGCGGAGCAATTTCGAGGCCACAGCCCTTTCGAGACCACGCCGCTCTATGATGTGCAGGCGCCGCGAAGCGGTGTCGTAGTTGAGGTAGTGCGAGCGCGGCTGCATGGCAAGCACGCGGTCGATGATGCTGTCGATGTCGATGCTGCGCCCCTCGCGGAGCTCGGCACCTGCAAGGTCGATGCAGCGCCGTAGAAATTCATGGTTTCGTGATTCGGTGAGCGTTTTCATATCAGTGCAGTTTATCAATTGTTGGTGCTGCAAAATTACAATATTATTTCCCGAAAGTCAAGGAAAATTGCAAGAAAATATTGAAAAATATCAATACGCTCTCAAAACTCCCACAGTTTCAACGATATACCTATACCTATATACGGCTGCATGCCTGCGGGCGTCAAGGCATAGCCTGCCGAGATGCCTACAGCGAAACGTTTGCGCGGGGTAGGGATGCTTACAAGCGTGCTCGTTGTGGGGCGGTAGAGTATGAGGCTGTCGAGCGACGGGCGGTAGCCGCTCACATAGGCGCGATAGTCGGGCGTGCTGTAAATATTTTGTTGCAAAGGAATTGCTACTTCAATGCTATCGCTGTCGGCATCCGCAACCGCTCTTGCAAGCCGTGCTTCTATCGGCGCCAACTCGCGCACGGCTATGGTCTCGGGGCGGATAATCCGCACGGTGTCGATGCGCGTGAGAACCTTGACCGTGCCCGCGCTCACCGGTGAGGCAGGACGCCCCCACCAGCCTGCGGCAAAACCGGCGGCGGTGCCGAATAGAAAATATAGAGCCGCTTTCATCTGTTGATAAATTTCAATACGGCATTGACGTGCACTTGCGCTATAAGCGCCTGCCCCTCCTCGCTTGCGAGCAGCGCGACATCGTGCCGGTTATCCTGAAACATATTCTCGGTCAGCACCGCCGGGCAGCGGGTGTCGCGGCATATGGCAAGCGAGGCCGTCCAATAGCCGCAGGGTGGGGTAGCGCGGTTGCCGCCGAGACCGGCGGCGAGAGCTTCGGCTGTCAGCAGCGATGCCAGGCGCTTCGATTCTGCCGAGGCATTGGGCGCTACGAAAGCGCTCCAGCCGCTCGCCTGCATCCACTGCGAGCCATTGCCTGCGGCATTGTTGTGGATTGATAGGAGAATACTGCCGGGGTGCGCCCCCGCAAGGGCGTTGGCGCGGCGGCAGCGCTCGCGGAGCGGCACGTCGCTCTCTTCGGGCACGAGGATGTGGGTCTGCACGCCGCGCTCCCCGAGCATGATTGCGATGCGTTTTGCCATAGCGCGGCACCAGCGCCACTCGCGGTGGGCGCCGTCGCCCGGACTTCTTTTGCCGGGCGTCTCTATGCCGTGGCCGTTGTCGATGATTACCATAATTTTATGATTTGAAGTTTGCTCGGCAAAATTATTCCCCGCTTTGGCTCTTTGGGTCACGATTTTCTCCACCTGCGGGAATTTTGCCCTCTCTTTCGGCCAAAAATCCGCTTCCGTTGTTTTATAAGTACCACGTGATTCAGAACTACAATTTTAAAAACTACTTACTATGCGTTACACACGTTTATTCATCATATTAGCCGCCCTGCTGTGTGCATCTGTTCAGCTTAGGGCGCAAGAGTTTGCAGAGATTGAAACTGTTACGGTAATCGAAGGCGTGCAGCCGCTCGCGCCGCCTGCCACTGTCGATTTATCGCAGTTCGCCGTTGCCGGTCCTGAGCACGCCAAGCCCGCTGTTATTTCGCTTTATGAATTGCCTTACTCGCTGAAAACCAAGTCGTATAACTGGAAACGGCTGTGGACAAACTCTGCCGTACTTGCCGGAGCCTATGTGGGCACGCTCGTTGTGCTCGAGTGTCTGCCCGAGGATGCCACTTCGTGGAACCGTTCCGAACTTCAGAAAGACCCCTGGTACACCCGCTGGTATCAGAATGTGTTTAAGAAAGGCCCCGAGTGGGACCACGACAACCCCATTTTCAACTACGTGCTCCACCCCTATGCCGGCGCCGCCTACTTCATGGCAGCCCGCTCGTGCGGCTTCAATTTCTACCAGTCGCTCCTCTATTCGGCGATAGTGTCGACTGTGGGCTGGGAGTTCGGTATCGAGGCTTGCATGGAGCGCCCCTCTATCCAGGATATTTTTGTAACACCCCTCGTGGGTAGTGCGATAGGTGAGTGCTTCTATATGCTCAAACGCCACATTGTGGCCAACGGCTACCGCCTCTTCGGCTCGCCCGTGCTCGGCAATATCGTTGCCTTCCTCGTCGACCCCGTCAACGAAGTCGTAGGCCTCTTCGGCGGCAACGTAGAGCGTCACCTCCACCTCGACCGGCATCGCCCCGAAGTGGTATCTTCGCTCATGCCCACCGTAATGCCCGGCGGCTTCGGCTTCGCCTTCAGCTGCGTGTTCTGAGAGGCGTCGAAGCACACGCCGTGCGCCACTGGTGTGTATTTGCACTCGCTTTGCATTTGATATGCTTAATAGCGCTTAATGTATCGCTATGTGGGTGATATGCTAACAATCTGACTAATGTAATTTACAATTAACAAACCTTAACTTTAAAGGTCTTGCTTTTAAAAATATTTGTGTTAACTTTGCGCCATACAACTTTTGCGCCTGCTAATCAATGCCGTAATGCGGCAATCCGTATCATTTCCCTAATAATTCCAAAACCATTAATCCTCTAAAATCATTTCAACAATGAAAAAGTATCTTTTAATCGCATTACTTCCGCTGTTTGCATGGTCGTGCAGCAGCGATGAGCCGGGAGGCGGCACGCCTCAGCAGGCTAAGAAAATTGAGCTTACGGGTAGTGAGAGTCGTGCTGCTGCTGCGGCTAACGATTTCGGCGAGAGATTCTTTGCTGAGGTGTGTGCTCAGGAAGAGGGAACAATCGTGACCTCGCCTTTCAGCGCGGCCATGGCTCTCGGTCAGCTTGCTAACGGTGCCGACCAAGAGGCTGCCGATGAGATTGCCAATGTGTTGGGCTTCGCCGACCTTGCATCGCTCAATTCTTTCTCGCAAAAGATGTATGCCGCAATGCCTACATCTGACCCTCAGGTGCAGTTGGCTCTTGCCAATGGTGTATGGTACGATAATCAGGTTACTCTGCAAAAGCCTTTCTCTGAGGCACTCAGAGAGTATTATGACACCGAAATACGCCAACAGGATATAAGTTCGGCTAACAGCACCATACAGAAAGATATAAACAGTTGGGTGAGCGCCAAGACCAAAAATCTTATACAAAGCATGAAGGTCGAACGCGATGAGCTTTTAAGAGTCTTGATTCTAAATGCCTTGTATTTCAAGGGGACTTGGAGTGAGCCTTTTGATGCCAAACTGACCGCACCTGCCACTTTTCATGGTCTTGGTGGTGAAGCAACTGTTGAGATGATGCACACAAAAGACCAATATAGCTATTATGAATCAGGTGAATGTGAGGCTGTGAAAATAGCTTTTGGCCGAGGTGGATATTATGCCACCATTGTGCTGCCTGCCAAGGGTAAGACGGAGAAAGATGTACCCGCTCTCAAGGATATGGACTTTGAAAGTTATGAGGTAGACCTTTCTTTGCCTAAGTTTGATACCGAGGAGCTTGAAGAGATTCAACTTACAGGCATCCTGAAAGACATGGGTATCAAAAAGGTTTTTGACCCTCAACACCAGTGTTTTTTAAACGAGTCTATTGAGCTTTATTTAAAAGTCAAACAGAAAGCAACTTTGAAAGTCGATGAAGAGGGCGCTGAGGCTGCTGCCGTAAGCATGATTGGCATATCCGGCGCGATTCTTACGGAAGGAAAGGCCGTCATGACCGTCGACCGCCCCTTCCTCTTCTACATCACAGAGGCAAGCACGGGTACCCTGCTGTTTGCAGCCCGTATTACCGATATCTGATTTTAAAGGTTGGAAATGAAGAAAGCTGCGCTTCGGCGCAGCTTTTTTTGTCGGGGTTTACAAATCGGTTGCAAAAGTGATAATATGCTGCAAAAAGACAGTTGCAGGCTTGCAGAGGCGCTTTGGCGTGTGTAATTTTGCACTGCAATGAACACTTCTAAGTATATTACTCTTTTTGTAAAAGCCCTTGTGGGCGTCGTGCTGCTGTCGGGTCTCGGAGCCTGCAGCGGTGGCGCCCGCGACTCTTACCATATTTCCGGAGCTATCGACTCGCTCCTCACACCCACCTTCCCCGCCAACGCCCCCGGTGCCGTGGCTATGGTTGCCATTGGCGACAGTGTTATCTACAGCCGTTCCTTTGGCAAGGCCCGACTTGACAACGATGCCGAGATGTCGCCCTCGACCCTCATCAACGTTGCGTCGTCGACCAAAACCTTTATTGCCGTGGCTATCATGAAACTGTCGGAGCAGGGCGCCCTCTCGCTCGACGACAGGCTTGTGAAATACTACCCTGAGCTCCCCGACAGTGTATTCGGAGAGATAAAGCTGCGCCACATACTCGCGCACACCTCGGGCATCCCCGACAAGCGCCCCGAGAGCGCCGAGCAGTGGGTTAAATATCTTGAGGAGAATCAGAGCATCTTCGGCGATATGCCCGACTACCGTGTGTATGGCAAGGAGAAAGAGCTCACGCGCTTCCTTGCCACCGTCGACAGTCTCAACTTCGTGCCGGGCACGGGATTCGAGCGTCAGGACCCGCCTTATATGCTCCTTGCCGGAGTCATAGAGCAGGCCTCGGGTATGTCGTTTGAGTCGTTTATGAAAACCTACGTATTCGCTCCCGCCGGAGTGGAGCGCTTCGCCTTCCCTACGCCCGGCGAGATAGCGCCCGACATGGCTCATGCCTACCGGCGCGCACGCGGCCAGGCAGCCCCCTCGGTGTTTGTGAGCGACGACGGCCGTTGGGAGGAATACGACTACGGCGAGGCGCCCTTCTTCCTCACCAAGGCCGACCGCGGCCTCTATATCAGTCCGCGCGACTTCATCAAATGGTATGCCGCCCTCGCCGGAGGTGAGATTATCAGTCCTGCCGTTCGTGCCGGCATGCGCATACCCATGGTGAGCAACGGTAAGGTAGGGCAGGGCTACAGCCTCGGTGTCAACGTTGCCGAGGATGTCAACGGTTGCATACGCCTCTATCACCGCAGCTCGCGTGGCGGATTCACTGCCGTAGAGGCCATATATCCCGACTCCGGGGTTGTGTACCTCATATTTTCTAACCGCAACGACTGGCCTTTTGAGGAGATTGCCGACGGTATCGAGCATATCCTCCACGACCATGGCGTGATTAACTGACGCCCGTGGAACCGAGGCTGCAGGTGTTGATTTCGACTTTCGGGAGCGGCGCGGGGGCTATCGACCCTGCCGGTCTCCCGCGCCTCGACGGGGTAGCCTACATGGTGTCGTGGCAGAACCCCGAGGGTTTGCGCCCCGACCTCGCCACCTTGGCCGCACGCCCCGACGTAAGTGTCGTTGAGAGCGCCTCGCGAGGCCTCAGCAATAACCGTAACGCGGCTTTTGACCTCGCTTCGGCGCCCTATGTGCTCATCGCCGACGACGACCTTTCGTTCCGCCCCGAGGGCTTGCAAGCCATAATACAGGCTTTCGACTCCGAGCCCGCGCTCGACTTCCTCACCCTGCGCTCCGATATGCCCGAGCCCCGGGTATACCCCGCCGACGGCCACGACCTCGCACGGCCTTGCAAGGGTTATGCCCCGGTGTCGTTCGAGATTGCCCTGCGCCGCAGCTCGCTCGTGCGCAGCGGTGTGCGCTTCTCGCCCCTTGCGGGCATAGGCGCGCCTTATCTCTGCGCGGGCGAGGAAGAGCTTTTTGTGTATCATCTTTGCCGCGCCGGTCTGCATGGGCGCTTCGTCGATGCCGTGTGCGCCGTGCATCCCGGCTCGACCACCGGCTTCCGCCGTGCCGCCGATGCCGCCATGCTGCGCACCAAAGGTTCCGTCGCCTGCCGCACACAGCACCCCCTGCGGGCACTGCTGCGCCTCCCCCTGCTGGCTGCGCGCGCTCCCATAGCCACGCCCAAGGCATTGCTGTGGCTCGTGCAGGGATACTGTTACGCTCTTAAAAACCGCCGTCAGCTATGAAAGTACTCCTCCTTGGCGATTACTCCAACTACCACGCCGCCCTCTCGGCGGGGCTGCGTAAACTCGGCCACGATGTGACACTCGCCTCCGACGGTTGCTCGTGGCTGCAGACGGGTCGCGACATCGACGTATCGCGCCACCACTCCAAGGTGGGCGGAGCAATGCTTTACAGCCGCCTGCTCACAACCCTTGCGCCAAAATTGCGGGGCTACGATGTTGTGCAGCTGCGTGCCCCCTACTTTCTTGAGCTGCGCCCTCAGCTGCTGGCGAATATCATGCGGCGCCTCAAGCGCGACAACGGGGCCGTCTACCTGTCGGCACTAAGTACCGACAGCGCCCTTGTGCGTAACTTCACCTCGGCCACGCCCGCGCTCGCCTACTCGGAGTGGGCGCTCGGCAACACACCTACGGCATGGAGCCTTACCGAGGCCTCGCAGCGCCGCCAGTGGCTCGACCAACGACTCGTTGACTATACCGACGCCTTCTATGGGCAGCTCGACGGCGCCGTGTCGGCTCTCTATGAGTACCACCGCGTGATAGAGGCCGAATACCCCTCGCTGCCCCTGGCCTACGGCGGCGTGCCCATTGAGACCGAAGCCCTCCCCGCACCGCGCATGCACAGCTGCAACCCGCCCGTGCGCATACTCTTTGCCGCCCACAAGGGGCGCGAGGGAGAGAAAGGCGCCGACCTCCTCCTGCCCATTTTGCGCCGCCTCGACGAAGAGCTCCCCGGCAGGATAGAGCTCCTCACCCCGCCTAACATGCCCTACCGCAACTTTGTGGAGCTGCTCTCGTCGGTCGACATCGTGTGCGACCAGCTTTACTCCTACACCCCCGGCACCACGGCGCTCCTGGCGCTCGCAATGGGTGTGGTGCCCGTATCGGGAGGCGAGGAAGATTACTACAAGTTCATAGGCGAGACCTCGGCGCGGCCCATAATCAATCTCGACCCGCGCGACCTCGACGGGGCCTACGCAGCGATGCGCAGCCTCGTGAGTGACCCCGCAGCCCTACGTGCTATGAGCGCGGCAGGGCCGGCTTTCGTCAAGCGGCATAACGGCGCCGTGGAAGTGGCGCGCCGTTTTGAGCAGTTCTGGCAAAAGTGACCTTCAAACAGCCATTTTAACGAAAATTCGTTTTTTTTTTTTTTTTTTTTGCCTTTCTGCCAGCTTTTTAAGCGTTGTACTTACTAATTTTGTTGTGTAATTTTGCAATCGCGTAGCCGAGGGCTTACCGCCGTCGGTATGCGTTTTACGGGCATGCCGTTATAACCAAACTTTAGCTCAATTGTTACTTCTTTTCTATGCCTGAAGCAGTACGGATAATGCTTTTCTTTCTCTTCCCCGCGGTCTTTATGTTGAACCTCGGGGCGGCGATAGTATTGCTTTTGCGCTACCGTCATGTGCGGCAGGTGTGGCTCCTGGCGTCGGGCTTCGTGCTCTGGGCATTTCCCTACGGCCTGCGCACGCTGTGGCTCGGTATGGGAAAGGTGGTTGCGCCCTGGCTCGAATATGTCGGGCTACCGGGCTATGCCCTTGTTTTGGCGGGGCTCGTTACCCTGTTGTGGCGCCGCCCGGCCGACTCCGCTTTCTGCCGCCGCATCTATATCAGCCTCGCTTTCATGATGTTCATAGCCCTCACGTTGGCCTGGGAGATTGCTACGGGAAGTCTCGCCTCCGTTTGCATCCGCGCTTACCTTATGCTTGCGTTTGTAGTCTATGGCCTGTGGCGCACGCTTGTGGAGCCTTCCAATCAACCTGAAAAGCAGCAGCCTTCGGTTCTGCCGACCGAGAGTTCCGACGACCCGCTCCTTGTCAAACTCGATGAATATGCCGATGCCGTGCGCCTCTGGTTCGATAACGACAAGCCCTACCTCAACCCCTCTTTCAAACTCGGCGACACCGCGGGTATCCTCCCGCTGAACCGCAGTTACCTCTCGCGCGTGTATAACGAAGGTATAGGCATGACCTTCACCGACTATGTGCGCAAGTGCAGGCTCGACTACTCGCAGCGCCTACTGCTTGAGCACCCCGACATGACCGTGGCCGAGGTGGCCGAGCGTAGCGGATTCGGCTCGCACAGCTCTTTCCACCGCAGCTTCACCGCGGCTCACCACGGCATGACGCCCGTGGAGTATCGCCAGGCAAAAAGCCCGAAGCGGTGATTTTGTGCGATACGCCCCGACTCCGCCGCCCTAACTTTGCTGCAAAAAAGTTATGGAAAAAGACTCGCGCAGGCGCTGGCAGCTTTATAGCGCCGTATTTCTTGTGGCGGTGGGCGCCGCACTCCTCATTGCCGGTTTTGTAGTGCCTCCCCAGGGCGAAATCCACTCCTCGGTGCTCGTGGCTTTCGGCGAAACCCTCACTTTTGCAGGCGCGGTGTTCGGCGTCGACTACGCCAACAGGCGAAAAGAAGGTTGAGAAATAAAAAATATGTTAAAAATTTGGAGGTGTCAGAACAATGTCGTAACTTTGCACCGCAAAACGGCAGAAAGCCTAAGGCTCCTTAGCTCAACTGAATAGAGCATCTGACTACGGATCAGAAGGTTACA
>CANPGB010000041.1 GCA_947573485.1 uncultured Porphyromonadaceae bacterium | reverse complement strand
ATCAAGCCCCTCCCCGCAGCATTCGACCACAACTACGCAAAGCGCCTCGACGGCGACAACGTAAAGAAAGGTACCCGCTGGGAACTCGTTGAGCAGCTCCGCGAAGACATCCGCAACTTCAAGAAAGAAAAAGGTTGCGACCGCATCGTGGTTCTCTGGGCAGCTTCTACCGAAGTTTACGTACCCGTAGACGAGAAGGTACACTACAGCCTCGAAGCTCTCGAAGCAGCCATGAAGGCCGACGACAAAGAACACATCGCTCCCTCGATGTGCTACGCTTACGCCGCCCTCACCGAAGGTGCTCCCTTCATCATGGGTGCTCCTAACACCACCGTCGACATCCCCGCAATGTGGGAGCTCGCCGAGAAGACCAAAATGCCTATCGCAGGTAAGGACTTCAAGACCGGTCAGACCCTTGTTAAATCGGGCTTCGCTCCTATCATCGGCACCCGTTGCCTCGGCCTCTCGGGTTGGTTCTCGACCAACATCCTCGGTAACCGCGACGGTCTCGTTCTTGACGAACCCGCCAACTTCCGCACCAAAGAAGTGTCGAAGCTCTCTACCCTCGAGTCTATCCTCGTTCCCGAAGAGCAGCCCGACCTCTACACCAACTACTACCACAAGGTGCGCATCAACTACTATCCCCCGCGCAACGACAACAAAGAGGGCTGGGATAACATCGACATCTTCGGCTGGATGGGCTACCCCATGCAGATCAAGATCAACTTCCTCTGCCGCGACTCTATCCTCGCCGCTCCCCTCTGCCTTGACCTCGTACTTCTGAGCGACCTCGCCGCCCGCGCCGGCCGCTACGGTATCCAGCGTTTCCTCTCGTTCTTCCTCAAGAGCCCGATGCACGACTATACCAAAGACGAAGTGCCCGTTAACCACCTCTTCCAGCAGTATGTTATGCTGAAGAACGCTATCCGCGAAATGGGTGGCTACAAGGCCGACGAACTCATCGACTGATACACTTCCCAAATAACCGAATAAAACGGGCGCGCCTTTTGCGAGGCGCGCCCGTTTTGGTTGTTGTGTGGGGGAATCAGGCTTCTGCTGCCCCGGTGCGCACGAGGCTTCGCACCATGCGGCGTATAGTGCGCCATTTGGGGAATATAGCCGAGGGGCGGACGGGGCTGTAGCTCACCGCTATCACGGCCAGGCACAGGAGTGCCGCCATGAGGAGCCAGCCGTAGATTTCTTTCATTGATTCTACCAATGCCTGCACCTGAACGATACCGAAGAGCTCGCCTATAGGCATGTGCGAGGCTGCGGGGTTGGTGGCGTCGAAGGCCGAGCCTATCAGAGCTGCGTTGCGTGCCACGGTGCGGCTCAGCCATTCGCCTATTATCGCAGGGCCTAATGTGGCGCCCATTACCGCGCCGGTGAAACCATTGACGGTAAGGGCCTGCGGGAAGACGAAGAAGTGCATGCCACCCTGGAGTATCGACGTGAGGTAGACGGTTGAGATAATGACCGACGCGGCTCCGCGCATGAAGAGGGGCACGAAGAGAGTCTCTTTCTCCACACCATAGTCTATGAAGAAATAGAACCAGCCGAGGTAGCCTGCGGCGAGGGCAAACGATATGGCTGTCATTGTCTTGTAGCGCCATTTGCGGAGGGCGAAGGTGAAGTAGGTGAAGCCTACCCCCGCTACTATGCCTGCGAATACATACCAGTTGAGGTCGATGAGGTTGGTGTCGTCGAAACCAAGGACGGCCTCGGCGTAACCGTGCTCGAAGACGTGCTCGGTGGCAAGGAGGGTGAAGAATATCAGGTAAATGCCCGTCGCACGCACCACATTGCGGTTGGTGAGGGCTGTGAACGATATGTAGGGGTGGTGGAGGAAGCTTGCCCGCCATAGGTTTATTGCCAGGCAGACGGCGCCCAGGATGGCGGCGAAGCGCATTTCAGAGGCGTCCCACCAATCGTGGTAGTTGCCGTAGACACATATATATGTGAAGCAGAGCATGACTACGCTCCATAGCCCGGCTCCTATCCAGTCGATGCCGAGGAGGGGTATCTGCATGGGGCCTTTGACGGGCTTGACGAGGATCAGCACCATGAGCATCATGAGTGCGAGCAGTCCTGTTATAATCCAGTGCATAGCTTCCCACTGCGAGAAGAAGGCGGTGTAGATAGTGGCTATGCCGCTGAGCTGAATCACTCCGTCGACCACGAGGTAAACGTAGCAGAAGAATATCGACATATCGCGCACGGGTGTGAGCCACAGCTGTATGGTGGAGTTGCACACAAAGGTAGCCCACATGCGGAACCAGCCTGCGGCGAAGCAGGCCGCCACGAGCACCGGGGTTGAAGTGGTGTGGGCGCATATCTGTGTGCATACTATGAGGGCTGTGCCGCAGATGAGGAGGCCTATGCGGTTGGAGAAGCGGAACTTGAGCCTGAACATGACCGCGAAGTTTATCGACATGCCCACGAGCTGCGCGTAGCCTGCCATGAGAATATCCTGCTGCATGAGAGCCGTGGTGCCTGCCATGTCGCTTGCGGCGGCGAGGTAGAGGCCGCCTGAGAACTGCACTATGAGCACGAAGAAGATAAAGAGCCAGGGCTTGAGGCGGCGTGGGATGTAGTTGGGAACGTCGGGTATGTCGAACGGTCCCTGAGGCAGATGAGGGTCGCTCATAATCAGTATTTGACCTCACATTCCACGTTCATGCCGGCACGGAGGCGCTCCATGGCGGCGGCGTCGTTGTCGGCGTCGAACTCAATGCGTACGGGCACTCGCTGGCGAACTTTCACGAAGTTGCCTGCCGAGTTATCCTGGGGGAGGAGCGAGAGGCGTGCGCCGGTGGCTTTAGAGAGGGCTGTTACGTGGCCTTTGAATACATGGTCGGGAATTGCGTCGACCACGATGTCGACAGCGCTGCCCTCGGCGATGTGGCGTAGCTGAGTCTCCTTGTAGTTTGCCGCTACCCATATGTCGCCCGAGTCGACGATGTCGAGGAGGGTCTGGCCGGGCTGCACGAGCTGACCTTCCTGTATGTTCTTGCGCGAGGTGTAGCCATCGCAAGGCGCGGTAATCACGGTGTAGGAGAGGTTGAGTTCGGCGGCGTCGAGGAGCGCTTTTGTAAGCTCTATTCCGGCGTCGGTCTGGGCAATGCGCTGGCGAGTCTCGGCCACGACGTTTGTTGTTGCCGAACGCTGGCGCGAGAGCATGTCGTAGCGGGCTTTCTTGGCCTCGTAGTCGGTGCGTGCGCCGTCGTACTGCTGTTGAGTCACAGCGTGCTTTTCGAGGAGGGCGGTGTAGCGGGCGAGGTCAGCTGCGGCATTTTCCATGAGCACCTTAGCCTCGGCTATCGACGCCTCTGTAACGGCCACGTTTGCCGAAGCCGAAGCCACGCTGCGGTCGGCCACGCTGCGCCCGGCGAGAGCGTTTTCGTAGTCGGCGCGTGCGCGTGCAACCTGGAGTCGGAGGTCCGAGGGGTCGATGATTACGAGCGTGTCGCCTTTATGCACGGGCTGATATTCGTTGAAGCGAATTTCGGCGATATAGCCCTGGACGCGGCTGTTTACAGGCACAATCTGAGCCTGGACCTGAGCGTTGTCGGTAAACTCCACGTTACCTCCGTGGAGCACCTTTCCGCCGATATAGAAAGCCGCTGCGACGATAACGGCGAGCGAGATAACGTATGAAATTATTTTTTTTGTGCGGTGTTTCATATTGTTCCGGAGGTGAAAAGCAGTTTGTAATAATAATAAATGATGTTGATGCGGGCGTTTACCAACTGTTGCTCGGCATCGAGTTTAGAGTTTGCGGCGTCGAGCATATCGGTGAGGAGAGCCATGTCGGCGCTGTACCGTGTTGCGGTAATGTTGTAGTTGCGGTCGGCGAGCTCGACACCTTTTGTGCGTGTGCGGAGTTCCTCGAAGGCTTCGAGGTAGCGGATGTAGTCGGCGCGGACGGCGAGTTCGACGTTCTCGCGAGTGGCTTCGAGTTCCTCAACGGAGCGTCGGGTAGCCGCTTGGCTGCGGGAGAGCGATTTATTGCTCTTGTAGAGCGACGATATATTGTAGCTGATGCCTACGCCCACAAACCAATAGCTTAGGTTGCGGTTCAGCGGCGGCACTTCCACGAGGATAGGTCCGTCGAGGTTCCAGCCTGCCTGAAGCCCTATTTTGGGTAGCCTCTCGGCGCGCACGAGGCTCTCGGCCTTGCGGCTGATGTCGACGCCCGAGCGTGCGAGTTTGAGCGCGGGTGCGTTGTCGGCAGCCTCGGCCTGCCATGCGGCTTCGCCGTCGACGGGCAGTGCGCGGGCGAGAATCGTGGTGTCGGGGATTACCCTGGTGTCTTCGGGAAGGCCTGCCGTGACCACAAGGTTACGGTTGAGGATGTCGAGGGTGTTGCGCAGGCGCAGTTCGCGCAGCTCGAGGTCGGAGACGAGGAGCTCGTAGCGGGTTATGTCGTTGTTGAGTGACACCCCTTGCTCAAAGCGTGCGTGCATCTCCTCTAATACGCGCCTTGCCTGTGCGGTGTTGGCCTCGACCACGGCGAGCATGTTGGTGTACTTGTAGATGTCGAGATAGTAGCCTGTGAGCTCGAAGCGGAGGTTGTCGCGGCGGAAGTCGGTTGCAAAGCGTGCGGCTGTGCTCTTGAGCTCGGCCATGTCGATAGCGGCGGTTATTGCACCACCGGTGTAGACCGGTTGCGACACCTGAACCGAGACGCCGTTGCCTAAGTGTGGTATCGGCGCTTTCTCGTAGCCGGTGAAATTGCGTTTTGTGATAAAGCCGTCGCCAATATAACTTGCAGAGAGCGAGGCTGAGATGTCGGGGAGCCGCCCTGTGCGCGCCTCGGCAAGGGCCTCTCGGGCTTCGCTCTCGGCGGTGAAAAGCGGTTTCAGCTGTGCGCTTGCGGCCTCGGCGCTGGCAAAAATTTCGTCGAGCGAGAATACCCGCGCGTTGTCGGCGGCAGGGCACACCCCGGCGCCCGGCAGAATCGCGAGAAGCAATCCTGCGAGCAATCGGTGATTGTTCATAGGAAAAATGATTGGAATAAAAAGTTTCAGAAAAAAGTGCTACCCCGTGCATCAAGGCTGCATGGAGGCGCCAGAAATTATAGAAGCTGACCTCGCTTCAAACGGAGGTCAGGCAGTTGTCACCGGCTTATGGCTGAGTGCTCTTCCAGTGTTCTAAATATCCGTAGTTCAGTATATAAGCTTCTTTATGCGAAGCGAAATCAGTGAGGGTCATATGCGATGGCTCTTTGTGAACCATGATGCAAAATTACTCAAAAAGCGGGGCGCCTGCAAATTTTTTTGCCGTGCATGGGGTGTTTGTCGCAGCAAAAACAAGAGATGAGGAAATATTTTGTCGTTTTTGCTGATAAATTTTGTAATTACGTAAAATATTATTAGATTTGCGGCGCATCTAATACCGATAAGCCATTAAAAGATTTCTCTCTTATATCATTTTTGTGCTTGCCACGGCTGTAGTGCAAGCCTCTTCGATAGACGACAACGTTGTTATTGAAGACGAAACCATTGTGTATACCGTGACCATGTCGGGCGGTCGCATGACCGGCGCCAAATCGCGCGAGACAGCGGTGTATGTTGCGCGTCGTGCCGATGCGCGTGCCGATGTCGCGGCCATGTATAACGCCGACATAAGCGTCGACAAGGCTTCGGCGCCGGGTTGCAAGCCATACTACCGCTCGTGGGAGAGCGGCGACCTCTTTTTCGACGGCTCACGCATATGTTACCTGCCCGTTGAGCTCACCAAGGGCAAACCGGCGAAGGTGAACATAGAGCGTACGTTCCGCAGCCCCGAGCAGTTCTGCCGCCTGGTGCTCGCCTCGCCATACCATACCGTGCGGTCGAACATCGAAATCCGCGTGCCTGCGGAGCTTGCCGCAACGCTTACCGTGACGCCTTATAAGCTTGATTCCACCATGACTTTTGAGAAGACGGTTGCTGCCGACGGTGCCGCCGTGTACAGCGTGCGCTGCAGTGAGCGCCGTGCCTACACCCATGAAGCGGGCGCGCCCGACTATTCAATGGTAGTGCCACAGCTCTATATAAGCGGTTATTTCAAGTCGCCTCAGGAGCTGTATGCCCACCTGCACAGCTATGTTCCGACCGATGACCCCGGCGATGAGACCGTGGCCACGCTTGCCGCCGAGCTCCAATCGCGTGCAGGCGATGATGCCGTCGCCCTTGCCGACACCGTGCTCTCGTGGGTGCACGACAATATACGCTACCTCGGGGTTGAGCATGGTGAGTATGGCATACGTCCGGCACTGCCGTCGGAGGTCCTCGCGCACCGCGCGGGCGACTGCAAGGGCTCGGCCAACCTCACCAAGGCACTTCTGAGGCACTGCGGCGTGGATGCACGCCTGGTGTGGATAGGCACCGCCGGGCATACGGCTTTCGATTGGGAAGAGATGCCCGCGCTGTCGTCGGGCAACCATATGATAGCGGCAGCCGTTCTGCCCGACACTATCCTATACCTCGACGGCACTGCGGCCACCGCGGCTCCCGGCTATCTTCCGCAGGGCATACGCAACAGACCCGTGATGATTGAGAACGGCGATAATGTTCTCCTTGCCCGCACCCACGACCCCGGCATTACCGCTGACTGCGACACCTTGACCGGCAGCTACCGCATTGAGGGCACCGACCTTGCGGGCAGGATAGAGATACACCAGCGCGGAGTGGCGCGGGCCATGCTCCTTGCGCTCATGCGCGGCACCACACCCCGCGAGCGCGAGGCGGTACTTGAAGAGATTGTAAAATACCCCAAGAAGAACGTGAGCGTAAGCGGAGCAAGCGTTACTGCTGCAGGCGACTCGCCCGTGAGCATGCTCAGCGCCGATGTCGTGGAGAAGGCGTCGGCCTCCGCTGCCGGTGAGCGCATATTGCTCGACCTCAGACCTCTGCGCTCGACCATGCTCAATGTTATAGATACAAAAGACCGCACTCAGGACTATGAGCTGCGCTCGCCCCGCCGCAATAATTTCTGCTACAGCGTTGAGCTGCCCGAGGGCTATGCGCCCCAACGGCTGCCCGAGCCTGTGGCGGTGGATGACCGTTGGTTCAAGGCCTCGCTGTCGTACTCCTATGCCGACGGTGTGCTCCGTTGCACCGGTTTTGTGGAGCCTGTAGCTACTCTGGTACCTCTCGCCGATATCGGTGAGCGCAACGCTACCGTGCGTAAAATAAAGAAAGCCTCCGATTCACGTATTCCTCTCATCAAACAATAATAACCAATGCTATGATTCGCCGACTTACAACCATTTCTCTTGCCCTCGTTTTCGCAGCCACGCTTTTTGCGGCCGACATGAAATTCTTCAAGAAATCGGCCGAGACGGTGTGGAACTACCGCCCCGAGCTTTTCAACGCCGCCCGCGAGGTGCCCGATTCACTCGCCGATAAATATTCGGCGGTGATTCTGATGAACCTTTATTATTTCGATGCAAAGCATGAATTGCAGGAAAACCTGCACGGCGACAAGACCTCGACCCGGCGCACCATTTTTGTGCACCGCATGGTAAAGCTCCTCGACGACAATGCCGTGCAGGAGTTCTCGCAGCATGAGTTCGGGCAATCGGTCTCGAAAAAGGTGAACAACTACACTGTGATGAAGAAAGACAACGCTTTCGGGGCCCGTGTGCATAAGCCCGACGGCACCGTTATCGACGTTGACCTCTCGCAGTCGTATGCCGTGACCGAGGGTAAGAAAGACAAGGATAAAAACGCCATAAAGCGTAAGATAGATATTCCCGGCCTCGAACCCGGCGATGTCTTCGAGTATTTCCTTCTCAACGAAGATATGGTTCTGGAGTACGATCCCGACCCCATGGCCTTGGAGATAGTAGAGAGCTACCCGACCTTGGAGTCGGTGATAGACATGCGCTTCGACCCGGCTGTCACAGTGGAATACCGCGCGTATAACGGCGCTCCGGCTCTTGAGGAGAGCGGCGACAAGGAGAACATACGGCTTACCCACACCTTTACCGACCTGCCGGTGCTTACCGACAAGCTTTATGTGAACAAGCAGCGCGAGATTCCTTTCTATATCATATACACGCTGAACAACAACAGCCGCTACCGCTACTATCCGGCGTCGATGCGCCGCGGAGGCGTGCGTGCCAATATCCCCGTAGGCACCATTTACCGCGACATAGCCTATACGCTGGCTGATGCCGACTACGAGGGCGTAGGGCTCCCCGGCAAGGTGAAGAGCGCCGTCTCGGCCTATGCCAAGGCACACCCCGAGGCCTCGCGCAAGCAGATTCTCGAGGCCGCGTGGACGGCGGCGGCGTACTATAACCGCACCTCCGACCGCGCCGGTTACAGCGACTACTGGCTCGCCCTGATGTTTGCCGACCTCGCTTCCAAGCAGAAGTGGGCCGATACTGTGGGCGTGGCCTTTATCAACGACCGCTTCAATGTGCCCACGTCGGGAATTGTAAATTACCGTCAGCCCGACTTCGGCATATGGGCCGACAACTGCCTCTACCTTGAGAAGTCGATCCGTAAACTTCCTGCCGGAGAGTATCTTCCTGCCTACGACGGTGAGGAGGGTGCGCTATATTTGGGTAAGCGCCAGGATTTCAAGACGAATCCCACACCTCATGTTTTCAAGGTGCCTGCGGTGTCGGCGTTCAAGAACCGTATGACCGTTGAATATGACCTGCGCGTTACCGATGAAAGCGCTATCGAGGGCACTGCCGAGCTTACCTTAACCGGTGTGACAAAAGTGTATATGGCACCTTTCTGCAAGTTCGAGGAGTGGACTTCGGAGGTAGAGAATTATCTCGGTATCCCCGAGGGGAAGAGATATAAATCGAAGTCATACGACCCCGTGGAGCGCGCCAAAGAGTTAGAGGAGGGAATCGGAGCCTTCTATAACGCGGGGCTGTTGAGCGGCCCGGAGGCCGAGGTGAAAAAGCCCGAGATACTTTCGCGCGGGCTTACCCCGGATAATCCTGTGTTCAAGATGCGCTTCGATGTGAATGTGTCCGACGCCGTGGCCGATGCTGCCGGGGAGCTTGTGGTGCCCGTGGGCCGTTTTGCCGGTAACAACACGCGCGTGCCCGACAATGAACGCGAGCGCCAGACCGATATCCACCACCAGTTTGCCGGGCAGAATAATTACGACATCAAGCTGCGTCTGCCCGAGGGCTATGAGGCCGACCCTGCGTCACTTGCAGCCCTCTCGACCAATGTAGTGAACCCCTTGGGCATGTTCTATGCCGAGGCTGTGGTCGGCGAAGAGCCCGGTACAGTGCTTGTGCATGTGCGCGAGAAAGCCAAGTATCTTTTGGTGCCCATAGGCGCATGGCAGGCCCAGCTCGACCTGCTCGACGCCGCAGCGGCTTTCAACGACGCCACACTTATAATACGGCCTGTGCAGTAGCCGGGCTCTCGTGCCTGAGCAGCCACTCTTTAGCCGCGCGGCCTCCTGCGTAGTTGCCGCAGCCGCCTGAGGCGGGCAGCACGCGGTGGCAGGGAACGAAAATCTGAAGTCTGTTTCGGGCGCATACCGTGCCTGCCGCTCTTGCTGCCGAAGGTGAACCAGCCAGCGCGGCAAGGGCGGTGTAGCTTGTGCGGGCGCCATAGGGCAGGGCAGCGAGAGCGCGAAGTGCCCGTGCTGCGAAAGAACCGCCGTCGGGCAGGTCGAGAGGCGGAAGCTTGGCCATGGGGCTGCCTGCGAAATAAGCGTCGAGCCATGCGCAGGCTTGCTGCAGCAGGGGTGTGGCGGGGGCTGAGGCCGGAGCCTGCACCCACAGGCAGGAGTGGAGTTTGCCTTGGCGCTCGCATAACCTGAGAGAGCCGCAGGGAGTGTTGTAGACGCAGAAAGAATCCATAATAGTATAATATATAATAAAAGAGGCTGCGCGTGTGCACAGCCTCTTTTTATCTGTTTGTTGGTGATTATTCGCCGGGGATGATAGCTTCGCTGGGGCAAACAGAAGCGCAGGTGCCGCAGTCGATGCAGGTGTCGGGATCGATGTGATAGATGTCGCCTTCAGAGATTGCGCCAACGGGGCATTCGGGGAGGCAAGTGCCGCAAGCGACACAGCTGTCGGTGATTACGTAAGCCATTGTTGTGTTGATTTAGAATTTACGGAATGTTGTGTTTGTTTGAGTGCTGCAAATTTAGTGCATTTTTTTATTAGCACCAAATTTTTTCGAGTCTAAGTCTAACGCTTTCTCAGGCCATTTGTTCGATAACGGCCTTGATGTCGGCGGCGAGCTTCTCGGCTTCGGCAGCGGTGTGGGCCTCGGCGTAGATGCGTATAATAGGCTCGGTGTTAGACTTGCGGAGGTGTACCCACGATTCGGCGAAGTCGATTTTCACACCGTCGATGTCGGTGATAGTCTCGCTTGAGAATTTCTCTTTTACGGCAGCGAGGATAGCGTCGACGTCAATGTCGGGTGTGAGCTGAATCTTGGTCTTGTATATCTCGTAGGCGGGATATTCCTTGCGGAGCTCGCTCACTTTCTTGCCCGACTTGGCAAGGAGGGTGAGGAAGAGCGCTATGCCCACCATGGCATCGCGGCCGTAGTGGAGAGCGGGGTATATTACGCCGCCGTTGCCTTCGCCGCCGATAACGGCACCGGTCTCTTTCATCTTGGTGGTGACGTTAACCTCGCCTACGGCAGCGGCGCAGTATTGGCCGCCGCGAGCGCGGGTAACGTCGCGGAGCGCGCGCGATGAGCTGAGGTTGCTCACGGTGTTGCCGGGTGTGTGTGCAAGCACGTAGTCGGCAACTGCCACGAGGGTGTATTCCTCGCCGAAGAAGTCGCCGCCGTCGGAGATGATAGCGAGACGGTCGACGTCGGGGTCAACTACAAAACCTACGTCGGCGCCGCTCTCGCGGGTGAGGCGTGCGATGTCGGTGAGGTTTTCGGGTATAGGCTCGGGGGTGTGCGCGAAGTGGCCTGTAGCCTCGCAGTTGAGTTCAACGATGTTGTTGACGCCGAGTGCTTTGAGGAGCTCGGGTACGATAGTACCGCCTACCGAGTTTACGGCGTCGACGGCAACGGTGAGGTTTGCCTTGGCGATAGCTTCGGCGTCGACCAGGGGCAGGGCGAGCACCTGCTCGATGTGGCGGCGCACATATGTTGTGTTGGTGAATACTCGGCCTAATTTTTCGACGGGCGCAAATTCATAGTCGTCGGCAGCGGCTATGCGGAGCACTTCGGCGCCCTCGGCAGCGTCGAGGAACTCGCCGCGCTCGTTGAGGAGCTTGAGGGCGTTCCACTGCAGGGGGTTGTGCGAGGCGGTGAGGATGAGGCCGCCGCAAGCGCCCTCGCCTGTCACTGCAAGCTCGGTGGTGGGGGTTGAGGCGAGGTCGATGTCAACGACGTCGAAGCCCATGCCTGTGAGGGTTCCTATGACGAGTTGCTTGACCATGGGACCCGAGAGGCGGGCGTCGCGGCCTACAACTATGGTGTTGGATGTCTTGGTTGTGGTTGATGCGATAAATTTTGCAAAAGCGGCAGTGAATTTCACTACATCGAGCGGTGTGAGGCCTTCGCCTACAGGTCCGCCGATGGTGCCGCGGATACCTGAAATTGATTTGATAAGTGACATGATGTGGTTTTACAGCTTTTTTGTGGTTGGTTTAAGGTGAACTGTTTTATATTATATACTCTGAGAGAGGGTTAAATGATATAAAATATTCACCGTTGCTGCTTACTGTTTTATGCTTACTGTTTTAATTCGTATGTTAGTTTCCAGAGGTACGGCTGGACGTCGGCCTGCTCGCTTGTGGGGCCCATTGTCGACTTGATAACGACGAGCACCTCGCAGTCGATGGGCAGGAGGCTTAGGGGGAACTGCACGCCGTAGCCCCAGGTGTACGACGATTCGATCTGGTAGTTGTTGTAGCGGAACCAGCAGGGGCTGAGGGTAATGTTGTTGCCTTCGCCGGTGGGCAGGGTGCCGTCGGTGTAGTAGTTGAGGTTCCAGCGTGTGTAGCGGAAGTACACCTGGTCGTTTGTCTGCACCATGTTGCCTTTGGTGCCGGGTTTGAGCACGCGCATATATATGTCGCCGTCGTCGTCCATGCGATAGAAGGGGGCGTTCTCGCCGGTGATGAACACTGTGTCTTCGGGCACGTCGAGAATCACCGTGTTGTCGGCCAGGTAGTTGTTTACGGCCATATCCTGCTCGTTGAGGTATTCGGCATACGATTTACTGTCGTCGCATGCAGCGGCAAGGAGCAAGAGCGCGGCCGCGGGGAGGGCTAAGAAGAGATTCTTTCTCATATATGTTTTGCAATGTCGTTTTTATCGATGTAGAGTTTTTTATTTTCGTCGAGTAGGGCGCGGAAAGCCTCAGCGGCCTCTTCGATAGTGCCTTTGAACTCGCCTCCGGCGGCATTGAGGTGTCCGCCACCGCCGAAGTGGTCGGCGCATATTTTGTTTACGGGGAAGCTTCCGCGGCTGCGCATCGACACCCTGATGCAGTCGCTCTCCTGGCGCATGAAGCAGCTGTAGACGATGCCGGGAATAGATAGGGGGCGGTTTACGAGCCCCTCGGTGTCGCCTTTGGTGTAGTGGAAGCGGTTGAGCTCATCGCGCGAGAGAGTGATGAGCGCTGCGCCTTGGTCGGCGAAGACTTCCATTTTCTTAAGGAGCGCGTAAGCGTTGAGGCGCAGGCAATTGGCCGAAGAGGTGTTGAAGAGGACGTTGTAGAGCTTCTCTTTGTCGGCGCCTTTGCGCACGAGCTCGGCGGTAACGGTGAAAAGCTCGGGGTCGGCGCAGTTGTAGGCGAAATTGCCGGTGTCGGTCATCATACCTGCAAGGAGACATTCGGCTGCGGGGCGGTCGATTATGCTGAAAAGCTCGAGACGGCAGAAAAAGCGGAACAGCAGGTAGCATGTAGCCGCCATTTCGGGGTGCGAGATGAGCACCTCGGCGTCGATGTCGGGGTGCAGGTGGTGGTCGATGAGTATTTTAGGCGCTTTGGAGGCGCGGAGTACCTCTTCGAGGCGGCCTGTGCGGCTCGGGGTGTTGAAGTCGAGACACAGTATGAGATCGGCCTCGTCGAAGAGCTGACGGGCGAAGTCGGGGTATTTTAATGCGTCGACGAGCTCTTTGGCTCCTGGCAGAGTGCGGAGGTTGGCAAGTGGCTGGTCGGGGACCACGGCGCGTATATCCTTGCCCATTGCCGAGAACACGTGCATGGCAGCCAGGCACGAGCCTACGGCGTCGCCGTCGGGGCTTGTGTGGCACACGGCAACTATGCGTTCGGCGTGCTCTATGAGCTTTTTGGCCTTGTCAATCGACGTTTCTGCTATTTTGCGGGATATCATATAAGCGAATTATCCTGCAAAGATACAAATAAGTGAGGGCAATGCCAAATAAAAATTTCTTTGGCATTGCCCTTGAGGGAGTGTCGGAGGTGTCTGACAATTATTTCTTGAGGAGTGCGCACCACTCCTCGACGCGCCTGTCGGTGAGGTCGGGGTGGTTTACCTCGTCAATCACGAGGCCGCGCATGAGAGCGCCGTCGCTTGCGCGTGAGCTGTCGAAGGTGTATCCGTCGGCGCCGTATTCGCCGATGAAAGTGGCGCCGGTGTCCTTGAGGCGGTCGTAAAGCTCGCCCACGGCGTCGCAGAAAGTTTCGCTCATGGTCTCGTCGCCGCAGCCGAAGAGTGCGATTTTCTTGCCGTCGAGGTCGAGTGCGGCGGCACCGGCCACGAAGTCGTACCAATCGTCTTCGAGCTCACCGTTGCCCCATGTCGAGGAGCCGAGCACGAGTAAGTCGTAGTCGCCGAGACGTGCGGGAGCGGTGTCGGCCACGTCGTGGATGTCGGCATCGGGTACACCGAGTTCCTTTCCTATCTTGCGTGCCACTTCGGCGGTGACGCCCGTTGCCGAGCCGTAGAATATACCTGTTTTCATATCGTAATTCAATTATGGTTGTATAATTTGTTTTATTAAAGAGGAGAAGCCCTGAGTTCTGCTTCCTGAGTATAAAACCGCTGAAAAGGCTAAAGAGTTTACCAAACCAAAGGGAGTCTCCGCTTGTTTTCTAATAAACAACACTTTTCAACTCCTCAAACTAAAATTCAAGTACTATGGCAACTAACGACGACACCACCCGTTCTTCCAGCCTGAAGGACACCCAGCATCGGCTTGCCGGGCACCCCGAGCCCGCACGCATAGAGGCACATAAGGAAGCGGCTCGCCTCGGAGCCCACGACCCTGCCGACGACGAGGTCGTTGTTCCGCCCGTAACCGCCGATATCGACGAAACCCCACGCTTTGTGCGCTACGGCGCCGCCGTGCTCCTGGGCCTTGCTTTCGGAGTGGGATGCTACGTATGGTTTGGCGAGGGCGTGCCCTCGGCACCCCGCAACCCAGGTCATACCCTGCAGCTACCCACCGCTCAGAGCGTTGCAGCCCACCGCAATACCTTGCAGGGACATGACGTGCCCACGCCGTTCGAGGCTTACGCCCAGGACTATACCACGGTGACTCCCGACGGCAAACTTCTTGCTTCGGCACAGAGCCCGGGCGGAGCAGAGCAGGCAGCCCCTGCGGCCTCAGCAACAACCACTGCCTCAGAGCCCACGGTTGTTTACCTCTTCAACTATGACTCGAGCACCGTGCCCGAGACTCCCGAACTCACCGCAATAGCCACACGCGCCACCAAGCAGGGTCTGAGCGTTGATGTCAAGGCCTATACCGACGAACACGGGCGCCTTGCCTATAACCGCAAGCTCAGCGAGCGCCGTGCCCGCGCAGTAGGCGACTACCTCGTGGCTCACGGTGTGCCTGCCGCCAAAGTGACCGTCCACGGCATGGGCCCGACCCACGCTTACAGCGACGATGCCCACGACCGCCGTGCCGAGGTGACAGTGTATAAGAAATAAAATCAGAGTCAGAGCATTGCTGTATCTGAAAAAATATCAAAAAAACTTTGCCGTAATCACTCGGGTTACGGCAATTTTTTTGTAATTTTGCAGACCAATAGCTACATTATAAAAAGGAAATGTCGACACTTACCCCTATCCGCTCAGCACTTGTTTCGGTCTACAGCAAGGACCGCATCACTCCTATAGTACAGAAACTGCATTCGCTCGGTGTGGAACTTATCTCCACCGGCGGCTCGCGCTCGTTTATCGAGAGCCTCGGTATTCCCTGCAAGGCAGTGGAAGACCTCACGGGCTATCCGTCGATTCTCGGCGGACGCGTCAAGACTCTGCACCCCAAGATTTTCGGAGGTATCCTTGCCCGTCGTGCCAATGAAAGCGACAAGGCCGAACTCGCGCAGTACGAAATCCCGGCTATCGACCTGGTGATTGTGGATCTCTATCCTTTCGAGGATACCGTTGCCTCGGGTGCCTGCGAGCAGGATATCATCGAGAAAATCGACATAGGCGGTATCTCGCTTATCCGTGCCGCAGCCAAGAATTTTGCCGATACCATTATCGTTGCCTCTGACGCTCAGCTTCCTTATCTGGCCGGTATTCTTGACGCCCATGGCGCAGCCTCGACCCTCGAGGAGCGCCGCCACCTTGCCTGCGAGGCTTTCGCGGTATCGTCGGCCTACGACAGCGCTATCTTCAACTGGTTTGCCATGAGCGGCGCCGAGACCCCCTCGCACCTGCGTGTGGCTGTCGACGGCTCGAAGGCTCTTCGCTACGGCGAGAACCCCCACCAGGCCGCCCGCTACTACGGCGACTTCGACGCTCTCTTCGAGCAGCTCCACGGCAAGGAAATATCGTATAACAACCTCCTCGACATCGATGCTGCCTGCGGCCTTATCGATGAGTTCGACACCACTACGGTGGCTATTCTGAAGCATAACAACGCCTGCGGCCTGGCTTCGCGCCCGACCGTTGCCGAGGCATGGCGCGACGCTCTCGCGGGCGACCCCGTGTCGGCTTTCGGCGGCGTAATCATAAGCAACAAGGCTATCGAGGCCGACGCTGCCGAGGAGATTGGCAAAATCTTCTTCGAGGTGGTTATCGCCCCCGATTTCTCTGACGACGCCCTCACGATACTTCGTCAGAAAAAGAACCGCATCATACTCCGCCGCAAGGCTCAGGCCGCTCCCGAGATGAAGATGCGCACCATACTTGGCGGTGTGCTCATGCAGCAGCCCGACGCCAAGGTTGAGAGCGCCGACGATCTCAAGCTCGTTGCCGGTGACAACCTCACCACCGAGGCTGTGGCCGACATGCTCTTCGCCAACAAAATTGTGAAGCACTCCAAGAGCAACGCCATTGTTCTTGCCCGCGGCGGTCAGCTCCTTGCCTCGGGTGTGGGTCAGACATCGCGCGTCGATGCCCTGCGCCACGCTATCGAGAAGGCTCAGTCGTTCGGCTTCGACCTCAAGGGCGCTACCATGGCCTCCGACGCTTTCTTCCCCTTCGCCGACTGTGTTGAGATAGCCCACAATGCCGGCGTCGATGCCGTTATCCAGCCCGGCGGCTCTATCCGCGACACCGACTCGGTGGAGTACTGCCGCGCAAACGGTATGACCATGGTAATGACAGGTTTCCGTCACTTCCGTCACTGATTTCTCTTATCCCCAATATACACCAAAGCAGACATGCGACTTTTCTCGCTTACAAAAGAAATTGCAATCGACCTTGGCACTGCCAACACGATAATAATCCACAACGATAAAATCGTTATCAACGAGCCCTCTATCGTGGCGCTCGACACCCGCACCGACAAGCTCATAGCCGTCGGTAAGGAGGCTCACCTCATGGAGGGCAAGGAGCAGCCGGGCATACGCACCGTGCGCCCCCTGCGCAAGGGTGTGATTGCCGACTTCAACGCCGCCGAGCTCATGATCCGCGGCCTTGTGAAGAAGGCTTCGACGAAGAACAACTGGTTCTCGCCCTCGCTCCGTATGGTGGTAGGCATCCCCTCGGGCTCTACCGAAGTTGAGGTGCGCGCCGTGCGCGACTCCTCGGAGCACGCCGACGGCCGCG
>CANPGB010000040.1 GCA_947573485.1 uncultured Porphyromonadaceae bacterium | reverse complement strand
ATGCCAAGATCAGTCAACCACGTTGCATCGCGCGCACGCCGCAAAAAAATCCTCAAACTCACACGAGGCTACTTCGGCTGCCGCCGTAATGTATGGACCGTAGCAAAGAACACCTGGGAAAAAGGTCTTACCTACGCTTACCGCGACCGCAAGGACAACAAGGGTAACTTCCGTGCCCTCTGGATTCAGCGTATCAACGCTGCCGCCCGCATGCACGACCTCAGCTACTCCAAGCTCATGGGTCTCATCCACAAGAGCGGTATCGAAATGAACCGCAAAGTCCTCGCCGACCTCGCCCTCAACAACCCCGAAGCTTTCGCAGCTATCGTGGAAAAAGTGAAGAACGCGTAAACAACGACTTTCACTCCCTATGAGACAATAAGGCCGTCCTTGCATGCCAAGGGCGGTCTTTTTTATCCCCCAAATACTATGATGACGAACGAAGAAATATGGGCAGCGATGCTCTCGGGGCGCCCCTACGATGCGCTTCACCCCTACCTGATAGAGAAACTTGAACGCAGCCGCGAGGCACTCGCAGTGTATAATTCGCTGCCACCAAACGACTATGCCGCCAAAGAGGAATTTCTTCGCGGGTTCCTCGGAGCCGTGGGCTCTTCGCCCGTCATACATCAGCCTTTCCGCTGCGACTACGGCGAGAACATCACCCTGAGCGACAAGGTTTTTATAAATTTCGGCTTCACGGTGCTCGATGAGGCACGCGTAGCCATAGGCTCCAATGTTTTCATAGGCCCCAACGTGAGCATCTACACGGCCTGCCACCCTCTCGACTCGGCAGAGCGCAACAAAGGCACAGAGTGGGCCGAGGGCGTGACTATTGGCGATAACGTATGGATTGGCGGTAGCGTGGTTATCCTGCCCGGCGTCACTATTGGCGAGGGCTGTGTGGTAGGTGCAGGCGCTGTTGTAAGCCGTTCGCTTGAGCCTTACACGCTCAATGTAGGCAATCCTGCGCGGCCTGTGAAAAAATTACGTTAGGCTTGTCACCTTTCTGCCGCGGGGTGTGTCGTATATATGAAGACGTCTTAAAAATCACCCGAATCAACAAACTCTAAAATACTCCACACCCATGTCAGAAGACCTTCTCCCCATACTCCTCTGTGTAGTACTCCCCATCGCAGTTGTGCTCATACGCTCACTAACCAAGGTGCACGCCGACAACAAGCGCACGCAGATAATGCTCAAGGCTATCGAGAGCAATAACAGCATAGACACCGACAAGATTGCCGAGGCTTTCCGCAAACCCGTTAAAACCGCCCGCGAGATACTCAACGCGCGACTGCTACGCGGCTGTATCTACACGCTTGTAGGCGTAGTTATTATAGCCGTGGGACTTGCGAACCTCTGCACGGGCAGCGATTTCTCAGCCGACCCCGTGACCTTGCCCCTGCTCGGCGGCGGAGCATCGCTCGCTGTAGGCGCGAGCTATCTGATAGTCTACTTTGTAACCCGCAAGGAAGTCGCCGAGTAAACTTCTATGACCCGCGAGCAATTCATAAGCCACGTAGAGGCCACCCAGAAGGCGTTCAGGCGCTTTTTGGTGGCTCTCTGCTGCGGCGACTCGCAATTGGCCTACGACGTTGCTCAGGAGTCGTACATCAAGGCTTACCTTGCCTGCGACACCTTTACCAATATCGAGAAATTCAACGCCTGGATTTTTAAAATAGGCTACACCACCTTTCTCAACCATAAACGGCCAGAGAAAATTTTCGAGGACTATGACAGTGCAAAAGGCATCGCTGCCGACAGTGCCGCCGACGCCCCCTTCCGCTACCAGGCCCTCTACTCTGCCCTCGAAAAATTGCCGGGCCGAGAGCGCACATCGGTGCTGCTGTTCTATATGGAAGGATATCAGATAAAAGAAATCGCCGACATTGTAGAGGCTTCGACCGATGCCGTCAAACAATACCTGTCGCGCGGGCGCAAGCATCTGCACGAAATTTTGAAAAATGAATAATATGGAAGACGACAAGATAAAAGACCTATTCGCAGCTTTCACGCCCGAGTTGACGTCGGACACGGGATTCATGCGCAGACTCGAGCGAAACATGGAGGCGGTGGAGATTGTCAAGCGCCGCAACGCAGAGGTGCGCCGCAGCAACCGCAGGGCCGTAGTTCTTGCCGCCCTCACGGGCTTCGTCTGCGGTGTTGTACTCACGCTGCTCATGCCATTTATCTCGCCTTTGATAGTATCGGCAGCTGGCGCCCTCAGACTGCCGTTCATCGATGCTGAAGCCATAAGCTCGGTTGCCAATATTGTGTGTTGGATTATAGTGGGCGCGGCCGCCGTGGCCGCCTCGCTTTCAACTTACGAGAGCGCAATGTCGGTAGCGGCAAGGCGATCACTCAAAGTAAGATAAGGATTGGATCCGTCGCCGAAGGCACCGCCAAAATCGCCTTCACCGTGGTTGACGGCTATGGCATACCACACAGCGAGACCTGCGAAGTGACTATTAACGATAATTCGGACATCGAGGGCGTTGAAACCGACGGCAACAATACCTCCGCCAAATACTAAAACCTCAATGGTGTGCGCGTGTCCAATCCTGAGAATGGCCTCTATATCAAGCGCCAGGACAGCATAGCAACCAAGGTGCTGGTGAAGGTTTTATAGCCTAATCAAATTAAAGTAGTGAAGCAAAGTCAAAGTACATGACCCTGGTATGCTTGTCCTCATCATTGTTGTTGAGGAACTGATAACCATTCTTGATATAAAATGGAATTGCATCTACATATGCATCTACCGTAACAAAACGGCATCCTGATTTATTGTCAACGATGAAGTAATCTTCAATAAACTCCAATAAATACGTGCCTATGGACTGGTGCTGAACAGATTTGGCGATTGCCAAACGTCCTATCTTTATGGCAGGATAACTTCTCAGCCTTTTCTCGTTAACAAATCTGTGCTTTCTGAAACGGTTGAACTCGGTCTTGCTCTCAAAATCAGATATGGAAATTTTATCATTCGATAAGCTGAAATAGGCCAAAACCTCTTCTGAAGACTTATCTTCAACAACGTATGTGACCGACAACAAGGCATTGCGATAAAAACTTGCTTCATTCAATATGAAGTCGTTCAAGTCTTCATCGTGACAATCAAATATTTCAATAGAATCACCAATATTGAGACGGCGAACTCTACATCTTGCTTGAAATTCCTCTCTGGTCATTTATCTTAGTTGACCATCATCTTCATGACGGTCTCATATGATTTTCGGATTTGAGCACGTTTGTCAGAAGACACTTTAGGTGGTTTCTGCATTCGTTCTTCGAATCTTTTGGCATCCGAACCAAAGAGAATGGGGGTTTCTTTAATAGGTCTTGCCATAATTGAGGAGCTTAGTTCTTGACTACAAAGGTAAAACAAATTTTTGACATAATTTGATTTTGTCAACGCAAAATTTAGAAAAGCCATCGGGAAGTCTTGCCGACATGGTCATTTCAATTCCACCAAAAACGAAAAATCGGAGCCGGGTTGGGCAAGGTCAAGGACACCGGCGCTCATGCGCGAGCCTGTCATCTGCACATCCATGCGGCCCGAGGGCTCTTCGGGGCTCGCAGGGCGCACCGAGAAGGTGCCGCGGGCGCCTTCCACGACATAGCGGTCGTAAAAAATACGGCACAGGTGCCCCATGGTCACGCGGAAATTAATCTCCACAACAGGCACGAGGCAGTATCCGTCAGCGCTCTCGACAGTCATCATATCCACTCCGAGGCGTCCTCGATAATCAGCGGCTATCTCTTCGAGTATAGGAATCAAGGCCTCACGGACGGCATCGAGCTGAGCTTCGGGGCACGTGCGCGCGATTGTGGCACGCAGCTCGGCTTGCGGAGCGAGGATGTTGCCCGTGTACGAACCGAGGCGCTCGGTGTTGAAGAGCGAGTAACCCTCGAAGGTGCATTTACCGCCCTCGCCTATCGCAAAAAGCATGGCGAAATCGGCGGTTTTGTTGTATCGCGGCTCGGCCATGACAGAACCCTGGCGGTTGAGCATGCCTTCAAGCATGGGCATCTGGCGGTCGATCATCGACGAATCTACGGCCACGAGTCCGCGACCCGATGAAGACCATGGCAGTTTGAGAATCACACCCTGCGGATGCGCCTCCACAAAGCTTCGGATTGCCTCAGCAGTTTTCAATTCCATGGGCACGGGAGCCACGGCAAAAGGCAGACGCTCAGCGAGGAGCGCGGCCGCATGCGCTGCGGTGCGGCGATGAGAGAGTTGCCGTATATAATCGAGTCGGGCATCGTCGGGGAGCTGCGAGGCAGGGAAATTGATGTCGAGATAGGCCTGGCGCGAGGGTTTTGACCACCCCCACGGCAGCGCAATGGTGTCGTCAGAGCGATGATTGTAGGGGCTTATGCTACAGCCGAAAAGGCCGTTTATCTTATTGTACCACGCGGCATTTACCCCCGAGGCAATGAAACAATCGCCCGGCTCGCCATACCACATGGGGAGGGTGGCACCGGCTATGCGGAGCCTTACAACATTGCCGGGTGCGGTATAACGGGGCCTGTCGGAAGCGAGAGCGAGGTCGTTTTCAGGATAAAAATAATGCAGATTCCTTGTCATCAGAAAACAATACCAAGCCTTACCGAAGCAAAGTGGAGGTCTTTGAAATCGTGCGTAAGCTCGCCAACAATCCTGCGACGCTGAATATAGGAATAGCCGATTACAAGATGCGACGAGAATTTGCGCCCCGAGGCAAGACGTATGCCAAGACCTGTGGAGCCATAGGCGCCCGTCTGCTGGTGGTTGTGTTCAAGATAGTTGAGCGAGGCACCGGCCTTGAGCTCCCAGAAAAGACGTGTGGGGCGGTCGGTGAAATTGGTGCGGAAAAGGAGATAAAGCGGGTAAGAGCGGCAGGAGTTGGAGATAGGTATACTTGCCTGAACACCAAGACCGAGGAAGTTAATCCAGCCGCGTTTCATGCCGAAAGCGATATCGAAGTCAATGGTGCTCATATCGTTTCCGCTCATGTCAATAGAGGCGCCGAAATCGCCACCCCATGCGAACTGCACCTTGGGCTTCTCAGGCTCCGGGGCTGCCGCGTTTGCGGTGACAGCCGCCGCTGCCAATATCAAGACCGAAATCAATCTTTTAATCATGCGCCTGCGGTTTTATGAAAGTCATCGACGACCAGTTGTCAAGCTCAGCAACAGCCACTTCGCTAAGGCCCGCAGCCTCGGCAGCCTCGCGCACCACGGGGCGGTCGGCTACGTAGAAACCGCTGACAGTGATAGTTGCGCCGCTCTTCATGGCCGCGGCGTAGCGGCAGATGTCGGCAGTGATAATATTACGGTTGATATTGGCAAGGAAAATGTCGGCGAAATCATTGAAATTCTCCAGCGCCGAGGCATCGCCGTCGATAATCTCAAGTTTAGCATCGGGCTCGAGGTTGAGAGCTACATTGTCGCGTGCATTTGCGGCGGCGAAGGGGTCAATCTCGATACCAACAGCCTTTCCGGCACCTGCCATGAGGGCGAGGATAGCGAGAATACCTGTGCCCGTGCCCATATCAATCACGCTGCAACCGGGAGTGACTCGCTCGAGAACAGCCTGCATCATGAGTGTTGTGGTTGCGTGGTGACCCGTGCCGAAAGCCATACGGGGGTCAATCACAATATCGTACTGCGCCTCGGGCACATCGGTGTGGAAACTACTGTGCACGGCAACTTTACCGGCCACTACAATGGGCTTGAAATAGTTGCGTTCCCACTCGCTGTTCCAGTCGCGACCCTCGACAAACTCAGCGTCGAAAGCAACGTCGGCAGCAATGGGCAGCGAGGCCGCAGCTTCTGAGGCCTTATCGGCAGAATACTGCGCAGCGGGGACGTAGGCAGTGAGAGACGAGCCGTCGTCGGCAGGTTCGAAAGATTCGTAAGCCGCATCGGCAAGGGCGTCGGCCAGGAGGTCGCAGGCGTCGGAGCTCGCAGGAGTCAATGTGAAAACCACCTTATAATAATCGTTCATCAGAGTTGCTGTTTCGATTTGACGCACAAAAGTACGGAAAAATCACGAGATTTTTATGTCCGGCAAAAAAGAAAGAAGAAGCTCCAATACAATTATTCGGATACGGAGAAAAAGTATTTAAGCCCGATTCTTTTCTTAACCCCTCGAATTCGAGGGGTTAAGATTGTGGTTATACAGACCTTCCCACACCAAGAAAGTTAACATTATTGTGGTGGCATATCAAATTACCTATAGCAACCATAGACCCATCGCTATTATGACGTGCAAAAAAGTGCGGGTTTATGTTTTTATCAGAAAAAGACAAGCACTCGAAAACCCGCGCAATGTATTTTGATTTGATTAACTTCGTGAATTGAGGTCACACGAAAGTTTGTGAATTTTGCCCGAGCTAAGAAAAAATTTTGTAATTTTGCCTGCGACAATCCAAGCTATCGCCCATGACTCAAACCATAGCCAGCCTACCCACGTCGCCGCAGATTCTCGAAGAGTATCTGCGCAGCCACGGTAAGCGGTGTACCCCCGAGCGTTTCATGATTCTTGACAGCGCCCAGGGCATGACGGGTCATTTCACGGCAGAGAGCTTGTGCGAGCGGCTCCTCTCGGAGGGCAAACGTGTGGCCGTGGCCACGGTGTACAGCACTCTGCAGCTGCTCGTTGACTGCGGTCTCGTGCGACGCCTGCGCATAAACGACGGTCAGGCGACGCTCTACGAAACGGCCCAGGGCAACCACCTCCACCTTATCTGCAACCGTTGCGGAAAGATAAAAGACGTGCGCGACACCGTTCTTGCCGAGTTACTTTCCAACCGGCGGTTCACGGCATTTACGCCGACGGGCTACTGCCTGTCGGTCTATGGCGTATGCTCGGCCTGCGCCCGTAAGGGCCGCAAAGGTTCATCACAAGCGAAAAAACAGTGTAAAAACACATTATCAGATATCAAAAAATGAAAGCCGATATTCTCTTAGGCCTCCAGTGGGGCGACGAGGGCAAGGGCAAGATAGTAGACGTCCTTGCACCTGATTACGACATTGTAGCACGCTTCCAGGGCGGCCCCAACGCCGGGCATACCCTCGAGTTCGACGGCCACAAGCACGTGCTCCGCTCCATACCCTCGGGGGTCTTTGCCAAGGGTGCGATAACCAACATCATAGGCAACGGTGTTGTGCTTGACCCCGTGCTCTTCCGCAAGGAAGCCGCCGAGCTTGAAGCCGACGGTGTAGACCTTCACTCGATATTGAAACTCTCGAAGAAAGCTCACCTGATACTGCCCACACACCGCCTGCTCGACGCTGCCGGCGAGGCCGCCATGGGTAAGGGCAAGATAGGCACCACGGGCAAGGGCATCGGTCCTACCTATACCGACAAGATTTCGCGCCACGGCGTGCGCACAGGCGATATTCTTGCCGACAACTTTGAAGAAATATACCACGCTACGCGCGACGCCCACTTCCGCATGCTTGAGAACATGGGCGCGCCTGTAGACCGTGCCGCTTTCGAGCTTGCCGAGACCGAGTGGCTCGAGGCTCTCGATTACCTGCGCTCTTTCGAGCTCACCGACACCGAGCATTATGTGAACCGCTCGCTCAACGACGGCAAGAGCATACTCTGCGAGGGTGCCCAAGGCACGATGCTCGACATCGACTTCGGCTCTTATCCCTTCGTTACCTCAAGCAATACCGTAGCAGCAGGAGCCTGCACCGGCCTTGGTCTGGCACCCAACCGCATAGGCCGTGTATACGGTATTTTCAAGGCCTACTGCACCCGCGTGGGCAGCGGCCCCTTCCCCACCGAGCTCTTCGATGCCACCGGCGAGGAAATCCGCTCCATAGGCCACGAATACGGAGCAGTGACAGGTCGCGAGCGCCGCTGCGGCTGGCTCGACCTCGTGGCTCTGCGCTACGCCGTGATGATCAACGGCGCCACACATCTTATTATGATGAAGAGCGACGTGCTCGACACCTTTGAGAATATCAAGGTGTGCACCGCTTACCGCCTGCCCGACGGTACCGTAACTGAGGATTTCCCCTTCTGCGTGGGTCGCAATGCCGCAGGCGTGGCCGACGTGGAGCCTATCTACGAAAGCCTCCCGGGCTGGCTCACCGACATCTCGGCTGCGCGCCGCGAAGAGGAGCTGCCCCAGGCTTTCCGCGACTACGTTGCCTACATCGAAAAGAAGGTAGGCGTGCCCGTGGCAATCCTGTCGGTAGGCCCCGACCGCGAGGAAACGATTATACGATGATAGTTAGGGGTTAGGAGTTAGGGGGTTAGGAGTTCTTTGGTTAGGATTTTTTGGTTAGAAGTTAGGGGTTAGGAGTTGTCCCCTTATTCTTCTCTCCTTCTACTTACCAATTTCTCATTAAACTCCTAACCAGAAACACGCCTAACCCCTCACTCCTAACCCCTAACTCCTAATTCCTAACTCCTCACCCCTAACTCCTAACCCCTCACTCCTAACTCCTAACTCCTAACCCCTAACTCCTAACTCCTAACTCCTAACTCCTAACCCCTAACTCCTAACTCCTAACTCCTAACCCCTAACCCACTAACCCGGCAATCCGATTAACCCTAACCTAAAACCATAAGAACAATGGCCAAAGTAAAACCTTTCAAAGGCATCAGGCCTCCGCGCGAACTTGTGACTGAAGTAGCATCGCGCCCCTACGACGTGTTGAACAGCGAAGAAGCCCGCGCCGAAGCCGAGGGCAACGCCCGCTCGCTCTACCACATTATCAAACCGGAGATTGATTTCGCTCCCGGCACCGACGAGCACGCTCCCGAAGTCTACGACAAGGCCGTGGAGAACTTCGGCACCTTCCGCAAGAACGGCTGGCTCGTGCAGGACGAAAAGGAACACTACTATATCTACGCCCAAACCATGGACGGGCGCACACAATATGGCATAGTCGTTGCCGCCAATGTAGCCGACTACATGGAGGGGCGCATCAAGAAGCATGAGCTCACCCGCCGCGACAAGGAGGAAGACCGCATGAAACACGTGCGTATCAACAACGCCAACATCGAGCCGGTATTCTTCGCTTTCCCCGACAACGAAGCCCTCGAAGCCATTATAAAGAAGGTTACAGCAGGCGAGGCCGAATACGACTTCACCGCCCCCGACGGCTTCGGTCACCACTTCTGGGTGATAGACGATGACGCCACCATTGCCGCTATAACCGCCGAGTTCGACAAGATTCCTTACCTCTACATAGCCGACGGTCACCATCGCTCGGCCGCCGCAGCTCTCGTTGGCGACGAAAAAGCCCGTCAGAATCCCGGGCACCGCGGCGATGAGGAGTACAACTACTTCCTTGCCGTGGCTTTCCCGGCCTCACACCTCAAGATTATCGACTACAACCGCGTGGTGCGCGACCTCAACGGCCTCTCCCCCGCCGAGTTCCTTGAACGCATAGAGAAGAACTTCGTGATAGTTGACAAGGGCACCGAGACCTACACTCCGCAGGCACTCCACAACTTCGCCCTCTACCTCGAAGGCCGCTGGTACTCGCTTACAGCCCGCGAAGGCACCTACGACGACAACGACCCCATAGGCGTGCTCGACGTGACAATATCGTCGGACCTTATACTGCGCGATATAATCGGCATCACCGACCTGCGCAGCGACAAGCGCATCGACTTCGTTGGCGGCATCCGCGGCCTCGAGGAGCTCAAGCGCAGAGTAGACTCCGGCGAAATGGCTTTTGCCCTTGCACTCTACCCCGTGAGCATGAAGCAGCTCATGGATATTGCTGACACGGGCAATATCATGCCGCCGAAGACCACATGGTTCGAGCCCAAGCTCCGCTCAGGCCTTGTGATTCATTCGCTCGACTAAATCCCGAAAAGCGGTCAAAAGTTTGGTTTATAGATTAATATTTGCTACTTTTGCCCGTGAAAGAGGCAGAGCGCGCCTGCGCGCTCTGCCCCGCACCTTGAATCACCGACCGTTAAAGAATTGAAACACAATTAAATACTATATATCGACAGATATTTTTATGGCAGAAAATAAAGAAAAACTGTTCGACCAGTTTCCCGAGACGAGCTACCAGGAGTGGCGCGCGAAGGTAGAAGTTGACCTCAAAGGAGCCGACTTCGACAAAAAACTGGTATGGCGCACCAACGAAGGCTTCAATGTGCAGCCTGTGTACCGTGCCGAAGACATCGCCGGGCTCCACACCACCGAGTCGCTCCCGGGCCAGTATCCTTTTATCCGCGGTACCCGCACCGACAACGACTGGCTCACCCGCCAGAATATTGTAGCCGCCACCGCCGCCGAGGCCAATGAAAAGGCCCTCGACGTGCTCACTAAAGGCGTTACCTCGCTCGGCTTCAAGGTTGCCGATGCAGCCGATGTAGCCACCCTCCTCAAGGGTATTGACCTCACCAAGATTGAAATCAACCTCAACTGCTGCCCGAGCAAGGCTGTGGCCGTTGCCGAAGCCCTCGTGAAAGCAGTAAAAGAAGCCGGCGCCGCCGATACCTTCCGCGGCTCTGTGGCTTACAATCCCCTCCGTCGCCAGCTGATGCACGGCGTTGAAGGTTTCGACAAGGCCGAGGCCGTTGCCGAAGCTTGCCGTCTGCTCGACACCGTTGCCGACATCAAAGGCCTTCGCTGCCTTTCGGTAGACTCTGAAATCCTCGCCAACGGCGGTGCTTTCATCTACCAGGAACTCGGCTACGCCCTCGCCTGGGGTGCCGCATGGCTCACCGCCCTCACCGATGCCGGCCGCGATGCCACAGAAGTTGCATGCCGCATAAAATTCAACATGTGCGTGTCGTCGAACTTCTTCATGGAAATCGCAAAATTCCGTGCCGCACGCATGCTCTGGGCTCAGATTGTGGCTCAGTACAAGCCCTCGTGCGAGTGCGCCGAGAAGATGATGGTATGCGCCTCCACCTCGCGCTTCAACCAGACTATCTACGACGCACATGTGAACCTGCTCCGCAGCCAGACCGAGACCTTCTCGGCTTGCGTTGCCGGTGTTGATTCGATTGTTACCACTCCCTTCGACGTTCCTTATAAGGCGCCCGACGCATTCTCGGAGCGCATAGCCCGCAACCAGCAGTTCCTTCTTAAAGAAGAGAGCCACATGGATAAGGTTGTAGACCCTGCTGGCGGCTCCTACTATGTGGAGACCCTCACCGTGGCAATCGCCAACGAAGGCTGGAAGCTTTTCCTCGCCACAGAAGAGGAGGACGGCGGTTTCTTCGGCGCCGTTGCCCGCGGCGAAGTGCAGAAAGCAGTGAACGAATCGTGCGAGAAACGCCACACCGACGTTGCCCGCCGCAAAGAAATCCTGCTCGGCACCAACCAGTACCCCAACATCAACGAGACTGCCGCTCAGAAGATTGAAACCACCGGCTGCAAGTGCTGCTGCGGCACCGAGAAAGGCCCCAACGCGCTGAGCATGAAGCGTGCCGCCACCGACTTCGAGGCACTCCGCCTTGCCACCGAGGCTGCCGCCAAGCGCCCCAAAGTGTTTATGCTCACTATAGGCAACCTTGCCATGCGCCTTGCCCGCGCCCAGTTCTCGACCAACTTCTTCGGCTGTGCCGGTTACGAGATTATCGACAACCTCGGCTTCAAGACCGTTGAAGAAGGCGTCGACGCAGCCCTCGCCCAGGGTGCCGACGTAGTTGTTCTCTGCTCGTCGGACGACGAATATGCCGAACTCGCACCTGCAGCGTTCAAGTACCTCGACGGCCGCGCCGAGTTTGTAGTTGCCGGCGCTCCCGCCTGCACCGACGAGCTCAAGGCTGCCGGTATCAAGGACTTCGTTCACGTTCGTTGCAACGTGCTCGATACGCTCCGCGACTTCAACAACCGTCTTCTCAACAAATAATCACGTCCCAGCCAGTAAATAACTATGAAACCCGATTTTAAAAACATCGATATCACGGCCGGGACATGTGGCCCGAAGCCTGCGGCTGCAGCTCACGCCGAAGACTGGACCACTCCCGAGCTCATCCCCGTAAAACCCGTCTACACCAAGAGTGACCTCGAAGGCCTCGAGCACCTTAATTATATGTCGGGTATCCCCCCGTTCCTGCGTGGCCCGTACAGCGCCATGTACCCCCTGCGCCCCTGGACTATCCGCCAGTATGCAGGTTTCTCGACAGCCGCCGAGTCGAACGCTTTCTACCGCCGCAACCTCGCGTCGGGTCAGAAAGGTCTCTCCGTGGCCTTCGACCTCGCCACACACCGCGGCTACGACGCCGACCACGAACGTGTAGTGGGCGACGTGGGTAAGGCAGGTGTATCTATCTGCACGCTCGACGACATGAAAGTGCTCTTCGACGGTATACCTCTGAACAAGATGTCGGTTTCGATGACCATGAACGGCGCTGTGCTCCCTGTGCTCGCCTTCTACATCAACGCCGGCCTCGAGCAGGGTGCCAAACTCGAAGAAATGGCAGGTACTATCCAGAACGACATCCTCAAGGAGTTCATGGTGCGCAACACCTATATCTACCCCCCCGAATTCTCGATGCGCATTATCGCCGACATCTTTGAATATACCTCGCAGAACATGCCCAAGTTCAACTCGATCTCGATCTCGGGCTACCACATGCAGGAAGCAGGCGCAACTTGCGATATCGAGCTCGCCTACACCCTGGCCGACGGTCTCGAATATCTCCGTGCCGGTGTCAATGCAGGCATGGACATCGACTCTTTCGCACCCCGCCTCTCGTTCTTCTGGGCTATCGGCATGAACTACTTCATGGAAGTTGCCAAGATGCGTGCCGCACGTATGCTCTGGGCCAAGATTGTCAAGCAGTTCAACCCCAAGAACCCCAAATCGCTGGCACTGCGCACACACTCGCAGACCTCTGGCTGGTCGCTCACCGAGCAGGACCCCTTCAACAACGTAGGCCGTACCTGCATCGAGGCCATGGGCGCTGCCCTGGGCCACACCCAGAGCCTCCACACCAACGCTCTCGACGAGGCTATAGCCCTGCCCACCGACTTCTCGGCACGTATTGCCCGCAATACCCAGATTTACATTCAGGAAGAAACCCAGGTTACCCGCGCAATCGACCCCTGGGGCGGTTCATACTATGTTGAGGCTCTCACCAACGAAATCGCTCACCGTGCATGGGAGCACATCCAGGAAATCGAGAAGCTCGGCGGTATGGCCAAGGCTATCGAGACCGGTCTGCCCAAGCTCCGCATCGAAGAGGCTTCGGCACGCACCCAGGCCCGCATCGACTCAGGCCGTCAGACTATCGTCGGTATCAACAAGTACCGTCTCGACCACGAAGACCCCATCGACATCCTTGAGATTGACAACACCGAAGTGCGCCGCGAGCAGATTGAGCGTCTCAACGACGTTAAGGCACACCGCGACGAAGCCAAGGTTAAGGAAGCCCTCGCCGCTATCACAGAGTGCGTTCGCACCAAAGAAGGCAACCTCCTCGACCTCGCTGTGAAAGCCGCCGGCCTCCGCGCCACCCTCGGCGAAATCTCCGACGCCTGCGAAGAAGTCGTAGGCCGCTACAAAGCTGTAATCAGAACTATCTCAGGCGTGTACTCCAACGAAACAAAACAAGACCCCGACTTTATCCGCGCCCAGCAGATGTGCGAGGAATTCGCCAAGCGCGAAGGTCGCCAGCCCCGTATCATGATTGCCAAAATGGGCCAGGACGGCCACGACCGCGGCGCCAAGGTGGTAGCCACAGGCTATGCCGACTGCGGCTTCGACGTTGACATGGGACCGCTCTTCCAGACTCCTGCCGAAGCAGCCCGTCAGGCCGTTGAAAACGACGTTCACATCCTCGGTGTGTCGTCGCTCGCTGCCGGTCACAAGACCCTCATCCCCCAGGTTATTGAAGAGCTCAAGAAGCTCGGCCGCGAGGATATCCTCGTGACCGCCGGCGGTGTAATTCCCGCGCAGGACTACGACTTCCTTTACAAGGCAGGCGTGGCAGCTATCTTCGGCCCCGGCACACGCATACCCGTGTCGGCTATCAAGATGCTCGAAATTCTCGAACAAGATTAAGAATAGATACTTCCCCCCGGGCTCTCCCCTACCCCTCCATCAACGGGGAGAGCCCACCCGCCCGACGGAGTGTGTCGCGAGACACGCTCCGTCTTTTTTTAATATTTCAGCATGGTAAAATCGTGCATTGCACAAGAACAAATATCACATCGCAAAGCGATGTCCCTACATGATTTAATCGCGTCCAAGGATTCCTGCGGTCTATAATTGTAACAGCGGTTACAGTAACAGCCGTTGCAATAACACGAATAGCCCTCGCCTCCGCCAACACACGCCTCTTTTTCTGCGGCATTTTCCCCTGCTGAAATTTTGTGCTGTGGCACATTAGCGCTAACTTTGCGCCCGATTAGTACAATTTCTATGGCAAAACAATTCGGAATTCTTTTCGGCTGCCTGCTCGCGGGCGAGCTGATAGCTCTTATTCCATGGCTACACATCCCCGGGAGCATATGGGGTATGCTCATCCTCACCTTTCTGCTCGACCGCAAGATAGTGAAGCCTGCCACCATTACCCCGGTGTGTAAATTCCTGGTAGCCAACATGGGATTCTTCTTTATCCCGCCGGGGGTGGCATTGATGCTCTACTTCGACCTCATTGCCGCCGAGTGGCTGCCCATAACGGTGGCTACTGTGGCCAGCACGCTGCTTGTGCTGCTCGTCACAGGCCGTATGCACCAGTATTTCCATGCCCGCTACAAGCGGCACATCAAGCCCCGCACGCGATGATTATCCCCGAATTTCTAAAGAGCGAGCTCGCCCTTATCACGCTCACCTTTCTTATATATTGGGGTGCCCGCGCCCTCTATGTACGCACCCGTCTCACTATTCTCAACCCCATGATTGTCACCATAGGGGCGCTCATTGCTATTCTCGAGCTTACGGGCGTGAGTTTCGAGGAATACTACCGTGGAGGGCGCATGATAGAGTTCTGGCTCAAGCCTGCCATTGTGGCGCTCGCGCTGCCGCTCTACAACGAAATGGAGCACATACGGCGTCAGTTCATGCCAATTTTCCTATCGGAGCTCGCGGGTAGTATAACGGGTATAGTATCGGTGGTGCTGATAGCCTCGTGGCTCGGCGCCAGCCCCGAGGTTGTGGCCTCGCTGGCACCGAAATCGGTGTCAACGCCAATCGCCATAGAGATTTCGAAGCAGCTCGGCGGCATACCGGCTCTCTCGTCGGCCATTGTGATACTCGTGGGTATGCTCGGAGCCGTTGTCGGCCTCAAAACCATGGAACGCGTGCACATCCGCAGCCACGTTTCGCGCAGCCTGAGCATGGGAACGGCGGCTCATGTGATAGGCACAAACCGCATAAGCGAGTTCGGCGACCGCTTCGGAGCCTATGCCACCCTCGGCGTAATAATCAACGGAATACTCACCGCTTTTCTGGCCGGGCCGATAGTAAACCTACTTATAGGTTGATTTCGGGAGTATTAGCTATTTTTAGCGATGAATACGGCTAATTTTTCGCATTTTTTTAGTAATTTTGCGCCCGGGTATTTCCCGCTTTAGTTTTGCAAAAAACAATTCTGTATATATAACATCGATTACACGATTATGAGTAAAGAAAAAAAATTCTTAACCTGCGACGGTAATCAGGCAGCAGCCCATGTGAGCTACATGTTCTCTGAAGTGGCCGCTATCTATCCTATTACCCCGTCGTCGACGATGGCTGAATACGTCGACGAGTGGTCTGCCGCAGGCCGCAAGAACATCTTCGGCGAAACAGTGCTTGTTCAGGAAATGCAGTCGGAAGGCGGCGCAGCAGGCGCAGTACACGGCTCACTCCAGGCCGGTGCCCTCACCACCACCTACACTGCATCGCAGGGCCTCCTGCTTATGATTCCTAACATGTACAAGATTGCCGGTGAGCTTCTGCCGTCGGTTTTCCATGTATCTGCCCGCACTATCGCCTCGCACGCACTCTCTATTTTCGGTGACCACCAGGACGTGATGTCGGTACGTCAGACCGGCTTCGCCATGCTTGCCGAAGGTTCGGTACAGGAAGTTATGGACCTCGCCGGTGTGGCACACCTCTCCACTATCAAATCGAGCATCCCCTTCGTTAACTTCTTCGACGGTTTCCGCACCTCGCACGAGATACAGAAAATCGAAATGCTCGACCAGGAAGACCTCGCTCCCCTGCTCGACCGCAAGGCACTTGCCGATTTCCGTGCCCGCGCCCTCACTCCCGAGGCTCCCGTTGCACGCGGCATGGCTGAGAACGGCGACGTTTTCTTCCAGCACCGTGAGGCTTGCAACAAGCACTACGAGGCTGTGCCCGAAATCGTTGAGAACTACATGGCCGAGATCACCAAAATCACAGGCCGTGAATATCACCTCTTCAACTACTACGGCGCCGCCGACGCAGAGCGCGTGATCATCGCCATGGGTTCGGTGACACAGGCCGCCCAGGAAGCTATCGACAGCCTCATTGCCAAGGGCGAGAAAGTAGGTCTGGTATCGGTTCACCTCTACCGTCCCTTCTCGGCCAAGCACTTCCTTGCTGCTGTGCCCGCCACCGCAAAGCGCATCGCCGTACTCGACCGCACCAAAGAACCCGGTGCCAACGGCGAGCCCCTCTACCTCGACGTAAAAGAGTGCTTCTATGGCAAGGAGAACGCCCCCCTCATCGTAGGCGGCCGCTACGGTCTTGCTTCAAAGGACACCACTCCCGCTCAGATTATCAGCATCTTCGAGAACCTCGCCCTCCCCATGCCCAAAGACCACTTCACTGTGGGCATCGTTGACGACGTTACCTTCACCTCGCTTCCCCTCGCTCCCGAGGTTGCACTTGGCGACCCCAGCACCTACGAAGCCAAGTTCTACGGCCTCGGTGCCGACGGTACTGTAGGTGCAAACAAGAACTCGGTGAAGATCATCGGCGAGAACACCAACAAATACTGCCAGGCTTACTTTGCCTACGACTCGAAGAAGTCGGGCGGCTTCACCTGCTCGCACCTGCGTTTCGGCGACAAGCCTATCCGCTCCACCTATCTGGTGAACACCCCCAACTTCGTGGCATGCCACGTGCAGGCATACCTTAACATGTACGATGTAACCCGCGGTCTGCGCGACGGCGGCACATTCCTGCTCAACACCATCTGGGAGGGCGAGGAACTTGCCAAGAACCTGCCCAACCACATCAAGCGTTACTTCGCACAGCACAACATCACCGTTTACTACATCAACGCCACCAAGATAGCACAGGAAATCGGCCTCGGCAACCGCACCAACACCATTCTGCAGAGCGCCTTCTTCCGCATCACCGAAGTTATCCCCGTTGACCTCGCCATCGAGCAGATGAAGAAATTCATCGTCAAGAGCTACGGCAAGAAAGGCCAGGATGTGGTAGACAAGAACAACCAGGCTGTTGACCGCGGCGGCGAATACCACAAGCTGGCTATCGACCCCGCATGGGCAAACCTCGAAGACAGCCCCAAGGCCGCTAACAACGACCCCGCTTTCATCAACGACATCGTTCGCCCCATCAACGCCCAGGACGGCGACCTCCTCAAGGTTTCTGACTTCGAGGCTATCGCCGACGGCACATGGCACCAGGGCACCGCAGCCTACGAAAAACGCGGTGTGGCCGCTTTCGTGCCCGAATGGCTCGAAGAGAACTGTATCCAGTGCAACAAGTGCGCATATGTATGTCCTCACGCCTCTATCCGTCCCTTCGTCCTCACCGACGCAGAGGTAGAGAAGGCTCCCTTCGGTGCTGCCGGCACTATCCCCGCCCTCGGCCCGCAGTTCAAGGGCATGCACTTCATCCAGGCTGTTGACGTTCTCGACTGCCTCGGCTGCGGCAACTGCGTTGACGTATGCCCCGGCAAGAAGGGCGTGAAGGCTCTGCAGATGAAGCCCCTCGAAACCCAGCTCGACGTTCAGAAAGACTGGACATACTGCGTTGACCACGTAGAAAGCAAGCAGAACCTCGTAGACATCAAGGCCAATGTGAAGAACAGCCAGTTCGCCACACCTCTCTTTGAATTCTCGGGTGCATGCTCGGGCTGCGGCGAGACTCCCTATGTGAAACTCATCAGCCAGCTCTACGGCGACCACGAAATGGTAGCCAACGCCACCGGTTGCTCGTCGATCTACTCGGGTTCGGTGCCCTCGACTCCCTACACCACCAACGCTGCCGGCCACGGTCCGGCATGGGGCAACTCGCTCTTCGAGGACTTCGCTGAATTTGGCCTCGGCATGAAGATTGCCACCAAGAAGATACGCCAGCGCCTCGCTGCCCTCTTCACCGACATGCTCGCATGCGACAAGTGCACCGCCGAGATGAAGGCCCTCGCACAGCAGTGGCTCGACGCTCCTGAAAACGCAGCATCGACCCGTGAGGTTGCCGACAAGCTCGTGCCCATGTGCGAAGCCTGCGGCTGCGACACCTGCAAGGCCATCCTCGGCCTCAAGGGCTACATCGTTGCCCGCTCGCAGTGGATTATCGCCGGCGACGGCGCCGCTTACGACATCGGCTTCGGCGGTCTCGACCACGTGCTCGCATCGGGTGAGAACGTCAACGTTATCGTACTCGACACCGAGGTTTACTCCAACACCGGCGGCCAGTCGTCGAAAGCAACTCCTCTGGGCGCAATCGCCAAGTTCGCTTCTGCCGGCAAACGCATCCGCAAGAAAGACCTCGGCCTCATCGCCTCGACCTACGGCTACGTATACGTTGCCCAGGTTGCCATGGGCGCCGACCAGGCCCAGACCCTCAAGGCTATCCGCGAGGCAGAGGCTTACGACGGACCTTCGCTCATCATCGCCTACTCGCCCTGTATCAACCACGGCATCCGCAGCGGTATGGGTCACGCCCAAGCCGAAGAAGAGCGCGCTGTGAAGTGCGGCTACTGGCACCTCTGGCGCTACAACCCCGCCGCCGAGCTCGAAGGCAAGAACCCCTTCACACTCGACAGCAAGGAGCCCGACTGGAGCCTCTTCGAAGACTTCCTCAAAGGCGAGGTGCGCTACGCATCGGTACTCAAGCAGTACCCAGCCGAAGCTGCCGAACTCTTCGCCGCAGCCCGCGACAATGCCAAGTGGCGCTACAACAACTACCGCCGCCTTGCACAGCAGCAGTGGGGCGTAGACCCTGAAGTGGCACCTATCGAAAAAGCCAACGAGAAGCTCTAACGAGCATACCAATAACCTGATGACATCGGCGCACCCCGCAGCGGGCGCGCCGATGTTTTTTTGTGACACTGCCACTTTGTCAGCCTAAAACTTTTTGGCACACGATTTGTTTTATCTGTAGAAAAACCGATAAAGAAAAAATAAACGTAAAATATAAAAATTCAACTATCATGGGAAAAATCATTGGTATTGACTTAGGAACCACCAATTCCTGCGTTGCCGTTCTCGAAGGCAACAATCCCGTAGTAATCCCCAACAGCGAGGGACGCAACACCACTCCTTCGGTCGTGGCTTTTGTCGACGGCGGCGAACGCAAGGTAGGCGACCCTGCCAAACGTCAGGCCATCACCAACCCCGAGCGCACCGTATACTCTATCAAGCGCTTTATGGGCGAGACATACGATAAAGTAAAACACGAAATCGAACGAGTACCTTATAAAGTGGTGCGCGGCGAGAACGATACCCCCCGTATCGACATCGACGGCCGCCAGTACACTCCCCAGGAAATCTCGGCAATGATTCTTCAGAAAATGAAGAAGACCGCCGAAGACTACCTCGGCCAGGAAGTGACCGAAGCCGTTATCACCGTGCCCGCCTACTTCGACGACTCGCAGCGTAAGGCAACCAAGGAAGCCGGCGAAATCGCAGGCCTCAATGTTCGCCGTATCGTTAACGAGCCTACCGCGGCAGCCCTCGCCTACGGCCTCGACAAGGCTAACAAAGACCAGAAAATTGCCGTATTCGACCTCGGTGGCGGTACATTCGATATCTCTATTCTCGAGCTCGGCGACGGCGTTACCGAAGTGAAATCGACAAACGGCGATACCCACCTCGGCGGCGATGACTTCGATCAGGTGATCATCGACTGGCTTGCCGACCAATTCCTCCAGCAGGAAGGCGTCGACATCCGCAAGGACCCGATGGCACTCCAGCGCCTTAAAGAAGCTGCAGAGAAAGCCAAAATCGAACTTTCGAGCGCTACTTCAACCGAGATCAACCTCCCCTACATCATGCCCGTGAACGGTGTGCCCAAACACCTCGTCACCACCCTTACACGTGCTAAATTCGAGCAGCTCGCCGACCACCTCATCAAGGCCACTATCAAGCCTTGCGAGGCAGCCCTCCGCGATGCCGGCATGACACCCCGCGACATCGACGAAGTTATCCTCGTAGGTGGCTCGACCCGTATCCCCGCTATCCAGCAGGAAGTTGAGAAATTCTTCGGCAAGGCTCCCTCTAAGGGGGTCAACCCCGACGAAGTTGTTGCCGTAGGTGCAGCAATCCAGGGCGGCGTTCTCTCGGGCGATGTAAAAGACGTTCTTCTTCTCGACGTAGTGCCCCTCTCGGTAGGTATCGAGACCCTCGGTGGCGTGATGACCAAACTTATCGAGGCCAACACCACAATTCCTACCCGCAAGAGCGAAACCTTCTCTACAGCAGCCGATAACCAGCCCTCTGTAGAAATCAACGTGCTCCAGGGCGAGCGCCCCATGGCTAAGGACGACAAGCTCCTCGGCAAATTCCACCTCG
>CANPGB010000039.1 GCA_947573485.1 uncultured Porphyromonadaceae bacterium | reverse complement strand
GTGGAATTGTTAACTCTGAATCTCGTCTGCAAAGGTAAAAGTTACTGGATTAATCTGCGTCCTGACGGACGCACTCCACTCTCTCCGAGAGCTAATCCCGGGACGCCTCTGTCAGCTTCGGTGTATCGGATTTCAGCGTACTGCCGACGGGCTTCTGAAAACGTCAGGGAGGCAGCGCTTGTGGCGCTGCCTCCCTGCAATATTTTAGCGACGGCAGATTAGAGTTTGCTGCGGTCTTTGTTGCTCTTGTGGAAGAAGAGTTTGTGGTCGATGTATTCCTGTGTAGCGATGAGAGTGGGCTTGGGGAGACGCTCGTAGTAACGAGAGATTTCGATTTGCTCGCGGTTCTCGCTTACTTCTTCGAGGTTGTCGTTGTAGGGTGCGAATTCCTGAAGCTTTTTCTCAAGGTCGCTTTTCATCTGAGCGGCAATCTGATTGGAGCGACGTGCAATGATGCAAACGGTTTCATATACATTGCCGGTGTCCTCCGAGAGCTTGATCATGTCGCGGGTGACGGTTGTGATAGGAGTGTTGCTTTTCTTGAAATCCATTTTCGATATGAGATTTAGCTATTATCGTGTTTTACGTAAAGAGAGAGGATGGCAGCGCAGCGGTCAGTCTTTCACGTATCGCTGAGCGATGCGTAAGATGTTGTCGACTTCGTCGCGTTTCTTGCTGTCGGGGAAGTTGTTGATAAAGGAGTAGTACTCGTCGATAACGTCGCGGAAACGGTCGACTTTGCGCTCTTCAATGGAGTTTGCGGCTTCTTGGTAGCGCGCTTTCAATATAAGGAGCTCGAGGTCTTCTTTATACTTCGAGTAGGGATAATCTTTAACGGCGTTCTGGGCCACGATAATGGCGCTCTGGTAGTTGTTGCCCATGTAGTTGCCGAGGTTGTAGTAAAGCTGGGCGTTCTGGAGCTGCTTGAGTGTGAGTTTATCCTGAAGCTCGAAGATAGCGTTCTGGGCAATGGAAACTTTGTCGCTTCGGGGGAAGAAGTCGAGGAAGGCCTGGAGTTCTTCGATTGCCTGTATTGTGCCGCTCTGGTCGAGCTGGGGGTCGGGCGAGTCGAGGTAGTATCCGTATCCGCAGAAGAAACGAGCGGCTTCGGCGTACTTGCCTTTGGGGTATCGGCCGTAATAGGTCTTGAAGTAGACGCCCGATGAGGCGTAGTCGCGGTTCTCATAGTGGCTCATTGCGAGGAGGTAGAGCGATTCCTCGGCCTTGTCGGAGCCTTTGAAAACGGTGATACAGTCTTTGAGCAGGGTTGCCGCCTGCACGTATTTCTTTTCTTCGAAAGCCTTTTTGGCGTACTCGAACTTGTAGTTGTAGTCGTCGCTCTTCTGCACCCTCTGGTATTCGCCACAGGAGCACAGTGCGCAAGCTATCAATATGTATAACAGGTATTTCTGCATAACGAAAGGGGCTGCATGAGCCTTTGAGGTGCAAAGATAACAAAAAAACGGCAAAACCGGGCTGTCACAGCTCGAATTTTGCCTTTAATTAACATTTGCGGATTTTTTTATAGAGGATATTGTGTATTGTTATTCCTTCTTGATCAGTCGTACGGGCAACGCGTCGGGCGAACCGTTCATAAGATATAGGTCATCTTTGTTAAGATAGTAGGCCATATAGTTGCCGTAGTTGAAGTCCATTGCAATACCATACTTGGTGCCGGAGTTTATCCAATATCCCGCGCCTTTCTGCGAGGGGAGGTCCCAGGCCATGGGTCGGTAGTTGTTTGCGGTACCTGTCAGACGGTAGTCAACAGAACCGTAGCGCATGTAACCGTAGCTCTCGATGTGAGTGCTTGTGCCGTCTGTGTTGAGGCCTCGCGACTTGCGTCGGGCATGACCTGTGGCACCGAGGGGGAAGTGTACGTTATCGCCGTTCGACTTACTGTAGACTATCACACCGTGCACACCGCACTTGCTGTCTTTGCCTTCGTTTTTAGGGTCGGAGTACGAATAGGCATCGGAGGTGAGCAAGGTGCTACGGGCACCGTCGGCGTATGTGATGCCGAAAGCGTAGTTGTAGTCGTTGGCATAGGGGTTGACAGTCTGCCCCTGGTTATCGCCGTCGACTATACCGAGCTCGGTGATATCGTTGAAGGTAGGCAGCACGTATTTGCTCTTGCCTTCCAGAATATGGTTGTTCAGTTCGATAGTGCCGGCAAAGGCTTCGTCGGCGGCAGTGCCGTTATAGGGAATAGATTTCCACGTGGTGGCGTCTTTACCTGCAATCTTGAATTTATCGGTACTCTTGGGATGCACACCCACTCCCCAGGTAGCGTTGTTCTCCTCGAGAATCGGGTAAGAAAGATCTTTATACCGTCGGAAAAGGGAGCCTATGGAAAGGGGTGAGCGCACGAGGTTCTCGCTGTCGTAGACATTGAAGGACGACCACTGGTGCTTTCCGTTGGGGCCAATTTTGCCGGGGGCATAGCCCTGACGCACAAGAATCTTGTGCACGCAGCTGTTGTTGTGGTAAGTAACGGTGATTATGGCGCCACGCGAACTTGTAAAGTCGGTGAGTTTAGAGCGCGGGGTATATGTAAACTTCACCGGGGTAAGGGTGCGGCCTGTTATAGAGCCTCCTTTTCCGGTAGCCGACTGGCCGTTTGCCGAAATCTGCACAAGTCCGTCGGGGTCCTGCTCTATAGTTGCCGTCCATGGGCCACGGGAGTCGAATTCCTTGTAAGTTTCGCCGCCCTTGCCGTCGGGCACACCGTACACGAGGCTTACGTAGAAAGAGTCGTCGTTATCGTAGCGGCGGTAGACGCCTCGGGGGTTGTCGATGCGTCGTGCCTGGAGCACATTGGTGTATGTGCTCTCGGTGTAGCTGTCTCCTTTTACCTTTGGTTTTCCCGAAGCGGGGTTATAGGTGTAGTGCGCCGTGAATTTAATCTTGGCGTAGCGCTGGTAGGTGGTGAAAGGATTCGCGCCTGAGTATACGGCCCACTGGTCGAGGGTCTTTGCACGGGTATACAGCGGGAGAACGCCCACATAGTTCACCTCGTCGGGGTTGTAGGGGTTTGTCTCGCGGGTGAAGGTATAGTTGCCGTCCAAGGCGTCTTCGTGGGTAAGAGTACCGTCGGTCTTGGGTATGTCGGTGAACTCGCGCCAGTTGAGGGGACCACCGACGTCTTTCTGCCCAGGTTCCTTGTCGGCCTTGAAATAGGCACGGCGGAAACGCTGCACAAGCACTGCTCTATCCACGCCGTTACGGCCGAAGTTCTTGGTCACGGTCTCCACCTCGCGCAGCGAGAGGAATCCGAACTCGGTGTTCTCGGCCATTTCGGGGTCTGCCTTATAGAAGCGGTCACCCTGGGCTGTGGTTTTGTCGGTGGTTTCGACCCAGCCTTTTGCATCGGCCTGTGCCTTGGTGCCCCACTGCGATTTGTAGTCGTCGGTGCCTTCGCGCTGCCATTGCCACGCCTGGGTATTATAGTAGGCTGTGGTCTCCTTCTCGGGGTAGGGAATCCACTGGTTTTCGAGAATCACGGCCTCGAATTTCACAAGGTCGTAGCCCGGGAGGGGCGTGCCTCGCACGGTGGTGGTAGCGGGCTGGTTGTAGAGATACGACACGTAGGTGGTATCCTGCGAGAAAGTACCGGGCTTGGCCTCTTCTTTGTAGTCGATGTGGAAGTCGATGTCGTTGGCGTTGCCGTTGAACTTCATTGTGAGGCGGTAGTGGTGGTTTCGCTCAGCCTCATAGTTGATGCGGGTGTCCTTACCGAGCATGAAACGGTACACGATGTCGCCCTTGCCGGGAGTCTCGCCTCCGTTGTTCTCGTAGTATGCCTTGACTTCGATGTATGAGCCCCATTGCTTGCCGTCTTTCCAGCCTTTTTTCTCGCCGTAGGCACCCTCTACGAGGTTGCCGTTGTCGTCGTGGCTACCTTCGTAAGTGCCGTCGGGATAAGAAACGAGGATGTTGTTGCCGGAGACGTCCTGGCGCTTGTCGGTAACGGTACCCTCGATGCCGTCGGGCTGCATGTTCTCATAGAAATACAGGGCGCGAGCCTCCTCGGCATGCTCCTTGGCAAGGCGGTCTTCGGCGGAAGTGCCTGCCGGGAGTTTGCCGTGCTCGTCCGACCAGAGGCCGAACACGGTATCGCCGGCGGCAATCACGGGCCACTTGCCGTGGTCGGTCTTGCCGGTGTGCGATGCCAGCGCGCCGTCGAAGTATATTGTCTCGCCGTCGACGAGCTTGCTTTCGAGGGTGTAGCCGTCGGCGCCGACAGCGTTCTCACGGTCGAGGTAGCAGTGGCGGGGTATATCTTTTACGGTTATCGACTTGAGGTAGATATAAACGTTTTCCTTGAGGTTCTGCGTATCGAAAGCGATTGTGAGCTTTGAGGCTGCACGGCGCACCCAGGCGTGAAGCGATGAGCTGTTGTCGCGGATAGCGATAACGGGTGCGTCGGAGCCGTGGTCGGTGTTCTTGTCGCCGTTAACAAACCAGCCGAACATCTGTGCGTTCTGCGCCACATTGCCGTCTTTCCACTCGAGGTCGAGGGACTTGAGTTTCTCGGGAGTGTCGATGAGCTCATCGTCGACAGTGGCAAGGTTGTGGTTAACAACGGCATACATCTTATAATAGCCGTTGGGGAGGGTGAGTTTGAACTCCACATGGCCTGTCTGGAGCTCGCTCGAGGGCTTGCCGTCGGGGCGGCTATTGTTTTCGAGGCCCTTGTTAGTAAAGGAAGTAACCTCGCGTTTTTCCTTGAAATTGCCGTCTTTGTCGTAGAGCACGAGCCAAAGGGTGTTGATTTCCTTAATGGCAGTGCCCGAAGCGCGCGACTCGAGGGCGGGCGTGAAGGCCTGGTACCCTAAACCAACGTCTACGGTACTTATGCCCTCGGGAATAGGGGCGCCGGGGTAGTCGAGGCGGTCTTCGCAGGCGCCAAGGGCGAGAGCGAGCACCGCAGTCACGGCAAGATATATGAGGTGTGAGAGCAAACGTTTCATTGTCAGTGTTTTCTATCAAGACCGAAAATAGGGTCGAGGTCACATATTTCGTAGGGAATGACGTCGACGACGAAAGATACGTCGGAAACTTTCTCGCCGACACGGACGGTGAGTTTATACCACACGTTACGCAGGAAGTCGGCCGGACGCGAGGGTGCGTTGGGGTCGCGGAGCTGGAACTGTGTGCGGTAGGTGTTCACCTCGTCGGTCACGGCAATGTCGATCAATGCCTGAGGCACCGACGAAAGATTGTTGTTATACTCGGGCACGTAGAGGAGCCAGCTGTCGGTGCCTGCCACGGGTATGAAATCGATGTCGCGGCCCGGTGTGAGGCCTGTAGGAATCGAGGGGGTGCCCACATAGTCGGCCTCCCAGGAGTCTTTCACATACTCGTCCTGACTGTCGACGCCGTAGGGCGCGCAGAAACCGGCAGGGTTATAGGCGGTAAGCTTGAGGTCGGTCACGCTGTAAAGCTCCTTGGGGTCGTCGAATATCACTTCGATTTTAGCCATGGCGCGCAGCAGGTGTATGGTGCCGAGGTTGGCGGCGACATCGGGTGTGAGAGTGCCGACCTTGAACTCGCGGATGCCGTAGAGCGGAATCGGATTCTCTTTCGAGATGGCGCCCCCGGCAAAGGTGTAGCGTGCGTTCCATGCCTGCTCTATGGTGGGAGCCGCAGGGTAAGAGCCCCAGTTTGCGAGCACCATGACCTTGAAGTTGCCACCCGAGATATCGGCGGTGGTGCCTCCGGTGACATAGTAGCGCTTGCTCGACTCGTAGGTATCGACGGGAGTTATGGCAAGGCCTTCGATGAGGCCGAGGTACTCGTTGTCGGTAGAGAGCACCACAAAGCGTATGTCGCCTCCGAGGATGTCGATGTAATTCTCGACGCCTGCGCCGGGGTCGTACTGGCTGTTGTCGCCCGGGGCGCGCGATGCGCTGCCGTCGGGAGCCTCGTCGCCGACGGTGAGGTAAAATCCGGCCTTGTACAGCGTGGCAGGTTCCGGCTCCACGACATCGGCAGTAGAGCAGGATGTGACAAGGAGAGCCGCCGCGCCAAGCGCCGTGGCCACCAAGCCGTGTATGTGCTGCATCAGGGTCATTATATTATAAGGAGAGATTGATGATTATACTTCGGTGTTCTGGAAAACAACTTTCCAGGAATTTATGAATATGAAGGAGTCGATCCAGCGGTACTGCGCGTCGAGGAAGAACACGAAGTTGTAGTCGTCCTGACGGTCGAGGTACTCCTGGTCGGGCAATGGTCGGTTTGCCGAACCTTTTACCATAAGTGCGAGCTCAACCATGTTGACCGAGAACACGAGCTGGCCGTTGTCGCGGCGGCGAGCCTCAAGGCGCACATCCTCATCTTCCATGAGCCGGGCAATGGTGAACTCCGCCACGGTGGCATTGTAGCTGCCGGTGGCGATAGCCGAGCCGCTGTCGTGGTCGATAGAGGCGTAGCCGTTCTGAATATCCCATGCGTGGTAGACCACGGGGTCGGAGGCTATCAGCGAGTTATCGTGGTCCATGCGGGCGTTTGCCGAGGTAATGGTGAAATCGAAGAGGTTGCCGTCGACGGGCAGACCCGAGAGCTGCTGGAGCACAACTTTTACGGTGTTTGTATTCTTCATCAGGGGTACCGTGAAAGAGTGTACGCCCTCGTCGTCGGGGAACTCGAGTTCTTCGGTGAGGCCGTGGTATAGGTGTTCGATGCCACGCTCCACATGTGTGCCGTCGGCTCCGGCGACATCGGCGCGCGAGGCGTCGTCGGGCAGAAGGGTGCATTTAAGGTCTTCGAGTTTCTCGGCCTCATGCACTGTAAAGGAGGTGCTGCCGGGCTTTGCACCGGCACCGCACCATGCCTGCAGGCGGTAGTTGCCGGGCTCGAGCACGTCGTCGAGCACCACCTCGAAGCCGTCTTGTGCGAGAGCGTCGCCGCTCTCGATGTGGGTGTGCACTATGCGTCCCTCGCTGTCGATAACGTTGAGGGTGATATGGTCTACCTCATGCGCGAAGGCGTCGGCGAACTTGAGGTTATGGTCGTAGCGGAACTTCACCCTGTACTTGGGGTCGCAGTCGCCCTCGTAATCGAAGATAAAGCTGTTGCTGCACGAGGCCGCGGAGAGAACCGCAGCTCCTGCAAAGAGAGCCCGGGCAACAGCCGGTATGTGAGTGAAGATTTTCATCCTTTGATATATGGTATTGGAGGAAACGGGGTTCCTCTCGTTGTTTTCAAATCAGGTGGGCTGCCACAATGGCTGCCGGGGGTGATTATGCCGCCCCACGGGCGGGGAGTGAAGAGAGATAGTTACGCCTGCCTGCACAGGCAGGCGTAACTTGGGAATATAGAGTGAAGTTTAGATTTCAGCTTCCTGGGCAACAATCTTCCAGGAGAGGATGTTGATGTACGATTCTACATAGTAGGTGGGATCCTTGGGATCTTCGGGGTCGAGGATTTCGCCCCAGTCGTCGCCAACGTGGTCGGGGTCGAATACGCCCTTGCCGAGGCCGGAGATCTTGGTGATAGTCACCTTGTAGGCGTGGTTACGCACTACACCCCACTGAGCTTCAACAGCGTCGTCGCCTGTAGGATTGTTGAGGTGCTCGATAACGATGGGATAGAACACAGCACCGTCGGTAGCGGCTACAGCTTCGTTGCTTGCACCGGTGGTGATAGCTGCGAGAGCGCTGTCGAGCGACGATTTCTGCACGCCGTTTGCACCGTGTATAGTGTGGGTGTTGCCGTCTTTGTCGGTGAAAGTTTCGTCTACGCCGGTGAGGGTGTAGAACTGGAGGCCGTCGATAGTCTGAACCTTAACCTTACCTGTGCCTGCGCCGGTGAGTACCATTTCAACCTGCTCGGGAGTGATGCGGGTGTAGTTGTAGAGTGTCTTCGTGGAGCCGTCGCTGAGCTCGAACTCGGTGCCCTCGTCGCGGGTGTAGTAGTTCTGCATGCCTGCGAGGTTCATCACGTTCTTGATGAAGTCGTCTTTGTAGTAGGGAACGCCGTTGAAGGTAACAACAGAGAGGCTGGTGCCATTAACGTCGCAGAGACGGGCCTTGACGAGGACGGTTGTAGCGCGGCGGGGCGAAACAGTGCCGTCGACAACGATGTTATCGACTTCGTTGGTGTTCTCGCGGCAGTAAGCTACAGTACCCTTGGTAGCGGTGCCTTCGTCGATTTTCTGCGAGAGGGTCTCATAGTGCTGGTTGATAGAGAGCATGGAGGTGAGCTCGTCGCCGGTCTTGCCATAAGTCCATGCCTTGCCCCAGTAGCTGCGGTGGTAAGCGGAGTGGTTCCATGCCCAGTCGGTGCCGAAGTTTGTTGCGGCGGTCCAGTCACCAAGGTCTTTGACGAGCTTGGTGCGGTTTGCGGTGGCACTGAGCTCCCAGCCGAGGAGCTCAACATAGATGTCGGTCTTGGCAACGCCGTCTTCGGTGTCGTTGTCAGAGCCGCCCACGGTGTTGTCGAGCTTGTAGATGAAGTGGTCGCCGTAAGCTACTTTCTGGTTGGCGATAGTCGACGAAACAGCTACTTCGACACGGGCAGCGAGACGCTCAACGTAGATTACCACGCGGGTGTTCTCGTCGGCGGGCTCATACTTGTCTTCAGGAGACTGTGTGAGGAAGTTCTTGTCGTTGAGGCGGGTAGCGAAGTACCAGGGGTTCTGGCCGTCGTTGATCGAAGCGTTCACGTCGTCGTCCTGCTGAGTTTCGTTGATGAAGCTCGAGGTAGTCATTGTGAAGTCGCCGTCGGTAACCACACCGTTAGCGTTGGGCATACCGTTGCGGTAGGCGGAGAGCACCATGTCGTGGAAGTCCTGGAGGGAGGTGAGACCTACGGTAGGCTCGGTAAATTCGCCGGGCTTGTTGAGGATGGTCACCACCCACTTGGGATAGTTCTTGCCTGTGAGGCCTTCGAGAATCACGGTGTTGTCGCCGTAAACCTCAACGTTTTCGTTGGGCTTCTCACCTTTTTTGGTGAAGCCGTTCGACTTGAGCTGGTATTTGCCTGCGGCGTCGAAGAAGTAGAACCATGCGTCTTTCACCTTGCTTTCAGATTCGGTTCCGTATTCGTACTTGATCTGATTGCCGTCTGCGTCGGTGTAGAAGTCGTTGGCACGCGAGCTTACACCCTCGCCGGTGATGCGTACGTTGAGGTAAGCAACGTCGCCCTTGGCAATGCCATTCTCGTTTCCGCCGGTTGCGGGCTCGTCGTTGGAGCACGACCAGAGGCCGAGAGCTGCCACGCCGAGGAGGAGCTTGGAAATATTGTTCATAGATTTAACTGTAAGTGATATGATTGTTAATAATTATTTTTCGGTTTTGCGTGTTACGGGAGTTGTGATAGTCACACTGCGGTGCGCCTTTATCTCGGCAATCTTTGCCAGATAGGCATCGGCCTGCGTTATGCCTGCCTTGCGGGCGGCGTTGAAGTGAGCCTCGGCATCGGGCCACTGCTTGCGGCGAGCGGCGAGCACACCCAGGGCATACTCCACCTCGGGGCCGCTGCCGGCTTTTGCCAAACGGCTCTGTGCTGCGTCGAGGTTACCGGCGAGGAGCTCGATGTTGGCGGCATTGAGGTTGAGCATGGGGTCGAGGGGGTAAACCTCCACGGCCTTTTTCATCACCTCAAGGAACTCGGGGCTGCCGGTGGGATATTGCTGCGCTATGGTGTAGAAATCGACGGGGCGCAGGCGCGTTGCATCATAATTATATATGCGCATGAGCTCGGGGAGGGTGTTGAACACCTTGATGCGGTACTTGACGGTGTAGTCGGAGTGACGCAACCAGGGGTATATTTCTTTGAGAATCACGGCATAGTCAGCGGGGAATCGTTGTTTGATTGTGCGGTCACGGAGGTCGGGCTCCATGTCGGTGTCTATGAGCTCGATTATCTCGGCACGGTGGTCGATATTGAAGTCGAGAGAGTCGGTCATGTACCGGCGCAGGCCTTCCCAGTCCTCGGGCTCGTAGCTGTGTGTTACGATACCTTTCTGAAAGTGGTACTGGTCGCGGACGTACTCCGAGAGTGTCTGCGTACGACCCTGGGCGAGGCGCACGTTATTGTTCCAGGGGCCTTCGGGCGAGGCGAAACCTTTGATATGAACGCCGGTGATAACGGCGTCGGAGTCGTTGCGCACATAGTCGATCGAGTTGAGAATCTTTGCTATCTCGCGGCGGTTGACCATATAGTCGGGCTTGAGCTCGGTGCGGTTCACCACAAACGAAACGAAAGCCTTGCCCTCGATATTCTTCTCTACGGGAGCGTCGTCGACGGGAGGAGCGAACACAAACTCGCCCTCGGCCGCAGGGCGCTCGGTGTTGATGAGCGCGAGTTCGGTGAGGCCGTGGGGGCTGTCGCCGGGCACGAGCGTCACGGGCGAGCAGCAGTTGGCTTTCTCGGTGCGCATCTCCACCGACGATTTATTCATCCATTCCTCGAAAGGCACTGTGGTGCGGTACTGCGCACGCTGCCGTGTGCCTGCGCGGTAGATAGGTTCGATGCCGGTGTCGAGCACCCCGCTGCGGAGGTAGTGATACCAGCGGTCGCGTCCGGCGATAGTTATCTGGTCGAGCTCGAGGCTGTCGGTACCGGCGGCGCTGATAATCACGGGAGTGAAGATGAGCTCGCGCTCGCGGCCGAGTTTGTAGTCGGGCATATCGAAGTCAATAGCCACCGAGAGCGTCTTGGCCTGCTCATCGACCTCGACGGCAATATCATAGACCTTAAGCGGGGTCTCGAGGGCAAAAGCCTGAAATCCTGCGCAGAGCGACGCAGCTATTGCAAGAGTTTTAAGATGTTTCATGAGAGTGACCCGTTTATTAGAAAGCGTAAATGATATTTAGAGCCGCCTTTGTGGGGCCTACATAGTTGTGAGGCACGTTTGAGCGCACCTTCTTGCCGCAGTTCGAGCAATTGTATACATCGGAGCGGGTATATATCCAGCCTATGCCAATCTCGGCCTCAAGGTTCCAGTGGCGGGAGAGAATCCACGAATAGCCGTAGGCAATGCCCGCGCCTATCATCCAGCCTTGGTAGCGCTGGTCAGTGAGCTTTGAGAAATCGGTGCCGAGAAATTTGATATTATTCTTGAGGTTGCCGAAGTTGTACTGTCCTCCTATCACATGCGCACCCACAAAATGGCCTGCGAAGCGCTGGCAGAACCAGTAGCGTATCTCGGGCTGGAGGTTCCACTGCTTCCAGCGGTGGTCGTTCACGCTCCAGGCGTTGATAGTGCCCGAGAGGTCGGCTGTCCACTGCGGAGCGAGACCCACCTCGACGCCAACGGTAGGCGACAGAAGTGCATCGTAAATCAAGTTCGTCTTCAGCGCCACATCCTGAGCCCGGAGCACAGGTATGGCCGCAAAAAGTACCATGATTGGAATAACAATTTTCTTAATATCCATCTTACAAGTGCAAAGTGATAATGGCAGTAGATGTAATCCGCTACCTGTCGGAGGAGAGACGGGATAAATGACTGCATCTATTGAAATCGGGATACAAAATTATTCACTGATGGCACTATGTCGATTACCATATGGTAAAATAATGTGGAAATTTACGATTTGCAAATGCCCGCGAACGATTTTTACACCTATAAAAAAGCAAATCGACGAGAGAATATAAACGAAGCGACCCGCCGCATCCCCGGGAAAGGGGCGCGGCGGGCCGGCCGAATATTATGGGCAGCGGGCTGCCTATGCTTTCTGAAGCTTCATCTTGAAGCCCATGTAAATGCCGTCGTAGGAGTTGAGGAGCGATGTGAGGGTATTGAGGGCAGTGCTGTTGAGCACCGACGACACCTTGGTGAGGAGCTGCACCATTTTTGTGGCGTCGAAGGTAAGGTTGAGTGTCGATGCCGACTTAGTGGCGTAAGCGGCAACCTTGCCGAGCGAGATTTTGCCGAAGGCGCTGAAGTTGAAGTAGAGCTCGCTCTCGGCTGATTCTTTCTCGACGGTGCCTTTGAGGGTGAGCACACCCATTTTGAGGGTGAAGGTGTGGTCGGCAGCTACGGTAAGGGTTGTCTTGTTGAAGCCGAGTTTGGTGTAGTAAGGCTCAAGCTTGCTCTCGACAGCGGTTGCGGCACCGGCTCCGCCTATGTTCTTGAGAGCGTTCTCGCTCTTGAACGACACCGCGGGGGAGGTATACTCCCAGGTACCCACGAGGTCATCGACGGTAAACTTGCTGTTGGCAGTCACGTTGTTGACGAAACTTCCGAGAGCGCCGAGGATACCAGAGGCTTTGTCGTCGCTGCTGTTATCGTCGGTGGTTTCGGTAGTGGAACCGCCTTTGAGGCCATTGAGGAGGTCTTTGGGGTCGAAAGCCGAGGCTTCGAAAGAGATAGCCACAACGAGCGCCATGGCCAGGGAAATGATTTTCTTCATATTATATATGGTACTATTTCTGAGCCACCATAGCCTCGACATCTATCTCGTGCATGTCGTCGGCTTCGTTATGGCTTTCTTTAATTTCAGAGTCGACCTTCTGCCATACCGAGTTATTTGATTTGAACTCGGGCACGATGTGCTTCATCTCGGCCACAATGTCGTGGCTTGCTCCGGCCATAACGGCTTTGTGGAGGCGTTCGAGGTGCTCGGCCACATCATTAAAGTCGTAGGTGCGCACGCGGGCAATCATAATCTTCTTGTGGTGAGTGGCTATGGTGTGCTCTTTCTCATTGAGAAGCTCTTCGTAGAGTTTCTCGCCGGGGCGCAGACCGGTCTCGATAATCTCGATATCCTCGTTGACGCGGAGGCCCGAGAGCGAAATCATGCGCACGGCAAGGTCCCATATCTTGACGGGCTGACCCATGTCGAACACGAAAATCTCGCCACCGTTGCCCATGACGCCGGCCTCAAGCACCAGCGAGCAGGCTTCGGGGATTGTCATGAAGTAGCGGATTATGTCGCGGTGAGTGATAGTCACGGGGCCACCCTGCTCTATCTGGCGGCGGAAGAGGGGTATGACAGAGCCGTTGGAGCCGAGCACGTTGCCGAAGCGGGTGGTTATGAAGCGTGTGCCTATGCGGTCGCTCTGGCTGCGCATGTGGTAGAAGAGGCTCTGCACATAAATCTCGGCTATGCGCTTGGAGGCGCCCATGACGTTGGTGGGGTTCACGGCCTTGTCGGTGGAAACCATCACGAATTTCTCCACGCCGTATTTCACCGAGAGGTCGGCCATGTTCTTTGTGCCGAACACGTTGGTAAGCACGGCCTCGGGCGGGTTGCGCTCCATCATGGGCACATGTTTGTATGCAGCGGCATGGAACACATAGCGGGGGTGATATTTCTGGAAGGCGTGCTCCATGCGGTCGCGGTTGGTGACGTCGCCTATGAAGAGGTGTATCTTGATATTGGGGAATTTCTCCTCCATTTCGAGCTGCATGTCGTGCATGGGGGTCTCGGCCTGGTCGAGCAGCACGATGTCGGCAGCGCCGAGGCTTGCCACCTGGCGCACAATCTCGCTGCCTATAGAGCCGGCGGCGCCGGTAATCATCACTGTCTGGTTGCGGATCACACTGCGTATGGCGGGGTTCTCTGTGCGGATAGGCTCGCGGCCGAGGAGGTCTTCGATGCGGATATCCTGCACGTGTGTTGAGAGGTTGGGCATCTGCTTGCTGTTCATATCGAACTCCTCAACCTGGTTGAGCATGAGCAGGCGTATGTTGTTGCGCAGGAAAATATCGGCTGTGCCGCTGCGCATGAGTTCAAGCTGGGTGGAGAGGAAAAGGAGAGTGTCGCACTTGAAGAACTCGAAAGTCTCGGTAACGTTGTCGGGGTCGAAAGGCACCACGGGGATGCCGTTGACAGTCGAATCGATATTGCGGGGTGCAAGGCTGAGGAGTGCCACGGGGTCGAAGCGGCCCTCGAACTCGCTCTTGAGCGCCGAAGCAAGGAAGAATGAGTTGATAGCCGAGCCGAGCACTATCACACGGCGCTTTTTCTGAGCGACACCGGCCACACACATATAAAGATACTTGATAGAGAGGCGCATCAGCAGCATGAGCGTGAACGACATCACCGCTATCACAAAAATATTCCAGAAGCCGAAGTAGAACTCACCGGCGGTGAAATAGGTGATGAGCGACACAAGCCCGAGCACGCAGGTGGCCGAAAGCGCCAGCAGGACAAGCTTATAAGTATCCTCGATTACCGACAGACGGATAATGTAGCGGCTCGTGCCGAGCACATAGGCAAGCGCGGCATAGGTGATGAATTCAAATATGGCGCGGGCTGCCTGAGTGCCGAGCACTCCGGTGCCGAAATCGTTATGGTTGCCGAATGCCAACGTAAGCGCACAGCTGAAAGCTATCAATACCAAATCGGCCAGATAAACCATCCACTTGGGAGACGGTTTCTCAACAAAATTGCTGACAATCCGTGAGTTGGCCAAGGCCTTGAGAAGTGTTTTCTTCATACTCGTGGTTATGCTAAAATCACTGAAATATTCCACTGCGTTAAAAAACGCGGTTGCAAAGTTAGCCTTTATCCCCCAATTACACAAATTAATCATAAGTCAAATTGCCCTTAAATAAAAAATGAACGCGTGAACGTTCCCGTTTGCGTTTTTTTTGCTAACTTTGCACCCTGACTTGGCGAGAGGCCACGCCTCAACGATTACGCCGGGCCGGTAGTTTATTTTCAATCATTATCCATAAACTAATGAAACTTTTACAGGCCAAGCTTTCAAAATATACTGCGCCTCAGGAAGCAAAGGCAGCAGGTGTATATCCCTATTTCCGTGCCATATCGTCGGAGCAGGACCCCGAGGTTACCATCAACGGTCGCCGCGTGCTCATGTTCGGCTCCAACTGCTACACCGGTCTTGTCAACGACCCCCGTATTAAAGAAGCTGCAATCGAAGCCACCCGCAAATACGGCACCGGCTGCGCAGGTTCGCCCTTCCTCAACGGTACCCTCGACCTCCACAAGAAGCTCGAGCAGCGCATTGCCGAGTATATCGGTAAGGAAGATGTTATGATTTACTCCACGGGCTTCGGCGTGAACCTTGGCGTTGTTTCGACCCTCACCGGCCGTGAGGATTACATCCTCTGGGACGAGCAGGACCACGCCTCGATTATCGAAGGCCGCCGTCTGGCTTTCAGCAAGTCGCTCAAATACAAGCACAACGACATGGAGTCGCTCGAAGAGCAGCTCCGCAAGTGCGAGCCCGACAAGGTTAAGCTCATCGTTACCGACGGCGTGTTCTCAATGGAAGGCGACGTTGCCAACCTTCCCAAAATCACCGAGCTCGCCAAGAAATACAACGCCGCCGTAATGGTCGACGAGGCTCATGCGATAGGCGTATTCGGCAAAGGCGGCCGCGGCGTGTGCGACCACTTCGGTGTTACCGGCGATGTCGACCTCATCATGGGCACCTTCTCCAAGTCGTTTGCCTCGCTCGGCGGCTTCATAGCCACCGACAAGGAAATCACCAACTTCCTCCGTCACCACTCGCGCTCCTACATCTTCACCGCCAGCATCACTCCGGCATCGACAGCGGCAGCCCTCAAGGCTATCGACATCATGATTGAGGAGCCCGAACGCCAGGAGCAGCTCTGGGCACTCACCAACCGCGCCCTCGACGGCTTCCGCTCGGCAGGCTTCGAAATAGGCAATACCTCAACCCCCATCATCCCCCTCTACGTGCGCGACAACTTCAAGACCTTCGCCATTACCCGCGACCTTCTTGAAGACGAAGGCATCTTCGTGAACCCCGTGGTTTCGCCCGCCGTAGCCCCTCAGGATACCCTTATCCGCTTCTCGCTCATGGCCACACACACGCCCGAGCAGGTCGACGAAGCACTCGAAAAGATTACACGAGTATTCAAAAAACACGGCATAATCTAAGACTGCCGCAAATATAGACAACAATTCCAACACACACTTACAATGAAGAAGAAATTCATCTGCATGGTTTGCGGCTACGTTCACGAAGGTGAAGAAGCACCCGCAAAATGCCCCATCTGCGGCGCACCTGCAAGCAAATTCAAAGAACTCGACGAAGCTGCAGCTCTCCAGTTCGTTACCGAGCATGAAATCGGTATCGCCAAAGGCTGCGACGAAGAGATGATAAAAGACCTCACCGCTCACTTCAACGGCGAATGTGGCGAAGTGGGCATGTACCTCGCCATGAGCCGCCAGGCCGACCGCGAAGGCTACCCCGAAATCGCCGAGGCTTTCAAGCGCTACGCTTTCGAAGAAGCTGAGCACGCAGCTAAATTTGCCGAACTCCTCGGCGAATGCGTATGGGACACCAAGACCAACCTCGAAAAGCGTATGGCTGCCGAGGCCGGTGCCAACGCCGACAAGATGCGCATTGCACGCCGCGCCAAAGAGCTCAACCTCGACGCCATCCACGACACCGTACACGAAATGGCTAAGGACGAAGCTCGCCACGGCCAGGGCTTCCAGGGTCTCTACAACCGTTTCTTCGGCAAGTAAGATACTAACGCCACAAAATAATTTCGAAGGGGCTGCGCCTGCGGGCACAACCCCTTCGTTGCATATTATATAAGGTGTAGCGCTACATGTCTTTGCGGAAGTGGTTCATGAGCGCACCGGTAATCCACAGCGCGGCGGCGGCAAAGAACACCGCTCCGAGAATCGAGATTAGGAAGAGCTGCACGGGAGTGTCGCCGAGAAAGCAGGTTGAGAGATAACCGCCCAGCACTGCGGCCACAACGGCTATTATAAGGTCGAACAGAAAGGTGCGTTTGCCCGTGAGGCGCTGTGCCCACAAAGCTCCGAGCACCCCTATGAGCACCCACACGAGCCATACGAGCCACCCTATGTGCGAGGGGGTGAGATTCATAAGAGTATCCATAATCAACTTACGGGGCTAACGGGTGAGTTAACAATATAAGGAGCGAGGAAGGCTGCGACATCGGTGTTGCCGGTGAGGTCGGCGAAGGTGAGCCAGATGATGAGCAGTATAATAAGGAAAATGGCACCTATTGCCACCCATACACTTATGCGGTTTTTACGTCGGGCTGTCTTGGAAGTCATAGTAGTTGAATTTGAAACGTGTTAAGTAATTCGAGTTTTATAAAAGAACGCGCGGGCGCAGGTCTTTGTTTACATGCCTTAACAAAAAATTTGGCATGCCTCGCTTCTTTTTTGTAATTTTGCAGCATCAAACGAATTATCCTGAAAAGCCATGGATCTTTTTGAACATCTCACGCGCAAAGCCCGCGAGCACCGCCAGCGCATAGTGCTCCCCGAGGGCCTCGAACCGCGTACACTCACCGCCGCCGACAGAATCATAGCCGACGGTCTCGCCGACATAATCCTTATCGGTAACGCCGACGACATAAACAAGCTCGCCACCGAGCTCAAACTCCCCCACATCGCCGAGGCAACAATAGTAGACCCCGCCGACGAAGCCGTAATCGACCGCTACGCACCGCTCTTCTACGAGCTGCGCAAAAGCAAGGGCATAAGCATGGAAGAGGCACGCCTCACCACTGCCAACCCCCTCTACCTCGGGTGCCTCATGGTGAAGGCCGGTGACGCCGACGGCCAGGTTGCAGGTGCCATGAACACCACCGGCAACGTACTCCGCGCCGCTTTCCAGATTATAAAGACGGCTCCCGGCATCAGCGTGGTTTCGGGCGCTTTCGTAATGCTTCTGCCCAAAGGCTCGAAGTTCGGCACCGACGGTGTGCTCATCTTCGCCGACTGCGCCGTGGTACCCGACCCCAACGCCGCCGAACTCGCCCAGATTGCAATCTCGTCGGCACAGACAGCCCGCGACATTGCCGGCATAGAGCCGCGCGTGGCACTGCTCTCGTTCTCTACCAAAGGCTCGGCCAAGAGCCCTGCGGTCGACAAGGTTATCGAGGCCACCAATATAGCCCGCGAGCTCGACCCCACCCTCATCCTCGACGGTGAACTTCAGGCCGACGCTGCCATCGTACCCTCGGTAGCTGCTGCCAAAGCCCCCAACAGCCCCCTCAGCGGCCGTGCCAACGTGCTCGTGTTCCCCTCGCTCGAAGTGGGCAACATTGCTTATAAGCTCGTGCAGCGCCTCGGCGGCGTAGAAGCCGTGGGTCCCGTGCTCCAAGGCCTCGCAGCCCCGGTCAACGACCTCTCGCGCGGTTGCTTCCCCGAAGACATCTACAAAACAATTATCATAACCTGCAACCAGGCAATAGGCGCAAAGAACAAATAAGAGCTTACTCTTGACTTTTGACTTTTGACTTTTGCCTTTTTACTTTTCACTTTCATCTCATGAAGATTCTCGTTCTCAACTCGGGCAGCAGCTCGGTAAAATATAAACTCATCGACACCGCCACTCCCGAGGCCAAGACCCTTGCCGAAGGCGGCGTGGAGAAAATCGGTCTGCCCGGGGGCTTCCTCAAATTCAAGCGTCCCGACGGCTCGAAAGAGGTTGTTGACCTCGGCCTCATCGACCACAACGATGCCGTGAAGGCAATCCTCGCCAACCTCACCGACCCCACCGTAGGCTGCATCTCGGGCTACGGCGAAATCGACGCCGTTGGCCACCGCCTGGTGCACGGCGGCGAGAAATTCAGCGAGAGCGTGCTCATCACCGACGACGTTAAAGAGAAGGTGCGCGAGTGCTACGACCTCGCTCCACTCCACAACCCCGCCAACATGACAGGCGTTGAGGCCATTACGGCTATCATGCCCGATGTACCTCAGGTTGGCGTGTTCGACACCGCTTTCCACCAGACTATGCCGGCCAAGGCATATATGTATGCCCTCCCCTATAAATATTATGAGGAAGACGGCGTGCGCCGCTACGGCTTCCACGGCACCAGCCACCGCTACGTGAGCAAACGCGTGTGCGAGTTCCTCGGCGCCGACCTCAACAAAAGCCGCATCATAACATGCCACATAGGCAACGGTGCCTCCATGGCAGCCATAGTCGACGGCAACTGCGTTGACACATCAATGGGTCTCACTCCCGTTGAAGGCCTCATGATGGGCACCCGCGTGGGCGATGTTGACCCCGGAGCCCTCATCTACCTCATGAACAAGCACTCGCTCAACCCCGACCAGCTGCAGAACCTTATCAACAAGGAAAGCGGTGTGCTCGGCATAAGCGGCGTGAGCAACGACATGCGCGAGATAGAGGCAGCTATCGCCGCCGGCAACGAACGCGCACGCCTCGCCCTCGACATGTACGAGCTCCGTATAACCAAGTACATCGGTGCTTATGCAGCCGAAATGGGCGGTGTCGACATCATTGTATTCACCGGTGGTGTAGGTGAGAACCAGCAGGGCCTCCGTGCCGACGTGTGCGCCACCCTCGGCTTCATGGGCGTGGAAATCGACCCCGAAGCAAACACCGTGCGCGGCGAAGAGGCTATAATCTCCTCGAAGAACTCACGCGTGAAAGTATGCGTGATTCCCACCGACGAAGAGCTCACCATTGCCCGCGACACCGAGGCTATCGTAAGCGCCCTCTAATCAGAGCGATCAACCCCAACATACGGGCACACCGCCGGACAACGGGCGGGGTGCCCGTTATTTTTAACATTAGGGCCGGCGTCTTTTTTATCCAAATATTTTTGTATTCTAAGAAAAAAAAGTAAATTTGCAGCCGAAACCTCTATTCCACTCATAGAGCGAGATTATCATACTTGATACTTACAAATCATCATATCAGTTAAACATTTAATTTCTATTGCATGAAAAAACTTTACGCAGCAGTAGCAGGCATGGCTATCATGGCAGCCGGTGCCAATGCTCAGACCCTCTACTTCCTCGGGTCGGGCGAAGGTCTCTCCTGGGATCCGGGTTCGGAACTCAAAGTTGAACTCACCGACGGTGCATACACCGTAGAAATCAAAGACCTCACTCAGTTCAAAGCTTCTACCGTTGCCGTTGTTGACGGCGACTGGGATGCCTACAACGCAGCTGCTATCTACGGCGCAGCTTCGGGCACCTCGCTCAAAGAAAACCTCGGCCAGCCCATTACCGTAGAAATCGGTAACGGCGCCAACAACTTCACCCCCTGGAAAGGTGACTACAAGATTGTGATCGCAGGCGACCTCTCTACAATCACCCTCACCACCACAACTCCCGAGCCCACCGGCTTCACTCCCCTCTACCTCCGCGGCGGCTTCGCCGGCACTGATTGGCCCGCACTCGACGAGTGGAAACTCACCAGCGAAGACGGCATCAACTACACCTTCACCTGCGCTGAAGGCCAGAGCATTCCCGCCGGTTCTGAATTCAAAATCGCTGACGCCGACTGGGCACTCTACAACTTCGGCACCAGCATGCCCGTAGAAGTTGACGACACCATGTACCAGTGGGAAGCAGGCAGCAATACCCCGAACGCTGTATTCCTTGAAGACTTCAACGGCACTTGCAAGCTTGTCCTCCCCCACGAGGAAGACGGCGAAATGACCCCCGTAATGGTAGGCTTCTTCGCAGCTGAAGAAGGTGGCGTAGAAGGTGTTACCGTTGACGCCAACGCAGCTAAAGAATACTTCAACCTCCAGGGCGTACGCGTTGCCAACCCCTCGAACGGCCTCTACATCGTTCGTCAGGGCGGCAAGACCTCGAAGGTACTCGTTAAGTAAGAGACTCTCTCTCCACTTGACATAAACACATTTTTGAAAAGAGGCTGTGCAGTGCTGCACGGCCTCTTTTCTTTTATACGGTTCATTGACAACGGTGGCGTGGCGAGGGCGCCTCGTACAGTCCGCCCAACATGAAGCGCGTCCGCAGGACGCGGATTAAGCCAGTAACCCCGTACGCCGTAGCTTTAGCGGAGGCGTGCGGGGTCAGTCCTATCATAAGCAGGGGCGTCCGTCAGGACGCGGATTAAGATCGTAAGGCGTTGGCTCTCACCTTAATCGGCGTCCATACGGACGCCATGACGGGTGTTATCACTATCCGGGCACGCCTCCGCTAAAGCTCCGGCGTACCCGGAAATCTAGGACTTGCGCAAGGAAAAAGTGTTAAATTTTTAATT
>CANPGB010000038.1 GCA_947573485.1 uncultured Porphyromonadaceae bacterium | reverse complement strand
GGTAGCTCGTTGGGCTCATAACCCAAAGGTCGTAGGTTCGAGTCCTGCCCCCGCAACTAATATCGGGATTTCCGCAAGGGAGTCCCGATTTTTTTTGTGTATATATCTCCTCGGTATGCTCCCGTCATAATCGGCGTCCATGCGGACGCCATGGCGAGGGTTGTTACTGTCCCGGCACGCCTCCGCCTGGGGCTCCGGCGTGCCGGGTTACTGGATTAATCAGCGTCCTGGCGGACGCGCGGCTGCGAGTTCCCGGGAGGGGGTAGTGGGGGAACCGCGGGGGAGTGTGTACCGTACCTCCGGCACGGCTGGCATATATATGATAAACCCGGGGTGGCGAGCACCCCGGGTTAACGAGCTTTAGGCCCTCCGGGCCATTGGCGTCCCGGCGGACGCGCGCCTGCAATGGCGAGGGGTGGGTTAGTGGAGAGGGGGAACGGCAATATTTTCAAAAAATCCGAATATCGTAGGGTGATGCCTTTGGCATGAAAAAGTCAGGTTGTCAGAGGAGGACCAATCACACATGCCAAAGGCATGTCCCTACATTGGCCCTTGAGATTTTGTACCGGTTGATGTTCTGCAACATCCACATGGCGTAGAGATATGATAAGCCCGGGGTGGTGAGCACCCCGGGTTAACGAGCTTTAGGCCCTCCGGGCCATTGGCGTCGCGGGGGACGCGCGGCTGCGAGGGCGATGCTATCCGGGAGTAGAGTGGAGTGTGGGGAACGGCAATATTTTCAAAAAATCCGAATACCGTAGGGTGATGCCTTTGGCATGAAAAAGTCAGGTTGTCAGAGGCCCTTGAGATTTTGTACCGGTTGATGTTCTGCAACATCCACATGATGTATAGATATGATAAACCCGGGGTGGCAGCACCCCGGGCTAACGAGTTTCATGGCCTCCGGCCATTGGCGGCTCGGCGGACGCGCTTATGTGCTTGTCAGAAGGTGAAAATCAGGCCTATGTTGAGGCGGAGTTTGGAGAGCTTGTCTGACGAGAGGGCTGAGGAGAGGGCTTTCAGTTGACGGCCTGAGGCGCAGGTGTAAGTCATGGGTGCCGATTCGGCGGTGGCGTCGCCCACGGCGAAGGGTGCCGCTTTGAGGCGGTTCATGAGGCCGTAGTCGTAGCTAATGCCGCACTCGAGGGAGAGGGGGCCTACGAGCCACAGGCGTGCACCGGCGCCTGCGCCTATGCTCATGGTGAAGGCGTTCTGCGCGGGTTTGTCGACGGGTGTGCCGTAGAGGTGGGAGTCGCCGAAGTCGTTGAGCCACTCTTCGTCGATTTTGAGGTTGTCGTACTGCGGATATATGCCGTAGACCGAGCAGTTGCCGCTGACGTCGCCTTTTATTTTCGCGGTTGTGGAGAAGCGGAGGGCTATCCCGGCTTGTGCGAATATGCTCACGCGGTCGCAGATCTGCCAGTTGAAGTCGACGTAGACGGGTATGCCTATGTCGGCGAGGCTGATGTCTTGCGTCAGGCCTTTGATTGTGGTGAAGCGGCGGTAGCTGTCGCCGTCCATGTCGGCGTCGGGGCCTGCCGTGTAGTTGAAATCAAGGTCTGAGGCGCGGAGGCTCTGGCTGCCCCAGGAGTAGTCGAGGCCGGCATTGAGGCCGAGCGATAATTTCTCTTTCTTCCAGAAACGGTAGCGGAAATCGACGCCTACCGAGTTGTCGGACGCTTTCTCGAGGCTGACGCCCTCTATCGCGGAGCTTGCTGAGTATGCTTTTCCGAGCCCTATGCCTGTGTGTGCTTTGACGGAGTACTTGCCATCGGGGCGGGAAGCCTGCGCTCCTGCAAGGGGGGCGCAGAGCATGAGGGCGGCCGTGAGTATGGATGCTATGTATTTCATGATGTTGTCTTACTTGAGTGCTACTTTTTTGATTACACGGTCGTTGGCCGAGGTGACGCTTACCACGTAGAAGCCGGGGGCGAGGGTGCCGGTGCCGTATTTGGCGTTGACGAAGGTGCCGCCGGGCACTGTGAAGCTTTCCACTGCCAGGCCCGACATGTTGTAGATTTCGACGCGGGTGTCGCTGTCGGCTTCGATGTTGAACTCGATGCTGTTGCCGCTCGACCGTACCCAGTTGCGGGAGTTGCTGAAATCAAGCACCCGGCGGGGATTGTCACCGTCAGAGAATACGGAGGCGTCGAAGTCTTCGTCGACCTTGCCCGAGAGATAGCGCTTGCCGCTTGTCACTACGCTGCCGTCGGGATAGGTCCAGCAGGTGTAGCACCATTTGTCGTAGCTGTTGTCGTCAAAGTATTTGCTTTCCATGTGGAAGTAGCGCTTGTCGCTGATATGAGCGCCGCTTTCGCCGTAGCCGTAGGCGAAGTTGTAGCCTGTGCGGGTGAGCTCGTCGTCGGAGAGCTGCGACATGGCAATCAGAGTGTGCGACGCGCCGCTGCCTTTGCGGAGAAGCTCCACGGGCGTCTGCGGACGGCGGTAAACAGTGACAGTCACAGGGTCGGATGCGACTTCGTTCCAGACGGTACCGTCGGGGCCAAGGTTGCGTGCCACGAGTGTCACGGCGTAGTCACGGGTTTCTTTTTCTTTACCCGCGGGCATGGTGAAAATCTCTTCAAACACCTCGCCGCCAGCCTCGGGCTCGCCGTCGACAAACCACAAATACTCCCACCGGGACTCATATCCACCCGTAACAGTGCCTGCGGTAAGAGTGACTTTGGAGCCCTCGCGCACCTTATATTTGCCGTTTGTCGTGGGGCTCTCGATTGATATTGAAGACGCCGGGCGGGGCCAGGTTTCGACTTCAAAATCATAGGTTTTGTCGAAGAGCATCGCGCCGTCGCAGACATCGGTTACGCGCACGCTGTATATTCGGTTAGATTTCGAAGAGCCTGAGCATTTGCCGGTAACGATGAGCGAGTTGTCGTTGCCGAGTTCCTGATTCAGACTCGACCAGGTGTAGCTGAGTCCGGGTTCGTAGCCGCCGCTTACCGTCACTTTCAATTCGGCAGTGTCGCCGTCCATAAGCACGATGAAATCATCGCTTTGAACCACGGAGATTGGCTCGGTGTCGCGGGGCACGACTGTCACAAGGCAGGCGTTGGCAAGACCTGAAGCGGTGGTGGCGATTATAGCGGTGCTGCCGGCCGAATTGGCGGTCACCTTGCCGTTGTCATCGACGCTGGCAATGCGGCTGTCCTCCGAGCGCCACATCACCTTTTTGTCGGTGGCAGTCTCGGGGTAGACGGTGGCGATGATGGTTACGGTCTCGGAGACCTTGAGAGTTACAACTCCCGGATTCAGCGAGAGATGCCCGCCCTCTTCAGGCATGACCTTAACGGTAATCTGCGCCGATACGCCCGACTTAGCTGTTATGGTTATTGTGGTGGTGCCGGGGACGAGGGCAGTCACGTTACCGTCACTATCCACCGATGCAATAGAGGGGTCGGAGCTCTCGAAAGTAACCGTCTTGTCGGTGGTAGTTTCCGGCTCGACGGTGACTTTGATAGTCTTTACCTCACCTACGCGCATTTCGAGGTCGTCGCCGGTTATGCCGAGGGCGTCTTTGTCGATTACGATGCTGCCTGCGGGAGTTTCGATGACGGTTACCTCGCAGGTGGCGCTGACGCCCGATGCGGCGGTTGCGGTGATAGTTGTCTTGCCGACGGCAACTGCGGTAACCTTGCCGTTAGCGTCGACGGTGGCAATGGCGTTGTCGGCCGACTTCCATGTCACCGATTTATCGGTGGTCGTTTCGGGCAGAACGGTTGCGATTAGGTCAACGGTCTCAGTGGCTTTGAGGATCGCCGAGGTTTTATTCAGCGAGATAGAAGCGGCGGATGTCGCTACCACGTTGACAGTAATCTGCGCAGATACTCCCGATTTGGCTGTAATGGTTATGGTGGAGGTGCCGAGGGCAAGGGCGGTCACTTTACCGTCGGCGTCAACAGAAGCCACGGCGGGGTTAGAGCTAACGAAAGTAACCGTCTTGTCGGTGGTCGTTTCCGGCTCGACGGTGACTTTGATAGTCTTTACCTCTCCTACGCGCATTTCGAGGGCGTCGCCGGTTATGCCGAGAGCGTCTTTGTCGATTACAATGCTCCCTGCGGGAGTTTCGATGACGGTGACTTCGCAGGTAGCGCTGACTCCTGAGGCTGCGGTGGCGGTGATAGTTGTCTTGCCGACGGCTACGGCGGTAACCTTGCCGTTGGCGTCAACGGTGGCTATAGCCTCATTTGCCGACTTCCATGTCACCGTCTTGTCGGTGGTATTCTCGGGTAGTACTGTAGCAATGAGAGTTACGGTCTCTGTGACCTTGAGAGTTGCACTTAGCGTATTCAGCGCTAAATAATCACCCTCTACAGCCACGACCTTCACTGTTATTTGCGCCGATACTCCCGACTTGGCGGTAATAGTTATAGTAGTGGTTCCGAGAGCGAGAGCGGTTACCTTACCGTCGGCGTCAACCGAGGCGATAGCGGGGTTGGAGCTAACAAAAGTAACTGTCTTGTCGGTCGTCGTTGCAGGCTCTACGCTGACTTTGATAGTCTTGACCTCGCCTATCCGCATTTCGAGGTTGTCGCCTGTGATACCAAGGGCTTCCTTGTCGATAACAATGCTGCCTGCGGGCGTTTCGATGACGGTGATTTCGCAGGTGGCGCTGACGCCCGATGCTGCGGTGGCGGTGATAGTTGTCTTGCCGACGGCTACTGCGGTAACCTTGCCGTTGGCGTCGACGGTGGCAATTGTGTTGTCGGCCGACGTCCATGTTACCGACTTGTCGGTGGTTGTTTCGGGCAGTACGGTTGCGATGAGGTCAACGGTCTCGGCAGCTTTGAGGGTTGCCGAGCTTTTGTTCAGCGAGATTGAGGCGGCAGGTGTAGCTATAACATTAACGGTAATCTGCGCGGAGACGCCCGACTTGGCGGTAATGGTTATTGTAGTGGTGCCGAGGGCGAGGGCGGTCACCTTACCGTTGGCGTCAACCGAGGCGATAGCGGGCTTGGAGCTAACGAAAGTCACTGACTTGTCGGTAGTCGTAGCAGGCTCGACGCTGACTTTAATAGTCTTTACATCGCCTACGCGCATTTCGAGGTTGTCGCCCGTTATGCCGAGAGCGTCTTTGTCTATAACAATGTTGCCTGCGGGTGTTTCGATGACGGTGACTTCGCAGGTGGCGCTGACGCCCGATGCTGCGGTTGCAGTGATTGTGGTCTTGCCGACGGCTACGGCGGTTACTTTGCCGTTGGCGTCGACGGTGGCAATTGTGTTGTCGGCCGACTTCCATGTTACCGATTTGTCGGTGGTATTTTCGGGAAGCACGGTCGCGATGAGGGTTGTGGACTCGGTGGCTTTGAGAGTTACACTTAGCGTATTGAGCCCTATATAATTGGCCTCAACAGCTTTAACCGTAACGGTAATCTTAGCCGATACTCCCGACTTCGCTGTTATGGTTATTGTAGTGGTTCCAATAGCGAGGGCTGTTACCTTACCGTTGGCGTCAACCGAAGCCACAGCGGGGTTGGAGCTCACGAAGGTCACCGACTTGTCGGTGGTCGTTGCAGGCTCGACGGTGACTTTGATAGTCTTGACGTCGCCGATGCGCATTTCGAGGTTATCGCCCGTTATGCCGAGAGCGTCTTTGTCGATGACAATGCTGCCTGCGGGCGTTTCGATGACGGTGACTTCGCAGGTGGCGCTGACGCCCGATGCGGCAGTGGCGGTGATAGTGGTTTTGCCGACAGCTACGGCGGTTACTTTGCCGTTGGCGTCGACGGTGGCAATGGCGTTGTTGGCCGACTTCCATGTTACCGATTTGTCGGTGGTGGTCGCGGGCAGCACGGTTGCTATGAGGTCAACGGTCTCAGTGGCTTTGAGGGTTGCCGAGGTCTTATTCAGCGATATAGAGGCGGCGGAGGTCGCTACAACATTAACGGTTAGCTGCGCGGAGACGCCCGACTTGGCGGTAATTGTTATCGTGGTGGTGCCGAGGGCGAGGGCAGTTACTTTACCGTTGGCGTCAACTGAAGCCACGGAGGGCTTGGAGCTAACGAAAGTAACAGACTTGTCGGTAGTCGTTGCAGGCTCCACGCTTACTTTGATAGTCTTTATCTCGCCGATGCGCATTTCGAGGTTGTCGCCTGTGATGCCGAGGGCGTCCTTGTCAATGACAATGCTGCCTGCGGGAGTTTCGATGACGGTGACTTCGCAGGTGGCGCTGATACCCGAAGCTGCGGTGGCGGTGATTGTGGTCTTGCCTACAGCTACGGCGGTTACTTTGCCGTTAGCGTCGACGGTGGCAATGGCGTTGTTGGCCGACTTCCACGTTACCGACTTGTCGGTAGTGGTCGCGGGCAGCACGGTTGCTATGAGGTCAACGGTCTCGGAGGCTTTGAGGATTGCCGAGGTTTTGTTCAGCGAGATAGAAGCCGCCGAGGTGGCTATAACATTAACGGTAATCTGCGCGGAGACACCCGATTTGGCGGTAATGGTTATTGTAGTGGTGCCGAGGGCGAGGGCTGTTACCTTACCGTCGGCGTCAACTGAAGCCACGGAGGGGGTAGAGCTCACGAAGGTCACCGATTTATCGGTGGTCGTAGTAGGCTCGACGGTGACTTTAATAGTCTTTACATCGCCTACGCGCATTTCGAGATTGTCGCCTGTGATACCGAGTGCGTCTTTGTCAATGACAATGCTGCCTGCGGGTGTTTCGATGACGGTGACTTCGCAGGTGGCGCTGACGCCCGATGCTGCGGTGGCGGTGATAGTTGTCTTGCCGACAGCTACGGCTGTTACTTTGCCGTTGGCATCAACGGTGGCAATTGTGTTATCGGCCGACTTCCACGTTACCGACTTGTCGGTGGTGGTGGCGGGCAAAACGGTGGCGATTAGGTCAACGCTCTCTGTGGCTTTGAGTGTTGCCGAGGTTTTATTCAGCGAGATAGAAGCGGCGGAGGTCGCCACTACATTGACGGTTAGCTGCGCGGAGACGCCCGACTTGGCGGTAATGGTTATAGTGGTGGTGCCAAGGGCGAGGGCTGTGACCTTACCGTTGGCGTCTACCGAGGCGATAGCGGGCTTGGAGCTGACGAAGGTCACCGACTTGTCGGTTGTTGTGGCAGGCTCTACGCTGACTTTGATAGTCTTTACATCGCCCACGCGCATTTCGAGGTTATCGCCGGTTATGCCGAGCGCGTCTTTGTCAATAACGATGCTGCCTGCGGGTGTTTCGATGACGGTGACTTCGCAGGTTCCTTTTATATCGGGATTCTCAACTGATGAAGCGGTAAGCGTGGTTGTGCCGAGGGCAAGGGCTGTGAGCTCGCCATTGCTGTTGACCGTGGCCACCTGCGGATTGCTCACCGACCATGTTACAGCGGTGTTTCCGGCATTGGCAGGCAAAACTGTGGCTTTTACGCTGATCTTCTCGCCTACTTTCAAGATAGCGGATGTCGGGAGAAGCTCAACAGATGCAACCAGCGGTTTGAGGTAAGTGACTTTAGCTGAGGCATCGGAGGCTCCGAAACTTACCGCCAGGGGGTCGGAAAGACGTACATCCTTTAGCTCTATTATTGCCGACCCGCTTGCAGAGGCCGCGGCTTCGGCCTCGAAAGTGAAAATCGCTCCCGAGTTGCCGCTTACGGTCTTGCCTGATAGGGAGTAGAGCAGTACGCGGAGGCGTGAACCGTCGAGCTTGCTGTCGATAGCGAAACCGGCGGTGCGGGCAGTCGTTTTCAGGCTTTCGGGCTTGATGCTCATGCCCTCGGGGATATAGATGTCGGCCTGCACACCTGCCACGGTGTTGTTGTTGGTGAGCAGTACGGGCACTTCGGCACTGCCACCGGCATGCACCTCGAAGTCGGCGATGCTGAGCCCGGCATCGAGGCGGTTTGCGATATTTGCCGAAACGTCGGGCAGCACGACATCTTGCATGCTGCCGTTCGACATCTTGATATTCGACAAGCGGATTGAGCCCCCGGCGAACGCCGATGAGGCGCGCACGCTGAGCTCGCACACGGCGCCGCTGTTGCCCGCGAGAGGTTTGTTCATCGACATTACTACGAAGCGCTCTTTGCCGGCGTTGACATTGGCGGTTGCCATGCAGCCCTCGGTGCGGGCTGCCGTCGACACGGCCTCAAGCACAAGGCCTGTGGGCAGAGCGACATCGGCCTGCAGGCCGTAGCAGGCGTCGCTGTTGTTGAGGTTTACTATTACCTTGCCTGCCGCTCCCGGGGCGATTGGCGAGACGCCCAGAGTCAGGCTGTTGCCCGCAGCCATTGCCGGGCATGAGAGCCCGACAAGGATGAGGAGCAGTGCTATTAATTTGGTTTTCATGCTTTATCGAACTACGAGTTTGCTGACTGTATTATCAACTTTCACGATGTAGACACCCGGTGCGAGTGAAATCTCGCGCTTGTCGCTTCCGACAATTTCGTGTGCTATCATTGCGCCTGCTGTGCTGAATATGCTGAGTTCCTTACCCTCGGCGCCAGTGATGCGGACGCGGCCCGCTATGGCGCTAATCTCGACAGAACCACACTCGGCAGAGTTTATGCCGGAGCTTGCGCCGTCGATACCGAGGCCGTGGCTGCTGCCGTCGGGTTGGGCTGCTATGACGTTGGAAAGTTCAAGTTCTGCAACATTGCCAGCACCAAGGTTTACCTCTACGATAGGTGCTCCGTTGGCGATGAAGAGACTGTTGGAGGGCGAGAATACCACTACACGGAGGGTGTGGGCGTCGACTCGTGAACTCATTATGATGTGTGAGGTCGATGCGCCTGCGCCGAGTCGTGCCTCAGCAAGCTCGCAGCCCTCGGGCAGATGTATGTCGGCCTGAATAGCTGTGTAGGCACCGCTGCTGATACTCATGCCGAGGTTGCGACCGCTGCCGCTGAGGCTGAGATAGTGCGCAGGGTGTTCTGATGTTCGGGCTGCCATGCGGCGCACCGCAGAGGCGGGAGTTTCGAGGATGAGCTGAGCTATCTGCACGGCATCGCTCACGGTGATGTCGCCGTCGCCCGTCATATCGGCTGCTATGAATATGAAGGTGCCTGTGGGGTTGCCAACAATTTCGTTGTTTGTGTTTACAACGTCGGCCACATCTACTCGGCGGTCGGCGTTGGTGTCGCCCCGGAGCCATACGCTAAGCTCGCATTGGGCTGTGAGACCGTTGGCAGTTGCGGCTGTGATAGTGGCCGTGCCGGCGCCTACAGCCGACACCTTGCCTGCGGCATCGACAGTGGCTACGCTCTCGTCGGAGCTGCTCCACGCCACTGTAAGGTCGTCGGCATCGGCGGGCAGGATGGTCGCGGTGACCGTCAGCGCGTTGCCGACAAGTAGTTCTGCCTCGGTGCGGTCGAGAGTGATGCTTTCGGCGGGGATGCCGCCTATAGCTTTAATATAAAAGAAATCTTTCCATTCATTTGCGACTTTATAGTCGGATATAGACTGACGGGGTACATAAAGAGTCATTTTGTTGACATCAGTTGTGTAGAAAGCATATTTCCCTGCTATCGGAGGAATAACCGCTTCACAAACGACACTTTTAACGTCAGGGGCATAAAAATAGAAAGCCCAGGTTCCAATTTCTTTTAAGGACTCAGGGAGATATATTGTACCGGATAAGCCGGTGCAATCTCTGAAAGCGTAATCGCCGATAGAAGTTACTGAATTTGGAATAATCAAATCTCCGGTTAATCTTGAACACCCCTCAAAAGCACTTTCTTTTATAGCAGTCACTGTATTTGGTATGTCCAATGCTTTAAAATTACAATTAGAAAAAGTATTCTTTTCAATTGAAGTAAGATTATTTGAGAGTATAAGCCTTCCAGAGACAAATGAAGCCCAACTGAACGCTCCTTCTCCGATGCTTTCGACAGAATCGGGTATAATCAAATCACCGCCAAATTGATGACAACTACGGAATGCGTTATTCCCTATAGATAGGAGACCGTCAGGTAGAATCAATTTCCCATTGAAACTGGAGCACGCGTCAAAAGCATTTTCTCCGATAGTCGTAACTGAATTGGGAATTATCAGATCCCCGTGCAACCATGTGCAATTAGAGAAGGTCTCATTTTCGATTGATGTTAAGTTCTCAGAAAGTGTAAGAACCCCATCAAATCCTGTGCAGTGTTGAAAAGCGCTCTGTCCGATTGAAATAACAGAATTTGGAATCAATAAGTCACCAGTTAAGTTAGCACAGATAGCAAAGGCACGCTCTCCAATTGAAATTACTGTATTGGGAATAACTAATGGCCCCGTCAACCCCGAACAATTCTCAAATGTACCGGTCTCTATGGTCGTTATTGAATTGGGTAAAGTAAGATTGCCGTTGAACCCATAGCAGCCATTAAAGGCATATTCACCAATATACATAACATTTTCTGGGATGTTAAGATCCCCCGAAAAACCGGGACAACCACAGAATGCATATGCTTCGATTGAGGTTACCGAATTTGGGATAATTAGTTCACCTGTAAAACCACCACAAACGTTAAATGCAGCCTCTCCTATTGAAGTTAGACCTTCAGGAAGAATTAAGCTGCCCGTAAGCCCTTCGCACCAGGCAAAAGCCCAGCCTCCAATATAAGTAACAGACTCGGGAATTGTTAAGGTGCCTTTAAATCCACACCCCGCAAATGCACTTTTAAATATAGCTGTAACTGAATTAGGTATTACTAAATCCCCTGTAAAACCGAAGCAACGATAGAATGCTTGTTGGGGAATATCTGTTATTGCATTTGAAATATACAGATTGCCAGTGAAGCCGGTACACCCCTCAAAAGAGGAGTTGCCAAGAGAAGTAACCGAATTCGGAATAACCAAATCACCGGTTAATCCAATGCAATCACAAAAAGCTCTTTCTCGGATTGTTGTGACGGAATTGGGTATAATTAGACTGCCTGTAAGCATGGAGCAGTCTTGGAATGCGCAAATGCCTATGTAAGTTACAGTATTGGGGATTGTGAGCGTGCCGCTCAGGCCGGTGCAACCTGTAAAAGCATTATCCCCGATTGCTGTTACGGTATAGGACTCACCTTCGTGAGTGACTTCGCCGGGGATCGTGAAGTCTTTGATTTCTATTGTCGACGAAACCGGTCCGGTTAAGGTTGCTGTTTTGTCAGACGTGTTTAGGGTATACTTGAGGTCGCCCACTGTTATAGACACTGCGGCAGCTTGAGCTACGGCAGATAGTGAAAGGATGAGGGCTATTGCAAGCACCCTTATTGTGGTGCTTCGCCCGGCGAGATAGTCGAGGATTTTTCTCATAGGTTATGTGATTTTATTTGGTTTATTTGATTGTTTAGGTTGGGGTAGTCAGTAGATGTAGAAACTGATTGAAAGCACGGTGTCGGGGTTTTCGGTGACAGAAATCACGGGAGTCTCTTCATCGCACAGCGCGTTAATTAATCGGGATGAGGGGTGGCGGCTGTTCTTGCTTCCGTGGCTTATGATGCCAAGACGGCCACGTAGACAATGGTGGGGACTTAGCTTTATAATTTGGTCGCCTCGGCTATAAAAAGATCCATGGTGAGGTATTTGGATAAAAGCCACTTTTTCCAAGCGTTGCTCTTTAATTTCTTTGTAGAAATTAGGTAGCCAATTACGGGTTATTGTGGCGTCGCCGAAATACAGGGCCGAGGCTGCAAATGGATATAAATAATTACGCGAGTGGTAGCAATATTCAAGAAAACCGGCTGACATACAGGGGCGATTCAGATATGGACGCCTGAAATGGGTGTCAAGAATTTCACAGGGACCTGAGTAAACAGCCAAGGAGTGCCGGTTCTGTTTTTTTCGAGGATTGTAGGCCTGTGTTATTTCTTCTAAATGCGCCTTAAAATATTGGCCATATTGAAGAGAGTCCCAAACGAGGTGCTCATCGTTTATGGCTTTCCTAAACTCTTTGGCATACTTTTCCATGTTGGGATTATAAGCTATATATTCCCATATATTTGCACAAAAACCCTGTGGTTTGATGCTGATTGTTGCATTGGAGGGCAAGTTGAATACGGCGGGGACGGGAGGGGTGGAAAGGTCGATGTTAAGAGCGGTTAAGTGTTCGCCCCTGGGCGGCTCTGCGTTTTCGGGAATAACCCTTATAATCTGTGCATGAGGGAATACTTGCTCGGGGTGCAGCGCCATGCCGAGGTCGAATTCGGTGTGGTCTTGCTGTGCCTGTACCATTAGGTATATGGCCACGTCGGGGCTCAGATAGGGTATGAGCACGCGCTTTGGGTTGAGTGCGGGAATGCCGTTGATGTGGTCCTGGTGGAAGTGAGAGACTATCAGGAGGTCGACGTCGGTGTCGTTGCGCAGGTCGGCGGTGGCCTTAATCTGCATCTTTTTATCCTTCAAGGTACTGCTTCCGCAGTCGTATACCATGCGGAATAGTCGCTCTCCGTCGTCGTGGCGGAGTTCCTCGGAGTAGAAAGCTCCTTGCCCGACAGCATGAAATGTGCGGTGGAACAGCATTTTGCATCTATGCCTTGACTCCCGGTTATGGCGTTAGAATGGTTAATACAAAAAAAAGCGTGAGAGCCGTACTTGTTGCCCGTTCCGCTTGTTGAGGCCCTGGAATTGCCCATCACTGTAGAACGAGCAAACTTGCAGAAGCCTCACGCAGAATATGCCAATCGCCCGCATCGGGCGCTCGCGCGCCGGATTCGGACGGAATATACATATCCACATAAGTCATCTACCGTTTGCTTCATTCTTGACAGTGGTTTGAAATTTTCCAGGTTTCAACAAGCCAAGAAGGAGCGCCGAGTAAACGCTTTTTATAATGTCTTTGCCGACCCCACCCGCATAGCCCCCGACCGGGCTTGGCACTTGCGTGCTGTGGCCTGTGCCATAGGGCAATCTGCGTGAAACGGTCTGCACGGCAAAGATACTCTCTATTTTTCAAATATGCAATAGTGCGCTCAAAATCTTTGTGTTTCGGGGAATCTCCCGAGCTGCGGGGAACCGGGTACCGTACCTCCGGCACGGCAGAGCATATAGGTGTCACAAGCCGGGGGTGACGGGCACCCCCGGTTAACGAGCTTCAAGCCCTCCGGGCTAATGTGTGCGGCTGTCTCCCCAAGCTGAAGCTCGGGGCTAATCACAATGAACTCTCTCCGAGAGTGTATGCCGTGCGGGCTGTTTGCAGAAGAACGCTAAGCGTGTTGCTGACGGTCTTAATCGGCGTCCATGCGGACGCCATGGCGAGTGATGTTACTGTCCCGGCACGCCTCCGCAAGCTGCGGCGTACCGGGTTACTGGATTAATCAGCGTCCTGGCGGACGCGCTTTTGCAAGTAGGATAATGCCGGGCACGCCTCCGCAAGCTCCGGCGTACCGGGTTACTGGATTAATCAGCGTCCTGGCGGACGCGCGCCTGCGAGTAGGATAATGGCGGGCACGCCTCCGCAAGCTGCGGCGTGCCGGGTTACCGGATTAATTATCGTCCCGGCGGACGCGCTTGTCAAAAGCTGATTTCGGGGTGTGGTGGCTGTTTTTGTAAATTTTTTAGTTGTTTCTCAAAATTTCTGCGTAACTTTGTGGTTGCTAATTATGCACATACGAAATCTCTGAGAGAAAAAATTATGAAAAACCACCTTATGGTAGCCGCGGCAGCCGCTCTTCTGAGCGCTTGCACTGTGGCATGCAATGGAAAAATGGAGAAGAATCCGTTCCTTGAGGAGTATACGACTCCTTACGAAATTCCGCCGTTCGACCAAATCGAGTACTCGCACTATCTTCCTGCCCTTGAGGCCGGTATCGCGCAGAAGAAGGCCGAAATCCAGGCGATTGTCGATAATCCGGAAGCAGCGACTTTCGAGAACACTATCATGCCTCTTGAGCGCTCGGGCGAGATTCTCGATAAGGTAGCCACGGTTTTCTTCGCTCTCGATGAGTCAAATTCTTCCGACGAAATGGTGGCTATCGCCGAGGAGTTCTATCCGCGCTACTCGCAGTTCTCCGACGAAATTACGATGAACGACGCTCTCTTCGAGCGCATCAAGGCTGTGTACGAGAACCGTGAGGGTCTTGCCACCGACCAGCGTCGCGCCGTGGAGAACTACTACAAGCAGTTTACCCGCAACGGCGCTCTCCTCGATGCTGCGGGCAAGGAGCAGCTCAAGGAGGTGAATACTGAGCTTACCAATCTCTATCTGACTTATAACAAGAATCTTCTGAACGCCACTAACGCTTTCGAGATTGTGGTTGAGGATTCGACCCGTCTTGCCGGTCTGCCCGAATCGAGCATCGCCCAGGCTGCCGAGGAGGCCGCTACTCGCAATCTCGGCGAGGGCAAGTGGGTGTTCACTCTTCATGCCCCGAGCCGCCTTCCGCTGCTCCAGTATGCCGATGACCGCGATCTGCGCGAGGAGATGTACAAGGGTTATACTTCGCTGGCTTCGGAGGGTGAGTATAACAATAACCCTGTGATAAGCAAGATTCTGCAGGCTCGTGCCCGCAAGGCTGCTCTTCTTGGCTTTGAGAATTTCGGCGCTTATATGACCGACAATGTCATGGCCAAGACTACGGAGAATGCCGAGAATCTGCTCATGCAGATATGGCGCCCGGCAGTGAAGCGCGTGAAGGAGGAGGTTGCCGAGATGCAGGCTCTTGCCGACAGCGAGAACGCCGGTATCACTATCGAGCCCTGGGATTACTACTACTACGCCGAGAAGGTGCGCCGCAAGAAATATGACCTCGACGAGAGCGAGGTGCGCCAGTATTTCTGTGTTGACTCGGTGCGCAACGGTATTTTCAGCATGGCAGAGCGCCTCTATGGCGTGAAGTTCACCGAGATGCCCGACGCTCCCAAATACTACGACGAGGTTACGGTATACGACGTGACCGATGCCGCCACCGGCGAGCACATCGCGGTGTTTATGACCGACTATTTCCCCCGCGCCTCTAAGCGCCAGGGTGCATGGATGAGCGAGTTCAAGGGCTCGTGGGAGAAGGAGGACGGCACTTCGTCGCGCCCCGTAATCTATAATGTGGGCAACTTCTCGCGTCCGACCGCCGATACTCCCGCACTCCTCACCCTCGATGAGGTTGAGACCATGTTCCACGAGTTTGGCCACGGTCTGCACGGCATGCTCTCGAAGGCACGCCTCAAGAGCCAGGCCGGCACTAACGTAGACCGCGACTTTGTTGAGCTTCCCTCGCAGATTCATGAGCACTGGGCGCTTGAGCCCGAGCTGCTCCGCACCTATGCCAAGCATTGGAAAACGGGCGAGGTTATCCCCGACGAACTCATAGAGAAGCTCCAGGCTTCGGCTACCCACAACCAGGGCTTCGCCACCGCCGAGCTCGCCGGTGCCGCGCTCCTCGACCTGCAGTACGGCAAGCTCAACCCCGAGGGTGAAGTCGACGCCGTGGCTTTCGAGAAGCAGGTTGCCGAGGCTCTGGGTATGCCCAAGGAGCTTACTTTCCGCTACCGTTCGCCCTACTTCAAGCATGTGTTCGGCAGCGACGGGTATGCTTCGGGCTACTACACCTATCTCTGGGCCGAGGTTCTCGATACCGACGGCTTCGAGCTCTTCAAGGAGAAAGGTATCTTCGACCCCGAGACCGCCCGCAAGTTCAAGGAGAATGTGCTCGAGGCCGGTGGCTCTGACGACCCCATGACGCTCTATGTGAAGTTCCGCGGCCACGAGCCTTCGGTCGACGCTCTTCTGCGCAACCGCGGTCTCGAGCCCGAGAAGCAGGTTAACCTCAGCTCCAAATCAGGAAAATAATCAAACAATAATATCTCAGACATAAAAAGTTCTAAAACACTATGTTTAGAAGCAATACTTGCGGCGAGCTGCGTCTCGCCGACGCCGGTAAGACCGTAACCCTGGCGGGTTGGGTTCAGCGCGTGCGTCGCATGGGCGGTATGACATTCGTCGACCTCCGCGACCGCTACGGCATAACCCAGGTTGTGTTCACCGGCGAGCACGACGCCGCACTCACCGACGCCGCAAACCGTCTTGGCCGTGAATTTGTAATCCAGGTGGAGGGCAAAGTGGCCGAGCGTACGTCGAAGAACCCGAATATCCCCACGGGCGACATCGAGATTATTGCCGATGCGCTGCGTGTGCTCAACCCCAGCGAGGTGCCTCCCTTCACTATCGAAGATGAGAGCGACGGCGGCGATGATATCCGCATGCGCTACCGCTACCTCGACCTTCGCCGCAACCCCGTGCGCCGCAACCTCGAGCTGCGTCACCGCATGACCATGGAGGTGCGCCGCTACCTCGACAGCAAGGGCTTCCTCGAAATCGAGACCCCTATGCTCGTGGGCTCTACCCCCGAGGGCGCGCGCGACTTCGTTGTGCCCTCGCGCATGAATCCCGGCCAGTTCTACGCCCTTCCCCAGTCGCCCCAGACCCTCAAGCAGCTGCTTATGGTTTCGGGCATGGACCGCTACTTCCAGATTGTGAAGTGCTTCCGCGATGAAGACCTCCGTGCCGACCGTCAGCCCGAGTTCACGCAGATTGACTGTGAGATGAGCTTCGTTGAGCAGGACGACATCATCAACCTCTTCGAGGGTATGGCAAAGCACCTCTTCAAGGAAATCCGCGGCATAGAGCTCACCGAGCCTTTCCAGCGTATGCCTTGGGCCGACGCCATGAAATACTATGGTTCCGACAAGCCCGACCTGCGCTTCTGCATGCGTTTCGTAGAACTTATGGATACCCTCAAGGGCCATGGCTTCTCGGTGTTCGACAATGCAGAGTATATCGGCGGTATCTGCGCCAAGGGTGCCGCACACTACACCCGCAAGCAGCTCGATGCCCTCACCGAGTTTGTAAAACGCCCGCAGATTGGCGCCAAGGGCATGGTGTATGCCCGCGTCGAGGCCGACGGCAATGTGAAATCGTCGGTTGACAAGTTCTACAGCCAGGAAGTTCTGCGCGAGCTCGCCGCCAAAATGGAGGCCGAGCCCGGCGACCTTATCCTCATCCTCAGCGGCGACGATGCCATGCGCACCCGCAAGCAGCTTTGCGAGCTCCGTCTCGAAATGGGCCGTCAGCTCGGTCTGCGCGACAAAGATAAATTTGCCTGCCTCTGGGTGGTTGACTTCCCCATGTTTGAGTGGAGCGACGAGGAGCAGCGCCTCATGGCCATGCACCACCCCTTCACCCACCCCAAGGACGAGGATATCCCCATGCTCGACACCGACCCGGCGGCCGTCCGCGCCGATGCCTATGATATGGTTATCAACGGCGTTGAAGTCGGCGGTGGTTCAATCCGTATCCACAACAGCGACCTGCAGGCCAAGATGTTCGAGATTCTCGGCTTCACTCCCGAGAAGGCACAGGAGCAGTTCGGCTTCTTGATGAACGCCTTCAAATATGGCGCTCCCCCTCACGGCGGCCTTGCCTACGGCCTCGACCGCTGGGTGAGCCTCTTTGCCGGTCTCGACAGTATCCGCGACTGCATCGCCTTCCCCAAGAACAACAGTGGCCGCGACGTGATGCTCGACGCTCCCGCAGAGCTCGACCAGAAGCAGCTCGACGAGCTTAACCTCGAAGTTGTACTGCCTCAGCCCAAATGAAACTAAGCGCGATAATAGCCGCTCTTGAAGAAATTGCCCCGCTTCGCCTGCAGGAGAAGTGGGACAATTCGGGGCTTCAGGTGGGGCTCCCGCCCGAAGCCGACGGCGAGTGCACGGGCGCGCTCCTGTGCCTCGACGTCACCGAGGGCATCATAGGCGAGGCTGTCGCCCGTGGCTGCAATCTCGTAATCTCGCATCACCCCCTTATATTTAAAGGTGTGAAGAGTCTTACGGGTCGCGATGCCACCCAGCGCACCGTGGCAGCCGCCGTGCGTGCAGGGGTGGCCGTTTATTCGAGCCACACGGCGCTCGACAGTGCCCGCGGCGGAGTATCGCACCGCATCGTCGAGCTCCTCGGCGCCCGGGCGCTCGCCCCACTGGCTGCTGCCGAGCCTTCGCTGGTTGTCTTTTCGGTGATTTGCCCGCGTGGCGAGTCAGACCTCGTGACCCAGGTGCTTCTTGAAAACGGGGTGGAGGAGTGCGACCAGGCCTATACCCAGGCTGCCTCTTTGGAAACCGAAGACGCCCGCAAGGCCGAGGATTTCGGCTTTACTCTGCATCATACGCCCCTTTGCCGCATTTCGGCAAGTGCCGAGGCCGGGCGCGTTGGCGCTCTCTCGGCAGCTGTAGCGTCGATTCCCGGCGGCGATAAATTCCGCATCGAGGTCACTCCCCGGCTCAATGGCGGGGAGCCCGTAGGCCTCGGTATGGTGGCCGTTTTCGACGAGCCTATAAGCGGCGCCGAGCTCGTGGCACGCATCAAAGAGCGCTTCGGCACGCCGGCCATAAAGGCCAGTCTCGCCTTCGACCCTGCGGCCACCGTGCGCCGTATAGCGGTTTGCGGAGGTGCGGGCGGCGAGTTCATAGGCCGTGCACAGGCCCTCGGCGTGCAGGCTTATATCACTGCCGATGTGCGCTACCACGACTTCGCCGACCTTGCTGGAGAGCCCCTCATGCTCCTCGATATCGGGCATTTTGAGAGCGAAAATTGCTTTAAAAGCATTTTTTATCACGTAATTAGAAATAAATTCCCTAACTTTGCAGTCCATTACGCCGACTTGGAGACAAATCCGGTGAAATACCTGTAACTCAGATATGGCAACAGAACATAAAATAGAAACCCCGCGCTCGGTAGAGGACCGTCTCAAGACTCTCTACAAGCTGCAGCTTATTCACTCCGACATCCGTCGAATCCGTGCTATCCGCGGCGAACTTCCCCAGGAAGTGAAAGACCTCGCAGATACAGTGAAAGGCCTCAATGCCCGCGTTGAACGTTTCCAGAGCGAAATCAACGACCTTGGCGCACGTCGTGTCGACGAGCAGAACAAGATTGAGAACAAGAAGCTCCTTATCGAGCGTTACCGCCAGCAGCTCGACAACGTGCGTAACAACCACGAGTTCGATAACCTTACCAAGGAAATCGAATATGAGTCGCTTGAAATACAGCTCGCCGAGAAGAACATCGGCGACATCGAGCGCCAGATCGATAACCTCAAGCTCGAAATAAAGAACACCGAGGAGGCTATCGCCGACCAGACTCACATCCTCGACGAGAAGAAGGCCGACCTCGACAACCTCGTGAGCGAGACCCGCTCCGACGAGGAGAACCTCCTTGCGAAGGCTAAAAAACTCGAGCCCGAAATCGATGAGCGCACACTCACCGCTTTCAAACGTATCCGCGACAAAGCCCACAACGGCCTCGGCGTGGTTATTGTGGACCGCGATGCCTGCGGCGGCTGCTTCAACCGCATCCCGCCCCAAAAGCAGATCGAAATCAAGACCCGCAAGAAACTTATCGTGTGCGAATATTGCGGCCGTATCATGATCGACCCCGAGCTCGCAGCCGACGTGCAGGAAGAACTCAACAAGGAAAAATAAAATTCAACATAAGCAACCATTTATGGCAACAACTGCTGATTTTAAAAACGGTATGTGCCTCGACATCGACGGCAACTACTTCTTTATCGTGGAATTCCAACACGTTAAACCCGGAAAAGGCCCCGCTTTCGTGCGCACTAAACTCCGCAACGTTAAGACCGGCCGCATCTTCGAGAAAACCTGGAGCGCCGGCGTAAAAGTTGAGGAAGTCCGCATCGAGCGTCGCCCCTACCAGTACCTCTATAAAGACGACATGGGCTACAACTTCATGCACACCGAGACTTTCGAGCAGGTGGCTATCCCCGGCGAGAGCATCGAGGGCGTGCAGTTCCTCAAAGAAGGTGACGTGTGCGAAGCTATGGTTCACGCAGCTTCCGAGACAATTCTCACCTGCGAGATGCCTACCAGCGTAACCCTCGAAATCACCTATACCGAACCCGGTATCAAGGGCGATACCGCTACCAACACCCTCAAGCCTGCTACTGTGGAGACCGGCGCCGAAGTGCGTGTGCCCCTCTTCTGCAACACCGGCGACAAGGTGCGTATCGACACCCGCAACGGTGCTTACCTCGAGCGTGTGAAAGCTTGATAGCTTGACAGCCCCAAGGCATTACGGCGAGCCAGAATAATTTGGCTCGCTGTTTTTTTTGTTTATGTGCAAGAAAAATTGTAAATTTGCACTGCAACGTTGTAAAATATAATAGTCATGAAAACTCCCGACGCACTCGAAATGCCCGCCGCAGGGGCCGACGTACTCGACCGCATCCGTTACCTCATCCGCCTAACACGCCACACACAGGCATCGTTCGGCCGTATTATAGGTGTTGATGCCGCTACCGTCTCGCGCACCCTCAGCGGAAAGTCGGCGCCCTCCGACGCTTTCCTCAACCGTATAGTTGTCAACCTCGGCGTTTCAAAGAAATGGCTTGCCGAAGGTGCCGATGTGCCCTTTCCTCGTACTGCCGACGCTCGGGAGAACGCGCCTCGCGAAGGAGCCCCCGTATATAATATAGATGTTACCGCCGGTGCCACTCCCTTGAGCCGCATGTTCACCGAAGAGCACGTCATAGGGCGCATATGCCTGCCGGGTATCAATCCCGAGCTCCCTATCGTGAGGGTCTCGGGCAACTCGATGCAGCCTATGCTTGCGCCCGGTTCCTATATTTCGATAAGGCCTGTATCGCTTGACGCGCCTATTTCGTGGGGCCGTATATATGTTGTGGTGCTCGCCGACTATCGTCTTGTGAAATATGTGCGGCGCAATCTCGACCCCGCACTCGTCACCTTGCATAGCGCAAACCCCGATTACGACGATATTGAGATACCTCGCTCGCAGATTGAGGGCCTTTATCTTGTGGAAAACGTACTGAATTATGACCTCCTTGCGTAAACCCTTGCCCGCTTGCCTTGCTGCGGGCGTTCTTGAAGCCGGATGCGACGAGGCCGGCCGCGGTTGTCTTGCAGGCCCGGTGTTCGCCGCCGCTGTGATTTTGCCTGATGACTTCTCTCATCCTTGGCTCAACGATTCGAAGCAAGTGAGCGAACGCCGCCGTATGGAACTTCGCGATATAATCAAAGAGCAGGCCTTGGCATGGAGCGTGGCGGCCGTAGACAATCAGCGCATCGACGAAATCAATATCCTCAATGCATCGATCGAAGCCATGCACCTCGCTCTCGACGGCCTCTCGATTCGCCCCGGTGCGATAGTGGTCGACGGCAACAGATTCAAACCCTATGGCGACATCCAATATAATACTATAGTAAAAGGAGACGGAAAGTATGCCAATATCGCCGCCGCCTCGATTCTTGCCAAAACCGAGCGCGACCTTTTCATGCTCGCCGCGCACGAGAAATATCCCGCCTACGCATGGAATATTAATAAAGGATACCCGACCGCAGCTCATAGGGCGGCAATCGCAGCTAATGGCGCCAGTCCGCTTCACAGAATCACTTTCCGACTTTTGCCGGAAGTTAAAAGTGAATAGATGTTAACGAGAGAAAATCGCCAATCGAAAAATTCATCATAAATTTTTCATCGAGCTACGTCGAGCTTCACCCGGCTATATCGGTCCAAAACTGCCCAAAAATGGCCCAAAACGGCCCTCAAATGTAAACGAACGTTAAATATATGCTTTAAAACACATTTTTTCGTCGAA
>CANPGB010000037.1 GCA_947573485.1 uncultured Porphyromonadaceae bacterium | reverse complement strand
TTGCAATGGATTACTCACAATTTTTAGCTATGAAGCAAGAGATTGCCATTCTGGTAGTCTTCCTGCTGGTATTCCTCTACGATACGTTCATGCCGAAATCGAGCCAGAAGGCACTGCCCGCTTTCGCTGCGGTGCTCACGCTCATTGCCACGGTAGGCGGCTTCTGCTCGTGCTTCCTCTTCTCTGAGGGTCACACAGTGGCTTTCGCCGGCATGTACGAGACCACTCCTGTTATCGCAGCTATCAAAGGCATTCTTAACATCGGTGTGGTAATAGTCCTTATCCAGTCGATCAAGTGGGCCAACGGCGAGCTCATGATTATGCGCCGCGGCGAGTTCTACGAGCTTCTTCTCGTGACACTCTTCGGCATGTACCTCATGATTTCGGCACGCCACTTCCTGCTCTTCATCATCGGCCTTGAGAGCGCCTCGCTGCCTCTCGCCGCCATGGTAGCCCTCGACAAGAACCGCTACGAAAGCCATGAGGCTGCCGTGAAATATATGCTCACCGCTGTATTCTCGTCGGCAGTGTTCATGATGGGTCTCTCGTTTGTCTACGGCCTCACCGGCTCGCTCTACTTCGAGAACATCTATTTCGCCCTCACCGGCCAGCTCAACACCCTTCTTATCGTGGCTATCGCCTTCGTTATCTCGGGTATCGGCTTCAAGCTCTCGCTTGTGCCTTTCCACCTCTGGACTGCCGACGTTTACCAGGGCGCTCCCACTTCGGTCACCTCTTACCTCTCGGTAATCTCCAAGGGTGCCGCAGCCTTTGCCTTCCTCGTGATTATGGCACAGGTATTCGGCTCGCTCTACAGCCAGGTTTGGGAGTGGATGCTCTACGCCCTCATCATCCTCACCATTACCATTGGTAACCTCTTCGCTATCCGCCAGCGCAACATGAAGCGCTTCCTCGCCTTCTCGTCGATTTCGCAGGCAGGCTACATCATGCTCGGCGTGATTGCCTTCAACGCCATGGGTACCGCAGCTCTCATGTACTACATCCTTGTGTACATCTTCTCAAACCTCGCTGCCTTCGGTGTTCTCGGCGCTATCGAGAACGCTACCGGCAAAGTGAGCATGGACGACTACCGCGGCCTCTACAAGACCAATCCCCGACTGAGCTTCTGCATGATGCTCGCCATGTTCTCGCTCGCAGGTATTCCTCCCTTCGCAGGCTTCTTCTCGAAGTTCTTCATCTTCACCGGAGCTATCAACCAGGGTAGCGTGGCTATCTACGTGCTCGTGCTCATCGCCCTCATCAACACTATCATCTCGCTCTACTACTACCTCCTGGTAGTAAAGGCTATGTTCATCAGCGAAGATGAGTGCGTGATTGCCAACTTCAAGTCGGCCTTCAGCGAGCGTCTCGGCCTCTGGATTACCGTTGCCGGCATCATCGGTCTCGGTATCGTAAGCTGGTTCTACAGCTCACTCCTCACCCTTACCTCCGACAGCATGATGAACATGTATTTCATCGGCTGATAAAACTTCCGCACCTACCTATCTATCTAATACCGGCAACGCACCTCTCTCCACCACGCGGAGAAAGGCCGTTGCCGGATTCTTTTTGAGAACCTTAGGCAAGTAGCGTTTGTTTGTATTTTATACTTTACACACTATGAGCACTAATTCATCACCTAAACACCGCATCGCCAACTGGGACGCCGAGGTACGCTCGGTGTTCGACAAGGGCATTTTCTTCTCGGCGCGGCAGGCATTGCGCCGCCACGCTTCGGGCGGTAATATCCTTATAGGCGCAACAGTACTCGCGCTGATTATCGCAAATATTCCCGCTCTCAACACCAACTACTTCGACTTCTGGGAGCAGGAAGTGCGCCTCCAGTTGGGCGACTTCAATCTTTTCAGCCACTCCGGCCACCACATGAGCCTGATGTCGTTTATCAACGACGCCCTCATGGCTATCTTCTTCTTCTCGATAGGCCTCGAAATCAAGCGCGAGGTGCTCGTTGGCGAGCTCTCGTCGTTCAAGCAGGCGCTGCTGCCCATTATCGGAGCCTGTGGCGGTATGGCAATCCCCGTACTTTTCTACTACTTCCTCAGCCGCGGTACCGACTATGCCGGAGGCGCAGCCATCCCCATGGCTACCGACATCGCGTTCTCGCTCGGCGTGCTGGCCATGCTCGGCAAGCGAGTGCCCGTTTCACTCAAGATATTCCTTACCACCCTCGCAGTGGTCGATGACATCGGCGGTATCATCGTTATCGCCGTATTCTATTCGTCGCACATCGAGCTCATGCTCCTGCTCTATGCACTTGTGCTCTTCGGAGTGCTTCTGCTCGGCTCCGTAATGCGTATCAAGAGTAAGATTTTCTACCTTGGCATAGGCGGTGTAATATGGTTCCTCTTCCTCAACTCCGGCATACACCCCACGATTGCAGGCGTACTCGTCGCTTTCTGTGTGCCCGCCACCCCTGTGTTCGCTCCCCGCAAATACATCAAGATTATCCGTAGCTCCATAAGCCATTTCAAGGCCGAGGAAGACCCCGAAGACCTCGAAAAGCGCACTATCCTAAGCAAAGAGCAGCTCAACTGGCTTAAAGAGGTGGAGAGCGCTTCCGATAAAGTGATTTCGCCTCTGCAGGACCTTGAGGACTCGCTTCACCCCATTGTCAACTACTTTATCCTGCCCCTCTTCGCATTTGCCAATGCCGGCATCCTCCTGTTGGGCATGGATCCCGCATCAGTTTTCGAGGGTATATCGCTTTCGGTAATCATAGGCCTCGTGCTTGGCAAATTTGTGGGCATATTCAGCTTCTCGTGGCTCGCCGTTAAACTCGGCATCGCCCCCATGCCCGCACACGCCAACTGGCACATGATGGCTCCTATGGCCATGCTCGGCGGCATAGGTTTCACAGTGTCGATATTCATAGCATCGCTCACTTTCAACGCCGCCATACCCGCGCAGCTCGACCTCCTCAACCATGCCAAGCTCGGCATTGTGGTAGGCTCGGTGCTCGCCGGCCTCCTCGCTTTCATCTGGCTGCACTTCGCTCTGCCCAAGGGCGTGGCACCCGATGCCGCCGAGGAATAAGCCTCCGCTTAGAAATAATAATACCCCTCAGAAACCCCGCAGAACACGCTCTGCGGGGTTTTATATATTCTTAACATGCTGAAATTTTGAGCGTTCACATTATTTTGTTAATTTTGACGCGAAATGTTAAAATAGGGCGAGGCCCTCTCGGACTTGTATCTTTCACTACGTTTAGAACCTTTAAGCCTTATTAATTGTTAACAAAACATAGGTTAAGACCTTAACGCCATTGGTGTAAAGGTGCTTATACATCGATAGATAATGAAGAAACAGACAATCTGGATACTCACCGTGCTCATGGCCCTCACCTTCCTGGGGCTGCTGTTCATACAGATATTCTATATGCGGAATATCGTACAGCTGCGCTATGAGCAGTTCGCGCAGGGTGTGCGCCAAAGCCTTGTGGCTGTGGCCAACCACCTTGAGCAAGATGAGACGCGCCATTTCCTCGAAGACGAGATGCGCAGCACATCTACCGGCACTGCAGCCATACAGGGCACCGACAACAGTGGCGAGGGCAAGCGCTACAGCTTTACCACTCCCACCGGTCTGGAGGCCGATGTCACTATCCGCAAGATAGGCAATGTCGATGCCGCCCTGAGTCCCGGCGGCGGTATCAATGCACACTTCCAGAGCGCTCGCGACGCCTACCGCAACCGCTACCTCTATCAGAAAGGCATGCTCGATGATGTTATCCTCAACATCATCTCCAAGGCCTCCGACCGCCCCATTACCGAGCGCGCCGATTCGGGCCGCGTGCGCACCTACCTGCGCCAGGAGCTCGATACCCTCGGGCTTAAAGTGCCTTTCGAGTTTGCCGTGGCAAACTATGCCGGTACGCTCCTCTATAAGTCGCCCGAGTTCCGCGCAACGCTCTCCGACCGCGACAACATGTTTATACAGACGCTCTTCCCCAACGACGTCGCAGGCCCCCGCAACTACCTCAAGGTATATTTCCCCACCAAGCGCGACTATATTTTCTCGTCAATATCGTTTATGGTGCCGGCCTTCGCCTTCACACTTATTCTGCTCATTATCTTTGTGTACACTATTATAGTGGCTTTCAGGCAGAAGAAGCTTACCGAGATGAAGAACGACTTCATAAACAACATGACCCACGAGTTCAAGACCCCGATATCGTCGATTTCGCTGGCCGCGCAGATGCTCAACGACCAGACTGTGCGCAAGTCGCCCGCAATGCTCCAGCAGATTTCGTCGGTTATCAACGACGAGACCAAGCGCCTGCGTTTCCAGGTTGAGAAAGTGCTGCAGATGTCGATGTTTGACCGTCAGAAAGCTTCGCTCAAGCTCGTGGAGGTCGATGCCAATGCTGCCATATTCAACATTGTGAACACCTTCAAGCTCAAAGTTGAGAAATACGGAGGCTCGATAAGCGCCGACCTCGATGCAATGGACGCCATTGTGAACGTCGACGAGATGCACTTCACAAACGTAATCTTCAACCTGCTCGACAACGCCGTGAAATACCGCTCCGACGAGCGCCCTCTGCACCTCTCGGTGGCCTCGCGCGACCTCTCGGACGAGCGGCTCGAAATAACTATCGCCGACAACGGCATAGGCATACGCCGCGACGACCTCAAGAAGATTTTCGATAAATTCTACCGTGTCTCCACCGGCAACCGCCACGACGTCAAGGGCTTCGGCCTCGGCCTGGCTTACGTCAAGAAAATGGTGACCGAGCTCGGCGGCGAAATCTCCGTGGAATCGGAGCTCAATTCAGGAACAAAATTTATAATAATACTACCACTCTCTAAAAACTGACAGTTATGGAAGATCGAATGAGAATCCTTCTATGCGAAGACGACGAGAACCTCGGCATGCTCCTTCGCGAATACCTTCAGGCCAAGGGCTACAACGCCGACCTCTTCGTCGACGGCGAAAGCGGCTACAAGGCTTTCCTCAAAGGTAAATACGACATCTGCGTCCTCGACGTGATGATGCCCAAGAAAGACGGCTTTACGCTGGCTCAGGAAATACGCACCGTGAACTCAGAGGTGCCTATCATCTTCCTCACCGCCAAGTCGCTCAAAGACGATATCCTCGAAGGCTTCAAGATCGGTGCCGACGACTATATCACCAAACCTTTCTCTATGGAAGAGCTCGTGTTCCGTATCGAGGCTATCCTCCGCCGCGTAAAGGGCAAGAAAGGCAAGGAAATCACCATGTACAAAATCGGTGAGTTCACCTTCGACACCCAGAAGCAGACCCTGATGATCGGCGACAAGATTACCAAGCTCACCACCAAGGAGTCGGAGCTCCTCAGCCTGCTCTGCGCACATGTCAACGAGATTCTCGAGCGCAACTATGCCCTCAAGACTATCTGGATTGACGACAACTACTTCAACGCCCGCTCGATGGACGTATACATCACCAAGCTGCGCAAGCACCTCAAAGACGACCCCTCGATCGAGATTATCAACATCCACGGCAAGGGCTACAAGCTCATCGCCCCCGATGCCGAGGCTTCGAAATAAGAACTGCCTTAAACACAACACGAGAGGCTGCTCCACCCGGGGCAGCCTCTTGATTCTTTATGTGAAATGTGCGTTTAGTTTGCGAAGTCGACGCTGATGCCGAGCTGCAGGCGCGCCGGGTTGAGAGGGTAGTAGGGCGAGGCGAAGTACTCGTTGCCGCCGAAGAGGCCGCGGTTTGCGTGTGAATACATCACGTAGAATCGCGCACGGCTGAGCTTCATGTTGATGTAGGCGTTGCAGAAGGGGTAGTTGCCCAGCTTCATCTCCTGCTGGTTTACGAACGACGCCAGCGCCGGCTGATAGGCGGGTGCGTAGTAGCGGGTGTAGTAATCGCAGTCAACGCCGAGCTGCACATGGAGTGTGGCGAGCCTGAACAGCAGGTAGAGGTTCGAGTAGACCGTAAGCGCAGGCAGCGGCACCACAGCGGCGTCGGAAGTCGTCTGGTAGGTGATAGAGTTATCCCAGTGGAGTATACCGGCCTGCAGGTTCTGTTTCAGCGACAACGAGAGCACCTGCACCGAGCCTCCATGCTGGCGGGGCAGACCGTCGGCACCGAAGTATATGTGGTTCTGCAGGTTGGTGAAGCTTGCCCGCAGATGAGTGTCGGTGCGCCCGAGCCTTATTTCTCCGCCGAAGCCCACGCGGCGCTGTTTGCCGAAGTTGTTGTGCCATACAAAGTGGTTCGACACATAGTTCTGAGTGAGGTAGGGTGCCGCTTCGTTGTAGAAAGAGCCGAAAGCTTTAACTTCAAGACTGTCTTTCAGAAACTTGAAACGCGTGGCTACCTCGCCGTTGACTTTCACCTCGCCGGCGGCGTCGCCAAGTATGCCGAGCTCGGCGGTGGCTTCGTATCGCAGCAGGGCACCGCGTTGCTTGGTGAGCTGCGCGCCCACCCACGCAAGCTGCTGAGTGGCGCGGGGCTCTATGCGGCCTATGCCCTCGGGAAAAGGTGTCAGGCCGAGAGTCTCATCGGCACGGTCGAGCGTGTCGGGAGTCTGCACGTAGCGTCGCACCTGGTGCGTCACATAGGCCGCGAGGCCGAATTTCGCATATTTATGGAACCCTTCGAGCAACGATACCCCGAGGGTATTTGTCACTGCCCAGTATGTTGTGCGGTCGCGGGTATTTTCGGGGTTGAGGTAGGTATTTTCAAAAAACTCTCTTGTCTCTGTAGCGTTGGGGTCGGTGAAAAGGTGCTTGCCCGAGTTGTAACGCAGGGTGTAGATAAACGAAGAAACAGGAATATAGGTGCGTACTACCGTCGTGTCGTCGTCGCCCGGCTCCTCGTGCCAGTAGCCCACCTTGTAGCGGTTGTTGATGTACAGCTCCTCGCCCCAAAGGCGCGTGTGGGCATTGTTGAGACGCGTCGGTATTGATTTCGGGTCGATTTTGCTCACGCCGCCCTGCAGTTCGGCCGGGTCGGTGATGTAGAGCATATCGGTAATGCCGCCGCTCTCCTTGTTGAGGAGGTTGAAGTGGTTGTAGTAGGCCTGCATCTCATATCTGTCGCCCAGATACGAGCCTGAGAAGCCCCACGAGAGGTCTTTGGTAGCCTGATTGTTATAGCTGCCTTTCGAGTAAAGATAGTCGAGCATGGCTCCTACCTGCGCCTTGGCATTGATGTTGCCCGAGAATATGCCTTTCAGCCGCTCCTGGGCATTGTCGCGCCCGCCTGCGGTGTTGAAGGAGAGCAGCGTCATGGGTATGCGCGTGTTGTAGAAGCGCATCGAGCTGTGGGTTGGCATCCAATGTGTGAGACCGTCGCGGAAGAAGAAATCGCTCATGGCCTCGCGCTCGTCGAAGAGCATGTTCTGCCCCTCGGCGCCGAGGTTGCCGGTAGTCGCCCATGCGTCGCTCACAAGCGAAGGTATCGACTGGCGGTAGTAGTTCAGCGGCAGCGTATCCATGGGCGCCTCCTCGCGTAAGCCAAGAGGGGCGATAAGCTTCCAGGCATACGATTTGGGCGCCTGCTTCTTTTCTGCCACAGGTGCCTCGGTGGCCGCGCCTTCGCTTGTCTGTGCCCATGATTGCAATGTCAGCACAGAGAGTATTATCGTTATATATAATCGTATATGCTTCATCGGGTGTGCAAAGGTACGAATAAGCGAGCGCAAAGGCAAATTTATTTGCCCTTTGGCAAGCGAAGACTACCTTTGGAAATACTCAACTATGAATTATTGATAATTGTTATATAAGTATGAAATGTAAAAGAATTGATGTGATGAGCGTACCGCATCTGCAACTTGGACCTCTACAGCGCGTCCGACAGGACGCGGATTAACCCAGTAACCCCGTACGCCGAAGCCGCAGGCGTAGGCGTGCGGGGACACTATACGACCCACAGGAGCGCGTCCGACAGGACGCGGATTAAGATCGTAAGGCGTTGGGGCTCATTTTAATCGGCGTCCCTTCGGACGCCATGGCACTGGGCAGGCCTATCCGGGCACGCCTCCGCTGTAGGCTCCGGCGTACCCGGTTACTGGATTAATCAGCGTCCTATCGGACGCCAAGGCGAGCGGAGTGCTTTTTACCGTGCCTGGCGGCCGGTGTGATTATCACCGCTTAGGCGAGAGATATCCCTATCCGGGCACGCCTCCGCCGTCGGCTCAGGCGCTCCGCGATTGCATCAATTTCTTCATTAACGCTACTTATCTAACTGATATGAACATGAATAAAGCAAAAGGTATATTGCCTGTTATAATAGCGGTTGTGGTGCTTGTGTTGGGCGCTGCCGGTTTTGTGCGGCGCTGCTCCTCGCCTGCCGACTTTGGCGCGCAGGCAGGCTACCAAAAGCCCGGTGGCGACACCTTGGCGGTGGCTATCGAGATGAGCCCTTTGACCTATACGCTCCAAAACGATACCGCAGAGGGTTTCGACTATCAGATATTGCGCGATATAGCCGCCGAGCACGACCTCAAACTCCGTTTCTACCCCGTGGCTCAGCTCGAAGAGGCCTTCGAGGGGCTCTACCGCCACCGCTACGACCTTGTTGTGGCCTCAATCCCTGCCACCACTGCCATTAAAGAGCATTTCCCGCTTACCGATGCCGTTTATCTTGACAAACAGGTGCTTGTGCAGCGTCGCGACAGTCTGGCCGACAGCGTGCGCATATCCTCGCAGGAGCAACTTATGGGCGATACGGTATGGGTTGCCGAGGCCTCGCCTTTCGGCACCCGTCTGCGCAACATGTCGAAGGAGCTCGGCGATACAATTTTCATCCTCTCCGAGCCTAAATACTCCTCTGAGCACCTTGCCATACTCACCGCTTTGGGCGAGGTGAAGCAGGCGGTGGTTAACGAGGCTGTGGCGCGCCACATTGCCGCCGACTATCCGCAGCTCGACATCTCAACCCCGATTTCGTTCAACCAGTTCCAGTGCTGGGCAGTGGCGCCGGGCGATTCCGTTCTGCTCGACTCGCTCAACACTTGGCTCGGTCAGTTCAAGCAAACCCCGGCCTACCGCCGCCTGGCCGAGAAATATCTCTAAAAAACAATGGCCGGCAACGTGTGGTGCCGACCATTGAGGGTATTGATTTCGCCGTGCTTATTTGAACACTACTTTTTTAGTGCTTCCGTCGGAATATAGCACGATGTTAAAGCCTTTCTGCGGCTCAGAGTATGAGCGGCCCGAGAGGTCGTAATATCTCACCACGGTAACTTCGGGCGCTTGAATCTCAGCATCGAGGTTGCCGACACCGGCTACGCCCTCGGTGGTGAAGCTCTGCTCTTCGCCGTATTTCATGCCCTCGGCTGTCTCTACATAGGCGCGGTAGCGGTACTCGGTGCCCTCGCGGAGATTGTCGAGAGTCACTTCCATTACCTGCCCGAACGCCGTCACGGTGTTTATCATGCTGCCGCTCTGTACACGGCTGCGGGCTGCTGTCGGTTCAGAGGCTATCCAATACTGGAACCCCTGCGAGATAATCGCGTCGGTACCGGCAAGGGCATAGCCGCGGAGGGTGGCTCGGGTTTCGGTCACGGTCTGCACGGGATATGTGTGGACAGTGGGCTCAAAGAAACTGAAGTCCGAGGGGTCGAAGGTAATCCAATCTCCGTAATAGTATTCCCCGGCATTGTCTTTGTAGAAAGCGCGGGTGTTGTAGAACGATGTTGGCTGAAGATTCTTGATATACCCTTCGAGCATGCCGCCGTAGACTACAGCGAGGCCCTCGCTGGGAGCGAGCGATGCCGGAGCGTCATATTTTTTCCACTGGAAGCCCACGTTATCTTCCATGTCGGTGATGTTTGTGGATGCGGCAACGATAGCGCATGTGCTCGACACGCAGCGCGGCTGCAGTGTGGTAAGCTCGAGTTCAGGGGTTGTTATTTTTATATCTTTTGAGTATGTATAGCCTTTATCGGTTTGTACATTATATGTATAAGTATAGCTCGTAGCCGGTTTCAGTCCGTGATCTGAAACTGTGTTGCCGTCGGCCTTCCCTGTGAACCATTCTCGCACCACCTCGGCGTCGCCTTGTGTGTAATATCCTGCCAGATTAATAGCTGTAGGCCCGTAGATTTCCTTTATAGTAAGACCGAGGCTCTGAGTGGAGATGTTACAAGACTCTTCAATTCTGTTTCCGTTGTATATCGCGTAGACAGTTATTTTACCTTCGTAGCCGGGTTTGAGGTCCTTGAGGATTATAGGCTTGTCTTCAAAGATAGTGTTGACGCCGTTAACCACAATTCCTTTGACAAGCGACGTCACCGACTCATCTACAGGGGCGGCAATATTCTCAATTGTCACACTTGTCTGAGTGCTGACTTTGGTCAGAAAGAGAATGGGCTTGCTGTAGCGTGTAAAGCTGCGTTCGACCACACCTTTGTCATTGCCGTTGCTGTCGTTGTAAAAGGCCTTGATGGTTACCGATTGGCCGAAGTTGAAATCCTTCACGCTATAAACGCCATTGGCATCGGGGCTGACATAATCATTAATTGCGCTTACCCATACGCCTCTAAGAGAGGCGTCTTCGCCTGTATATGCCGGGCTTTTCTCAATCTTGAATGAGAAGCCGCAAATAAGGTTTTTCAAGTCTGTGATAGCGAGGGGATCCTCAAGCGAGAATACCGGCCCTGAATAGTAAGACTTGACTGTGGAGATAAGAGCCGGACGGACATATACAACTGTAGTGGTCTCAAGGCCGCTGAAAAGCCATCTGTCTACGTCGTTGCCCATTATTATAAGCTCGTTAAGACTCGCCCCCGAGAACGCGTTGCCACCGGAGGTAAACACACCTTCGGGTAAGGTGAGGCTCTTCAGGCTTGTGCAGCCGTCTATGAAGTTCGCCGGCAGAGAGTAAAGGCCGGTGGGCAGTGTGAGGCTTGTAAGGTTCTCGCAATCGGCAAATACGAAGATTCCGAGCTCCGTTATGGTATTCGGGATCGTGTAAGTCTTGAGATTCTTAATTCCGCGGAAAGCAAAATCGTCGAATCTATTTACCGTTTCAGGAAGCTTATAGTTGAGGTCATGCCCTGCGGGGAAAACAAAGAGTGTTTTGAAAGATTTGTCATATACAATGCCGTCGGCGCTGCAGTAATTGGGGTTGGCTGAATCGACGTCGACAGCACTGAGAGACGTGCAGCCTCCGAATGGGTTGGAACTGAGTTCGGTCAGTGATGCAGGCAGTGTGATTTTCTGCAGTGATTCACAACCGTAGAACGCATTAACTCCGATGGTTTTGATATTCGCGAGATTTATGCTCTTCAGCGATTTGCATCCCGAGAAAGCGAGCTCGCCTATTTCTTCGACATTTGTCAGGCTCTCAAACGAGTTCAGGGAGCTGCAGTTCAGAAAAGCGTTCAGCTCGATAGTTTTTACACCGGGTGCTACAACTTCGCTCGCAGAGCTGTACGAGAAAGTGGCCTGCGCAATTTTGGTGACAGCGGACGGGAGTGTGACCTTGGCAATTTTGTGGCTGTAGGCAAAAGCCAGCTGCGCTATCGATGTCACACTATTCGGAGCGGTAAAGTCGCCGGCTTTCCCGTTCGGGTAAGAGATAAGAGTATCGCAAGCCTTGTTGTAGAGCGTGCCGTCGATGCTTTTGTAATTGGGGTTATTGCTGTCAACGGTTATCGCTTCAAGAGCGGTGCACCCCATGAATACACCGTCGCCAATCGAAACAGTAGCCGCAGGTATGCTTATGCGCTTTATGGGAGTGCCGGTGAAAACCCTGTTCCCGATTTTCTGCAGTGAACCGGGCAACTTGATTTCGCTGAGGCTCTGGCAGAGAAAGAATACTTCAGCTCCAATTTCCTGCAATGATTCAGGCAGATTTACATAAGTTAGTTTACCGCAGTTATAAAATGCCTGACTGCCTATCTTTTTTATGCCGGAGGGAAGTGTGATTGAAGTCACCTCTGCGCTTACTTCCGCAAAGGCGTTATGGCGGATTCCGGTCACGGAGTACTTGGTGCCTTCGTAAGTCACCGTGGCGGGAATGGTGACCGTACCATTGTCGGTGTCGTGGCAATATATTTCAACCTCGTTACTCCCTGTGGTGGTGAAATAAGTGAAATTGCCCAGCGTGAAATTTGCCCATAGCGGTAATGCCGCCGAAAGGGCTGTGATGCAAAGCAGAAAGCGTAAGACTGATCTCATAGATGTTATACTTGTCGCCAGACCCCCGGGGCGACAGGTTAGTAAACGAAAAAGCGCGAGGATCTATATCAGTTGCCCGTTCTACATCACGAGGCCTTAGCATTGCCCATCACAGTAGAACGAGCAACGCGGAGCCTCACGCTGTATGATATAATGCCATGTGCATGAGGCACCCGGCGAGGGCACACCATGCAATGGGGTGTAATCATACCCGAAGAGGCGCCTATCGTTGCCCTGTTCCTGACTGTGATGTGGAAAGTTGCTAAGTTTCGTGATGTCAAGAACAAGCGTCGGATAAACGCTCTTATTAAGATGTCGTCGCATACCCACCGCCAAACCCAAAGGCTCCGCTGCGATATGCACTGCAAAATTCGCAATAAAAAACGGTACTGCCAAATCATTTGCCTTGATTTGCTCAAAAAAAGAAAAGGGTGGCTAATATATGTGAAAAATCTTGTAGCGAGACGGAAAATAATTCGTAACTTCGCGCAAAATCCTTTTGCGAAATGAAGTCACGATATATCATTGGAGCGGTGCTTATGGCCGCACTCGGGCTGGGCGCCTGTTCTCAGTCGGCTCCCGACAATAAACTTGTAATACTGCACACCAACGACACCCACTCGCAGATTCTGCCGGGTGCCGACGGCCTCGGCGGCGTCATGCGCCGCAAGGCTGTGATCGACAGCGTGCGCGCCGCCGAGAAAAATGTGTTGCTCGTCGACGCCGGCGACATGGTGCAGGGCACTCTCTTCTTCTATCTCTACGGCGGCAAGGTAGAGCAGGAGATAAGCAATATTCTGGGCGTGGAGACACGCATCCTGGGCAACCATGAGTTCGACAACGGCATCGACTCGCTCGCCGCCGTGCTCGCACTCTCCGAGGCCGAGAATCTCTCCGCGAACTATAATCTTGACAATACGCCGCTTGCAGGCATGTTCCAGCCTTATTCCATAAAAGAATACGGTGGCAAGCGCATTGGCATAATGGGCATAAACCTCGACCCCACGGGCATTATCACCCCCGGCAACTACGAGGGTCTCGAATTCCTGCCTATAGTGGCCACGGCAAATGTCACCGCCGAGAAGCTCCGCAAGGAAGAGGGCGTCGATGCCGTGATAGCCATCTCGCACATAGGCTATAACCCCAAGGGTCTCATCGGCGACTCGGTGCTCGCTACCAACTCGCGCGGCATCGACATCATTATCGGCGGCCACTCGCACGACACTATCGACCCCGCAACAGAGCAGGGGGCGCGCCGCTCGCGCCTGCGCAACCTCGACGGCGAGGAGGTGCTCGTTGTGCAGACCGGCAAGTCGGGCCGACGCCTTGGCAAAATCGAAATCAACCTCGACAGCCTCGGCCTGGGCGGACGTCCGAAGTATGAACTTATAAAGGTCGATGGCCGCTACGACGGCTACCACGACGCCAAACTCGAGGCTACGATAGACCGCTATAAGGCAGGTGTCGACTCGCTTATGCAGCTTTGGGTGGGCGAGACCGACGATGAACTCGAAGCCGAAGATGACGAGCTCCTCAACTATTTCACCGATTTCATATATGACCGCGGCAAGGAGCTTGCGCCCGGCATCGACCTGGCCATTGCCAACAAGGGCGGGCTGCGCACCAATCTCCCCGAGGGCAAGGTGTCGAAAGGCCATATTATCAACATGGTGCCTTTCCGCAACTTCATTACCGTGACCGACGTCAAGGGCAGCGACCTGCTCGAAGTCTTTGACGTTATGGCCATGACCGACGGCAACGGCGTCAGCCGCAACGTGAGGGTGAAATATGAGAAGGACGACAAAACCGCCCGCGCCACCGATGTGCGTATCGACGGACGCAAAATCGACCCCAACCGCACCTACCGCGTGGCTACTATCGACTATCTTGCCAAGGGCGGCGACTACATGACAGGCCTCACCCGCGGCAATACCGTGGCTGTGAGCTCCGAGCCCGTTTTTGAAGACCTTATTAACTATATATCTGTAAACAAAACTATTGGTGGCGACGATGACGCCCGCTGGACAGAAGTTGACGACTGACCGATGAAAAAACACAATTATCTCTTTGCCGCGCTGATTGCCGCGGCTGCCTCGGCCCCTGCCGCACAGGCAGTTGTGCCCAACCTTGAGAAGAACGCTCCTGCCGAAGCCACCCGTTGGGTCGACTCGGTATACAACACCCTGAGCGAGCGCCAGCGTGTGGCTCAGCTCGTGTTCCCTACCGTGAATCCTAAAGGTGGCGAATCGGCCAAAGGAGTCATACGCAAGTATGTAAAGACCGACCAATGCGGAGGTCTGCTCTTCTCCGAGGGAACCTATGAAGACTACTCCACAATGATAAACTATGCGCAGTCGCTCGCTACGGTACCTCTGTTGATAACTTTCGACGGCGAGTGGGGCCTCTCGATGCGTATAAAGGAGGCTCCCCGCTTCCCGCAGAATATGTCGCTCGGCGCTATCGGCGACTACCGTCTCATATATGAATACGGCAAGGAAATGGCGCGTGAGTGCCGCCTGGCAGGCGTGCACGTCAACTTCGCCCCCGATGCCGACGTCAACTCAAACCCAGCCAACCCCGTTATCGGCTACCGCTCTTTCGGCGAGGACCCCGAGCGCGTTTCAAAGGCCGTAGCCGCCTATTCTCTCGGTCTTGAAGACGGTGGCGTGCAGTCTGTTGCCAAGCATTTCCCCGGCCATGGCGATACCGATGTCGACTCGCACAAGGCTCTGCCGTCGGTCAACCACTCGCTTCCCGTTCTGCATCAGACCGACCTCCTGCCCTTCAAGGCCTATGCCGAGGCCGGCCTCTCGGGCATAATGGTAGGGCATATCGCCGTGCCTGCCCTCGACCCTTCGGGCACTCCCGCCTCGCTCTCTAAAGCCATTAGCGGCAAACTGCTGCGCGACGAAGTAGGCTTCCGCGGCCTCGTCTACACCGATGCCCTCGCCATGAAAGGCGCTGCCGACCCCAAGGGCCGCAACAACGCCGTGGCCGCTTTTGAAGCCGGTGCCGACGTCCTCCTCAACCCCACTCAACCCGCTGCTTCAATTGACGCTATTCTCGCCGCCATTAAAGCCGGAACTATAACCAAGGCCGAGGTAGAGGAGCGCTGCAAGCACGTCCTGCTGTATAAATATCTCCTTGCAAAGGACTATACCACTTGCGCATCGCCCGCTCGACTCCGTGCAGAAATCAGCACTCCGGCTACCGATGCCCTTATCAAGCGCCTTGCTGCCGCCTCTATCACAGTGCTGCGCAACACCAACGACCTGCTGCCCCTCGACATCCTCCGCGGCAACCGCATGGCCGTGGTCAATATCGGCGCAAAGAGCGACAACGACTTTATGAGCACCTGCCGCCACTATGGTGAGGTAGAACCGCACTATACCCTCGGAGAGGCTTTCTCCAAGGCCTCGATAGCCAAAATCAACGGGAACGATGTGATTATCGTTGCCGTCTACAACGACAAGGCTGCCACCCGCGAGTGCTTCGCCCAGCTTGTAAAGGGCGCCACAAAGCCCGTGGTTGCCGTGTTCTTCACCAACCCCTACAAGATGCAGAAGTTTGCGGCATCGCTTGCCAAGCCTGCCGCCCTCGTTCTTGCCTACGACGACATCGCCGCCGCACGCGTGAGTGCTGCCGAGGCCATTTTCGGCGGTATCGCCGTCAGTGGCAAGCTGCCCGTCAACCTTAAAGGCATAGCGCCCCTCGGCACAGGCATAGAGTATGCCAAGAACCGCCTTGGTTTCTCTTCGCCCGCTGCCGAAGGCATGGCTGCATGGCTCACCGACAGTATCGACGCGCTGGTTAAGAAAGGTTTGGCCTCCAAGGCTTTCCCCGGCTGCCAGGTGCTCGTTGCCCGCAACGGAAATATCGTCTACGACAAGGCTTTCGGCCGCTTCACCACAGCCGCCGACAGCCGCAAGGTCGACCTTCAGACTGCCTACGACCTCGCCTCGGTATCGAAAGCTACCGGCACTCTATCGGGTGTGATGAAAGCCTACGACAGCGGCCTCTTCTCGCTCGACGACAAACTCGGCAAACTGATACCCGAAATCACCGATTCGGCAAAGCGCGAGATAACCGTGCGCGAGCTCCTCTTCCATGAGAGCGGCATGCCCGCGGCTATGAACATGTTCTACGCCATGCTCGACACCAACACCTACAAGGGCAAGCTCATAACATCGCGCGCCGATGCGCAGCACTCAATCAAGATTCAGCGCGGTGCCTACGGCAACAACACTGCACGCCTCCGCAAAGATATCCTCGCCACCGAGCGCAGCGACCGCTTCCCTATAGAGGGAGCTAAGGGCATATTCATGGGCAAGGAGACCTACGACACTGTGATGCAACGCATCTACAACATCCCTCTGCGGGCTAACAAGAACTTTAATTATTCGTGCCTCAACTTCTCGCTCCTCATGGACATTGAGCAGCGACTCACAGGCCGCGCCCACGATGAGTATATAGCCACCGAGGTGTGGGGCCCGCTCGGAGCCTACCGTACAGGCTACCGCCCACACTCCACAATAGGTGCCGATAATGTGCCTCCCACTGAGAACGATACCTATCTCCGCCGTCAGCTCCTCAAGGGCTACGTGCACGACGAGCTCGCCAACTTCTCAGGCGGTGTTCAGGGCAATGCCGGTCTTTTCGCCAATGCCGACGACGTTGCAAAATACTGCCAGATGCTTCTCAACGGTGGCACCTACGGCGGCAACAGAATAATCTCGGAAGAGACCGCCAAGCTTTTCACCACCGCCAAGAGCCCCACATGCCGCCGCGGCCTCGGCTTCGACAAGCCCGACACTGCCAACCCCGAAAACTCGCCCACATGTGAGGAAGCCTCGCCCGAAGTATTCGGCCACCTCGGTTTCACCGGCACCGTTTTCTGGGTCGACCCCTCGCAGGACCTTATCTTCGTATTCCTCACAAACCGTGTTTATCCCACGCGCGACAATGCTGCGTTCAACAAACTCAACATCCGTCCGAAACTTTTCAGCCTCATCAACCGTTCAATAGAAAAATAAAACCTTAAATGGACGAAACCGCCATAAAATTCAGTCTCCTCTCGGTGCGTGAAGTCGAGGGAGCCACGGCTATCAACCGCCGTGCTCTGCGTCGCCTCGGGCGTACGCCGGTCAATGTAGACCTCAATGTCAGAGTCGTGCCCGACCTTGACCGCTCTCTGCTGAGCCTCGTCGTATCGTGCTCCTATGTGGCGGTAATAGGCTTTATCCGCACCCGTGTGCTTGCCTGCTCGGCGGTGGCTACCTTCGAGGTCGAGGATCTTGCCGCTCATGTCACCCTACAGGGCGAGGAGGTGGTGCTCGGTGGTAAACTCATGATGACAATGCTCGGCATAGCCGTGGGCTCGCTGCGAGGTATAATCGCCGTACGCACGGCCGACACGCCCCTGCGCTTCCGTCCCCTGCCCGTTATCGACCTCACCGCACTCATGTGCCGCATAAGCTACGGCAGCGCCGTGGCTTCGGCAATTCCAATGTAAGTAAGCTGCAACACTTATATAAAGTAAACCCCCCTTCCGTCAGAAAGGCGTCCGGCAGGACGCTGATTAATCCAGTAACCCCGTACGCCGAAGCTTTAGCGGAGGCGTGCGGGGTTAGCCATGCCCAAACGAGTGGCGTCCGCATGGACGCCGATTAAGATGAGAACCAACGCATTACGTTTTTAATCAGCGTCCTGCCGGACGCTCCTGCGTATGATAGAACCACCCCCGCACGCCTCCGCAAGCTCCGGCGTACGGGGTTACTGTGTAATCAGCGTCCTGCCGGACGCGCTGTTGACCCGGGGCCTATTAGGCTGCCGTCAGGGTATTTATTATTTTGCGGGCGAGAGCAGGCGGCGGTATTCCGCGGGGTCGTGCAGCACAGCCGAGGCCTTGATGAGCACGGAGTCGTCGGCAAGGGTGCGGCGCACGCGCTCGCCGTCGGAGTAGTAGCGCGAGGCTATCTCATCGCCAAGTATGTTGCAAATCTCCTTGCGGTTGAGGTCGAGGTCGTGGTTGAGATCGTGGCGCAGGAGCGAGGCAAGGATGTCGAACTGGGCGGCCACGGAGTCGGTCATATATCCCTCGTTGCGGGCAGCTTCACGCAGATATTCGAGGCCGGTCTCGCACTGCTTGTCGTATTTGAAACGCTCGGGGTCGATGCTTGCCTTGAAGTCGGCGAATATGGCGTCGTCAATCACGAGCGAGTCGGCGGGAATGCTGTCGGGGTGCTCGGCCACATAGCGGTTGGCGAAGTCGAAGGCCCAGAAGTCGGCCACGATATTGTAGAGCAGACGGTTTCCGTCGGGCTGCTCAATGGTGATGTCGGGGGTTATGCCGCCGCCGTCACGCACTATGCGTCCGGCACGGGTGCTGAACTCATGGGTAAGGCTGTCGGGTGTGCGCGCGGGGCTGCCGTCGGGGTTGCGGTGTGAGTAGTCGAGCGCCTGGATCAGTCGTCCCGAGGGGATGTAGTAACGGCCGGTAGTTATCTTGAGCAGGTCGCTGTAGGGCAGGGGACGGGTAGTCTGTACAAGGCCTTTGCCATACGAGCGTTCGCCAACTACTATTGCGCGGTCAAGGTCCTGGAGCGAGCCTGCAAGAATCTCCGAGGCCGAGGCGGTGCCACCGTCGGTGAGTATTGCAAGAGGTATGTTGGTGTCGAGCGGCTTGGTCACAGTCTTGTATATGCTCTCGTTGCGCGGGTCGCGGCCTTTGGTGCGGAGTATCTCAGTGCCTTTGGGCACGAAGTTGGAGGCTATCTGCACGGCGCTCTCAAGGAGGCCGCCGCCGTTGCCGCGCAGGTCTATCACGAGGGCTTTGAACGCCGGGTCGCGCATCATGTCGAGCAGAGCCTCGCGCACGTGGCGCGCGCTGCTTTCGTTGAAGGTTGTAAGGCGTATGTAGCCGGTGCCGTCGGAGAGCACGCCATAGTAGGGCAGCGGGTTCACCTTGATGTTGGAGCGGGTAATGGTGAAGGAGAGGAGCGAGTCGGCAACGTAGGGGCGGCGCACGTCGACCTTGACATCGGTTCCCGCCTGGCCGCGCAGACGCTTGCTCACGGTGGTGACATCGGTGGTGGCGGTCACGCTGTCGCCGTTCACGGCAAGAATAACGTCGCCGTGGCGAAGTCCGGCCTTGCGTGCGGGCGACTCCCACTGGGGTTCCGAAATTATTATGGTGCCGTTGCGGCGCGTGATATACGAGCCTATGCCTGCATACTGGCCCTGCGATATTGAGAGTATCTCGTCCTGGTTGTCGGCGGGATAATATTCGGTGTAGGGGTCAATTTGGTAGAGGAGGGCGTCGATGGTCTTGTCCATGATGCCTATGGCGTCGAGGGTATCTACGTAGTTGGTCTGCAGCTCCTTTACTATGGAGTTGAAGGTGTTGAGCTTGCGGGCAAACTGGTCTTTTTTTGCAGCCTGCGATGCTGCACCCATTGCTGCGCATAAACCCACGCAGGCGGCTGTGATGATAAAGAAACGCTTCATGTTATGCTATAGTGTTGAGGAGAACGCGTGAATTATAATTGCGGGCGGCAGCGGCGTCGGCATTGAGTTGCAGCCGCAGCTCGTCGAGGCTGTCGAATTTCATCTCTGAACGCAGGCGTCCGAGAAAGCGTACGCTGACGTCGGCGCCGTAGAGGTCGCCCGAGAAATCGAGGATATGAACCTCGAAACTCATCGGCGCACCCTGTGCATCTACCGTCGGGCGGAAACCGAGGTTAGCCATGGCGCGGTGTGTGCTGCCGTCGGGCAGGGTGATGTCGACGGCGTAGACGCCGGGGGGCGGAGTCAGCAGCCGCGGCTCGGCAGCAGAGATGTTTGCAGTAGGATAACCGATAGTGCGGCCAAGTTGTTTACCGCTCACCACATTTCCGCAGAATTGCCATGTGTGCCCGAGAGCCTGTTCGGCTTCGGCAAAACGGCAGGCTGCAATCTCGCGGCGTATTGCCGAACTGTTGATTTGCATGCCCGGCAGAGGCGGAAGCGCAGTAACAGGTATAGGGGCTGTGCCTAACTCTGAGGCGGTAGCGCGGTCACTGCCTATGTGGTTGTTGAAGCCCATGGCAAAGGCCCGGGCTCCATAGGTGTCGGCTATATGGCTCAGAAAAGCGGCGCTGTCGAGCTTCAGCAGCCCGTCGGCGGGGTTGAGAATCTCTACCCGTGCGCCCGGCAGTACGCTTTCAAGCAAAGCTTTACGCTGCGCCGCCGTGCTCAGCAGAAGCGGTGCGCGCGAGGGGGCGATTATATCGAGGGGGTGCTGCGAGAAAGTGAACACGAGGGGCGTGAGGGCGTGGCGCCGCGCCTCGTCGGCGAAAGCCTCAAGGGCGTGACGGTGCCCCAGGTGAACGCCGTCGAACATTCCGGCGGTGGCCATATAGCCGCCTGTGCCACGTGTCGCTGTCATTGCGGTAGGCAATCGGTAAACTCGGTGCCCGGCTCTACGAGTACGGCATTGAAGCCGAGGGCGCGGGCAGCCTCCACGTTGGCGGCGCCGTCGTCGAAGAACAGGGTTTCTTCAGGTTTGATGTCGAGTGTTTCGGCGGTATAGCGGAAAATCGCGGGGTCGGGTTTTGCCGCCTTGGCCTCGAAAGAGGTGACCATGCCGTCGAAGTAGTCCTCGCGCCTGAGCCCTTCTTTGCCGAACTCCTTGGCGATAATGCCGCGCCACATAATAGGGTTAGTGTTGCTCAGCAGGTAGATGCCGTAGCCCTTGCGGCGCAGGGCGCGCAGTGCTTCGAGGCGGTGGGTGGGGATGCCTATGATGAATTTCTGGAAGGCGGAGTCAATCTGGTAGTCGGTGGTGCCCGCCGGCAGCTTCTCGCGGAGGGCGGCGTGGAAATCGTCAACGCCAAGGGAGCCGTCTTCTATAGCCATGAAAATCCCCGTCTGGGCATAGAGCCCGAAGTAAGAATCGGCGTTCTCAAGGCCAAGCTGTGTGAAAGCGTCGACGCACCTTTGGCGCTCGATGTCAATTATAACTCCTCCAAGGTCAAAAAGCAGATTCTTTATCATAGTATCCAAAAAATAAGGCTCCAATCAATGCGATCGGAGCCGGATTTGTAGCCCATAGGAGAATCGAACTCCTCTTTCAAGAATGAAAATCTTGCGTCCTAGCCGATAGACGAATGGGCCATTGAGCCGACACTCAACAAGTGAGTGTCGTTATGCTTTAAGCGACTTAGGCCGAAATTTTGGCGATGTGCTTTGCGAGCTTGCTCTTGAGGTTCGACGCTTTGTTCTTAGAGATGGTGTTCTTAGCGGCGAGACGGTCGAGCATTGCCACTACTTCGGGGTAGCGGGCTTCGGCAGCGGCCTTGTCGGTCATTTTGCGAAGGTTGCGCACGGCGTTGCGCGCTGTTTTGGCATAGTAGCGGTTACGCAGACGGCGGGCAGCTGTCTGGCGGATGCGCTTTTTAGAAGAATCGTGGTTTGCCATTTGTATTGCGATAATTCGTTTTATTCTCTGATTATTATTAGTAGCCCATAGGAGAATCGAACTCCTCTTTCAAGAATGAAAATCTTGCGTCCTAGCCGATAGACGAATGGGCCTTGCCTCATTTGCGAGTGCAAATTTATGCATTATTTTTCATCCTGCAAAATATTTCTGCTTTCGACCTCTTCTTTTTAAGCTTTTTTTACAAATAAGCCGCTTTAATTATATGGTGATGCAATAACGATGTAGAGCCACTGGACTCATGTAGTGCAAAATACGGCCTACGCTGCTATAAGTGCGTCCTTCGGACGCGGCGCTGAATGCAGTAGCGGCTCACACGCGCGCGTCTGAAAGACGCAGATTAACCCAGTAACTTTTACCTTTGCAGACGAGATTCAG
>CANPGB010000036.1 GCA_947573485.1 uncultured Porphyromonadaceae bacterium | reverse complement strand
GTAGGTAACCGCCCCCTCTCAGCCCTCCGAGCAACCGCCCGGAGGGCTTTTTTTGTATATATACCCCGGATTCATGCTTTTCGCGCTGCCATCAACCCGTGCCCCTCTGTAGGGGCGCCATACATGGCGCCCGCGAGTCCGCGTCCCTTTTCCCGAGCGCTCCTACCGTTAATCAAGGTAAACCTTGATTTCTGAAACAAATAAACACTTTTCGCAAACTCGGGCTTTCCGCCCTCGCACAACACCAAAGCTTTCAGCGGGTGCTGAGCGTAACCTCGGTTATGCCGCCGCTTCCAATAGCAATTACTCTAACCTTCTACAGTGCAAGCGAGCACTGAAACCTCACTAAGGTGGCAATAGCGCAAGGGCTCCACCTCTTCCCATTCCGAACAGAGAAGTTAAACCTTGCCACGCCGATGATACTGCGAAAGTGGAAAAGTAGGTAACCGCCCCCTCTCAGCCCTCCGAGCAACCGCCCGGAGGGCTATTTTTGCATATATACCACGGATTCATGCTTTTCGCGCGGCCACCCAGAGCCACCCCTGTAGGGGCGCCATACATGGCGCCCGCGTGTCAGGCGCCCTTTCACGGTGCGCGCCTCCCCTTAATCAAGGTAAACCTTGCTTTCTGAAACAAATAAACACTTTTCGCAAACTCGGGCTTTTCGCCCACGCACAACACCAAAGCTTTAAGCGGGTGCTGAGCGGGCGTAACCTCGGAGAGGCGTCTTGTGAAGTGTGGCCTCACAATCAAGCGTGGCCTGCGCGGGCGCGATTTATCGCGCCCCTACATGTTTGACGGGCTTTCCGCCCTCGCACAACACCAAAGCTTTCAGGGGGGCTGGGTAGGCGTAACATGGGTTAGGCGTCTTGTGAAGTGTGGCCTCACAATTAAGCGGGCCTGCGCGGGCGCGATTTATGCGCCCCTACATATGTCACGGGGTGACCCCTCTCACAGCACCAAAGCTGAGGCCAGTGCTGAGCGGGCGTAACCTCGGAGAGGCGTCTTGTGCAGTGTGGCCTCACAATTAAGCGTGGCCTGCACGGGCGCGATTATCGCGCCCCTACATGTTTGACGGGGTGACGCCTCGCACAGCTCCAAAGCGGAGGCCGGAGGGGTGCACTGCTGCTGTGAAAGTGAGTGATGCGGTTGGGCTTATGCTTCTTGCTCTATGTGAAAGGTGATGCGAGGAATGATAAACAAGAAACCCACGGCACCGGGGCGCTGTGGGTTTCAGTGATGCGTTATGAGTTATGTCAGAGTACTTCAACTTTGAGTGCCTCATAGGCTTTTTCGGCTTTGGCGCGGGCGGCTTCGGCCGTGGTGTCGGTGGCGAGAATCACGCCCATGCGGCGGTGTCCCTTGATTTCGGGCTTGCCGAATATGCGGAGCTGAACGCCGGGCTGTGCGAGAACTTCTTCGAGGTTGTCGAAAATAACTTTGTCGGTATGACCTTCAACTACAATCGCGCGCGATGCCGAGGGGCCGAGGAAGCGCACTTCGGGAACGGGGAGGCCGAGGAGGGCACGGGCATGGAGGGCAAACTCGCTGAGCTCCTGCGAAATCATGGTTACCATGCCGGTGTCGTGGGGGCGGGGAGATACTTCGCTGAAGATTACGTTGTCGCCCTTTATGAAGAGCTCAACGCCGAATATGCCGTAGCCTCCGAGCGCTTCTGTGATGGCGGCGGCAACTTCCTGAGCCTTGGCGAGAGCGGCCTCGCTCATTGCCTGGGGCTGCCATGAGTAACGGTAGTCGCCGTTGACCTGGATGTGCCCAACAGGGGGGCAGAATACCGTGCCTGAGATGCTGCGTACGGTGAGGAGTGTGATTTCATAGTCGAAGTCTACGAACCCTTCCACGATAACGCGGCCGGCACCTGCGCGTCCGCCTTCCTGAGCTTCGCGCCAGGCCTCTTCAATTTCCGACTCTTTGCGCACGGTCGACTGTCCGTGGCCCGACGAGCTCATTACCGGTTTTACGACAACGGGCAAGCCTATTTCGTCGATTGCCGCTTTGAATTCCTCGAAAGTCGAGGCGAAACGGTAGGGCGATGTCGGCAGTCCGAGCTCTTCAGCTGCGAGGCGGCGTATGCCCTCGCGGTTCATGGTGAGGTAAGCGGCGCGGGCTGTGGGGGTAACGTTGAAACCTTCTTTTTCAAGTTCCACCAGCATGGGAGTGGCAATAGCCTCAATCTCAGGGATTATGTGGTCGGGTTTCTCGAGGTGCACAATCTCGCGCAGCTTTTCTCCGTCGAGCATGTCGAACACATAGGAGCGGTGAGCCACCTGCATAGCAGGAGCGTTGGGATACTTGTCGCAAGCGATAACTTCCACGCCGAGGCGCTGGAGCTCGATGGCAACCTCTTTGCCGAGCTCGCCGCTGCCCAGGAGCAGTGCCTTGCGTCCGACCGAAGTTGCTACAGAACCTATTTTTGCCATGTCAAAAAAGGGGTAAGTTGGTTTATGGGATATTTAGTAAAGATTTTGCGTTCTGAGTCGTGGCCTCCCTCACAGCCGCTATATCGGCGTTGAGGCCGTCGGCGATAGCGTCGCATACAAGAGGCATCAGAGCCGTTTCGTTGCGCTTGCCGCGGTGAGGCACGGGTGCGAGGTAGGGGGCATCGGTCTCGGTTACAATGCGCTCGAGCCCGATGTGCGGGAGTACTTTTTTAAGACCTGAGTTCTTGAAGGTGACAATGCCGTTGATGCCGAAAAAGAAGTCGCCACGGCGGCGTATGGCATCGACATCGGCCTCCGAGCCTCCGAAACTGTGGAATACGGCTCTTACGCCCTTGTGTCCTTCGAGCACTTCGAGGGTCTGAGGCAGGGCTTCGCGGCAATGTATAAGTATTGGCAGCCCAAGCGAAGCGGCCTTTGCAACCTGCCGGTCGAAAGCCTGCATCTGAGCGTCGAGCATGTCGGTTGACCAGTAGAGGTCAATGCCAATCTCGCCAATAGCCTTGTAGGCTGCGGGGGTCTTGTCTATCAAAGAAGTGATGTAAGCGAGCTCCTCGCGCCAGTTTTCCTTGACTTCGGTAGGGTGTAGCCCCATTGAAATCATGGTATTGGCGGGTCGGAGTTCATGCAGCCGACGTATGGGTGCGATGCTGTCGCGGTCGACATTGGCGAGCATCATCATATCTACCCCTGCCGCTACGGCGCGGTCTACGGCGTCGCACTGACCCTGAAAGGAGTCCTCGGCTTGCCCTTCGATGTTAAACTCGGGGCCGTAGATATGGGTGTGGGTGTCTATCATTTGTCGCGTGTGGCAGCTTTAATTGCCAGATTCCCGAAAAATTCTCGTGCTTCATCAGGCATCGTCACTCCTTCGAGTGCGGCGATAGCCTCATTGCTGTAGGCGCGGGCGGCCTCATCGCAGGCCTTGTCGAGGCCGAGTTTGCGGTAGAGAGTCGTCATAGCCTCTATCTTCGCTGCGGGAGCGAGCTTTTCGCCGCTAATGGCAGACACTTCGGCGGGGGCTGCGGCTGTGGCCATTGTGCGTAGCCATGTCTTTTTGTCGCAGAGGATGTCGCCGCCTATTCCTTTACCGAAAACGGCGGGGTCGCCGAAAGTATCGAGCCAGTCGTCGCGCATCTGGAAAGCGAGGCCGAATTTCAAGCCGTATTCATAAAATTTAGCGGCGATGTCGGTGGCCGCTCCTGCCATTTCGGCGCCTAGGCTGCAGGCGCAGCCGATGAGCACCGAAGTCTTGAGCGCTATCATCTGCATGTATTCGTCGACGCTGACGTCGTCGCGGCTCTCAAATTCCATGTCGAGCTGCTGACCCTCATACACTTCCATAGCCGTTTTGCTGAATATGGCAAAGAGGCGTGCAAAACGGTCGGCGGCACCGTCGGCGAGCATCTCATAGGCGAGGGAGAGCATAGCGTCGCCCGAGAGAATGGCCGTGGCGGTGTTCCACTTAACATGCACCGTGGGCAGCCCTCGGCGCACTTCGGCACGGTCCATTACATCGTCGTGAAGAAGAGTGAAATTATGGAACATCTCAACCGCCGAGGCCTGACTTACAATTTCTTCGGGAGCCTTCCCCGAGAGAGCCGCGTAGACGGCCATACACAATGCCGGCCTGAGGCGCTTGCCGCCGGTGGTGAAAGTATATTTCACAGGTTCAAACAGACCCGGAGCAAGAGTAGGGTAGTGGAGCGAGGCTATGTGCCTGTCGGCTATGGAGCCGAGGTGGTCGAGCGAATATTCCATTATGCAGTTGTTTGTGAGTGCAAAGTTACGCAAAAATTCACGATTATCGAGCGGGGGCTTGTCACAATAATTGATTTCAGACACCCCTCACCTGTGCTACAGCCTCACTCTCAGGCTCAGACCGAAGCGGCGAGGGGCACCGTGCTGCACAAATTCGTTGCCCATTGAGAGGAAGTAGAAAGTGTCGTAGCGGGTGTCGGTGAGGTTGGTGACCCAGAGGCGGAGCGTCCATGCCGAGGCCTCGAAGGCGAGGCTCAGGCCGGGGAGGCAGTAGAAGGGTTGCGATGCGGTGTTGGCCTCGTTCCAGTAAATTTTACCTGCACAACGGGCTGTAGCTGTCACCGAGGGTGTTATACCTTTGAACGTCAGAGGCGTGGCGCGGTAATGGAGTTCTCCGAAGAGGGTGTGCGAGGGGGCGTAGGGCACCTGCTTGCCGCGATAGTCGGCGCGCCCGTCGTTATAGCGGCGGAAAGTGGCGTTGGTGTAGCCGTAAGAAACGTTCACGCCGAGGTCGGCTGTAGCCTGCCAATCAGCGGTGAGCTCGGCACCGAAGCTGCGAGTGCGGCCTGCGTTTGTCATTATGCGGCCTGTGGTTGTGCCTGCGGGGAAGGTTGTGAGCTGCTGGTTGCGGCAGTCGATATAGAAAAGGGCCGCGTCGAGGCTGAGATTTGCTTCGGGCAGGAGACGGGAGTGGAGGCCAAGCTCGTAGTTGAAGCTTCGTTCGGGCTCGTAGGCCACTATATCTTCGAGTTTGTAGAGAGCGCTCATGCCCATTTCTGCCATAAGCCGTTGCTGGAGCACATCGCTGAACATCTGAGTGTTATAGCCGCCGGCTTTGTAGCCTTTAGAGAATGTGAAATATGGCTTTAGGCGCCCGCTCTCGTACGACACGGTGAATTTCGGCAGCACTTCTATGTAAGTGTGGGCGAGTTCGCCTCCGTCGGCAATCTCTATGTCGCGGTGCGCATATGGAATCTCCGAGCCATCGGGGAGCACTTCCATGGTGGTGTAGCCCGTGGAAGTGTGACTGTTGTAGCTCAGCGAAGTGCGCTCGATGTCGAGGCGGAGCCCGGCCTCGAAGTTCCATGCCCCGGCAGTATAGGTGCTCTCGTGATAGAGTGCAAAGCCCCCGTTAGCGAGCGAGAAATCGCTCCCGAGGGTGAAATTCCGGCTGTCCCAGCGGATAGGGTACTGCGGGTTCATCTCGTTGCGGTGCTGCTCTATGAGCTTCGCAATGCCGGTATCCTTGAAGTTTACGGGCGCCGACATTGAGGTTGACTTATAGAATCCGAAGGCGCCGCCGAGCCACGAATACGCTCCGCGTGCACCTCGGGTGAAGAGGTCCTCGGTGAAGGTCCACTCCCGGCGGTCCTGAGTCAGTGTGAAGTAGTCGGCGGCCAGGAAATCCTGGTCGAGGCGCATGCAGTCGTCGAGGTACTGCACAGAAGTTACCGAAGTCACCACCACGCGCTTGCCTGCCCAGGCCACCGTGAGGCCGTCGGCGAAATTGGTGCGACGGTAGCTGCAGGTGTCATTATAGGCAATCTCCCCAGTGGTGAGTGATGCGTAGGGATAGCCGCCCTGACGAGTGATGCCGAGCACAGCGGTGTTCGACAACGACAGGCGCGGAGCCGGTTGCCAGGCCGTCTTCCAGCGCAGCGAGCCCGAGTTTTCGGTGTCGAGGCGCTCGCCCGTGTAAGCGTTGCGGAAGAAGCCGTCGGTGTGGCGGTACTGTGCGGCAAGACTCAGGCCTAAGTTCTCGCCCGGGCGCCCGTAATAGGCCGCGCTTGCGGCCACGGTGTTGCCTGAGCCATATTCGGCGGCGAGCCTGAGTCCCTTGGCGCGCAGGGGCGAGAGGGTGCGGATATTTATCTGACCGCCCATGGTATTGCGGCCGTTAAGCACGGCCTGTGCCCCTCGCAGCACCTCGATATGCTCGATGTCGGCAAGGTCGAAATCGTAGCTGTCTTTGTTGAGGTAGGGAATGTTATCCACCGTAAGCCCCACCACGGGCTGGTCGATGCGGGCACCGAGGCCGCGCACGTAGATAGAGGAGGTCATGCGCGAGCCGTAGTCGGGCATGTAGAAGTTTGGCGCCACCATGCTTACGCCTTTGGCAGCGTCGATGCCGAGCCTGCGGGCTTCGGCGCCGCTTATTTCTGTTACGGCCTCCACAGCCGCCGCACCTCGTGGGTTGAGCTTCAGGCCCATAACCTCGAGCGGGCGCAGTGTGTGCTCGCGGCGCGCCGAGTCGGCGGCAGCCTCGGCGGCGTTGGCCATGAGCACCGGGCAGGCGCACAGGAGAGCGAGCACGAGTTTTTTCATTCTTTTTCAGAAAGTTCGAGCCAGCGCAGCTCCTTTTCGTCGATAATATCGCCAAGCTCGGCGTAGCGCTGCGATTTGGCGTTGAAATCGTCGCCCGACGAGCTCTCGCCCGATGCAAAGAAAGCCTCAAGAGCCGCTTTCTCGGCGTTCAATGCCTCAATCTCGGCTGTAAGCGCCTCAAACTCACGTTTTTCTTTAAACGACATCTTGGCCGGACGGGTGGCCGTCTCACGCCTGGGCTTCGCCGCCGCAGCAGGCGCGCTCTTCTCGTTCTCCTTAGGCTGCGAGTCGATAAAACTGCGGTAGTCGGAGTAGTTGCCGGGGAAATCCTTGATTACGCCGTTGCCTTCCATTACAAAAATATGGTCAACGATGTTGTCGAGGAAGTAACGGTCGTGGCTGATAACTATCACGCAACCCTTGAAGTTGGCAAGATATTCCTCAAGGATACCGAGGGTTATTATGTCGAGGTCGTTTGTGGGCTCGTCGAGGATAAGGAAATTGGGCTGACGCATGAGCACCGTGGCCAGGTGCAGACGGCAACGCTCTCCACCGCTGAGGGTGTAGATGTATTTCTGCTGGTCGGCAGGCGAGAACAGGAAGCGTTGCAGATATTGCATTGGTGCAATGCGCTGACCTTCGCCGAGGTCGATGTCGTCGGCGATCTCGCTTACGGCGTCGACCACGCGTTTGTTCTCGTCAAAAGAGATGCCGTCCTGGCTGTAATAGCCGAATCGCACCGTCTCGCCCACGTTCCACACGCCCGCATCGGCAGGGATAAGGCCTTGCAGGAGCTTTATGAACGTTGATTTACCCACGCCGTTCACACCCACGATGCCGAGCTTGTCGCCGGGAGCGAAAGTATAGGTGAAGTCGTCGAGAATAATCTTGTCGCCGAAGCGTTTGCAGATACCTTCTGCTTCGAAAATCTTTGAGCCTATGCGCGAGCTCGCTGCATCGAGTTTCACGTTTTTCTCCTGACGCATGCCGCGGGCACGTTCCTTGAGGTCGTAGAAATTGTCGATGCGGAACTTTGCCTTACCTGCACGAGCCTGGGGCTGGCGGCTCATCCACTCCTGCTCACGACGCAGGGTGTTGCGGGCTCTTGCCACATCGGCAGCCATGGCCTCGATGCGCTCGGCTCGGCGGCGGAGGTACATGTCGTAATTGCCCTCTACCTCAAAAATGCTCTCGTGGTCCATTTCTATAATCTTGGAGCACACGCGGTCAAGGAAGTAGCGGTCGTGAGTCACCATGAGCAATGTGGCGCGGGAGCGTCGCAGGTAGCCCTCGAGCCACTCTATGGTGGTGATGTCGAGGTGGTTGGTGGGCTCGTCGAGAATCAGGAACTCAGGTTCGCTCATTATGGTGCGGGCAATGGCGAGGCGTTTGCGCTGGCCGCCGCTCAGACGACTCACCTGGGCACCCATGTCGGGCAAGCCGAGGCGTGTGAGCAGCTGGCGCAGACGGTCCTCGTAATCCCAAGCCGAGAGCATATCCATGTTGTGAACTGCCTCCTGGCTGCGGGCGGTGTCGCCCGAGGCAATGTTCAGGGTGTACTCCTTGACAGCGGCGGCCACGGGGTCGTCGTTGTCGAGCGCGGCGTCGAGCACCGACGCTCCGGGCGCAAATACAGGGTCCTGCGGCAGATAGCCCACTCGCAGACCGTTGCGCCACACCACACTGCCGCTGTCGGCGGCTTCAGCGCCGGCGAGAATCGAGAGGAGTGTGCTCTTGCCCGTGCCGTTGCGCGCAACGATACCGATTTTATCGCCTTCGACCACGCCGAAGGTGACGTCGCCGAAGAGCAGACGGTCGCCGTAACTCTTGGTGAGAGACTCTACGCTCAGTAAGTTGGCCATCAGCAGGGGAGCAAGGTTTTCATCTGCGCGGCGAGCTCGGCGGCAGCTTTGCCTGCGGCCTCGGCGAAGTCGGCTTCTTTTGAGGCGTAGATTATGGCGCGTGAGCTGTTGACGAGGAGGCCGCATTCGTCAATCATGCCGTATTTTGCTACCTCTTCGAGGCTTCCGCCCTGCGAGCCCACTCCGGGCACGAGCAGGAAGTGGCGGGGAGCCGATTTGCGGATGTCGGCGAGGCTCTCGGCACGTGTGGCGCCCACCACATACATGGTATCGACGGGCGAGCCCCAGTGACGTGAGCGGCGTATAACGCGCTCGTAGAGTGGTGCGCCCTTGGCGTCGGCCACGGTCTCGAAGTCGGTGGCCGAGGGGTTGGAGGTAAGGGCGAGAATAATGCTCCACTTGCCTTCGTAGGCAAGGAAAGGCTTCACAGAGTCCTCGCCCATGTAGGGAGCGAGAGTCACGGCGTCAACGTCCATTTTCTCGAAGAAGGCGCGTGCGTAGAGCGAGGCGGTGTTGCCTATGTCGCCGCGCTTGGCGTCGGCTATTATGAACTGGTCGGGATATTTCTCTCGGATATATCGCACGGTTTCCTCAAGGGCAGTCCAGCCCTCGGCACCGAGGCTCTCATAGAAAGCGGTGTTGGGCTTGTAGGCCACGCAGTAGGGTGCAGTGGCGTCGATTATAGCCTTGTTGAAGGCAAGCACACGCTCGCCGTCGGTGCCTTCGATGCAGGCGGGGATTTTCTTTATATCGGTGTCAAGGCCTACGCAGAGGAAGCTGCCCTTGTTGAAAATATTGTCGACTAATTCGTTGCGTTTCATATCGTTCGGTTTATTGATTTTACATTTCGGCAGCCTTGAGTTTCTCGGCGTTCTCTGCAATTATGAGGTGGTCGATCACATCTTGTATGTCGCCGTCGACAAAGGCCTGGAGGTTATATATAGTGTAGTTTATGCGGTGGTCGGTGATTCGCCCCTGGGGATAGTTGTAGGTGCGGATTTTTGCCGAGCGGTCGCCGGTGCTCACAAGGGTCTTGCGTCGCGAAGCGATGTCGTCGATATACTTCTGGTGCTCTTTGTCGTAGATAAAAGTGCGGAGTCGGCTCAGAGCGCGCTCCTTGTTCTTGGGCTGGTCGCGCGTCTCGGTACACTCGATAAGAATTTCTTCGGCCACGCCGGTGTTGGGGTTCTTCCAGATGTAGCGCAGACGCACGCCCGACTCCACCTTGTTCACGTTCTGGCCACCTGCACCGCCCGAGCGGAAGGTATCCCACTTTATCTCGCCCTCGTTAATCTCCACATCGAAGGGCTCGGCCTCGGGGAGCACGGCCACAGTGGCGGCCGAGGTGTGCACGCGGCCCTGCGTCTCGGTAGCGGGTACTCGCTGCACGCGGTGTACGCCGCTCTCGTATTTGAGAATACCGTACACGCCGTCGCCGGTCACCGACAGCACCACCTCCTTGAAGCCGCCGGCGGCGCCCTCGCTTGCCGAGGTGATTGCCATGTTCCAGCCGCGGCTCTCGCAGTATTTCATATACATCTTGCAGAGGTCGCCGGCAAATATCGCGGCCTCGTCGCCGCCCGTTCCGCCGCGTATTTCGAGGATAGCGTTCTTGGAGTCCTCGGGGTCGGCGGGTATGAGCTGAATCTTGATTTCCTCTTCAAGAGCGGGCAGGGCCTCGGTGGCCGCTTCGAGCTGCTCCTTTGCCATATCGCGCATTTCGGGGTCGCTCTCGCTGTCGAGAATCGTGCGTGCGTCGGCAATATCGTCGGTAAGTGAGCGGTAGCGGCGAGTGAGAGCCGTGAGCTTTTCGAGGTCTTTGTATTCTTTGGAGAGGCGCACGTAGCGCTTCATGTCGGCTATCACCGCAGGGTCGGTGATGAGAGTGGATATTTCTTCAAAACGCGCCTCTATGCCGTCGAGGCGCTCAAGCAGTGTCGGTTCGGCCATTATATCGTCGAATTTTTCTGCAAAGTTACTAAATATATCCTGAAAAATGGTTACCTTTGCATAATAAAATGTGTACACATACCAAGCCCTGCAATGGATAACGGCTCATTTTCGCGTCCCTTTACCTTCGACCGTGTGGTGAGGCTCCTCATCACAGTGGCTGCCGTTGCCGTGGGCGTATGGCTCATAGGCTTGCTCAAATCGGTGCTTCTGCCCTTTCTTGTGGCATGGCTTATAGCCTATCTTTTAGAGCCTTTTGTGCAATATAACAAGGCTCTGCTGCGTGTGAAGCGCCGTTGGCTGCCTATTACGATGACTCTCTTTGAGTGCGTGCTTCTGCTCACGGCAATCTCAATCTTTGTGGTGCCCTCGCTTTTTGCCGAGATGCACCAGGTGGCCGACTTCGTGCGCAACTACTCGGAGTCGGGTTCTCAGATTCCTTTCATACCCGCATCTCTGCACGACTATCTGCGCCATAACATCGACTTCGAGACTATCTCCAAGCATCTCACCCGTCAGGATATCAACACGATAATCGACGCCGCATGGTCGTTCGTCGCCGGTGGCTATAACTTCGTGCTGGGCATTTTCAGCTGGTTTGTGGTGCTTCTCTACGTGGTGTTCATCATGATAGACTATGAGCGGCTCCTTGCGGGCTTCAAACGCATGGTGCCCCCCAAATACCGGGCCGTGACCTTCCGCATCACCAAAGATGTGAAAGACTCGATGAACCACTACTTCCGAGGCCAGGCACTTGTGGCGCTCATTGTGGGCATACTCTTCTGCATCGGTTTCTCGATTATCGGGCTGCCCATGGCCATAGTGCTCGGGCTCTTCATAGGGGTGCTCAACCTCGTGCCCTATCTCCAGCTCATATCGCTGATACCAACCACTTTGCTCTGCCTGGTGTGCTCTGTCGACGGCTCTGTGAGCTTCTGGCACATGTGGCTGGCAGCCATGGCGGTGTATATCGTGGTGCAGTGCATACAGGATTTCTTCCTCACCCCTAAAATCATGGGCAAGGCCATGGGTCTCAACCCCGCTATCATACTCCTCTCGCTCTCGATATGGGGCACCCTCTTGGGCTTTATCGGGCTGATTATAGCGCTGCCCCTCACCACTTTGCTCCTTGCATATTACGACATATATATCACCAACCGTGAAGACGGTGAGACTCCTGCCATGAAGCGAGGCGACGAGCGCTCTTTGCGCGATATAATAGAAAAATAACTCTTCAGTTTACAGACATCAGATGAAACGCACCGGCATAATAATCATTTCAGCAATCGCGGCACTCATTATCGCGGGATTGCTTTTCTGTAAATTCTACATCTTCGACGCCTACGACTACGAGCCTGTGCGTGTGGAGATTCCCGCCGGGACATCGGTCGCCGAGGCCGACGACATTTTTAAAGACGCCCTCGGCAAGAGCTTCGGCTCGAAAGTGGCCACTTTGTGGTCGTGGCAGGGCGGAACTCCCGAGGGCTCGCACGGCTCATACCTCGTGAACCCCGGCGACAATGCCCTCGAAGTGGCACGCCGCATTGCCAAAGGGCGGCAGACACCCGTCAAGCTTACATTCAATAATCTTCGCTTCGTGGAAGAACTCGCCGGAAAAGTGGGGCGCACGCTCGAACTCGACTCCGCAGACTTTATCGCCGCCACCGACTCGGTTCTCTCGAGCCGATTCTACACCTACGAGCAGTGGCAGGCCGGTTTCCTGCCCGACACGTATGAGTTCTACTGGACGGCAAGCCCCGAAGAAGTGGTTACCAAACTCAACGCACACGCCCAAGGCTTCTGGACTCCCGAGCGCCTCGCCCTTGCCGACAGCCTCCGCCTCTCGCCTGTCGATGTCATAATAGTAGCCTCAATAGTTGAAGAGGAATCGAACCGCGCTGCCGAGTATGGCAAGGTGGCGCGCCTCTACCTAAACCGCGTGTACGACGACCTGCGCCTGCAGGCCGACCCTACGGTGAAATTCGCCATGCGCAACTTTGCCCTGCGCCGCGTGAACCTGCACCAGACAAAGTACGAGTCGCCCTACAACACCTACCGCTTTGTGGGCTTGCCCCCGGGCCCGATACGCATCCCCGAGGCCGCCACTATCGACTCGGTGCTCACCTCAAAGCCGCACGAATATTACTTTATGTGCGCCTCGCCCGATTTCTCGGGCTACCACGTCTTTGCCCGCACCTATGCCGAGCACCGCATCAATGCCGCCCGCTACCATGCCGCACTCAACGCAAGGGGCATAAAGTGAAATTTTGCAATGTGAGTATTATTGCGTAATTTTGCAGCCGAAATTTTATAGACCATTGGTCTGAAACAGAATATAAATGGAAATTATCCGCACTAAACAGCGCCTCGCCGACGTGGTCGACGACGCACGCCGCCAAGGGCGCTCTATAGGACTGGTTCCAACAATGGGAGCGCTCCATGCCGGCCACCGCTCGCTCGTAGAGCGTGCCCGCAAGGAAAACGATGTCGTAATAGTCAGCGTTTTTGTCAATCCCACTCAGTTCAATAACCCCGACGACCTCCGCACATACCCGCGCACCGAGGAGGCCGATGCCGCCATGCTCGAGGCCTGTGGCGTTGACTATGCCTTCATCCCCTCGGTAGAAGAGGTGTACCCCGAGCCCGACACCCGTGTTTTCGACCTCGGTCCTGTGGCCGAAGTCATGGAAGGCGCCATGCGTCCGGGTCACTTCAACGGCGTTGCCCAGATAGTGAGCAAGCTCTTTGCCCTCACAAAGCCCACCCGCGCCTATTTCGGCGAGAAAGACTTCCAGCAGATTGCCGTTATCCGCCGTATGGTGGAGCTCGAAGGCTTTGACCTCGAGATAGTTCCGTGCCCCATAGTGCGTGAGGCCGACGGTCTTGCCCTTTCGTCGCGCAACGTGCGCCTCTCGCCCGAAGCCCGCGCCATTGCTCCCAAGATACATTATATTCTCGAGCTCTCGCGCGACCTCAAGGCTGCCGGTAAGCAGGCCGCCGAGGTGCAGCAGGCCACTCTCGATGCTATCAACGACGTCGAAGGCCTCGAAGCTGAGTACTATCAGATTGTCGACGCCGCCACCATGCAGCCTATAAGCCGCTGGGAAGACGCCGGCGAGCTCGGCGCGGCAGGCTGCGTGACAGTGTTCTGCGGCGGTGTGCGCCTTATCGACAACATAAGATATTGAACGGAGATGTTTATACAGGTTCTTAAATCGAAAATCCACCGCGTGACAGTAACAGAAGCGCGGCTCGACTATATAGGCAGCATCACAATCGACGAAGACCTCCTCGACGCAGCCAATATCCTCCCCGGAGAGCGGGTGTACATCGTTAACAACAACAACGGTGCCCGCCTCGACACCTACACCATTGCCGGCCCCCGCGGCGAGGGCACAATATGCCTCAACGGCGCTGCCGCACGACTCGTGCAGCCCGGCGATATAGTTATTATAATGAGCTATGCTTCAATGACTCCCGATGAAGCACGCTCCTTCAAGCCTACGGTCATTTTCCCTGACACGGCCACTAACAAAATCATTAAATAGCCATGTTTGAAAAACTCAGCGACCGCCTTGAGCGAAGTTTCAAGCTCCTCAAAGGACAGGGACGCATCACCGAAATAAACGTTGCAGAAACGCTCAAAGACGTGCGCCGAGCTCTTATCGACGCCGACGTTAACTATAAGGTAGCCAAATCGTTTACCGACACCGTTAAGCAGAAAGCCCTCGGCCAGAACGTGATAAACGCCATCAAGCCGGGCGAGCTTATGGTGAAAATCGTGCACGACGAGCTCGCCTCGCTCATGGGCGGCGATGCCACACCTCTCACCCTCACAGGCAAACCCGCAATAATTCTCATGTCGGGTCTGCAGGGTTCGGGTAAAACCACCTTCACCGGCAAGCTCGCCAAGAAACTCAAGGCCGAGAAACACTACCGCCCCCTGCTCATCGCCGGCGACGTTTACCGCCCCGCAGCTATCGACCAGCTGAAGGTGCTCGCCGAGTCGATTGGCGTTGACGTATATACCGAAGACGGCGTAAAAGACCCCGTGGGCATCGCCCGCCGAGGTGTCGATTATGCCAAGGCTCACGCTTACGACCTCGTGATTGTCGATACCGCAGGCCGTCTGGCTGTCGACGAGCAGATGATGGACGAGATCGAGGCTATAAAAAATGCCATAAACCCCGGCGAAATCCTCTTCGTGGTCGATGCAATGACCGGCCAGGACGCCGTGAACACCGCCAAGACCTTCAACGAGCGCCTCGACTTCGGCGGCGTTGTACTCACCAAGCTCGACGGTGACACCCGCGGCGGTGCGGCGCTCTCGATACGCAGCGTTGTCGACAAGCCTATCAAGTTTGTGGGTACGGGCGAGAGCCTCGACGGCATCGACGTTTTCTATCCCGCACGTATGGCCGACCGTATCCTCGGTATGGGCGACATAGTTTCGCTCGTTGAGAAAGCTCAGGCACAGTACGACGAGAAAGAAGCCGAGGAGCTTGCCAAGAAACTCCGCAAGAATCAGTTTACCTTCACCGACTTCCTCAAGCAGATCAACCAGATCAAGAAGATGGGTAACATCAAAGACCTGGCTGCAATGATTCCCGGTGTGGGCAAGGCAATTAAAGACGTTGACATCGACAACGACGCCTTCAAGGGTATAGAGGCGATTATAATGTCGATGACCCCCTACGAGCGCGAGCACCCCGATGTTATCCGCGGCACACGCGTAAAGCGCATCGCCGACGGCTCGGGTACAAAAATTCAGGATGTGAACCGCCTCCTGAAGCAGTTCGACCAGATTCGCAAGATGATGCACACCGTGAGCAACATGGGCTCGAACCCCGCTCAGATGATGCGCCAGATGCGCCAGGCAAAGGCTGCCGCACGCCGACGCTAATTCTTGATTAATAATCTTATAAGCTTAATATATGCAACTCATCGACGGAAAAGCGACGGCCGCTGCTATAAAGGCCGAAATTGCCGCTGAAGTGGCTCAAATGGTAGCCGACGGTAAGCGCGCGCCGCACCTCGCCGCAATTCTTGTGGGGCACGACGGAGGTAGCGAAACCTATGTGGCAAACAAGGTGAAAGCCTGCGCCGAGTGCGGCTTCCGCTCGTCGCTTATCCGCTTCGAGAGTACGCCCGAGGAGCCCCTCGACCCCGAGGTGCTCATGAAGGAGATTGCACGCCTCAACGCCGACCCCGAGGTCGACGGTTTCATTGTGCAGCTCCCCCTCCCCAAGCACATCGATGAGCAGGCCGTGATCGAGGCTATCGACCCGGCCAAGGACGTCGACGGCTTCCACCCCGTGAACGTGGGCAAGGCTTCGGTTGGCCTCCCGTGCTTCCACAGCGCTACCCCTGCCGGTATCGTTGAGCTCCTTCGCCGCCACGGCATAAGCACCGCCGGTAAGAAGGTGGTGATTGTAGGTCGCAGCAATATTGTGGGCAAACCCTTGGCTGCCATGCTCATGCAGAAAGGCCCGCAGGCCGACGCCACTGTCACCGTGTGCCACAGCGCCACTCCCGACCTCCCCGCCGAGACCCGCGACGCCGACATTCTCGTGGCCGCCCTCGGCCGCCCGGCTTTCGTCACCGCCGATATGGTTAAGGACGGCGCCGTAATTGTCGACGTGGGCACCACACGCGTGCCCGACGCCTCGCGCAAGAGCGGGTTCCGCCTCAGCGGCGATGTCGACTTCGAGGCCGTAGCTCCCAAGTGCTCCGCCATTACCCCCGTGCCCGGCGGCGTGGGCCCCATGACTATAGTGTCGCTCATGCTCAACACCCTGCAGGCGGCAAAAAACAGAAAATAAGTCGTGCCGATGACCTCGGCTTGGCTCATCGCTCTCTTCACTTCGCTTGTGTCGCTCGTCGCCGGTTACGACGAGGCCGACCTCGTGTTCGTGGGCGATGCCATGCAGCATAAGGCGCAGCTCGATGCTGCTGCCCGCGACGGCGGCTACGACTACACGGGCTATTTCGATGCAATAGAGCCTATTGTGTCGGTTGCCGACTATGCCGTGGTGAATCTTGAGACGCCGGTAGGCCCTCGGCCGCACACCGGCTATCCCTGCTTCAATGCCCCGGAGGCTTTTGTCGACGCCCTCGCCGACGCCGGTTTCGACATGTTCCTCACGGCCAACAACCACACCCTCGACCGCGGACCGCGTGGGTTGCGCTCAACTATAGACGTGCTCGACAGCCGCGGCCTCGACCATATCGGCACTTACGCCGCCGATACAGCGCGAGTCAGAGCTTTGCCGAAGGTGATGAATATCAACGGCTTTAAAGTGGGATTTCTGAATTATACCTACGGCACCAACGGTATATCGCCCCGCGAAGGCGTGGTGGTTGATTATATCGACCGCGCGCGTATAAAAGCCGACGTCGAGGCCACACGTGCCGCCGGTGCCGAACTCATGTGCGTGTGCGTGCACTGGGGCGATGAATATAAACTTCTGCCCAACGCCTCGCAGCGCCACCTTGCCGACTTCCTTGAGGCGCTCGGCGTGGATATGATTATCGGGGCGCATCCGCATGTGATTCAGCCCATGGAGTTCAGGCCTAACCGCTATTTTCCTGATAAAAAGGTGTTTCTGGTGTATTCGCTCGGCAACTTTGTGTCGAACATGAAGACGCGCGATACCCGCGGCGGCGCCATGGTGCATGTCAAGCTTTTCCGCGGCGACGATAAGAAGCCGGTGGTGAAGCGGGCCGACTATCGCCTGCTGTTCACCGTGCCTGCATCGGGCGGCGCGAATTTCAAAGTCCTTGAGGCCGACAGCGTGAAGGCTCCGGCGTGGCAGTCGCGCGCACGCGAGTTTTTGGGCAGCGCACGCGCCATTTTCGATGCCCATAATATCGATGTGCCCGAAGCGAGCACAACACTCCTCGACTGACCCTGCCATGACCCGATTCGACTTCAAGCAATTCTCTGTTGACGACAGCGGCTGCGGCATGAAAATCTGCTCCGACAGCGTGCTCCTCGGCGCATGGTTCTTCGAGCCCTATGCCTCGGCGCGCTCCGTGGCCGACATTGGCGCAGGCTCGGGTGTGCTGGCCCTCATTGCCGCGCAGTGCTGCCCGCAGGCTGCCGTAACGGCGATAGAGATTGATGCCGGGGCAGCCGAGGCTTCGCGCCTCAATTTTGAGGCTTCGCCGTGGACTGCGCGGCTTACCCTTGTCGAAGGAGATTTCAGCCTTTGGACACCGTCGTCGCCCCTCGACCTCATCATATCCAATCCGCCTTATTTCACCAACGGAGCTATTGCAGCCGATGCCGCACGGGCTGCTGCCCGTCATCAGCAGGGGCTCAGCTATGCCTCGCTCCTCCGCAAAGGTGCTCAGTGCCTTGTCACCGACGGCCACCTCGGGCTGGTGAGTCCTGCCGAATTTGAGCAGGAAATTATCTTCGAGGCCGAAATGGCAAGCCTCAAACTGAGACGCCTCCTGCGGGTGCAGACCTCACCCCGTAAGCCCGTGACGCGCCTCCTCTTCGACTTCGGTAAAGCCGACGGCACTGCCTCGGTCGAAACTCTCGCGCTACGCGAGCCCGATGGCTCTATCTCCGCCAGCTACCGCAGTCTCGTCGATTCTTTTTATATCAAACTGAAATGATGAAAAAAACTGACCTCGTGCTCTCCTTAGGCAAGCGCCTCCTCTTGCTTCTGTGCATATTCCTTGTGTGCTTCGTGCTCACCATGGCCGCATCATATGTCATCGGCCGCCTTCTCGGTGGCAATCCCGCAGGTGCCATGCGCATAAGTGCGGTGCTGCAGGATGTGCTCGCATTTATAATCCCCGCCGTCGTAACAGCACTCATCGTCACACGCCGCCCCGCCGAGCTTCTGTGCATACGCACATCGGTTAATCCGCTGACATTAGCGGCGGTAGTGGTGGCTGCGGTGGTGTCGATACCCGCGCTTGAGGCCATTATTTACTGGAACTATAACTGGACCTTCCCGGAGTCAATGCAGGCTTTTGCCGACAGTGCCCGCCAAATGGAGGAGCAGGCGGCCGGAGCCATGAAGCTTCTCCTTGCCGATACCTCGGTGCCCGCACTGATTGTTAATATTCTCATCGTCGGGCTTTTTGCAGGCTTCTCTGAAGAGCTCCTTTTCCGCGGCTGCTTCCAGCGCCTCCTCGTAACGGGCGGCGTCAACCGCCACCTTGCCGTATGGCTCGTGGCAATAGCCTTCTCGGCCATGCACTTCCAGCTCTTCGGCTTCGTACCTCGCCTGCTCCTCGGCGCCTACTTCGGCTATCTCCTGCTTTGGACCTCAAACATATGGGTACCCGTCACCGCGCATGTGCTCAACAACACCATGTACGTTATCATCGCCTGGCACCAGGCGCGCTCCGGCGCAGCCGACATCACCGACACCCCCGAGCTCTGGCCGTGGTGGCTAACGGCTCTCAGCGTGGTGGCAACAGCTGCTATCCTTGTGTATATCAAGAGGGATTTGCAGCCAAGGTTGAGGCCATAGAGGCGCAAAAAGCTACGATAGAGAAATCAATCTCAGAGCTCCGGATACTCCTCGACAGTCGCATGGAGTATTGGTTCAATTAAGTATTCGGATTTTAGAAAATGAGGTATCAGCTCGTCCGGTAGGACGACGATTAATCCAGTAACCCCGTACGCCGAAGCCGCAGGCGTAGGCGTGCGGGGATAGCCGTGCCCACACGAGTGGCGTCCGTATGGACGCCGATTAAGATGAGAATCAGCGCCTTACAATTATAATCGGCGTCCATGCGGACGCCATAGCGAGTGGCATGACTACCCCCGCACGCCTCCGCAAGCTTCGGCGTACGGGGTTACTGGATTAATCGGCGTCCTGCCGGACGCTTTCCTGAGTGTTGTTTCTATCCCCGCACGCCGCCACACTACCCCCGCACGCCTCCGCAAGCTACGGCTTGCGGGCTTACGGGTTAATCTGCGTCCTGCCGGACGCCAGTTGTAAGAACTTTTGCAATAAGCGAGGATTCGTAGCCGCGCATGAGGGCATAGCGGTATAGGGCGCTGCGGTCTTCGTAGGAGAGGGGGCGCTCCATGTGGGCTCTTTTGGTGGCGAGCAGGCGCCGGAGGATTTCGCTGTATTCGTCGGCGTCGATTTCGGTGAGGGCATCTTCTATGATGTCGTCGGAGATGCGTTTTCGCTTGAGTTCGAGCACTATGCGTCGGCGCCCCCAGCGGGCAAAACGGTATTTGTCGCGGACGAATGCGGCGGCGTAGCGGGCGTCGTCGATAAAGCGGCGTGAGCGTAGCGAGTTTATTATGCTCTCGGCGTCGTCGGGCGCTATCTTCCAGTTGGCAAGGCGTTTGCGGCACTCGGCAGTGCATTGCTCCGAGCGCACGCACAGTTCTTCGAGGCGTATGAGTGCGGCCTCGGGTTTCATGGGTGCTTTTGGCTTGCGTATCATAGCTTTGCTATGGCGTAGCGGTAGTTGCCGCGGTAGTCGCGCTGTATGTCTATTTCGGAGAATCCGGCCTTTTCGAGGAGGCTGCGCATCTCTGCGGGGAAGCGCGAGTTTATTTCAAAGTAAAGCTGTCCGCCGGGCACGAGGGCTTTTGCCGCGTAGGCGGCGATAGCGCGGTAGAAGCGCAGCGGGTCGTCGTCAGGGACGAAGAGGGCAGTGGCGGGCTCGTGGTCGAGGACGCGGGCGTCCATGTCGCTCTCTTCCGAGCGGCAGATGTAGGGCGGATTGCTTACTATAATGTCGAGCGAGGCAGCCTCGGGAGTTGCCGTGAGGATGTCGGCCTGCGAGAAAGCGATGTCAACGCCCGCGTCTTTGGCATTGGCACGTGCCACGGCGAGGGCATCGGCGCTGAGGTCGATGGCGCTCACACGGGCAAAGGGCAGGGCGCGAGCAAGAGCTATGGCAATGCAGCCCGAGCCGGTGCCGATATCGAGCACGCGGAGGTCGCTGCGCCCGGCGTTGGCCGAGGTGATGATGTCGACCAGTCCGGCGGTCTCGGGGCGGGGGATTAGCACTGCCGGGGTCACGGTGAGGTCGATACCCATGAAGCGGGCTTTGCCCACGGCATATTGCACGGGTTCGCCGCCTTCAACCTTGGCTACCACGGCGTTGATTTTGGCCTCCATGAAGTCGGTCATGCTCCGGTCGCCGTTCATGAATATGAACTTGCGGTCGTAACCGGCTATGTCTTCAAAGATTATGCGGGCGGCGGCAGTACCGCTGTCACCGCCCAAGGCATTGTCGAGCCTGGCTGCCGTGGTCTTGAAGAAATCGGCAACGGTGCTCATTGGCGGTCGTCGTTGATAGCTTCGTAGATGAAGGGGTCGATGTCGTCGTCATCATCATCATCATCGTTGCCTTCGTATGCGTCACCGCTTTCGTCGTCGATGTCGTCTTCATACTCGGCGTCGTCCCAGTCGATATCCTCGCCCCACTCACCGGGGTTAATGTTGCGGAGGTCTTCGGCTTCTTCGGCTTCTTCTTCGGGAGTAGGTTTGTATTCAAATATGAAGTCGTCTTCCTCGCGCACGCGGTGGTGCCCGTCGAGGGGGCGGTGGGTTATGGGCATCTCGTCGATGCGGTTGCTCTCGTCGGTGATAGCGGCCCACAGGAGGTCTTTGAGGCGGTCGATGCCATAGCCGGTCACGGCAGAGATGAACACCGAGGGCACGCCTTCGGGCAGTGTCTTGGCAATTTCTTCGCGGAGTTCGTCATCGAGCATATCCGACTTCGACACGGCGAGCACGCGCTGCTTATCCATGAGCTGGGGGTTGAACTGCTCGAGCTCGCGGAGGAGAACGGCGTATTCCTTGGCGATGTCGTCGGCATCGGCAGGCACCATGAAGAGGAGCACGGCGTTGCGCTCTATGTGGCGCAGGAAGCGGAGGCCGAGGCCTTTACCCTCGCTTGCGCCCTCTATGATACCGGGGATATCGGCCATGACAAAAGAACGGCCGTCGCGGTACGACACGATGCCCAACTGAGGCTCCATGGTCGTGAAGGGGTAGTCGGCAATTTTGGGCTCTGCTGCCGACACTGCCGAGAGGAGGGTCGATTTTCCTGCGTTGGGGAATCCTACAAGACCAACGTCGGCAAGCATTTTAAGCTCGAGAATCACCGATTTCTCTATGGCCGGTTCGCCCGGCTGTGCGTATCGCGGTGTGCGGTTTGTGGCGCTCTTGAAGTGCCAGTTGCCCAGGCCTCCGCGACCGCCTTTGAGGAGCTTCACCTCCTGGCCGTCGTCGGTAACCTCGGTTATGTAATCGCCTGTCTCGGCGTCGAAAACCACGGTGCCGCAGGGAACGTCTACTATCACGTCCTCGCCGTCTTTACCGAAGCTTCGGCCTCCCGAGCCGCTCTGGCCGTTACCGGCGAAGATGTGGCGGCGGTATTTGAGGGGGAGGAGCGTCCACATATTGCGGTTGCCACGGAGTATGATATGGCCTCCGCGACCGCCGTCGCCGCCGTCGGGACCACCCTTGGGCACGTATTTGGCTCTGTAGAAATGGCGCGAGCCGGCACCGCCTTTGCCCGAGCGGCAAAGTATCTTAACGTAGTCTATGAAGTTGGAATCTGCCATTGTTGTTTTCTGTTCAGTCTATGTAATTTCTAACGTTTTAGACCCCTGAGTGTTCATTGCGTTATGGTGCCGCATGAGTTCTCCGGCCTGGCGGAAATCGAGGGGAGAGCCCACGTCGATCCACGTGCCTTTTATGGGGTAATATGTCACGCGGCATCCGGCGGCTATAGCGCGGTCCACAAGGTCGGTGGCATCGCAGCGCTCCGTGGGGCTGAGGGTGCGCAGCAGCTTGTTGGAGAAGATGTAAATGCCTGCGTTGGCGTAGTATGAATACGAGGGTTTCTCTTCTATGCCGGTAACGGCAGTGGGGTCGTCGGCGTCGAGCGAGAGTATGGCGTAGGGCACCGAAATCTGGTAGGGCACCACGGCAATGGTGACGTCGGCGCCGCGGCTGCGGTGGAGCAGGTACATCTCCTCGAACGAGATAGTGGTGATGAGGTCGGAGTTCATCACCAAGGTGTCGCCGTCGGCCCCGGCAACGGGAGTGAGGGCCACCGCGCCAATGGTGCCGAGGGGGGCTTCTTCGCGAACGGTGTGTACCTGCATGCCTGCCACGGGGGCGGCGAAGTGCTCGTCGAGCTGCTCGGCAAGGTAGCGGGTGGTTACGTATATATCGCGTATACCGCACTGCGCCAGAGCCTCCACGTTATAGTCGATAATAGCCTTACCCTCGATTTTGAGGAGCGGCTTGGGTGTGGTGAGGGTTGCCGGACGCAGACGTTCGCCCTTGCCTCCGGCCATGAGTACGGCCTTGAGTGGCAGGCGCGTGCGGCTTTTCGAGAGATCGATAATATCGGCGAGACTGCCGTCGGCGGCCAGTGCCGGAACGAGGGTTATCCCTGCGGCACGGTAGGCGGCAAGGGCTGCCACGTCGATGTCGGCGGCTTTCACGCTCTTGAAATCGGTGCGCGCCGCCGAGAGCGCGGGATTTTCGAGGGTGAGGCCTCTGAGCAGGGCGCGGCGTATGTCGCCGTCGGTGAGGGTGCCGAGCACGCGCCCGTGGCGGTCGGTGATGAAGAGCGTCATCATGCCGCCGGGCAGCCCGTTGAGGCGCTCGAGGGCATCGCGCACTGTGGCGCTCTCGTTTATGGAGTGTCGCGTGATCATAACATACTTTCGGCTATTGCCCACTGGGCGGGTGTATCGAGGTCGATGCTGCGCTCGCGCGGCATTACATAAGGCACGCGGCGCGGGAAGGCTCCCAAAGGCATCGCCTTGAGCGACATGGGGTTTATAACATATACGGCGCCGTTGTATTCGTACACCGGCGGAGCATCCTGGCGTCGGGTGAGGAGGCCGTCGCCTTTTGATATGTGCAGGCAGCCCGCGCCGTCGAGCTCGAAAAGGTTGTAATAGGGGTTGGCGTCGGCGAGGCATACCGATACGGCCATGTCGATGCCCGGCTTGAAGAGCTCCATTGCGCCGAGGATATCGGCGGCGGTGCGCAGAGGCGAGGTGGGCTGCAGCAGCACCACGCAGTCGAAGTCTATGCCCCGGCTTTCGGCCCACTCCATGGCGTGAAGCATTACCTCACGGCTGCCTGTGGTGTCGCCCGCGAGCTCGGCCGGGCGCATATATTCAACCGTGAGGCCGCACTCGCGCGCCACCGCGGCAATTTCGGCGTCGTCGGTGGAGAGGAGCACGTAGCCGCCGGTGGCAGCCCGGGCCTCCAGGGCGGCGTCGATAGTGCGCGCAATGAGGGGGCGTCCGCCGAAAGGCTTGATATTCTTGCGGGGTATGCCCTTGCTGCCGCCGCGGGCGGGTATGATATATAGCGGGGTCATGGCAGGTCGTGGAATTTTTTAGGCGGGTGGGGGAGAGTGGATAAGAAATTGAGTATTGCCTTGGCCATTAGGCCGAGGGTGTCGGGGCGGTAGTAAGGATTCTCTTTCCGCGCGGCAAGCTCCTGCATGGCAGGCGATAATGCTTCGGCGATAGCCCGGCGTATATCGTGGGCTGCCGTGCCGCAGTGCAGCACCGAGGGCGCGGCGATGCGTCCTTGCTGACGTATGCCGATGTCTACCGTGGGCACTCCTGCCGACGGAGCCTCCACAATGCCGCTCGATGAGTTGCCTACCACTACCGAGGCCAGGCGCAGCAGCGACTGATAGCGCACCATGCCCAACGAGCGTACGAGCCGCACGTTGGCCGGGTGCGCCGAGGCATATTTCTCGAGCACGGGGATTATAGCGCAGCCGCCGGCGTCGTTGTTGGGGTAGGTGATTATCTGCACCATTTCGGGGAAGGCGACCAGGGCGTCGGTGAGGGCTTCGGCCTGCGCTGCCGGTGAGGCGAGGTCGTTGGTGGCGGGGTGGAAAGTTACGGCGGCCACGGTTCGTCCGTCAAGGCTTATGCCGAGGTCGCGGCCGAGTTCAGCGGCACTCATAAGCGGTGTGTTGAAAGCGTTCCACACACCTATGGCGCCCGTGTTCACCACCGTGTCGGGAGCCTCGCCGAGCTGAATCACGCGGCTGCGGTAGGCCTCGGTGGCCGTAAGATGCAGCTGCGAGAGCTTGGTAATGGCGTGGCGGAAAGAGTCGTCGAGCGCGCCCTCCGAAATCTCGCCTCCCGCAATGTGGATAATGGGTATGTGCATAGTGGCCGTCGCCGCTGCTATGGCAAGCATTTCGTAGCGGTCGCCAAGGAGCACGGCGGCGTCGGGCTTCAGGGCTGTGAAAACCTCGGCGGCACGCTGCATGGCCATGCCCATGGCAACCACGCGCGAGGCATCGTCGTCGCCTCCGGCGTCCATGTCGATTTTCCCGGCTATGGTGAAGCCGGCCTCCTCAATCTCGCGCACCGTATAGCCGAAGCGCTCCATGAGGTGCATGTTGCCGGCCACAATCTGCACTTCTATGCCCCCCACCGACGCCATTTCGCGGGCCAGAGGCATCAGAAGCCCCCAGTCGGCGCGTGTGGTGGTCACGAAGCACAGCCTTTTACCTTTGTCTTGCATCATCGTCTTGCAAAATTACTAATAAGTGAGCGCAAAGGCAAAATTTTTTGCTTCTTTCGGCTTGCCCCCCGCTTATATACAAGACAAGCGGCGCCGAAAACAGCGCCGCCGGTCCATACCTATTATCTTAAAATATGAAGAGCGAGGAATTATCGCATCTCTGTGTAGGAGATTTTATCCATGTCGCCGTAGTCGAGGTTCTCGCCACCCATGCCCCAGATGAACATGTAGTTTGAGGTGCCCGCTGCGGCATGTATGCTCCATTCGGGTGCCATTACGGCCTGCTCGTTGTGGAGCCAGATGAGGCGGTTCTCCTGGGGCTGCCCCATGAGGTGGCAGATAGCGTTGCCCTCGGGAACGTTGAAGTAGAAGTAAGCCTCCACGCGGCGGTCGTGGGTGTGTGCGGGCATGGTGTTCCACACCGAGCCGGGCATGAGCTCGGTAAGACCCATTTGCAGCTGGCAGGGGCCTTCTTCGAGCACGTTGGCAACGATGAGCTGGTTGATATAGCGGTCGTTGCTCTCCTCAAGGCAACCGGCGTGCATGCGGTTGGCCTTGATAGAACCCTTGCGGCCATCGATAGTGATAAGCTGGGTTTTATACTCCTTGTGTGCGGGGGTGGAGTTGAGGTAGAACTTCGCGGGCTTGGAGGAGTCTTTGCTGCGGAAGCTGACGTTTTTGTTGCCTCGGCCAACATAGAGCGCGTCCTTGAAGTTGAGCTCGTAGTCCTTGCCGTCGACGTTGACAATGCCTGTGCCGCCGATGTTGATTACGCCAAGCTCGCGGCGCTCAAGGAAGTATTCGGCCTTCAGCGGGTCGATGGTCTCAAGAGCGACAGTCTTGCCCACGGGTACCACGCCGCCGAAAATGAGGCGGTCGTACATCGAGTAGGTGAGGTTTATTTTGTTTTCCTCCATTACCTTGGGCATGGCGAAATGGTTGCGGAGCTGCTCGGTGTCGTATTTCTTGACATCGTCGGGGTGGCATGCCCGCATTATCGAGTATGAGGTCTGTGCCTGCGCCAGGGCTGCGAAGGCCGCCAGCGCGAGGCTTAATATGGTCTTTTTCATTTTGTTGCTATGTTAATTGCCATGCGGCACTTGTCGGTGATATACTGCCAGTCGCCGGCGGCGATGCGGTCGGCGGGG
>CANPGB010000035.1 GCA_947573485.1 uncultured Porphyromonadaceae bacterium | reverse complement strand
AACCGGGGACACAAGGATTTTCAGTCCTTTGCTCTACCAACTGAGCTATGGCACCGTTTTGCTTTTGCGTTGCAAAGTTACGGACTTTTTTTTAACCGACCAAATTTTTTTGCAGTTTTTCTACGATTTTTTGTTCACCGCTCATGTTTTCAGCGGGCACAAACTTCAAATGTTACTGGCAGAGGGTTGGTTATCAGGGCTATTCATTATTTTACTTGGCCGCTGTTGCACGCAGGAAGTAGATGTAGTAGAGGATGCCGGCGAGCATGAGGCACACCGAAAAGCTGAGGACTATGCCGTAGAGGGCCATGCCGAGGGTGAAGGCGAAGAGGTACGACAGGGGCAGGCCTACCACAATATAGCTCACGAAGGCTATGTAGAGCATTGGCATTACGCGCGAGGTGCCGCGCAGGGCGTTGGCAAAGGTTATCTGTGTGGCGTCGCCGAACTGGTAGAGGACTACGGGGATTATGAGGGTTACGGCGAGGCCTACCACGGCGGGGTCGTTGGAGAAGAGGCCCATGATATGTCGGCCGCAGGTGATAAACAGGAGCGAGGCCACGAGCATGGCTGCGAGTATCATGTGGTAGCCTGCGTAGGCTGAGCGGCGCATGGCGGCGTTGTCGCCTTCGCCTGCGGCGTGGCTCACGGGTATTGCCATGGCACCCCCTATGCTGTAGTAGATGCAGAAGCCGAGCATGCCGCTGATGACGACTATCTGGTAGGCGGCGAGCGATGTGGCGCCGAGCCACCCGGCCATTACTGCGCAGCCTGAGAATGAGGCTGTCTCGAAGGTCATCTGCATGGAGACGGGGAAACCCGTGGCGGCTATGTGTTTCCACTGCCCGGGCTCGGGCCTTCCGTGGCTGAAGCCTCCGCGGTAGGGGGCGCCCCGGCGTGTGCCGAAGAACACCCACATCATGGCGGCTGCGCTGAGGATGCGTGCCAGCAGGGTGCTGAATCCGGCGCCTGTGAGGCCGAGTTCGGGGGCTCCGAGGTTGCCGTAGATGAGGGCGTAGTTGCCGAGGATGTTAAGGGCGTTGGCCGAGAGGAGTATCCATGTGGGAAGTGCGGTGTCGTTGATTGCGTAGCTCCATTGTGCGAATACGTTGAAGAGCATCACGGGCAGCATGCCGGCGAGCACTATAAGGTAGTAGGGGCGTATGAGCGGCAGCAGTTCTTCGGGCTGCCCCATGCGGTGCAGGTTGAAGTAGAGGGCTACCATGAGGGCTATGACCACGAGCGAGAACACTGTGTTGACGACAAGCCCTGTGCGCAGCATGCGGCCTATCGACGCGTGTTGGCCGCGGGTGAATATGGCTCCGATGAGTGGTGTGAGGCCGTAGGTGAAGCCCACACAGCTGAATATGGCTATGTTGAATATGTTGTTTACAAACGATGCCGAGGCGAGGGCCGGTGTCGAGTAGTGCCCCACCATGATATTGTCGGCAAATCCTACGGCGATGGTACCGAGCTGCCCCAGGAAGAGGGGGAAGGCGAGGGCGCCTATGCGGCGGTAGCAGCTGTAGTATTTTGCAAGGCTTTTCATAGGGTGACGTTAAACGGCAGCCGGAGACGCGGCATTGTTGCATGGCTGCGTCTCCGGCTTTATATGTGGGTTACATTTTATCAGTCGCGGTTGCCGAAGATGCGGAGGAGGTAGAGGAAGAGGTTGATGAAGTCGAGGTACAGCGAGAGGGCGCCGAGGGTGGCAAGGCGGCTCACGGCGTCGGCGGGGGCTGTCTGGGCCATAGTCTTAACCTGCTGGGTATCCCATGCGGTGAGGCCGATGAAGATGAGTACGCCTACGATCGACACTATCCAGTCGAGGGTACTGCTGTGCATGAAGATGTTGACTACCGAGGCAATGATAAGGCCTATAAGACCGAAGAACAGATACTTACCTATGCTGCTGAGGTCGCTCGAGGTGGTGTATCCGTAGATGGTCATGGCGCCGAATGTTCCGGCGGTTATAAAGAAGGTCTTGGTGATTGCAGCGGGGCTGTAGGCGAGGAATATCGTGCACAGCATCAGACCGTTGATAACCGCGAAGAGGTAGAAGAGACCCGATGCGGCAATATTGGAGAGCTTGTTGATGCCTGCCGAGATGCCTATCACGATGCCGAATTCGGCAGCGATGAGCACCCACATGAGCCATGTGTGCCCCATGAGGAACGAGAGGTAGGCGTAGCTGCTTGAGGCCCAGAGCGATGTGAGGGCGGTAACTACGAGCGCGAGGGTCATCTTGAGGTAGACCTGACGCATGGTGCTGCTCACCTTGTTCTGGAGAGCGGCCACGTCGTGCTGACGGTATTGGTCGGTGTTGTAGTTGTTGTCGTACATATTGTTAAATATAGGAGATGATTCGATAGTTGATAAACGCCTGAGGGTGGGCTGATTGTTTTACATCCTCTCGGGCACGTTTATGCCCAGGAGCCCCATTGCCGTCTTAATGGTGCGGGCGGTGGCATCGGAGAGTGCCATTCGCAGCGAGCATACGGCGGGGTTTTCGGCGCAGAGAATCGAGCAGTCGTGGTAGAACTGGTTGTACTGCTTCACGAGCTCGTAGGCATAGTTTGCTATGAGAGCGGGCGAATATGAGCGTCCGGCTTCAGCCACGGTAGCGGGGAAGTCGCCGAGGGTCTGTATGAGGGCGATTTCTTTCTCGTTAGGCACAACGTCGGCGTAGTCGGCTTTGGCGAGACCAGCCTCGGCAGCGCGGCGGAGCACCGAGCGTATACGCGCGTAGGTGTACTGGATGAAGGGGCCGGTGTTGCCGTTGAAGTCGATGCTTTCGCGGGGGTTGAAGGTCATGTTCTTGCGAGGGTCGACTTTGAGGAGGAAGTATTTGAGAGCACCGAGGCCTACGGTTTCGGCGATTTCGGCCTTCTCGGCGTCGGTCATGCCGTCGAGCTTGCCGAGCGACTCCGACACTTCGCGGGCTGTGTTCACCATGTCTTCCATAAGGTCGTCGGCGTCGACCACGGTTCCCTCGCGGCTCTTCATCTTGCCTTCGGGGAGCTCCACCATGCCGTAGCTGAAGTGCACGAGGTCTTTACCCCACTTGAAGCCGAGGCGGTCAAGGAGAATCGAGAGCACCTGGAAGTGGTAGTTCTGCTCGTTGCCCACGACGTAGATCATGCGGTCGATAGGATAATCGTCGAAGCGCTGCTTGGCGGTGCCGATATCCTGGGTCATGTAAACCGAGGTGCCGTCGGAGCGGAGAAGAAGCTTTTGGTCGAGGCCCTGCTCGGTGAGGTCGGCCCACACAGAGCCGTCTTCTTTCTTTATAAGGAGGCCTTTCTCGAGGCCTTCGAGCACCTTGGCCTTACCGTCGAGGTAGGTTTTCGACTCGTAGTAAATCTTGTCGAAGCCTACGCCCATGCGGCGGTAGCTCACGTCGAAGCCGTCGTAAACCCAATTGTTCATCTTTTCCCAAAGGGCGCGCACTTCGGGGTCGCCCTCTTCCCAGCGGCGGAGCATCTCGCGTGCCTCGAGCATGAGGGGCGCCGAGGCTTTAGCCTCGTCTTCGGTCATACCCTTATCCATAAGCTCCTTCACTTCGGCCTTGTAGTGCTTGTCGAAGGCCACGTAGCAGTCGCCCACGAGGTGGTCGCCCTTCTTGCCGCAGCTCTCGGGAGTTGCGCCGTCGAAGAACTTCTGCCAGGCGAGCATCGACTTGCAGATGTGTATACCGCGGTCGTTAACGATATTGGTTTTCACCACCTTGTTGCCGCATGCGGCAAGAATCTTCGAGAGGCTGCTGCCCAGGAGGATGTTGCGGAGGTGACCTAGGTGCAGTGGTTTGTTGGTGTTGGGCGAGGAGTATTCCACCATTACCAACGGGCTGCTCTCGGTGGTGGGAGTTATGCCGTAGTTATCATCGGTCTCAATGGCTTTGAGCACCGAGTTCCAGTAAGTGGGAGTCACCACAATGTTGAGGAAGCCCTTGACGGTGTTGTAGGCAGCCACGGCAGGTTCGTTTTCCACGAGCCAGGCACCAATTTCGGCGCCGACAGCCTCGGGGGCCTTGCGTGCGGCCTTCACCCAGGGGAAAACCATAACGGTGAGGTTGCCCTCGAACTCCTTGCGGGTAGCCTGGGGCACAATTGTGGCGGGGTCTACGGCAATGCCGTAGAGCTGCTCAACGGCGCGGGCCACCGCGCTTGCTATAACTTTATCAATCGACATTCTTTTTCTCTTGGAAATTAATTGGAATTATTCGTATTTATCGCCGAACTTGACAGTGGCGTCGGTCACCATTTGCTTGATTTTCTGCTCGCGAGCCTTGGGGCAAATGAGGAGCACGCCGTCGGCATCGGCCACTATATAGTCTTCGAGGCCGTCGGCCACAATGAGCTTGTCGCCACGCACGGCGAAGATGTTGCCCGAGCAGTTGTAGGCCAACACATTGCAGTTCTGTGTCACATTGCGGTCGCTGTTCTTGGGCGAGAGGTCGTAGAGGGCGCTCCACGTGCCCACGTCGCTCCAGCCGAAGTCTACAGTCTCAACGTACACATTGTCGGCCTTCTCCATTACCGAGTAGTCAATGGAGATGCTCATGCAGCCCGGGAAGACCTCGGCAATGAAAGCCTTCTCGGTCTCGCGGCTGCGGTAAGTGGCAGCCTCTGTGCCGAAGAAAGTGGCGGCAATATCGGGCACGCATGCCGTGAGGGCATTGCGTATGGCCTTTGCGCTCCACATAAAGATTCCGGAGTTCCAGAAAAACTCGCCGGTGGAGAGAAACACCTTTGCCAGCTCGAGGTCGGGCTTCTCTGTGAAAGTCTTCACCTTATTTATATTGCCGCTCACGGGGGCGCCCACCTGTATATAGCCGTATCCGGTCTCGGGGCGGGTGGGAGCTATGCCGAGAGTGAGGATGGCGTCGTGGCTCTCCACGAAAGCGAAGCCTTCGAGAACACTGCGCTCGAACTCTTTCTCGCGGGTGATAACGTGGTCCGACGGGGTCACAATCATCGACGCTTCGGGGTCGCGGGCTGCGATGTGGGCAGCCGCCCATGCTATGCAGGGGGCGGTATTGCGGCGAGCGGGCTCGGCAAGAATCTGCGAGGGCGCGAGCTCAGGGAGCTGCTCGGCCACGAGGCTCACATAGCGCTCGTTGGTGATTATGAGCATGTTCTCGACGGGCACTATATCGCGCACGCGGTCGAAGCTCATCTGGAGAAGGGTTCGCCCGGTGCCGAGAAAGTCGATAAACTGTTTGGGCAGACGTGCGCGGCTGAACGGCCAGAAGCGACTGCCTATGCCGCCACACATTATCACGCAATAGCGGTGTGCTCTTTGTTCCATATCTGTTATATAGAGTGTAGGTGTATTGCTTGTTTCGGAACGGCTAAATTACCACTTTTTTTTCACTCCGCCAAATTTAGCGGCCGAGGGGGGGCGCAAGGGGGGCGGAGCATGGCCGCGTTGCATCGGGTTTCATCGGGTTGAATCGGGTTGCATCGGGGTTAATCTCGCAACGCCCAATTGTAAACAGAAGTTAAATTTAGCATGCCCTTTGGGTTTGTTAAGTCTTTTTAACAATAGGGGGGGGGGGTAAAAGTGGAGCAAATTTTCTAACTTCGCAACCCGAAAGTTTTAGAATTACCAGATTTGGCTCCTCGGAACAACATTTTGCGGAGATAACATTTGCGTCAGTTTTAAATAAGCCAATCGGCCTACTAACCGTAACATTCTTGCTACATACAGGCCTAATAGCCTATATCATAACTCATTTCACAGCAATGAAACGCTTGCTTTTTGCCATAACCTTACTTACTGCGGGTCTGTGGGCTTCCGCACAGGTTGCCGTTAAGACAAACTTACTCTACGATGCCACCACTACCCCCAACATTGGCGCCGAGATAGGCGTTGGCAGCCGTTCGACCATAAACCTCGTTTACGGCCTCAATGCGTGGACTTTCCACTCCGACAGCCACGGCGACCGCAAGGCCAAGCACTGGGTAGTGATGCCCGAATACCGCTGGTGGACGTGCAGCCGCTTCAACGGCCACTTCTTCGGCGTTCACGCCATGGGCGGGCAGTTCAATGCCGCCAACGTCGACCTCCCGATTCCCGGATTCTTCTTCAGCGGCGATAACCTCCGCAACGGCGTACGCGACCACCGCTACCAGGGCGGCTTTGCCGGAGCGGGCTTCACCTACGGCTACCAATGGATTTTAGGCAAGCACTGGAACCTCGAGGCCGAGGCCGGCATAGGCTACGCGCACGCGTGGTACGATAAATATGCCTGCGGTGAGTGCGGCGGCAAGATAGCCTCCGGCGGCACCAACTATCTTGGTATCACCAAGCTCGGCATCTCCATTCTCTATCTCTTCTAAATCACTACCGGAACTCACTTTTTATACGCTTACCACATGAAGCGCAATATCCTTCTGCTGTTGACCCTCGTGTCACTGACAGCCTTTGCCGCCAAAGACGGCGGAAAGCTTCTCTACCAAAATCTCAGCTTCGACCGTGCCGGAAGCAAATTCCACGTATCGGTCGACATCGTGCTCGACTCCCTTGAGATGAGCGGCAACCGCCAGCTCTTCGTCACCCCCGTTATCGAGGGCGCCCGCGGCGAGAGTGTATCGCTACCCTCGGTGCTCATCAACGGCCGCAACATGCACTATGCCTACGAGCGCGGCACCCTGCCCTCCGACGTGCTCGCACGCTACGACATACTCAAAGAAGTGCAGCGCCGCAACGGCCAACAACAGCAGGTGCCCTACACCACCGACACCCCACTGCGGGCATGGATGTACTCGCCCGGCACCTCGCTCCGCCTCCTTGCCGACACCTGCGGCTGCGGCCACCTCGCAGGCCGCGACATGGGCACGCCGGTGCCCCTCAACCTCAACCCGGCGCCGCAGATGCTGCCCGTGCACATCACCCCGGCAGTCACCGAGCTGCCCGTGGCGGTTCACGAAGGCCGCGCACGCGTGCAGTTCGAGGTCGACCGCACCGAGCTTCACCCCGAGCCCTACACCTGCCGCAACGGCCAGCGCATCGACAACCGCGCGCAACTCGCCATTATCGAAGACTCGATACGCTACGCCACCACCGACCCCAACGTGGAGATAGCCCGCATCGACATCTGCGGCTACGCATCGCCCGAGTCGCCATACCTCCACAACGAGTTTCTGGCCACCAACCGCTCGCGCGCGCTCGCCGAATACATAGGTGAGAAATTCAGCCTCCCCGCCGACCGCTGCACCTACAGCTCCGTGCCCGAGAACTGGGAGGAGTTCCGCACACAGGTGGTCAACGCCACCGACATCACCGAGCAGCAGCGCGCCGATCTCCTCGCCCTCATCGACGAGCCCGCCTACGGCCCCTCGGACTACGACGCCAAGGAGCGCACGCTCAAAACCGACCGCCGCTTCGCCTCGCTCTACCGCAGCACTATTCTGCCCAAGTGGTTCCCCGAGCTCCGATGCACAAAATTCGCCATCAGCACCCGCCTCAAACCCATGAGCGACCGGCAGTTGGCCGAAATCATAAAGACCACTCCCGAGCTCATGTCGCTCAACCAGATGTTCCGCGTGGCGCGCCTCTACCCTGAGGGTTCCGACGACTTCAACAATACCATCGCCACTGCCCTCCTCCACTACCCCGACGACCCCGTTGCCAACCTCAACGCCGCCGTCACCGCCATTGGCAAAGGCGACTACGATGCCGCCGCCAAGCTCCTTGAGAAGGCCGACGACAGCCCCGAGGCCGAGAACGCCCGCGGCATAGTGGCCACCCACAACGGCGATTTCAAGGCTGCCCTCGAGCACTTCAACGCCGCAGCCACCCTCCCCGAGGCAGTGCGCAACAAAGCCCTCGTCGACTTTCCCGCCGAATAAGCGAATACAATAAATAAACTAATAATACTCACTTAATTAATTACATTTTATGAAATTAGAAAAGTTTCTCCTCGCCACTCTCGCTGCCGGTATGTTTGCCGCATGCTCGAGCGATGAGCCCACTCCGGGTCCCGGAAACGAAGCTATGCAGGGCGACGGCTATGTAGCCGTTACCATTAACCTGCCCACCACTCCCGCCTCGTCGCGTGCCGCCAACGACGACTTCAACGACGGCGACGCCAAGGAGTACCAGGTGAACAGCGGTGCCCTCCTTCTCTTCGCCGGTGCCGATGAGCAGAGCGCAGTCTTCAAGGCCGCTTATCCCCTCAGCCTCCCCACCCCCGAGCCCGACGTTGACAACGACAACATCACCACCTCTTACCTCACCGCCGTCAAGGTTGCCAAGGTAGAGACCAGCGAGAACCTCTACGGTCTCGTCATGCTCAACTACACCGGTGTTATCCAGACCATCGCCGCCGACGGCAGCCTCAACATCTACACCGAGGCAACCGGCAACGACACCGAGGCTTTCGCAGGCACTTTCGCACAGCTCGTGGCAAAGACCAGCAAGCGCGCCTTCTACAACAGCGCCAAAGACGACTTCTTCATGACCAACGCTCCCCTCTCTACCGTAGCAGGCGGAACTGTAGGCACTCCCTCGATCGACAATGTAACCACCCTCGTATCGCTCACCAACAGCCTCAAGAGCACCGAAGAAGAGGCCAAGGCCGCTCCCGCAGGCTCGTTCTTTGTTGAGCGCGCAGTTGCCAAGGCTACCCTCAGCAACGAGGCTACCGAGGCTGTTATCGGCGCCGACAAGAAGAAACTCGGCATCGTAGGCCAGGCTTCGTGGCTCCTCGACAACACCGAGCCCACCTCGTTCATCGTGCGCAACATGGGCGACGGCAGCTACATGGGCTTCGCCAACGGCAACCGTGGCCGCCGCTTTGCCGGTACCACAGTTATGGGCACAACCTCTATCCAGCCCGCCGAGAACCTCTTCCGCACTTACTGGTGCATCGACCCCCACTACACCGTGCTCGCCGAAGGTGAGACCCTGACTACAGCAACCGAGTTCGACGACAACGACTTCATCGCCGCCGGTACCGCTACCGAAAAGTCGGCTCCCCTCTACTGCCACGAGAACACCTTCACCACCGCCGCCCAGGACAAGCGTCACACCACACGCGCTATCATCAAGGTTGCCTACAGCCTCAACAACGACGGCCAGGCCCAGACCTTCTACACCGTAAACGGCGTTGAAGAAGAGCTCTACAGCACCGCTGCCGAAGCCGAAAGCTACTCGCTCGCCTTCATCCTCAACAACGACGGCATCAAGGCCGCTATCAAGGGCGCCCTCGCAGAAGGCTCTTCGGTAGCTATCGACGAAAGCAACTACGCCGACTACCTCACTATCACCTTCGCACGCGACGAGAACGACGGCTACCGCAAGGTTACCGCCATCAAGTTCAAGAGCAACGCTGCCTTTGAAACCACTCCCGAGTGGACCGCCGAGCAGGAAGCCGCTCTCATAGAGCTCACCAACGGCTACTACCGCATTGCCGAGTACACCGACGGTGAAAACTTCTACGACATCCGCTTCAAGCACTTCGCCGGTGCCGACTACACCGACCTCAACGACCTCGCTCCCTGGAACCCCGCCAGCCTCACATCGCCCAACACTCCCTCAACAGCCGAGGCATATCCCGGCGCCGACGCCGACAACAACTGGCTCGGCCGCTACGGTATGGTGCGTAACAACTGGTACGACGTGACTATCAGCGGTTTCAAACACCTTGGCAAGCCCGCTCCCGGCAGCCTCGACGTATCGAAGGATAAAACTCCCGACGACGAGAAAGAAACCGAGCAGTGGATCGCCTTCAAGGTTAACATCCTCTCGTGGGCTCTCCGCACTCAGAAACACGAATTCTAAAAACACCCTCCAACAGAGAGTTGCAGGCCGCCACAGGCCTGCAGCTCTCCCTCCTCTATCCACAATAGCCACCGATGAACCGTTTTCTACATAAACTCTATATAGCCCTTGCCCTGCTACCGCTCCTTGGCGGCAGCGCCTGCACCATGATTGAGGACGATATCAGCGACTGTCCCACCGGGCTTTATGTTCGATTTGTCTACGATTACAATACGCAGCGCGCCGACATGTTCAAAGACCACGTCGGGCACGTAACCCTGTATATCTACGATGAGGACGGCAAGAAAGTGGCCGAGCGCTCCGTGTCGAACACGGCAGGCTCATCTCCGCTGGCCGCCTATGGCTACGCCATGCACTTCAACCCCGCCGAGCTCCCCGCCGGACGCTACCGCCTCCAGGCCGTGGCCATGCAGAAAGACTGGGACGAAGCCCTCTCTGCCAACGGCGCCAAATACCGCCGCTCTTCTGTCAGCGACGGCAACTCGCTGAGCATAACGCTCGACCATAACGCCGAGCCCGACGCCGCAACAGGCCACCACAAGGTCGAACACATGTCGGCACCCCTCGACACCCTCTGGCACACCCTCAAGGTGATGTCTTACGAGCCCTGCGACGGCTCTGCAGCCCCCGATATGCACCGCACATCGGCCCCCTACTCCATATACCCTATGGAAGACCAGTATGTGACCGTAATCAACGACCGCGCCACATATGCCACCGTTTCGCTCATCCGCGACACCAAGCACCTCAACATTACCCTGCGACAACTCGAGCTCCCCGAAGCCGTGCACCACGACGACTACGAGGTGACGCTCGTCGACAATAACGCCACCGTGGCTCACGACAACGAAATCGTGCCCGGCAAAGACCTCCTCTACACCCCCTACGCCACCTGGACCACACGCTTCAACAGCAACGGCGTGGAAGTCGAAGACCCCGGCACAAGCCGCGCCGAAGGCGACTACACCGTGCAGCGCACCGCCCACTACAACATGATGTTCAACCGCACGATGCTCAAGGCCGACCCCGCCGAGTGCGGAACCCTCGAAATCCGCAATCTCAAAACCGGCAAAACCGTGGCCCGCATCAATCTGCCCTCTATCCTCGCTCAAGGCCGCACCGCCTACGAGCTCTACAACTACAGCGCTCAGGAGTACCTCGACCGTGAGTACGACTACCACCTCCACTTCATGCTCAAAGGCGACACCTGGGCTTACTGCGACATTGTAATCAACACCCTGGGCTGGTCGGTGCGCAAGCAGAACGAAGAACTCTGAGCTCCGGCACACAACACTCTCCAATATCTTTCCTTCCAATAATTCATGAAGTTTATCCGATTTGCCATACTTTCCCTGATGAGCCTCCTCGCATGGAGCTGCTCCGACCGCGGCGACGCCCCCGAGCCCGCGCCGGTCGGCGATGCCAGCTTCCTGCGGCTCACTCTCGCCGTGGCCGACCACAGCCATTCGCGCGTGGGACCTGCCGCCGGTGAGGACGGCGACGGCCGAGAGGACGGTGTCAACAAGGAAAACGACATCGAGAATATAGCCGTATTTATCTACGACGACAGCGGCGCCGGCCTCGACTCCGATGCCGACACCCCCCTCATAGCCAAAGCCTATGCTACACGAAGCTCCATGACTCAGGAAAACGGATCCCTCGTGTGTACCCTCCCCTTGGGCGAATATCGCGCCACAAACAACCACCGAGCCGTAGTGGTGGCCAACGCAGGCGACATCACTGCCGACGTCAATACCCTCGGCGAGCTCCGCACACGCCCTGCCACCGACGCATGGACGCCGGCCCCGGCCATTGCCGCGACATCAGGCTTCCTCATGGCCTCGGCCTACAACGGCGCCGCACGCCCTGCCGACGACGACGGCCATGTGCGCATGCTCCACGACGGCGAGGGCTCGGCCAAGAACCCCAACTTCGCCACCTCAGTATCAATAGAGCGCGCGGCGGCACGCATCGACATAATGTACGGCTACCCCGACATGGAAGCCACTTCGGGTCTTTTCTACCGCGTGAAGTCGGCGCAGGGCTCAACCCTCTTCCTCACCCACGCCATGCCCGTAAACCTCATGCAGGAGCCTTCATACACCCTCAAGCATGTGACCATGAGCACCACCAACCTCGGGCTGCTCGTGTGCGGCGACGAGACCACCGATGCCGACGGCAATGCAGCCAACTACACCGTAGAGCCCACCACATTTGCCAAGGGCGATGATACCGGCGCCGCAACACTCTCACAGTGGTACGGCAATACCGCCGCGGCATATATCCGCAGCAAGCCCGCCACAGTGGTCAACGAAGGCGTTGCCCTGGCCTCGGTGCCCGACATGACTGTTCCGCAGCCCGTCGACGGCTACAACAAATATCGCATCATAGCCTACGCCAACGAGAACACCATGCTCCCCGAGGCTCACGACTCCCGCTTTATAACCGGTCTGGCCCTCCGTGCCATTTACCGCCCGGCCAAGATTTACCGCGACGCCGAGCTCACCGACTCCTTCCAGGGTTTGGTCGAAGGCAGCACTTTCTGGCTCTTGCGCCCCACGGCTCAGACCATGGGCGACGACTATTGCCTCTACTTTGCAAGCGAGGCCGTGGCGCTCGAATATCAGAAGAAGCACCCCGAGCTCATTGCTACGGTAGAGCACTTCCCCGGCGGCGTGTGCTACTACAACCTGTGGATACGCCATGCGGGCGACCTCTGCGCCATTGTGCGCAACAACATCTACCGCGTGGCTCTCTCCTTCACCGGTCCCGGGCACCCCACGCCCGAGCTCACAGAGCCCCTCAACATCGAAAGCCGAATTTTTGTACGCCGCTGGAACTTCCGGCCGCAGTCCGAAATACTCATGTAAGACCAAATGACAGTTTCTCGCCTCTACATAAGCACCCTCGCCATACTCTCGCTCATGCTGCTGGCAGCCTGCTCGGCCAAGGAAAGCAACGAGCCCACGGCCCCGACACGCGCATCTTTTGTAATAAAGGCTGCCGCCGACCCTTCGGCCTCGGACAACGAGCTCATACACACATGGTTCATTGCCTTCGCCGACGCTCACGGCACCGTGCGCCGCACCCTTGAGCGCGACGCCGCCAACACCGAGCCGGTGGATATGGACGAGTTCTCAACCACCCTCGCACCCGGCACCTACAAAGTGTATTCCTTTGCCAACATACGCCCTGCCGACCTCGGCCTCGACCTGGCCGAAGGCACAACCGTACCCGCCGACATAGCCTCGCGGGCATGGACTGCCGACGTGGCCAAGTGGACCACGGCAAACCTCATACCCATGACAGGCCTGCAGACCGTGACCGTCACAAGCCAGATTACCCAGCCCTTTGCCGTTGAAGTTGTGCGCCTGGTGGCTAAAATGGAACTCGTATTCTCCAACGCCTCCGACGCCGACATCGCTCTGCACTCCCTGAGCATGCGCCCCCTCGGAGCCGGCAACATAGCCATGTTCCCCGACTACGGCAGCCTCGGCAACGCTCCTGTGCTCCGCGCCGACGCCGACACCGCAACCGTAACACGCACCTTAGCCGCAACCTTGGCGGCGAACACCGAGCGCGGGGCCTCGCACACATTCTACATGCTGGAATCCGACGCCGCCAAATTCCACCCCACCGGGCACTACCTCCTCACCCTCGACCTCACCCACCGCAACGGAGAGGCAGGCATGGCCGTGCGCGACACCCTCACCATGCTCACACCCGAGCTCACATATATCAACCGCAACGACCATATTCTCTTACCCGTGCGCCTGGCCGACTACGTGCTGAAAATGGACGTCCGCTTCTACCCCCCTATCGGCGGATACCCGGCGGTGGTAAACGAAATGAAGGGCAGCGACTACTACATACGCTTCGGCACCGAGGGCGTATTCGCCATAACGCCCCTCATGCGCGAGGGGGCGGCTTCAGCGCCATGGATGCAACCCTCGCAGCTCGACATCGCCATACTGAGCGTGACGGGCGACCCCATTTTCACGCAGAAGCCCGCTTACGACCCTCTCACCGGCGAAATCACCGGCGAGCTCGGCAACGCTCAGGGCACAGCCGTGGTAACACTCACCGTGGCCGTCAAGGGCTCGCAACTCTCCTACACTCGTACCGTATATATCATTCGGGAGGATAAGAAATGAAACACCGTCTGACATACTCTTTTTTCACCTTTTTACTCCTCGCTCTCGCCGCGGCAAGCGCCCCGGTGGCCAAGGCCGCATCAAAGGCAATACCCCTCATAACCGACTATAACCACATCCGTGTCAATAACCTCGAGCAGAACCAAGGTATAAACGGCATTTTTGCAAAACGACTTATCGACGGCGATGCCGCCACCGTTTTCCACAGCAACTATACCTACGGTGTATCGACGGAAGCGGCCTCAAAGGATGTGGAGACCATGAAGGCCCCCACCTTTATTGAAGTGCGCCTCACCGAGCCCACCAGGGCGCAGGACGACCTCTATATCTACACTCAGGCCCGACCCAACTCCAACAACGGCCACCCCAAGCAGTTCCTGGTATCAGGCAGCAAGAACGGCCTCGACTGGGACGACCTCACATACGTCAACGTGCCCTTCTCGGGGCAAGCCATGAATCCCGGCGAAGAAAACTACTCGGGCAAATTCAACCTGCCCGACGGCTACACATGGCTCAAATTCACCTGCACCGAGAACAGCGACGGCCATAAGCCCGGCGGCTATCCACTGCTCATCCTCGCCGAGTTTCAGGTATATAAATCGGAGGTAGACCTCAGCCGCATAAAATCGGAGCCCGCTCTCCTGATGGCCGACGCCTATCACACAATTTTCGATTATAACGACAATTACATCGACTACGAGTTCAAACACACCCACGGCGTGCTCGACCAGCGTAACCACAATACCTCGGGCCTGCGCAACTGGTGCGACTGGAGCAAATGGACCGATGCCAAATGGGCCTATGCCGATGAGCTCGCTGAGCAAGGCATAGAAATGCCCGACTTCTCGTATATCAACAAGCAGACAGCTCCCTGGGGGCGCGTGGAGCTCGGCGACCGCCAGCGCACTCACGTCACAGAGCATACCGTATATGCAATCCCAGGCCAGGTGACCGCTCTTTACCCGTACTCTGACGTAAACACGGCCACGCAGTATGAGCAGAACTTCGTGCGCTGGTACGACTACGTCACCGACGGCAACAACCGTTTCCTCGATTTCCTCCACGACCCCTCGACAGTAGCGCGCTCCGACAAGCACGGTTACTACGGCAGTTCTGCCCTCACAACAGCTGCCACAGAGAAATACGACGCCTACGTATACACCGTTGACGATTACATCAACGTAATCAACCGCGTGCAGAACGGCGAATCGTGGCTCACCGTGCGCCAGTGCGCCGACCTCGATTTCGCAGGCCGCTCCGACATATTCCCCATAGGCTGGGACGAGGCGCATCCGTTCCGCGGCATCTACGACGGTGGCAGTTACTCGATATCCAACCTCGTCATAGACCGACTCGACTGGGGAGAGGTGGGTATGTTCGGCCACGTAGGAGCCGCTACAATACGCAACATCAATGTCGATAAATCCTGCAAATTTGCCGGAAGAAGGTTTGTGGGCCTCGTAGGCGCTATCTCGGCTCCCGAATACATGGCCTCGAACACATCCGGCACACTGCTCATACACAATGTATCGACCCACGCCACGGTAACGGCCACGGAGAATAACGCCGGTGGCCTTTTGGGCTGCAACGTGCGCTGGACGTCGCAGTTCCAGGTAATGATTTACAACTGTGCCGTGCTCGGCTCGGTGAGCGGAGCCTCCGAAAGTGCCGCCATTTGCGGTTGGTCGGGCAACCACACCACAATCTATAACGTGTATAACGTGGCTACGGTGAGCGGTGTGGAATCGCAGGCCAAGGCTTTCAACCGAGGCGCCACCTGCCTCTACGGAAGCTGCTACGACAATAACGGTGGCAACGGCCTCCCGCCACTCCCATACAGCATCAACGACTCACGCCTTATCGATGCCATGGGAGGCTCGTCGAACTGGATAATGGGCGGCTGGTACTATGTACTCCCGGCCTACTCCTCCCCCTCTGAGATTTCAAGCGCCTCTGCCCGCACCCACGGCTCATTCGCCACCTTCTATTGCCCTGCCGACCAGACCTTCGACACCGAATATATCGCCGCCGACTTCAGCCAGAAGTTGGACCTGTACAACAACGTCGACCACAATTCAAAGATCATATACGAGCCCACGCTCGTCTACAGGCACATTTTCACGATTATCAACGCCACCAAGCTGGCCGAGACTATCTCAGGCTCGGTAGATGCAAACAATAAATATATATCGGAGAACAGGCGCACGATACGCGCCCGCGCAGGCGTCGACTTCCAGGTGCGCTTCGAGCATCCTCAGCCTGTGAAGCAGGATACCCGTACGACCATGTTCTACAAAGACCCGCAGGGTGCTATCCGGCGCGTTCGCAAGAGCAAAATCAAGGTTACCGACCGTACAGGCGCCGACCGTACGGGCATCTTCTACCAGATAGCCGACTATAAGCGCCCCGGCGCACGCAAGCTACCCGTAGGCGAGCTGCCTGACATCTACGACCTCGAGAAAGACTACGCCCGTATGATGAAGTGCGATGCCAAAGACGCCAACGGACGCTTCACCGTGCATCTTGTGGGCTGCGACGAAAACGGCAACGAACTCAAAATCTTCGGTTCCGACCAGGAGCTCATACTTGCCGAATATGTCATTAACTTCGTGGATGAAAACGGCGCCGTGATGACCTCGGAAGCCGAAATGCACACCGACAAATACGAGCACACCCGCCCGGCGAAGCTCAACGAGCTCTACGGCAACCCTATAGCCGTGGTGAACTTCGACGAATACCGCGCCCTCGACACCCGTCAGGATCGCACCAACTATATCTATGATGGCCCCGACATCCCCGGCGGCACAGGAAAATCGCGCAAATACAAATGGCCGGTGACCTGGGAGAACTCGCAGTATGGCTACGGCTACGATACTCCCCACGATTTCAGTATGTACATGATTGCCGACCACTCGGTGGTGACGCCCTACAGATCGTCGGCCGAGACAGCTCCGGCATCAGAGAACTTCGGCAAAGGCACGGGTCGCTTCGACCGTCTTTTCTACGATACCGAAGGTGCCGAACGTGGATTCTTCTACTACGCCAACGCCGCCTCCGACCCCGGTGTGACAGCAAAAATCGACATCAAGGACCTCTGCCCGGGTTCTACCCTCTTCGTTTCGGCGTGGCTCTGCGAGTTCTCGAGCAACGTTGAGGTGCAGAACATCATCTTCAACTTCAACGTGGTGAAGAACGACGGCTCGGAGGTAACCCTCCACAGCTTCGTCACAGGCTATGTGCCCACCGTGGGCAAGTGGCAGCATGTATTCTACCAGTTCACGCCTAACCTCAGCCAGCTCGGCCTCACCAACGAGGAAATACACTCATACAAACTGGTGCTGGAGAACAACTGCCTGAGCTCGTCGGGCGCCGACTACGCTATCGACGACATTCGTGTATACGCCGCAAAACCCCGTGTTTATGCCCAGCAGACAACCCCGCTGTGCCGCGGTGAACACGGTACCGACGTGCAGGTGCAGACGCCTTTCGACGTTATGCTTGCCACCCTCGGCACCAACGAGGCATCTACCGAGACCTCGGGGGCTATCGTCGACTGCTACTATACTTTTGTCGACAAGGAAAAATACGAGAGCGGTATCGCCAACGGCATGACAGGTACCGAGGCTTACAACGCTGCAGTAGTCAAATACGAGTATATGGCCGGAAAAGGCGCCGAGCAGACTTTCGGCCACCTCACCTTCAACACTCACTTCCAGAGCAACCCCGCCTTCGTCGAGGGCGATATAGAGGTTTCCGACGAAGCGTACCGCACTATTATCGACGGCGACCGCTACCTTGTAATCAACACAAACCCGCGCGACAAAGACCTCGTCACGGGCAAGGAATATATTGTGGCTCTTTACGTCAACGAGCGTGTCGAAGGCGAGGAGATTTACCCCGACGCCGCAATGTTCGACATCAGCTCGAAGTGCGCCAAGAGCAGCACTTTCCGCATACACGCCTCCGGCGTCATAAAGGTCGACGGCATAATCGTGCCCAACCTCGACAATATCACGGTATGCGAAAACCAGACCCCGGTGGTGCAGATCGACATCCAAAGCAAGGATAACAGCACCAACTCCTTCTCCAGCGCCACTCCCAACGCCATCACCGACTGGTGGGACGGCTCTATGGAGAACTTCCTCGCGCAGAAGATGCCTCAAAGCGACATCCCCCTAAACACCGTCCTCTCGATATTCCGCCAGGAGTACCCCGAGGCCGACACATGGGATGTGCCCGCCAAATGCGACTACACCGAGGCCATGCGAGCCTACCTCAAGGCGCTCACCGAGCCCGACACTGCTGCAGGCACACCGGCGCGGCTGCTGCTCTACCGCTCGTCGTATGTTTTCCGCCCCGTGACCATGAACCCCGGAGAGGAAAGCACCCACATCTACGCCGTGGCAATTCCTATCGACATCTACTCCGACGACGTAACCGTGTGCACAAGTCCCTCGGAAGTACGCCTCACCGTGCGCAACAATTCGCCCGAGCTCAACCACGGTCTCGCCATCGAATACCCCGAGTGGATCGACGACGTGCCCCTGCGCATAGGCTTGCGTCAGCTCGACAGCGTGAGCGTGCCCGACGGAAACGCCGACAACGCCACGAAGCTGCTTTCGATACCCGTCCGCACCGTGGCGGTGGTGACCGAAGGCGTCGATGCCCTCGAACGCATACCCGACGACAACTATATTTACCTTGTGCAGACCGACGACCCCGAGTATCTCGACCTCAACGTCGAAACCGAGAACGGCGTCACCACCGGCCTCTACGCCGTGGGCGCCCTCAGCGAGATTGTAGCACGCCCGGGAGCCGGCAGCGGCAACGTGCTGCGCATGGCTTTCGACAAAGACTTCGCTTTCAAGGAAGGCCACTACTACCGCATGCGTTTCTCCTTCCGCGAGAACGGCGTGCCCTCGCTCCCCACGGGCGACGACGGCGAGGGTGAGCCCCGACACTGCTTCGGCCAGCACGTGTTCTCTATCAAGGTCGTACCCGAATACCAGGCCTGGGTAGGAGCTGCCGACAGCACCAACTGGAGCAACGACAACAACTGGCGCCGTGTGACAACCGCCGACCTCCTCCACACCGCAGGCGACAGCAATCTCGACCGCTTCGTTACCGACCGCGCCGAGCTCACCGCCACGGCAAAATCGTTCGTGCCTATGGATTTCACCAAGGTCATAATTCCCGCAGGAGCATCGGTACCCCACCTCTATGAGGGTGCCACTGCCCCCGTGACCGTCGACGGCAACAGCTATCTCTGGCTCACCGACCTCACAGCTCCGGCAGGAATCAGCGCCCCCACCGCCGATATAGCCTACGACATGGCCGCCCGCAACACTGACACCGGCGTAGCCTGCCGCCCCTGGTACACCAACACCTGCAGCGAAATCCACTTCCACTCCAACGCCTCGATTCTCGGCCAGACAATGCTCGACCACAAGCGCGCATGGGTCGACTTCGAGATTGAGCCCGGCATGTGGTATACCCTCGCAGCCCCCGTCACCGGCGTAGTGGCAGGCGACATGTACCTGCCCACGGCAGGTGCACGCCAGACAAGCGAGCTCTTCAAGCCCATAACCTTCTCGACTGCACTCAACGACCGCTTTGCCCCCGCCGTTTACCAGCGCTCGTGGAACAAGGCCAAGGCCACCGTATATGAACTCGGAGGCAGCGCCGCCGGCACCAACGTGGCAGTACGCACAACATGGAGCCACGTCTACAATGAGGTGGCCGAGCCTTACGGCACCCCGGCAAGCGGCTTCTCGATAAAGGCCGACGTAAGCAAACTCTCCGACGCCGAAAAGATCGAGCACGTGATGTTCCGCCTGCCCAAAGACGACGCCTCTTACCTCTACTACGACAACAACAGCGATGCCACCGGCCACAACACGCCTATCGACCGCTCGGCGGGCAGCAAGCTCCACACCGGCAACGGCGGCATCGTCACAAGCACGGTCAGCGCCGCCGCACCCGGCCGCTACTTCATGGTCGGCAACCCCTTCATGGCTCACCTCGACATGGCCGCCTTCCTCGCCGACAACAGCGCCGTAATCAATGCCAAATACTGGGTGATGAACAGCGAGGGCCAGGCCTGCGCAATCTATAACGAGAGCACGGGCAGCTTCGAGTCGACCCTCGACGACCCCGCCCTCGTTGCCCCTCTGCAGGGCTTCTTCGTGGAGGCTAAGAGCGATGTAAGCTCGCTCACCCTCCGCTTCGACGCTTCGGCTACCAAGGCCGTGCCCTACGACCCCGCCAAGGGCAACTTCCTGCGCACACCGGCCCTCAACACCGGCGCCGCAGAATCGCGCTCGGCATCACAGGCCATGCGGATAACGGCCATGCGCGACAATAAAGCCCTCTCGCAGGCAGTACTCGTGCTCGACCCCGCAGCTACCGACAGCTACAACGAAGCCGAGGACGTGGCAATGATTTTCGACTCGCACCGCGCAGGCAGCACCGCCGTCTACACCATTGCAGGCAACATGGCAGCCAGCGTCAACGCCATACCCGCCGTAACAGCCACCGAACTTTGCCTCTCGGCAGAGCCCGATGAGTTCACCGTGCTTCACTTCGACAACACCGATGCCTGCAACGGTGCCATGCTCGCCGACGCACTCACCGGCGAGACAATGCCTCTCTACGACGGCATGGAGTATGAGATAAAAGGCTCAGCAGCCTCACGCCTCTATATTGTATCGGCTGCCGACGACATGCTTGCCGCAAACGCAATCATGGTAAGCGTCGACGGCAACGAAGTAAGCGTCACCGCCCCCGACAACGGCCTCGGCCTCGACATTGCCGTGCACGACATGACAGGCCGCTGCGTGGCACGCCGCTCTACGGCGTCAAACTCCGCGCAGTTTACCCTCGACAAGGGCATCTACCTGCTCGAAGCCCGCAACGCCGCCGTTGAGCCTCTGCGCACCAAAATACTGATTCAACGCTGAGCACGGCCATGATTCTCAAGATAGCACTCGCACTCATGGCGCTGCTCGCCGACCCCGCAGAGCCTGCGGGGGAAGCCCGCGTGGAGCTTCCTCCGGCTCGCACTATCGACCTCGGCCTCATCGACACCGACTCGATACACAGCGGCTCGATAATGCTGCGCAATGCAGGCACAGCGCCCCTCTCGCTCACAAGCGTCACCACCGACTGCAGCTGCACCGCCGCAGGCTACCCCAAGGCGCCCATAGCGCCCGGCGACTCCGTGGCAATAACGGTGAAATTCGACGGTCGCGACTACCCTCCCGGCGACTTTGTAAAAATGGTGCGCATACGCTCCAACGCCACAAACAAACTCGTGAAAGTCTTTGTCCGTGGCCGCATAAAACGTCCGACAAAAAAATGAATCTCAGGGAAGGCTTAGCATCTTTATTCTGCCTCGCCGCTGCCACGTTCGGCGGATGTGTGGCCGACGGCGACGAACCCGTGTTCTCGCTCGCGCCCGGCGACACCCTCCCCCGCTTCGAGGTTGAGATGAACGACGGCACCACCATCTCAAACACCTCGCTCACCGGAGCTCCTGCCGAGATAATCTTCTTCAGCACCACCTGCCCCGACTGCCGCCGACACCTGCCCGAGCTCGAGAAGGAATGGCAAGCCGCTCAGGCCACCGGCGACCCAACGGCCTACATCTGCATAGCCCGTGCCGAAAGCGCTCCCTCCATCGCCGCTTTCTGGGCCGAGCACGGCCTCACCATGCCATGGTCAGCACAGCCCAATGACAGCGTCTACAAGCTCTTCGCCTCATCCATTATCCCCCGCGTATATTCAGTCTCGCCCGAGGGCATAATTACCCGCGTCCGCACCGACGCCGATATGGACGGGGAGTGAAATAATATATTGAGCTTCAAAAGGTGTGGTCTGTGTAATACGTGTAATTATTCATACTCCAACCAGTGGAAGCAGTCTCCAACGCTGCTCTGTGTCGCGTCCGTCAGGACGCTGATTAATCTCGTAACCGGGTACGCCGAAGCTTTAGCGGAGGCGTGCCCGGATTGAGCAACCCCTCGCATGGCGTCCGCATGGACGCCGATTAAGTCCGTCAGGCGTTTCGAGACCCTTTTCATCGTCCGCAGAACTCCCACAGAGTATCTCTGTAGGTCCACTTTCACCGATTATAGTTAAGAAAAAACTAACGGAGGCTGCCCTGCGATTTGCAGGAACAGCCTCCGTTACTTATGTGAGTGTGTGGATTAGTCGTTGATGAGCTCGGCAGTCTCTATGCCGCGGGGAGCGGAGGTCGAGGCTGCATACTCGGCAAGGATTTCGGCGTCGTCTTCGCGACTGCCGACAACGAGGTTGTCGTACTCGCGCAGACCGGTACCGGCGGGGATGAGGTGACCGCAGATAACGTTCTCCTTCATGCCCTCGAGGGGGTCGCTCTTGCCCTGGATAGCGGCTTCGTTGAGCACCTTGGTGGTCTCCTGGAAGGATGCTGCCGAGATGAACGACGAGGTCTGCAGTGCCGAACGGGTGATACCCTGGAGAATCTGCTCGGAGGTTGCGGGCTGGGCGTCGCGCACGATTACCTGCTTGAGGTCGCGCTGCTTGAGAAGCGAGTTCTCATCGCGCAGACGGCGGGCGGTGATAATCTGGCCCTCCTGGAGGTTCTCGGAGTCACCGGCGTCGACAACAACCTTCTTATCCCAGATGCGGTCGTTCTCGTCCATGAAGTCGCGCTTGTCCACGATCTGCTCTTCGAGGAAGTTGGTATCGCCTGCGTCGAGGATACGCACCTTGCGCATCATCTGGCGTACGATAACCTCGAAGTGCTTGTCGTTGATCTTCACACCCTGCATGCGGTACACGTCCTGAACTTCGTTCACAATGTACTCCTGCACGGCTGTCGGACCCATGATGTTGAGGATGTCAGCCGGGGTGATAGCACCGTCGGAGAGGGGTGTGCCTGCGCGCACCACGTCGTTCTCCTGCACGAGAATCTGCTTGGAGAGGGGCACGAGGTACTTCTTGGGCTCGCCGAACTTGGGCACAACGGTAATCTCGCGGTTGCCTCTCTTGACTTTGCCGAACTTAACCTGACCATCAACTTCAGATACGATGGCGGGGTTCGACGGGTTACGAGCCTCGAAGAGCTCGGTAACACGGGGAAGACCGCCGGTGATGTCACCTGCGCCACCGGTCGAGCGGGTAATCTTGGCGAAGGTGTCACCTGCCTTGATTTCGTCGCCGTCCTTGAAGATAAGGTGAGCGCCCACAGGGAGCGAGTAGGTGGCGAGGGTGTCGCCGCCCTTGCCCACGATTTCTACAGAGGGCACGTGCTGGCGGTCGCGCGACTCGATGATCACGCGGTCCTCAGCCATCTGGTGGCCTTCGGTATCGTTGCGGAAGGTAACGTTCTCGATGAGGTCGATGTAGCGTACTTTACCGGTGTATTCGCTGATGATAACGTTGTTGAAGGGGTCCCATTCGCAGATAACGTCGCCGGGCTTCACCTGGTCGCCCTCGCCGAAGAAGAGCTTCGAACCGTAGGGGAGGTTGGCGCTCATGAGCTGCATGCCGGTGTTGTTGTCTACGATGCGCATTTCTGCAAGACGGCCTACAACGACCTTAACCTTCTTGTTATCGGCGGCTGCCTTTTCGGCTGCCTCGTCGCCTTCGACGTTGCCTTCGAAGTCTACGGTACGGAGTTCCTCGATTTCGAGGCGGCCTTCATACTTCGAGGTAAGTTTCGAGGTTGCCGAGATGTTGGTTGCCACACCACCGACGTGGAACGTACGGAGGGTAAGCTGAGTACCGGGCTCGCCGATTGACTGTGCTGCGATTACGCCGACAGCCTCGCCTTTCTGCACCATGCGGAGGTTCGAGAGGTTGCGGCCGTAGCACTTGGCGCATACACCGCGCTTGCTCTCGCAAGTGAGCACGGAGCGGATTTCAACGCTCTCGATAGGCGATGCGTCGATGCGGTCGGCAGCGTCGTCTTTGATTTCCTCGCCTGCAGCGACGATGAGTTCGCCGGTCTGCGGGTCGATGATGTCGTGAACCGATACACGGCCAAGGATGCGTTCGCCGAGCGATGCCACAACCTCATCGTTATTCTTGATAGCGGTGCACACAAGGCCGCGGAGGGTGCCGCAGTCCTCTTCGTTGATGATAACGTCGTGGGCAACGTCGACAAGACGACGGGTGAGGTAACCGGCGTCGGCGGTCTTGAGCGCCGTGTCGGCAAGACCCTTACGGGCACCGTGCGTAGAGATGAAGTACTCGAGCACCGAGAGGCCTTCCTTGAAGTTTGCCAAAATCGGGTTCTCGATAATCTGACCGCCTTCGGCACCGGCTTTCTGAGGCTTGGCCATAAGACCACGCATACCGGCAAGCTGGCGGATCTGGTCCTTAGAACCACGGGCACCGGAGTCAAGCATCATGTAGATAGCGTTGAAGCCCTGGTTGGCCTCGGCCATTTGCTTCATCAGGATCGAGGTAAGGCGGGCGTTGACCTGTGTCCAGATATCGATAATCTGCTGGTAACGTTCCTTATCAGAGATGAAGCCCATCTGGAAGTTCTCCATAACCTCTTCTACCTGACGGTAACCGTCGGCCACAATCTGCTCTTTCTCGGCAGGGATAAGCACGTCGCCGAGGTTGAACGAAAGGCCGCCCTTGAAGGCCATGTAGTAACCGAGGTTCTTGATGTCGTCGAGGAACTGAGCCGAGCGGGGGATACCGCAGCGCTTGATTACACGGGCGATGATGTCGCGGAGCGACTTCTTCGATATAAGGGTGTTGATATAGCCGATTTCCTTGGGCACGTACTGGTTTACGAGCACGCGGCCTACAGAAGTGTCTTTCACGAGGCGCTTCACGGGGTTACCGGCCTCGTCAACATCGTCGACGAGCACGTTAATGGGCGCGTGGAGCGTTACCTTGCCCTCGTTGTAGGCAATCTGAGCCTCTTCGGGGCCGTAGAAGGTGTGACCCTCGCCCTTGTCGCCGCGACGCAGCTTGGTGATGTAGTACAGACCAAGCACCATGTCCTGCGAAGGCACAGTGATAGGAGCACCGTTGGCGGGGTTGAGGATGTTGTGCGCACCGAGCATGAGCATCTGAGCCTCGAGGATAGCCTCGTTGCCAAGGGGAAGGTGAACGGCCATCTGGTCACCGTCGAAGTCGGCGTTGAATGCCGTACATGCAAGCGGGTGGAGCTGGATAGCCTTGCCTTCAATCATCTTGGGCTGGAAGGCCTGGATGCCGAGACGGTGAAGGGTCGGTGCACGGTTGAGGAGCACGGGGTGACCTTTCATCACGTTCTCAAGGATATCCCAAACAACGGGTTCCTTGCGGTCGACAATCTTTTTGGCCGATTTCACAGTCTTTACGATGCCGCGCTCAATGAGCTTGCGGATAACGAAAGGCTTGTAGAGCTCGGCGGCCATATATTTGGGGATGCCGCATTCGTGCATCTTCAGTTCGGGACCGACAACGATTACCGAACGTGCCGAGTAGTCGACACGCTTACCGAGAAGGTTCTGACGGAAGCGGCCCTGCTTACCCTTGAGCGAGTCGGAGAGCGACTTGAGGGGGCGGTTGGCATCGGTCTTGACGGCCGACGATTTGCGCGAGTTGTCGAGCAGCGAGTCAACAGCTTCCTGAAGCATGCGCTTCTCGTTGCGCAGAATCACTTCGGGAGCCTTGATTTCGATGAGGCGCTTCAAGCGGTTGTTGCGGATAATCACACGACGGTAGAGGTCGTTGAGGTCGGAGGTGGCGAAACGGCCGCCATCCAGGGGCACGAGGGGACGCAAATCCGGCGGAATCACAGGCACAGCCTGCAGAATCATCCATTCGGGTTTGTTGCGGTGGGCCGATGCGCGGAACGACTCAACCACCTGCAGGCGCTTGAGCGCCTCGGTTTTGCGCTGCTGCGAACCGTCGGTGTTGGCGGTGTGGCGCAGCGAATATGAAAGCTCGTCGAGGTTGATGGTCGACAGAAGCTCGAGGATAGCCTCGGCACCCATCTTGGCAACGAACTTGTTGGGGTCGTCGTCGGGGAGCAGGCGGTTGTCCTCGGGGAGTTTTTCGAGATAGTCGAAATATTCCTCCTCCGAAAGCAGGTCCATGCGCGACAGCTCCTCGCCGAAGGGGCCGGGATTGATAACGATATAGCGCTCGTAGTAAATCACTGCGTCGAGCTTCTTGGAGGGGAGGCCGAGCAGATAGCCGATTTTATTGGGGAGCGAGCGGAAATACCAGATGTGGGCAACAGGCACAACAAGCTTGATGTGACCCATGCGCTCGCGGCGCACTTTCTTCTCGGTCACCTCAACGCCGCATCGGTCGCACACGATTCCTTTGTAACGGATGCGCTTGTACTTTCCGCAGTGGCATTCATAATCCTTTACAGGACCGAAAATGCGCTCGCAGAACAAGCCGTCGCGTTCGGGCTTGTATGTGCGGTAGTTGATGGTTTCGGGCTTGAGCACC
>CANPGB010000034.1 GCA_947573485.1 uncultured Porphyromonadaceae bacterium | reverse complement strand
ACGCGGATGTGCTTGCCGTTAACGATGAGTTCGCTCTTTTCGAGGTCGTAGTCTACGGTGCCGTCGAAGTGGCCGTGCATGGTGTCGTATTTGAGCATGTAAGCCATGTAGTCAACGGGGAGAAGGTCGTTGATTGCTACTACTTCGATGTCGTCGCGCTTGGTGGATGCACGGAAGACGAAGCGACCGATGCGTCCGAAACCATTGATACCTATTTTAGTCATAGTCGGTAATAAATGAATATTGGAGTAAATTATGTGTCTGATGTTCAGATGCTTATTGTCGAATCTGCCCCTGCCGGAGCCTCTTCTTCATTATTGCGCTGCAAAATTAATGAAAAATTTCGGTATTTAATACATTAACACACGTTTTTTATTGTAAAAAACTTTGCTTAATTTTGTGGGCGGCTTTATTCCGCACCGGTAGCAAGAACAAACGCGCCTCTACGGCGGTTTTGTTACAAGTTACAATTAATCATAACTCAAAATAATAATTATGAAAAAGTTCCTCAACGAGTTCAAGGAGTTTGCCATGCGCGGCAATGTTGTCGACATGGCCGTCGGTGTTATCATCGGCGCGGCTTTCGGCAAGATTGTCACTTCGCTGGTCAACGATATCATCATGCCTGCCGTGGGCGTGCTCACAGGCGGCGTTAACTTTTCCGATTATAAGTTCATAATCCAGAAAGGCGTGACCGAGGGCACCGAAATCATCACTCCCGAAGTGGCTATCACCTGGGGTGCTTTTGTGCAGACTATCATCGACTTTATCATCATAGCCTTCTGCATCTTTGTGGCTATCAAGGCTATAAACCGCTTCAAACGCAAAGAGGAAGCGGCTCCCGAACCCGCCGCTCCCGCCGGTCCCACCCAGGAAGAGCTCCTTACCGAAATACGCGACCTCCTCAAGAAAGAGGTGTCGAAATAAAGGAGGCGCAGCCGCGTGCGTCCGCTTTTCCTCATAGGCTTCATGGCCGTGGGCAAGACCACCCTCGGCCGTGCCCTGGCAGCCCGCTGCCCCGGCATGCGCTTCGTTGACCTCGACGCCGAGGTAGAGGCTGCCGAGGGCTGCTCTGTGGGTGAGATTTTCGCCACCCGGGGCGAGGAGGCCTTCAGGGCTCTTGAGAGCGATATGTTGCGCCGCGTGGCCGCCGACGGCTGTGTGGTGGCCTGCGGCGGAGGCACTCCCTGCCGCCCCGCCAACATGGATTTCATGCTCGGCGCGGGCACCGTGGTGTGGCTTCAGGCAAGCCCCGGGCGCGTAGCCGCACGTCTGCTTGAGGCTCCGGAGGGGCAGCGCCCGCTCGCCGACCGCTACCGCTCTGACCCCGAGGCTCTTGCCGCCTTTATAGAGCGCATGGAGGCTGAGAGGGCCCCGCACTACAGCCGCGCCCACCTCACTTTCGACGCCGACGGGCTCGATACTGCCGACGAGGTGGAGGAGAGCTCGCGGCGTTTCTTAGAACTTATCTCATAAATACATATCACCGTGCCCTGCCCGATACCCTTAGAAGAACCTAAATGTGTGGCCGACGACCGTCGGCAGGCCTCGATAGGCCTTCCCGCCTCGCGTCACCCCGGCGATCACCGTTTTCCGCTTACTCCCGAGGGTGCGGGTCTGCTCGTTGAGCGCGGCTTTGCCGTGAAAATGGAGCGTGGCGCCGCCGCTCATATCCACTATGCCGATGAGGCCTACTGCCGCTGCGGCGTGGAGATTGTGGAGCGTGCCGAAGCCCTTGCCGCCGACATCGTGATAAGTCTGGCCGCCCTCGGCGAGGCCGATGCCCGCAAGATAAAGCGTGGCGGTCTGCTGCTCACGTTCAGCCGACTGCAGAGCGATAGCGCCGACGCCCTGCGTGTGCTCCTCGAGCGCCATGTGATAGTGCTCGACCTCATAGCCGTGACCGATGCCGCCGGGCACCGCCCGTTTGCCGACATCCTCCACGAAATCGAGGGACGTGCGGCGCTCGCCATAGCCTCGTCGCTCTTGGCCGACGCCGTGCACGGCAAGGGCATACTTCTTGGCGGGGTGGCCGGAGTGGTGCCTTGCGAGGTGTTGCTTATAGGCTCCGATATGGCTGCCGTTGCCGCTGCCCGCTCGGCTCTGGGGCTCGGTGCCACGGTAAAGATTTTCGACAATAACGTATACAGTCTGCGCGAGGCCACTGCCGCTCTCGGCACCGGTGTACAGGCCTCCACTTTCCACCCGCGCGTTTTTGAGAACGCCCTGCGCAGCGCCGATATAGTGGTTGCCACCGATACCGTGCCCCGTTGCGGCGTGGTTGATTCGACCCTCGCCGCGGTAATGAAGCGCGGGGTGATATGCTTCGACCTCACCTCCGACCCCGGCTCTGCCTTCCCCTCGATGCCGGTGATAGACCTCGACCTCGCCTCGCCCTCCGACACTGACCCCTCGGTGCCCGTGCGCCTGTGCTATATCAATGCCGGCAATGCCGTGCCCCGCACAGTGGCCATGGCGCTGAGCAACACTTTCACAAGTCTGCTCGCCGACATCATGGTATGCGAGGGCGTGGATAATGCCCTGAAACTCAACGAGGGCCTGCGCCGCGCCGCCGTCCTCTTCCTGGGCAAGTGCGTCGACGCCGAAGCCGCCCGTCTGCTCGGCACGCGCCATACCGATATCAACCTCTTCCTGCAATTCTCGTGATGAGCGCGCATAAACATAAATATTATGTAGTGTGGCAGGGCCTCGCCCCCGGTGTCTACGACAGCTGGGACGAGTGTCAGCAGCAGATTCACGGCGTGCCCGGTGCCCGGTATAAGGCATACTCCGACCGCGAGGAGGCCGTGGAGGCTTTCCGCGGCAAGCCCGACCTGAGCATCGTCAAGGCTATAATAGAGCACGCGCCGCGCCCTGCCGAGGCCCCCGTGCTGCCCGACGGCACCCGCGACTTCACCGCTATCCCCGAGGTGCGGCTCGACGCCATTGCCGTGGACGGTGCCTGCTCGGGCAATCCCGGACGCATGGAGTACCGTGCCGTGCGTGTTATCGACGGCGCCGAGGTGTTCCGCATCGGCGACAAGAATCCGCTCATAGGCACCAACAACATTGCCGAGTACCTCGCCATGATACACCTGGCGGCGCTGCTGCAGAAGGCCGGCGACACCCGCACTCCGATATATACCGACTCAAAAAACACCTTGGCATGGCTGCGCAAGGGGCGCTCCAACACCTCGCTTGCCGCCACGCCCAAGACAGCCCCCGTGCTTGAGCTGCTGCGCCGCGCCGACGCCTGGCTCGCCGCCAACGGCCCCATACGCAACCCTATATTAAAGTGGAAAACGGAGCTGTGGGGCGAAATCCCCGCAGACTTCGGCCGCAAATAATTCCCCTCATTCACCAAAAGATAAACTGCTAAAACTGAAATAATGGCAAAACTTCTCAACATCCTGAAAAACGACTCATGGCTGGCACCTTTCGCCCCCGCCATTGAAGGCCGTCATAACGATGCGCTCCGCAAGGAACGCGAATTAACAGCTGCGGCCGGGTCGCTCTCCGACTTCGCCAACGCACACCAATACTTCGGCCTTCACCGCGTGCGCGGCGGCTGGGTGTTCCGCGAGTGGGCTCCCGGAGCCACCGGCATATGCCTTACGGGCGACTTCTCGGGGTGGAAAGAGCTCCCCGAATATCGCTTGCAGAAAGTGGGCGGCGGCGTGTCGGGCGTGTGGGAAGTGAAGCTCCCCAAAGACGCCATCAAGCACGGTCAGCTATATAAGATGATTGTCGACTGGCCCGGTGGTCGCGGCGAACGTATCCCCGCCTACGCCGAGCGCGTGGTGCAGGACCCCGAGACTGCGATTTTCTCGGCGCAGGTGCATGCCCCCGCCCGCAAATTCAAGTGGACCGACGCCGATTTCAAGCCCGATACGGCGCCGCTGCTCATCTACGAGTGCCACATAGGCATGGCGCAGCAGACCGAGGGCGTGGGCTCTTACGAGGAGTTCCGCACCAAGGTGCTGCCACGCATCGCCGCCGACGGCTACAATGCCATACAGATAATGGCCATACAGGAGCACCCCTATTATGGCTCCTTCGGCTACCACGTGTCGAATTTCTTCGCCGCCTCGAGCCGATTCGGCACGCCTGAAGACCTCAAGAAACTCATCGACGACGCCCACTCGCGCGGTATTGCCGTGATTATGGATATCGTGCACTCGCACGCGGTGAAGAACGAGAACGAGGGCATAGGCCGCCTCGACGGTACCCCCGACCTCTACTTCCACTCCAACCCGCAGCGCCGCGAGCACCCCGCATGGGATTCGCTCTGCTTCGACTACGGCAAGAACGAGGTGCTGCACTTCCTGCTCTCCAACTGCAAATACTGGCTTGAAGAATACCACTTCGACGGCTTCCGCTTCGACGGTGTGACCTCGATGCTCTACTACGACCACGGCCTCGGCAAGGCTTTCGGCAGCTACTCCGACTACTACGACGGCGGCCAGGATACCGACGCTATCACCTACCTGACCCTCGCCAACCTCCTCATACACCAGCTCAAACCCACGGCCATAACAATCGCCGAGGAGATGAGCGGCATGCCCGGCCTGGCCATACCTTTCCGCGACGGCGGCATAGGCTTCGACTACCGCATGGCAATGGGCATACCCGACTACTGGATCAAGACCCTCAAGGAGAAAAAGGACGAGGACTGGCACCCGACGTCGATTTTCTGGGAGCTCACAAACCGTCGCGCCGACGAGAAAACTATATCTTACGTCGAGAGTCACGACCAGGCGCTCGTGGGCGATAAAACGGTGATTTTCCGCCTTATCGACTCGAAGATGTACTGGCACATGATGGTGGGCGACGACGATGCCGATGTGGCACGCGGCATGGCGCTGCACAAGATGATACGTCTGGTGACGCTCGCAACTATCAACGGCGGCTACCTCAATTTCATGGGCAACGAGTTCGGCCACCCCGAGTGGATCGACTTCCCCCGCGAGGGCAACGGCTGGAGCTATAAATACGCCCGCCGCCAGTGGGACCTCGTTGACCGCGAGGACCTCAAATACCGCTTCCTCAACGCCTTCGACAACAGCATGGTGCACCTGGTGAGCCGTGTGCACAACTTCCAGGCAAAGCCCGTGCAGAAACTGTGGGAGAAAGACGACGACCAGGTGCTGGCCTTCATGCGCGGCGACCTCGTGTTCGTGTTCAACTTCAACCCCTCGAAGAGCTTCGACGGCTACGGCCTCCTCGCTCCCGGCGGCGTATACAGCACGGTGCTCTCTACCGACAACCCCGCTTTCGGCGGATACGGCAACATCGACGAGAGTGTGGAGCACTTCACCAAACCCGACCCGCTCTATGCGCCTTTCGGCGTGGAGCGTCTGCCCCTCTACCTGCCCGCGCGCACCGCTATGGTGCTCCGCAAGCACCCTGCCAAACGCACTAAGAAATAATGTGTGAAATAGAAACTCACCCCTGGCAACCTTGGCTCCCCGCAGGGGCCAAGGTTCTTATTATGGGCACCTTTCCGCCGGGTGCCCACCGTTGGGCCATGGATTTCTACTATCCCAACCCCACCAATGATTTCTGGAAGATGATAGGCCTCATCTTCATGGGCGACCCCGCCGCGCTCTACGACCCTGCCGCCCGCCGCTACCGCCTGCCGCAAATCAGGGAGCTGCTCACCGAGCGCGGAATCGCCCTCAGCGACACCGGCTACCGCATACGGCGCCTTAAAGGAAATGCCTCCGATAAATATCTTGAGATAGTGGAGCCCGTGGCACTGCACGAGCTCCTCGCCCGCATACCCCTGTGCCGCAACGTGGCCACAACGGGCGAGAAAGCCGCGGGGGTGGTGGCATCGCTCACCGGCACTGAAATCCCCGCCATGGGCAAGAGCGTGACAACACCCGACGGCCTCACACTGTGGCGCATGCCCTCAACAAGCCGGGCCTACCCCCTGGCCCTCGAAAAGAAAGCCGAGCACTACCGTCGCCTCTTCGAGGCAGCCGGGGTGCTGTAGCGCGATTAATCGCGATGCAACCCCGATTCAACCCCGATTCAACCCGATATAACCCGATACAACCCGATTTAACCCCAAAAAACTCAACTCACCATGGGCGTCACCATCAAATTTTCGCAGTCGTATTTCTGGCTCGATTCATGGATTATGGCAAATATAATCCAGCTCGCAACCGTAGACTTCTGCGACCGCTTCGTGAACTATCAGATAGACCCCTGCCGGAGGCTTTACGACCAAATGGTGTTGGCGGCAAGGTGTTGCACTGCCAACATCGCCGAGGGAACGGCCCGGTATTCAACCTCAATCGAGACCGAAATGCGCCTGCTCGACGTTGCCCGCGCCAGCCTCGACGAGCTCCAGGGCGATATCTTCCATTATCTTCTGCGCTGCAAAGCCGAAGTGTGGGCTATCGGCCACCCCGACCGCGAGGCGCTCTGGACCATGAAAATGGATAAACCTCAGTATTCCAACAGCCTATTTCATGATGCCGCCGCGCATATCGTGAGGCAGAAAGCCAAATTCGACCCTTGGATTGAGAGTGAGTCGCCCGTGGTGGTTGCCAACGCGTTGCTGATTCTCTGTGCGAGAGTCAACCGCATGCTCGAGTCGCAGTTGACAAATATGCTGCAACGCTTCCGCGAGCAGGGTGGCTTCACAGAAAATATGACGTCGGAGCGCATCGAGGCCAAGCGCCGGCAAGCCGCCGAGAGTGGTGCGCCCGCTTGCCCTAAGTGCGGCAAACCCATGGTAAGGCGCATGCAAAAGAAGGGCGCAGCCCAAGGCCGCGAATTTTGGGGCTGCTCCGATTACCCCAACTGCAAGGGTATTCTCAGTTAATCCTTCAGCGGCAGGAGGCCGAAGGCGACACTGGTTTTGGTATATTGGAACTTTTGCCTTAACTTTGTGGGTGCTATGAAATTACGGCTTTTAATTATCACATTATTTCTGCTGCCGCTCTATTGCGCGGGGCAGGTGGTGCAGCGTGGAGTTGTAAAAGAATACAACGAGAAAGAACAAAAGACGGCACTGCCGGGTGTTGAGGTGAATGTTTCCAAGGCGTCGAGCACTGTCTCGGGCGCCGACGGCACCTTTGAGCTATCGTTCCTCACACTCAAGGCGGGCGACGCAGTCTCGGTGCGCCGTATAGAGAAACTCGGTTATGAAGTATTTAACCGCGAGGCCCTGGAGCAGTGGAACCTTAACCCCGACAAGCCTTTCACGGTTGTAATGTGCCGCACCGACCGCTTCCGCAAGATACGCGACCTCTACGAGCAAAAAGCCTCCGAAAGCTATGCGCGCCAGCGGGAACGCGAGGAGGCCGCCCTAAAAAAGCAGCTCGATGAGGGTGCTATCAAGGAGCAGGAGTACAGGCAGAAAATGGTGGAGATAATCGACAGCTATGAAAAGCAGCTCGATAATCTTGAGGCGTATGTCGACCGCTTCGCCCGCATTGACCTCAGCGAGATTTCAGCGGCGGAGCAAGAGATAATAGACCTTGTTCAGGAAGGGCGGCTCGACGAGGCTATCGCCCGCTATACCGATATGAAGCTTGACGAGAAGATCGCGCAGAGTGTCCGTCAGCGCGATATGGCGCGCGATGCCGCCGAGGCGCTTGCCCGTGTGGCCGATGAGCAGGAGCTGACTCTCGACTCACTCTATGCCCGTCAGCAACGTCGTATCGACCTGCTGATGCTCGCCGGTGGCGACGAAAACCGCGCCGAAGTCGGGCGCATTTACCGCAATATCATAGCGAACGACTCTACTAATGTGGAGTGGTTGCGCAAAGCTGCATTGTATATTATGGAGACAGAAGCAAAGTATGATGAGGCACTGAATATAATGAAATCTGCCTTGGCGCAGATAGAAGCGTGGCCTGAAAAAGACCCCTACTATTATGGTTGCCAATTTAGAGACCTTGGAGCGCTATACACCAATACAGGAAATTATGATTTGGCTGAAGAAGTTTTGATGCAGGCGATTGAAGAGTTTCATGAGGTCTGTGGACCCGAGTCGGAATGGGAGGCGTTTTGTCTTAATGAATTGTACTTGGTGAACTGCAGAATAAAAAATTATGACAAGGCTTTGGAAAATATTTTGAAAGCCAAAGAAATAATGGAGCGTGACCGGGAGGAGAATTTATCTTTCTTAGCAACGTACAGTAATAATATCGGGGCATTATATTTAGAGAAAAATAATCCAGAGCAAGCTTTAAGCTTCCTTAATGAAGCGGATTCTTTATATCGTCGTGCGAATCTTAAAGTGCACCACTCTCTAATTAACAATTTTGGAGCAGTCTATCTTTTACGGGATGACTATTCATCAGCGTTGCCGTATTACAAAGAAGCTCTTTCGATGCAATTTAAAGAATATGGGGAGCGACACCCGGATATTGCACGTTCTCTTGGTAATATCTCTGTGTGTTTTACCAATCTTAATGAATTGGATAGTGCAATAGTATATGGCCGAAAGGCTTTAGAGATGGATATTGATTTTTTGGGAAAATCACACCCGATAATTGGAGCGATGAAAGCTAATCTTGCTACATTATACATACTGAAAAAGGACTACGAAAGTGCCATGAAGTATTTGGAAGAGGCATGCCAGCAACTTTTGGAAGCCGACGAGCAAGAGCAGTGGGCCGTGAAATATTCGGAGATCGGATATGTGCTGGAGCATACCGGACGCCTAAGCGAGGCCTTGGAGCATTATGAGGCGGGGCTCAAGGTTTTGCGTAAGCCCGAGTATAGTGCAAATCCGTCACTCCCGGGGATTGAAAATGCCTACGAACAATGTAAAAAAGCTCTCGCAGAGCAGTAAGCTCAATCCTTCAGCGGCAGCAGGCCGAAGGCGACGTCGGTTTTGACCCCGGGAGGGGACGGCGGTAGCTTATAAAAACGTCGTATTTCATAGGTAGGACTCAAGGTTACAATGGGTTTAGAACTCCACCGACAGGCGTACGTTGAACTGGCGGCGGGTGAGGTAGTTGGGCACGGCGTAATAGAGGTTGTTGACGTCGCTCACCCAGTAGTAGCTGCTTACGTTGCTGATGTCGAGGAGGTTGAACACGTCGAGGCCGAGCCATATGCTCTTGAAGTGACGGGCGAGGCCTGTGCGGGGCTCGCCGTCTTTGGCGGGGCTTACCAGGGCGTAGGCCAGACCGACGTCGAGGCGCTTGTAGGCCGGTGCGCGGAAGTAGCCTTTGTCGCGGGTGCTGTTGGGCGCAGTCACGGGCAGGCCGTCAGAGAAGATTCCCCTGAGGTTGAATTTCAGTTTGGGGAACTTGGGGAAGTAGTCGGTGAAGAAGAGGGCGAAGCTGTAGCGCTGGTCGGTGGGGCGGGGCACTTTCACACCGTTGAGGTTCTCCTGAGTCTTCATCAGCGAGAAACTTATCCATGAGTCGGTGCCGGGCACAAACTGGCCGAAGAGCTTCATGTCGAGGCCGTAGGCGAAGCCGTTGGAGAGGTTCTGCCCTGCGTAGACGAGCTTGAGGTTATCTACCTCGTAGGGTATGAGGTTACCCAAATTCTTGTAGTAAGCCTCGGCGGTGAGTTTGAAAGGCCTCTCCATGGCGCGGAAAGTGTAGTCGGCGCCGAGGATAAACTGCAGCGAGCGCTGGCTCTTGATTTCGGCGTTGAGGAATTCGGTGTAAGAGCCGTCGATAGCCGCAATTCGGGCGCAGAGCTCGCGGTAGAAGGGTGCCTGATAGTAAAGGCCCGTGGCGAAGCGCAGCGAGAGGCGCGGCAACTTCGAGGGCACGAAGCCCACGCTGACACGCGGACTGAACAGGAACTCGCGGTTGAACGACCAGTAGCTCATGCGCACGCCGCCGTTGAAGTTGAAGTAGCCCGCGGGGGCGTCGAGGCGGTAGGTGTCCATGGCGTAGAGCGAGAGGCGGCTCGAACTCATGTCGTGGGCGGCAGTGAGTGAGTAAATCACATTTACGGCGTCGGGGTCGAAGGGCAGCGAGAATCCTGCCGAGTCGCGCAGCTCCCACTCGCGCGAACGGGCGTAAATGTCTTCGTGGTTGTATGTTATGCCGTAGCTCAGGTTGTGGTTCTTAATGCCTGTGGCACCTCGGAGCCCGAGCGAAAACACCGAGGCTTTGAAGCGGTTGCGGGCGTGCTCGTGGTAGCGCCCCACGCCGAGCTCGCCGCCTATGCCTCCGCCCTCGGCATTGTCGCCCGTGCCTGCCTGGTCGAGCCAGTATTCGCCCGAGATGTCGTACGAAACGAGCTCGTTGGTGAAGTAGCCCGAGGCGAGGAGAGCAAACTCATTGGCCTTGTTGGGCTTATAGGTGATTGTGCCCGCGCCGAAATATGTTTCGAAGCGGTCTTTCTCCTGGCCGTCGAAGTAAACGGTAAACTCCTTGGCGTCGGTCGAGGTGCCGAACTTGGTGGTTCGGTTGTGGGGTATGAACTTGTAATTGTTTACGGCAATGTTGCCTAAGACCGATACCTTTAGCTTGGGATTCAAGGTGTAGGTCATGCTCGTCTGGTAGTCGAAGAAGCGCGGGTCGTAGTCGCCTTTTTCTTCGAGAGAGCCCAGGAGCGACGAATTTTGCTTGTAGCGTATGCCGTGGAGCTGGGTGAATCGCTTGCTGTTGGTGCCTATTGTTGCCGAAGCTCCCATGAGGGAGGCCGATACCATACCCTCGAAGGCCTCGGGCTCGCGGTAGGTGATGTCGAGGGCCGAGCTCATCTTGTCGGCGTACTGCGCCGAGAAGCCGCCCGTCGAGAATCCGATAGCGCCCACCATGTCGGGGTTGACGATACTCAGACCCTCCTGCTGGCCTGACGATACGAGCTGCGGGCGGTAGACTTCTATGCCGTTGATATACACGCTGTTCTCGTCGTAGGAGCCGCCTCGCACACTGTACTGGCTCGACATCTCGTTGCTCGAGTTCACGCCCGCCATTGTGGTGAGGAGTGCCTCGACGGAGCCTCCCGACACGTCGGGGGCGAGCTTGAAGTCGGCGCGGTCGATGCTCTGCATCTGGCCCATTTGCTTGCGGTATTCCGTAACCTCCACACCGCCAAGGGCGTAGGTTGCGGGCGTCATCTTCACGTTTATCGTAATCTCGCCCTCGGGGTCGATGAGCTTGCGCTTCGATTCCTCGTAACCAATGCAGCTGAACACCACGCGCAGGGTGTCGGCTTCGGGAGCGGTGAAGGTATATCTGCCGTCGAGCCCGGTGGTAGTGCCCACCTGCTTGCCTGCGATTTTCACGGTGACGAACTCCAGCGGCTCATTGTTCTCGTCGGTAACGAGGCCGCTGATTTTCACCGGACCTTTGGCCACGGCGAGGGCTGCCGTGAGCGTCAGAAGTATATATGTGATAATAAATCGGAGTTTCATCACATTATATAACGATGTATGGCGCAAAAAATTGCCTCAACCTTTGTACTCCGAGGGGGTGACGCCGAACTCCTCCTTGAAGCATTGTCTGAAATTGCCTGGACTGCCCATGCCCACCATAAAAGCGATTTCCGACACGGTGTAGCGGCCCGATTTCAGCAACTCGGCGGCGGCGCGGGCGCGCAAGCGGCGTATCATGCCCGCAACTGTCAGTCCTGTAATGGCTTTCACCTTGCGGTAGAGTGTCGAGTGGCTCATGCACATGGCTTCGGCAATGAATCCCACGTCGAGATTCTCGCCCGCGATATTTGCGTTGATAATATCGCTCACGCGGCGGATAAACTCGGCGTCGTTCTCACTCATTTTTGATACCAAATTGGCCTCCGGCTCTGCCTCGGCCGTCTTGTTCTCGATCACGGCCTGCACGGTGTGGCGTCTCACTGCCAGTATGTTGGCTATGCGCGAGCGCAGGAGCCCCGACGAGAAAGGCTTGGTGATGTATGAGTCGGCTCCGGCCTCGTAGGCCTCGCGGCGCGCCTCCTCGGCGATTTTTGCCGTGGCGATAATTACGGGTATGAACTCCGTGTCGGGCGAGGTTTTGAGGGCACGCACCATGCTTATGCCGTCCATTTTCGGCATCATGATGTCGGAGATTATGATGTCGGGGTGGAGCTCGCGCGCCATTGCCAGGCCCTCGCTGCCGTTTGTTGCCGACTCCACGCGGTAGCTGTCGGCCAACGCCGAACGTATGTAGTTGATAATGTCAATATTATCTTCCACGACGAGCACTGCGGGCTTGTCGGCATCGGGTTTGGCGTCTTTATCGGCAGCAGCGGGTTCTGCCGGGCTTGCAGTGGCTTCGGTGTACCCCTCGGCGCGGCGTTCGGCGGCGGGGTAGGTGCTGTCGGTGTGTATGCGGAAGCGGAAAGTGGAGCCTCGCTCCGGCTCGCTCTCGGCAAAAATCTCGCCCTCGTGGAGCTGCACGAGGTTGTAGACAAGTGCGAGACCTATGCCCGTTCCGAGGCGTGTCTCGGCGCTGCGGTCGCGGTAGTAGCGGTCGAAAATATGGCGCAGGGTATCAGCCGACATGCCTATGCCCGTGTCGCTTACGGCAATCTCGGTGAAGGGTACCCCCGACTCGCAGCTGTGGTAGAGCTTGAGCGCCACAGTGCCCGCCACGGTGTATTTGCAGGCGTTCGACATCAGGTTATCAACAATCATGGCTATAACCTCGGGATCGTGCCAGAGGCGGAAGTCGCCGCCCTCCTCGATGTCGATGGTGATGTTTACGGCAGGGTTGGCGTTGAGCTCGCGGTAGCGGTGGCCGATGTCGGCCACGAGGCGACTGAGGTCGGCGTGGCCCACGCGCAGACGGCGGTTCTGAGTCTCGGTCTTGCGGAACTCCAATATGCTGTTAATCAGTTCTAACAGGCGTGCCGCCGACTTGTGTATCACCGTTATCCGGCGCGAGTGGCCGGGGCTGAGCGTTGGGTCGGCGCGCATGTCGTCGAGTGGGCCGAGAATCAGGGAGAGGGGAGTGCGGAGCTCGTGGGTGATGTTGGTGAAGAAACGCAGGCGTTCGGCGTTGAGCTCCTGCTCGTGGCGGCTGTTGCGCCTCTCCAGTGTAAGGGCGTATTCGAGGTCGAGCCTTTTCTTGTAGAAGCGTATGCCGAAGAAGAGGGCGGCCAGTGCCAGCAGCACGTAAATCGTGCGTGCCCACCATGTGCTCCATAGCGGCGGCGTCACGGCAAAGTGCAGAGTGGTGAGCGAGGCTGCCTCGGGGTTGTTGCGCGGCGAGGCCTTGATAGAGAGGGTATAGTCGCCCGGCGCGAGGTTGCGCAGGAAAATGCCGGTGGAGCTGTCGACGTAATACCAGCGGTTGTCGACGCCCTCAACCTTGTAGCGGTAGTCGACGGCCGATGCACGCGAGGCGTCGGGGATGTTGAAGGATATGCGCAGCGTGTTTTTGTCGTAGGGGAAACTGAGCTTTCCCTTTGGGGCAAAAATCTCGCTCTCGCCTTTGTGCACATCGTTGCCGTAAACCCTTATGCTGCTGATTGTTGGTGGGGGTGGGGCTGTTGTAGGCGATGTGAGCGAGGGGTCGAGCAACTGCAGTCCGAAGTGCGAACCGAATGTGAGTCCGCCGTCGCCCGTTGCCGTCACGCAGGCGCCCGAGAAATCGCCACCTGCTATGCCGTCGGCGATACCGAAGTTTGCGAGGCTTCCGTCGGGCTCCACAACACTTATACCCGAGCCCGTGCTCAGCCAGAGACGGCCGTCGGCGCCGAGGCTCAGGGCGCGCACATTAGCGTCACCGAGGCCTTCGGCTGTACCCGTTACAGCCTCCACGGCAGCGTCGGGGCTAAGAGTGACAAGGCCGTCGCCGGTTGCTGCGTAAACCTTGCCGTCGGGCCCCCCGATAAGGTGGTTGACGGTGTTGGTCGGCAGACCCGTCCATGTGGCGGCCTCGTGAATACGCTTGAAGTCAGATGAGTACACTGATACACCTCCGCCAAATGAGCCCACCCACAGCGAGCCATCGGGGCGCGCAAGAATAGTGCGCACCCATTCGTCGGTCACGCCCGAGCCTTGGTAGTACGTGGCAAGGAGGGTGCCTTGAGCGTCGAATTTCAATAAGCCGTAGGCGTTGCCCACGATAATCTCGCCCTCGCTGTTCTCGGCTATGCAGCGCACGTCGTAGCTTGGCGGGGTGGCGAGTATGCGTGGTGCGACTTTCCCCGGGGGAATCAGGGCAATGCGACCGTCATAGGTGCCGAGCCATACCGTGCCGCGGCTGTCGGTGAATACTGCCAGTACCGACGAGCCTTCGAGGGCCGAGGGCGCCGCAGTAATCTCGCGGGGCTCTGCGCCGGGGGCTATCAGGAAAAGCCCGTCGCCGTCGGTGCCGCAGAAAATGCTGTCGCCGCGCGCGGCCACTGCCGTAACCGGCTTGGGCATGGCCGTGTGCCCGAAAGGCTGCTCGCTGCTGCCTATGAGGTCGATACCGTCGCCGTAGGTGCCTATCCATATGTTGCCGAAGCTATCCTCGAAGGTGCAGTGCACCGTTTTGTTGGAGAGGCGGAAGGGCGTGGAGCTTTCGGGAGTTATATTGGCGAAGCTTATCTCCTCGGGCGACATCATGAGCGGGGTGCTGAGGTCGAGCACGCTCACACCGCCGTTCTCTGTAGAAATCCACAGGCGCTTGTCGGTGCTGAGCATGAGGTGGTATATGTTGTTGGAGATGAGCGATGCGGCTCTTGCCGGGTTGTGACGGAAAGAGGTGAACGACTCCGTGGCGGGGTTGAAGAGCGCGAGGCCTCCGTCGGTGCCTACCCACACATTACCCGAGGCATCGGGTAGCACGGCGCGCACGCCGTTGCCGGGGAGCGAGTTGGGGTCGGCGTCGTCGTGCCTGTAGTTCTCAATCTTGCCCGAGGCGGGGTCGAATACCGAGAAACCGCCGTTCACATGCCCGATGTACAGCTTACCGGCGCGCCCCTCGGCCATTGTCCACACATGGTCGTCGGGCCAGCCCTCGACGGTGCGTGAGTTGAAGTGCGTGAACTTGCCGGTGGCAGGGTCGAGCCGGTCGATGCCGTCGGTGTATGTCGCCACCCATAGGCCACCGGCGGAGGCCGGAGCCACATCAGTCACGCCCGGGCTGCCTATCGATGCCGGGTTGGCGGCGTCGGGCGAGTAGTTGGTGAAGGTGTATGAGTCGCAGTCGAGGCGGTCGAGGCCAAAGCGCTGGGTTGCTATCCACAGCACGTTGGCGGTGGTGTCGGCATAGATGCGGTTGAGCTCGTTGGCCGAGGGCGCGTTGGAGCCGCCCTTTCGGAAAGCGCGGAAGCCCGATCCGTCGAAGCGGTTGAGCCCCGACTCGGTGGATACCCATATGAAGCCGTTGCGGTCGCGGGCGATATCCATTATATAATTATTGGAAAGACCGCGGTCGGTGCCGAGCCGCAGAACATTGACCGCAGCCACGGCGGAGCCGCAGCAGGCGGTAAGCATAATTGTGAGGAGCAAAGCTCTGACGACTTTCATGGCGTGGCGCTTATTTTTCTGCAAATATAGGCAAAGAAAGTCGAAAAACATCCCCTCACAAACCTCTGAGAGGCGTTTTGCCGAATTTCAGCCCATGGTTGCCGAAAAATATACCCCCTGCTTGGGGCGTATAACATAATTTGCAGACATAAAGAGACATTAAGGCAAAATATTCTGAAACCACTGCCTCCTCCTGAAAGAAAACAAACCTCAAAATCATTATCAATACAACCATGAAAAATAAGCACTACCTGCTTGGGGCACTCGCGGCATTGATACTGCCGGCCGTGTGCCTGTCGTGCGACGACGACAAGGAGAGCTGGAGCGCTGTCGACGGCAACGACCCCGTCCTTGCCCTTGAATCGACAGAATTAGGCTCGCGACTCGGCCGCACGGTGAACATCAAAGGCAAGGTTACCGATGCCGACGGTCTCCGTTACATCAAGCTGCAATGCCTGCCCCTCTACCTCGACAAGACCATAGATATAGTAGACATCTATGGCGAGGCTCTCACCGAATACGACCTTGATTATAAGATAAGCTCCGACCTCACCGAGGCCGGCGATATTTTTGATATTACCGTTACGGCAGTCGATGTCCTTGGCAAGGAGACGAGCGCCAAAGTGCGCATCGACATGAACGGCGACGTCGACGACCCCGTGTTCGCCATCGCCCCCGCCGAAGAAATCACCGTAGTGCTCAAGGAAGCCGCCGAGCTCGAGCTTTCGTTCACCGTTACCGACGACCGCGGCCTCGGCTCGGTGGAAGTTGCCGTGCCCGAGATTCAGTTCTCCGACATCGTGACCGAGTTTGCCGACCCTTGCGAGTACACCTACGCCCGCACCATAAGCTTCCCGGCCTCCAATGCCGACTACACCATGAACGTTGCAGTGGCCGACAAAGCCGGTCATAAAGTGGAACGCGTGTGCGTGATACACGTGAGCGATACTCCCGACTTCGCCAAGATGTGGCTCGCCGACGTGGCCTCGGCCCAGGAGCTCAACAGCGACGTTATGGGCGTGCCCATGCTCATAAGCCACACCGGGCAGTTTACCTACGAGGCCCGCTACTACAACGAGGCCGCCGGCACCCAAATCTACTTCCTGCCCCAGCGCACCGACTTCAAGCCCCTGTGCTATGGCCTTGACCCCGCCGACAACACCCGCATCACCGGCGATGCCGCCACGGCCAAGCCCTTCGTGCTCGACCAAGCCAAGATGTACTACCACATCACTTTCAACATCCTCACGCGCAGCTACAGCATCGACACCTACTCGCCCGCAGAGGCCGTGGTGCCTTACCCCCACACCTTCGGCGCCATGGAAATGGACCAGTGGGAAGACGGCTCCGAGCTCACCGAGTTCTGGTTCGGCTACACCACCGAAGGTCCCGGCAACATCAAGCGTTTCACCCAGGATGCCGATAACCCCTGCCTCTTCCGCCTCGACGAGACTATCTCGCTCAACGCAGGCAACCACTCCGGTTTCATTATCCACAACTACCACAGCGACGGCTGGTGGAACTACTGCACATGGCGCGCCGACAACGAGTTCGACCCCGAACACGCAGGTTACTATGGCAAAGCCAAGAACCCCGCATGGAAAGAACCGATGGCCGACGACATATGGTTCAAGCCCCCGGTGCCTGCCGACGGCAAATATACCCTCACTTTCGATGCCCACCTCGGCCATATCAAGATAGTTCCCGCAAAATAAGATAATACGATGAAAAGATATATAAGCCTGCTGTGCGTGGCTCTCATTGCATTGTGCGCACAGGCACAGATACGGATAAGCGGCACCGTGACCGACTCCACCGGCGAGCCTCTCATCGGCGCCAGCGTCACGGCTCCCGGCACCGGCGCCACCACCGACCTCGACGGTCGTTATACCATAAGCGCCGACCCCAAGGGCTCGCTCACTTTCTCATATGTGGGCTATAAGCCTCAGACAATCAAGATTGACGGCCGCACTACAATCGACGTGGTGCTCGCCGAGAACACCGAGACCCTCGACGACCTCGTGGTAGTGGGCTACGGCACAGTGAAGAAGAGCGACCTCACAAGCTCAATCTCCACCGTGAAAGGCAGCCAGATTACCGAAGTCACCACCGGCAACCCCATGGACGCCCTCCAGGGCAAGGTAAACGGTGTGCAGATTTCGTCGGGTGGCGGCCCGGGCACAGCCCCCAAGGTCATAATCCGCGGTATCACCACGGTGAACGGCAGCACACCACTCTATGTGGTCGACGGCGTGCCTATCGGAACCGACATCAACTTCCTCAACGCGGGCGACATAGAGAGCATGGAAGTGCTCAAAGATGCCTCCTCGGCAGCAATCTACGGTACCCGCGGCTCCAACGGTGTTATCCTCATCACCACAAAGAAAGGCTCCGAAGGCAAGGCAAGCTTCAACTTCGCCGCCTCAGTAGGTTTCCAGACCCTTAAGAAACCCGCACTCGCAGGCGCCGGTGAATACGAGCAGGTTATCAAAGCCCGCTATAACAACGACGGCAGCAGCCCTATCTGGAACAGTCCGCGCTCGGGCTACACCGACGGCGAGGGCACCGACTGGTGGGATACCGTGGTAAACAAGACCGCCATGATTCAGAACTACCAGTTCAGCGTTTCGGGCGGCTCCAAGAACTACATCTATAACCTCAGCGTGGGTTATTTCCGCAATGCCTCGCAATTCGACTACGGCTACTGGGATAAGCTTAACATCCGCCTCAACACCGAGTACCGCTTCAATAAATATGTGCTCGCGGGTATCAACATGGCTCCCCGCACCGAGGCCTGGGACGACAGTCCGAGCGACTTCGGCTCTATCATAGCCATGGACCCCACCACTCCCGTGTTCAAACCCGAGGAAGAGTGGGTGCAGAACGTATACGACAACTACCAGCGCAGCTACAACAACAGCACATGGAACCCCGCCGGCAACATAGCCCGCTCCAACGGCCACTCGCGTGAGTTCGGCATGTTCCTCGACCCCTACGTGCAGGTTACGCCTCTCGAAGGCCTTACCCTCCGCACCCAGTTCGGCTTCAACGCCCGCTTCCGCCGCACCGACGGCTTCACGCCCCAGTTCTTCATCGACCCCCAGGAGCAGGAAGTGTACAACAAGGCCTCACGCAAGATGACAGAGGCTGCCGACTGGAACTGGACAAACACTATCAACTACAACAAGACCTTCGCCGCCAAGCACAACCTCAACGCCATGGTGGGCTTCACCGCCGAGAAATTTGCCGACTACTGGGTGTACGGCTCGCGTGACGCCGTGCCCGGCAACAGCTCGAGCCTCCAGGAAGTGCACGCCGGTACGCTCAACCAGAACTCCGATGGCAACACGAGCTACAACACCCTCGTGTCGTATCTCGCCCGCGCCATGTATAACTTCGACAACCGCTACTACATTACCGCTTCGGTGCGTGTCGACGGCTCCTCGAAGTTTGCCAAAGGCAACAAATACGCCACCTTCCCCGCCGTGTCGGGTGCATGGCGCATAAGCAACGAGCCTTTCATGCGCGAGCAGAGCGTGGTCAATAACCTCAAGCTGCGCCTCGGCTGGGGCCGCGTGGGTAACCAGAACATCGACAACTCGGCCTACCTCACCCTCCTCGATACCAAAGACGCCGTTATCGGCAACGTGCGCGTGCCCGGCACCTCAATCTCAAGCGTGGGCAACAACAAACTACGCTGGGAGACCGTCGAGGACTTCGACATAGGCCTCGACATGAGCTTCCTCAACTCGCGCCTCGAAGTCACCGCCGACGTTTATCAGAAAAAGTCGCACGACATGCTCTATAAGAAAGAGAATATCCTCGCCTTAGGCTACCCCAACTGGAACGGCGCCGTGACCATGAACATAGGCCAAATGCAGGCTACCGGCTGGGAACTCGGCATCAACTGGCGCGACCGCGCGGGCGACTTCTCGTACAGCGCCGGTGTGAACCTCTCCGGCGTCAAGAACAAGGCCGTGAAGCTCTCGGGCGACGGCCCCGTGCAGTCGCAGGACTTCAACATGGATAAGATTATCCGCAATGAGGACGGTGGCGAAATCAGCCGCTTCTACGGCTTCGTGGCCGACGGCCTCTTCCAGAACTGGGCCGAGGTGAAATCGCACACCGACGAGCACGGCAACCTCATACAGCCTAACGCACGCCCCGGCGATATCCGCTTCCTCGACCTCAACAACAACGGCGAGCTTGACGACGGCGACAAGACTTACATAGGCTGCGCTTACCCCGACCTCATGCTCGGCTTCAATCTCTCGCTCAACTGGCGCAACTGGGATTTCTCCACCAACTTCTACGGCACCTTCGGCAACGACGTGTTCAACACCACCAAACGCCGCTACTCAGGCGCCGGCAACGACAACGTGTGGGCCGGAGCCTGGGAGAAATCGTGGCGCGGCGAAGGCACCTCAAACGACCTGCCCCGCCTCTCCGCCGCCGACCCCAACCAGAACTACAACCGCGTGTCGAGCTTCTATGTTGAAGACGGCTCCTACTTCCGCTGCAAGATGATGCAGTTGGGCTACACCCTCCCCAAGAGCGTTATGCGCGGCATGAGCCTCCGTTTCTATGTCTCGGCACAGAACCTCTTCACTATCACCAAGTACACCGGCATGGACCCCGAACGCCCGCAGAACGACGGCGGAGCCATTGACACCGGCATCGACTGGACTTCTTACCCCAACCCCCGCACCTTCCTTTTCGGCGTGGACTTTAAATTCTGATACCTCTCATGAAAAAGATATTTCTTATACCCCTTATGCTCCTTGGGCTCGCTGCCGCCTCGTGCGACGACTTCCTCGATGAGGACGTGCGCGGCCAGGAGAACCTCGACACCTACTTCGAGGGTGCCGAAGATGCAGAGGCTTTCATAGTCGGCTGCTACAACAGTATATCAAACTACACCTGGTGGACCGCCGAGCGCGTGTGGATTCTTTCTGACATGTGCACCGACGACTACTGGATGGGCAACACCAGCCAGAACCAGGAGGAATATATCTCGCTTGCACACTACCAGGGCGTAGGGCAGAGCAACGGCAGTATCTCCGACTTCTGGCAGTACCGCTACAAGGGTATCCTCAGTTGCAACATAGCCCTCGACCGCATACCCGGCGTGAGCATGGACGAGACCCTCAAGGCTCGACTCATTGCCGAGGCCAAGTTCCTGCGCGCATATCTCTACCTCGAGCTGGTGAAGAACTTCGGCGGTGTGCCCCTGGTGACAGGCTTCCTCATGCCCAACGAGGTTGAAGGCATAACCCGCTCGGAACTCGCCGACTGCTACGCATTTATCGAGAAAGACCTCGAGGACGCCGCCGCCGTGCTCCCCGCACGCAGCAAGCTTGCCGCCTCGGAGGTGGGCCGTGCTACTTCGGGCGCCGCTCTCGGCCTACTGGGCAAGGCGCAGGTATATAACGAGGAGTTCGCCAAGGCCAAGGAAACGCTCTACAAACTCATCCAGACCGGCGAATACGACCTCATGCCCGACTTCGGCCAGGTGTGGAACATCGACTACGAGAATAACCGCGAATCGCTCTTCGAGGTGCAGAACATCTACGACGAGACCTACAAGCTCGGCGGCAACATACCCATGATCAGCGGCAACCGCGACAGCGGCGATATGGACGGCTGGGGCTGGGGTGTGCCCACGGCAAACCTTGAGCAGGCTTTCATCGATGCCGGTGACACCGAGCGCCTCCGCTGGACGATAATAAAGAGCGGCGACAAGACCGTGGCCGGTGAGGATAATCTCGCGGGGCTCGTGGCCAAGCAGGGCGACCGCAACGGCGACGGCAGCTACTATATCAACCCCTCGGCAAACAAGTCGCAGCGTGTGAGCCGCAAGTACTACATACCCTTCGACAAGCGCCCGGCGAAATTCGACAAGGAAGGCCTCTCGCCCCTTAACCACATAATCCTCCGCTACGCCGACATCCTCCTGCTCTATGCCGAGGCCTGCAACGAGACCGGCGATGATGTTGCCGCCCGCAGCGCCCTCAACCTCGTGCGCAACCGTGCCAAACTCGCCTCCGTGACCTCTGCCGGAACAGCCCTGCGCGACGACATCCGCCGCGAGCGTCGCCTTGAGCTCGCCACCGAGGGGCACCGCCTCTACGACATACGCCGCTGGACTGAGGACAACGGCAAGAAAATGGCATGCAACCTTTTCGGCCCCAACGGCTCGTTCGTGCTCTATAACACAGGCTCCAGCGCCGACCCCGTGGAGGCCGCCAACCAGAAAGAAGCCTCAGATAAAGGACGCACTTTTGTCGAAGGCCGCGACCTCGTTTTCCCTATTCCTCTTTATGAAGTAACAATGTCGGAGGGCCGCATAGCCCAGAACCCCGGCTGGCAATAATTCCTGAAATCACCAATCATGAAACCATATATTCTTTTAGCCGCCCTTACGGCGGCAGCAATGGCCGGTGCCTGCAGCGACAACGCCTACGACCCCGGAGAACCCGCTCCCGCACGTCCGGCCTCGGACTATGCCGTGGATAAAGACGTTGCTATCGACGCCACCCGCACCTACCAGACCATAGCAGGCTTCGGTGCCTCGGACTGCTGGATGTGCCAGTGGGTGGGCCGCGACTGGACGGCCTCGCGCAGCCGCATTGCCGAACTCCTCTTCTCGCAGGAGGTGAGCGAGGGGCAGCCCAAGGGCATAGGCCTCTCTATGTGGCGCGTAAACGCCGGTGCGGGCTCTGCCGAGAAGGGCGACGCCTCGGGCGTGACAACCGTACACCGCCGTGCCGAGAGCTTTATGGGCGATAACGGCCAGTACGACTGGACAAAGTGCGAAGGTCAGCGCTACTTCATGGAGCAGGCCAAGGCCATGGGCACCGAGAAGTTTGTGCTCTTCAGCAACAGCCCCCTGGTGCAGTGGACATACAACGGGCAGGGGCGCTCTGACCGCGGTAATAACTCCAACCTTCTCAACTCGCGTTACGACGATTTCGCCGACTACCTCGCCGACATCGTTGACCACTTCAAGAAAGAAGGCTACAATTTCAGCCACATCTCGCCAATCAACGAGCCTCAGGGCACGTGGAACGGCCACGACCAGGAAGGTACGGGCTGGACTCTCGAGCAGTCGGCAAAGCTTGCCCGCGAGCTCGACCGCGCCCTTACCGAGCGCTCGCTCGACACCGACATCCTCCTTGCCGAGTGCGACCGCTGGCTCTATTTCACCGATCAGGATACCTGGCAGTGGAGCGGCGCCGACATGGCCGACTCTTACTGGAACCCCTCGTCGTCGGCTTATATAGGCGACCTCAAGCACTTCAAGCCCCTCATCGGCGCACACAGCTACTGGACCGATACCTCGTGGGATGAGATGCGCACCGTGCGTGCCTCTGTAGCCCGCAAGGCGGCACAATATGGAGCCGAAGTATGGCAGACCGAGTGGTGTATGCTCGGCGACGAGCACAGCCGCGACGAATACTCGGGTCACGGCACCGCCTCTGACCTCGAACGCGCCCTCTACATGACACGCATCATACACAACGACATGACCGTGGCAAACTGCTCGTCGTGGTCCTACTGGGTAGCCCTCGACCAGCGCCTGCAGCACGGCGACCGCTGGCTGCTCGTATACCTCGACATGGTAGGCGGTACAAACGGTTCCGTTTTCGACGGCGAAGGCTCCTTCGCACCCGCGCATACCCTCTGGGCGCTGGGCAACTACAGCCTTTTCGTGCGCCCCGGTTTCCGCCGCGTTGACCTCTCCACAGCCGAGAACCGCAACTTCTTCGGCTCGGCCTACCTCTCGCCCGACGGCAAACGCCTCGTGGCCGTCTACACCAATTACAGCGAGAAGCCCGTGCGCATCAATGTGGCGCTCAACGGCCTCGCCACGGCGCCCGCATCGGTGCGCAGCTACACAACCTCGGCCGACAAGAGCCTTGAGGAGGCTGCCATTGATACCGCGGCTGAGATTCTGCTCGACCCGCAGAGCGTCACCACTTTTGTTTACGACTTATGAAACTATTTGCGGATTTTTTTAATATGGTTTGCCGCCGCGTGCTGACAGTAGCAATACTGTCGGCCGCCGTGGGCGGCACTGCCTCGGCGCAGCTCTCTTTCGGCAATGCCGAGAGCTTCAACAAGGGCTGGCGCTTCGCTCTCTGCAACGACTCTGTGGCTCCTGCGGCCGCCGACTACGACGACAGCGCCTGGCGCGCCCTCGACCTGCCTCATGACTGGAGCACCGAGAGCCTGCCTGCTCCCACGCTCAACGCCTGCACGGGTTTCTTCCCCGGTGGCATGGGCTGGTACCGCAAGCACTTCACTGTAAACGACAATGCACCACTGCATTACATCTACTTCGAGGGCGTGTATAACCGCAGCGAGGTATATGTCAACGGCAAACTCGTGGGCAAGCGCCCCAACGGTTATATATCGTTCTACTACGACCTTACTCCGTATCTCCATGAGGGTGAGAATATTATGGCTGTAAAGGTTGACCATACCCGCGAGGCCGACTCCCGCTGGTACACAGGCTCGGGCATATACCGCGATGTGTATATGGTGAGTGCAGGCCGCACACATCTCGCTCCCTGGGGGCTCGGTTGGAAAGCACGCTCCATAACTCCTGCGAAAGCTATTGTGGAGGTGGAATATGCCGCCGAGACCGACGGCGCCCGCAAAGGTCTTGCCGTAGAGGCTGTTATAAAAGACGCCGAGGGGCACAAGGTGGCCTCGGGCAGGCAGTCGCTCCGCGCCGACAGCGGTAAAATGGCTCTCGCTATCAAGAATCCCGCGCTGTGGGACCTCGATTCGCCTTACCTCTATACGCTCGAGCTCTCGCTCCTGCGCGACGGTAAGAAAATCGACGGCGCCGCCTGCAACGTAGGCCTGCGCACTCTCGCTTTCGACCCCGACAAGGGGTTCGCCCTTAATGGCCGTAACACCAAGGTAAAGGGCGTGTGCCTCCACCATGATGCCGGTGTGCTCGGGGCTGTAGTCCCCGCTCCGGTGTGGAAACGCCGCCTTGAGCAGCTCAAAGGCATAGGCGTCAATGCCATACGCATGAGCCATAACCCGCAGGCCCCGGTGGTCTACGACCTCTGCGATAAGCTCGGCCTCCTCGTTATGGACGAGGCAAGCGACGAGTGGGAGTTCCCCAAGCGCAAATGGATTACCGGCTGGAACGTGGGCACCCCAAAGTTCGAGGGCTCTTACGATTTCTTTGAGGAATGGATTGAGCGCGACGTGGCCGACATGGTGCGACGCGACCGCAACCACCCCTGCGTGGCTTTCTGGAGCATAGGCAATGAGGTGGATTATCCCAACGACCCCTACTCGCACCCTATTCTCGACAGCGCTCGCATCAATCAGCAGAACTTCGGCGGCTACGACCCCAAGGCTCCCTCGGCGATGCGTATAGGCGAGATTGCAATGCGCCTCGCACCCATTGTGAGAGCTATCGACGATTCGCGACCTGTGACCGGCGCTCTTGCCGGAGTGGTGATGTCGAACCAGACTGCTTACCCCGATGCTGTTGATATTGTGGGATATAACTACACCGAGAACCGCTACGACATTGACCACAAGCAATATCCCGGCCGCGTGATATACGGCAGCGAGAACGGCCACGGCTACCGCGAGTGGCTCGCCGTGCGCGACAACGACCACATCTTCGGTCAGTTTATATGGACAGGCACCGACTACCTCGGTGAGGCCGGTGTATGGCCTTCGCGCGGTCTCGGCACCGGTCTGCTCGACTTCGGCAGCTTCGTGAAACCCCGCGGCAAGTTCCGCGCCGCCCTTTGGTGCGACGAGCCCGTGGCTTATCTCGGCACCTATGCCCGCGGCACCGAAGACCCCGGCCTGTGGATTGACGCCCCCGCGGTGTGGAACTACAGCGAGGGTAGCAAGGTGAGGGTTGTGTGCTACACCAACGCAGCCTCGGCCCGACTGCTGCTCAACGGCAAGCCCGTGGGCGACACCAAGCCGCGCGACGACAGCGAGGGCATCATTGCCTGGGATATCGACTACGCTCCCGGCCAACTGCTTGTTGAGGCTCTCGATGAGGGCGGAACCGTAACGGCTACCGACAAGCTCGTGACTACCGGGCTGCCCTGTGCCCTCCGCATAAGCACCGACAACGACACTCTCAGCCCCGAGAACCCCCTCGCACACGTAGTTGTAGAGGTGATCGACGCCGATGGCAACTGCGTACCTTTAGCCGATAATCTCATTTCCTGCAATATCGAGGGCAACGCCCGTCTGCTCGGCCTCGAAGGAACAGGTAACCACGATATGACACACCCCAACGCCCGTGAGCGCCGTGTGTGCAACGGCCGCCTCTTGGCCTATGTGAGCCGTGGCGAGGGTGAGGGCGACGCACGCCTTTCGTTCTCATCGCCTCTGCTCAATTCTTCTGAAATATCTTTAACCGTAAAATAAAAGCTTATGAAAAAACTTTTCCTTACCGCTCTCGCGAGCATTGCAATGGCTTCGGCTGCCAACGCCGTCGTTGCCGACCGTCTGTGGATTATCGGCGAACCCGCCGGTGCATGGGACCCCACCGTGGGTATCGAACTCTCTAAGGTGTCGGACGGCGTCTTCGTATACGAAGCCGACTTCAAGGCCGAAAAGACAAGCTTCGGCTTCGTTAACCAGCTCGCAGGCCCCGGCGACTGGGACGGCCTCAAAGCCCACCGTTATGTAGCCCCCGCGTCGGGCACCGTGCCTGTCGAGGGCGAGAACGAGATGCAGTATGCAAACTCCGACTACTGCTGGGACCTCCCCGCCGGTAAATATACCCTCACTATCGACACCAACACCATGAAGCTCATTCTCGGTGGTGATACCCCCGTGGTTAAACCTGCGACTCTCTACTTCCTCGGCGATACCAACAACTGGGCAGCCTCTGAGGAATATGCCTTCACCGCCAACGAAGAAGGCACAGTTTACACCTACAAGGCTACCGTAATCCGCAGCGCCGAAGATTGCCAGTTCAAAATCGCCACCGACGGTTGGGCTACCGAGTACTCGAACGGTATTCAGAATATGCGCCTCAACCAGGTGTATGAGATAGGCCCCGGTGCAGGTGTCGATAACATGGGTCTTGCCGAGGATATCGAAGACGCCGTGCTCGTGCTCGACATCAAAGCCATGACCCTCACCGTGACCAACACCGCCGGTGCTGCTGCCGTTGAGGCTGAGACCGAGGCTCCCGCCGAGTACTTCAACCTCCAGGGCGTGCGCGTGGCTGAGCCCAAAGGCCTCGTCATCTGCCGCCGTGGCGCTAAGGTGAGCAAGGTAATCATACGCTAATCCATCTTAATATTCAATAAATTCAAGTGTAGCCGCCTGCACGGTGAGCTTGCCCGGTGACGGGCGGCAGCCGTGGCAGGCGGCCTTTTTTTTATGATTTTCAACCATGCCGCCCCGCAGTTGTTATAATTTTAATTAACGAAAAACCGCTATGAAAGAAAAACTTACTATTGCTCTTGTAGCTCACGACCAGCGCAAGGCCGATATGGTCGACTGGGCAACCTTCAACGCCGAATATCTCTCGCGCCACCACCTGGTGTGCACAGGCACCACAGGCTCCCTTATAAAAGCTGCCTTTGACAAACTCGGAATCGAGGCCGAAATAGAGTGCAAGAACTCAGGCCCTATGGGCGGCGACGCCGAAATTGCCGCCATGGTGGTGCGCAACGAGATTGACCTTGCCGTGTTCCTTATCGACGACCTCAACGCCCAGCCCCACGAGGCCGATATACAGATGCTACTGCGCCAGTGCCGCCTCCACAACGTGCCAATCGCCTGCAACCGCATCAGCGCCGACCTCATGATTTCAAGCACCCTCTGGCAAGACCCTGAATACACCCCGGCTGCGCAAAGCTACGTCCACTTCGACAGGAAGTGAGGGCGCTGAAACTCGATGCCGAAACGTGGGGCAATGCTGTGAGGATAAACGGTATACGGGGGGGGGGGGACGCTATCCGACTCATAGGAGCGCGTCCGACAGGACGCCGATTAACCCGTAACCCCGTACGCCGTAGCTTTAGCGGAGGCGTGCGGGGAGAGTCCTGTCATGCGCGGGGGGCGTCCGGCAGCGTGTAGGGCGTCCGCCAGGACGCAGATTAATCCAGTAAC
>CANPGB010000033.1 GCA_947573485.1 uncultured Porphyromonadaceae bacterium | reverse complement strand
CGACCCTCTGATTAACAGTCAGATGCTCTAACCGACTGAGCTATTGAAGCATTTTCTTGCATAATGCGCAGCCCCTCCGGGCTTTTGCGCTGCAAATTTACGACTAATTTCTCAGCTGTGCAAATTTTTTTGTTCTTTTCGCAAAAAAAATTTCAATATCGGCTTCCAAAGATAGCTGTGCCGACTCTGACGAGAGTTGCGCCGTGAGCGATAGCCATTGGATAGTCGCCGCTCATGCCCATTGAGAGGGTGTCGAAGCCACGTAGGTCGGGGCAGATTTCGAGGATTCGCTTGCGCAGTGCTGCGATAGCTGCAAAGTCGGCGTTTATGCGTTCGGCGTCATCGGTGTTCGAGGCCATGCCCATGAGTCCGCAGATGTGAGTGGCTTTGAGGCTCTCGAAGCGGCGGTTGGCGAAGTAACCGAGAAGCTCGTCGGGGCTGAAACCTGTCTTGGTTTCTTCCTGAGCGACATGCACTTGCATGAGAACGCGGGATACGATGCCTGCGCGCTCCGATTCGGCGTCGATTATGCTTAGGAGGCGCTCGGAGTCGACGCTCTCGATGAGTGCTATGCGGCGTGTCGCGATGAGCTGACGGACCTTGTTGGTCTGGAGGTGGCCTATAAAGTGCCAACGGATGTCGTCGGCGGGAAGAGCCTCAATCTTCGCGCAGAGCTCCTGCACGCGGCTTTCGCCGAAGGCGCGCTGACCTGCGGCATAGGCATCGGCTATGGCTTGGGCGGGGTGGAATTTGCTCACAGCCACAAGCTCCACACCCGCGGGGAGTGTGGAGCGTATGTCGGCTATGGCTTGTGCTATGTTATTCAACGACTTTCATTTTGTAGACGTCCATAATTGGCGTCTCGTTGATCTGAACAATCTCGTAGTCGGCCATTGTGCCTTTCATGCCTTCCTCGAAGGTTTCGAGTGCATGCTTGAAGTTTGCAGCCTGGACGAGAATCTGCGACACTGCGCGCTTTTCGGCGGCAGTTTTTTCGTCGATAGTAATGAAAGCGACTTTGACGAGGTACCAGCGGTCGCCTGCCTCGTTCCAGAATATTTCGGCGATTTTAGTGGGCTTTATAGCCGCAACCTGAAATTCGCCCGAGATGAAAGGGCGCTGCTCTTCGGTGATGCGGGCTTCCGCCTCGGTGAAGGAGAGTGCGTCGACGAGGTAGGGCTCGCTTACTTTTTTGACGTTGCCTTTTTCCTGAAGTTTTTCGTATTTTACCTTACATTCAAACCAATTGGCCATTGTAGTATTATCTTTATATTGTTGTGATTATCTGTTCATTATCTGTTTGAGCACCGGCAGGAGCTTATCTGCATAGTGGCGGAAACCGAGGTCGGTGAGGTGTATGCCGTCGACAGTGCCGTCGTCCTCGGCTCCGTCGAGGTCAACGGAGTCGATGTAATAGAGGTTGTCGGGGTTGTCGGCTTTGAGGCGCTCGTAGTTGCGGCGGTAGGCGGCGTTCTTGGCGGGGAGATAGCGGCCGAAGAAGCTGTTGTAGCGCGCATAGGGGTATATGGGGCCTTCGACCATGACTATGGGCACGTCGGGGCGGGCTGTGCGGATGAGGTTTACGAAGCCGTAGGTGAGGGAGTCGCACATGGCCTCGGTGCAGTTAGGCACGGGGTCGAGGATTATAGCATCGAGGTCGGGGATTCGTGCAATGGCGCGTGCCACGCAGGAGTCCATTTTGCCTTCGCCGCTGAAGCCGAGGTTAATGACTTCGGCGTTAAGCTCTCGCGAGAGGATGTTGGTGGATGCCATGCCCGTGCGGGAGGCGCAACCGCCTTGGAGGATGCTTGTACCGTAGGCCACTATGCGGCGCTTGCTGTCGATTTTCAAGGGGTCGCCCGCGGTGATTTCGGCCCATGGGGTGACTTTGATCTCGAGTTGCTCCACGCCGTCGTAGAGCGGGAAGTAGACCATGTACTCGGTGATGCGGGTGGTGTCGAGGTTTTCGAGATATACTGCCTCGCACTCTTTGGATTCTTTGTCTTTCACGACGGGGCGGTTGGTGTTGGCATGGCGCCATACAGAGTCGCCCTCGAAGACGTAGATGTCGGTGCCCTTGATGCCGGTATCGGCCATGTGTGGCATGTGCGCGTTTGTGAGGAGGGTGTAGCGCACACCTATACGCGAGGAGTTGGTGGCGAAGCGGACGCCAATGCCTGCGGAGCATTTCTGACGGTCCCAGAGGCCGGGGCGTACGCTATCCTCGAGCTCGGCGGGGAGGCGCCAGTAGAGGTGCTTGGTGTCGGGGAAGCTCTTGTTGATTATGCGCAGGTCCTGAGCGTCGACGTAGCGCCAGGGCGTGTCGTCGGTCTGAGCGAAAGCTGTGGTGCCGATGAGGAGGGCAAGAAGTATAATGAGGGGTCTCACAAGTGAAGTCAAAAGTCAAAAGTCAAAAGTCAGAAGTATCAGCAGAGTTCTTTGACGAGCTCTTCAAGGCCGGCGGAAGCTGTACGTGCTATAACTTTCACGCCTTTGGGGACTGCCGAGGGGTGTGGGTCGATGTAGTAGACGGGCACTCCGGGGCGCACGTAGTTGAGGAGCGATGCCGCAGGGTACACGGCGAGGCTGGTGCCGATGATAACGAATATATCGGCCTTGGCAACAATCTCGGTGGCGGGCTCGAACATGGGCACTGCTTCCTGGAAGAACACGATGTGGGGGCGCACGCGGTGACCGTCGATTGTGCTCTCGGGGGTGGTGGTATCGGTATAGTGCTCAAGGGGATAGATGAGCGAAGGGTTGTCGATAGCCCTCACTTTCATGAGCTCGCCGTGGAGGTGGGTGATGTTTGAGCTTCCGGCACGCTCGTGGAGGTCGTCGACGTTCTGAGTTATGACAGCGACGTCGAATTTCTCTTCGAGTTCGCGGAGGATGATGTGGGCGCGGTTGGGTTTCACGCCTGCAAGAGCGGCGCGGCGCTCATTATAGAAGCGGTGAACGAGCGCGGGGTTGCGCGCGAAGCCATCAGCGCTGGCAACATCCATCACGGGGTATTGCTCCCAGAGGCCACCGGCGTCGCGGAAAGTGGAGATGCCGCTCTCGGCGCTAATACCTGCGCCTGTGGAGACTACGAGGAGAGGTTTCTTATCGGTCATCAGCTGAGAAATATATCTGGTTTGCAGGACGTTGCTGCTCGGTTTTGGTTTCGGCTGCGGGACGTGCGTCGGCAGCGGGGCGTGCTGCGGCTGCCACCTTGCGCTTGTCGCGCTTGAAGGCGGGCGAGCTCTCTACCATTTCGATAGCGGCGTCGTCGTCGAGCTGGTCGGCGGTGAGCACAAAGTAGTTCTGAGTCTCCTGCCGGCGGGTGAAGTCGTCGACTTTCTCTTTGCCGTAAGCTTTGGCAATGCGCTGGTCCATAGGGGCGTCGAGCACCTTGTCTTCGGTAGGACGTCCTTTGATTATATCGCGGCGCGAGCCACCGGTCTCTACGGATACGTCGAAGCCCGAGGCGAGAATCGTGAACTTGATTTTGTTGCCGAGAGAATCGTCGTAGCCCCAGCCGAATTTGATGTGCACGCTCTTGTTGATTTCCTCGACGAGGCGGTTTGCCTCCTGGGCTTCCTGGACGGTGAGCGGCGGATTGAGGTCGTGGGAGATGTAGAAAGCGAAGAGGAGCTCTTTTGCCGACATGATGTCGGTGTCGCAGAGGAGTGGCGAGTGCAGGGCGTTCTTGATAGCCTGCGTCATACGCTGGCCCTGCTCACCCTCGCCGTAACCCACGGAGATGAGGGCTGTGCGTCCGTCGCGGAGGCAGGTGTCGACGTCGCGCATATCAATGTTGATATTCGCGAGGGTTGTTACCATGTCGGAGATAGTGCGGGCGGCGGTAGTGAGGATGTCATCGGCCTTGGAGAAGGCTTTGCTCCACTCGTAGTCGGGGTATATGGTGCCGAGGCGGTCGTTGTTGATAACGAGCATTGCGTCGACGTTCTGCTGGAGGCGTGCGGCGCCGTCGATAGCGCTTGAGATGCGCTCCATGCCCTCGAAGAAGAAGGGAATGGTGACGATGCCCACGGTGAGGATGCCTTTGCCTTTTGCGACACCGGCAACCACGGGAGCGCCACCCGTGCCTGTGCCTCCGCCCATACCGGCGGTGACGAACACCATTTTCACCTTGGGGGTGAGGAGTTTCTCAATCTCGGGAATACTTTCCTTGGCAGCTGCCTCGCCAACTTCGGCTTTGCCACCTGCACCGAGGCCGCCGCAGAGCTTGGGGCCGAGGAGCACCTTCGTGGCGACGGGGAGCGGGCGGAGGGCCTGGAGGTCGGTGTTGAGCACCACGAAGTCGACGCCTTTGACGTCCTGAGAGTGCATGTAGGCCACGGCATTACAGCCACCGCCACCTACGCCCATAGCTATAATAGTTGCGGAGTCGGGGAGGTTTATGTCGTTGGCGCCGTGAAGGCGGTCTATGAGGTTGGGATCTTCTGGTTCCATAGTCTACTCTATTCGTTGTCGTCTTCAAATTCGTTGCCTCGGAGCATGTCGATGAGGCGGTTTCTGAATCCGCTTATAATCTTGCTTGTCTGCTTGTAGTGGTCGGGATCTGGGTCTTCTTCGGCGTCGTCGCCCTCGAACACGTTATATGAGTCATCGTCGACGGGAGCGGGCTCTTCCTTGGGCTGTTTTTTGCCGAAGTTGAAGAAACCGAAGCGTTTTCCGCCGCCCTTGCGGTCGTCGGCAGCGGCGGTTTCCTGCTCTTCCTCGTCGCCGTAGTATTCCTCATCTTCTTCATCGTCATCATCGTCGAGGAGGCTGTCGTCGTCCTCGGCGGGCACCTGACGTGCGGCGGCAGTGCGTGCGGCAGCCTCGGCGGCCGCTATTGCTGCGGCGGTTGCCGTGGCAGTGCTTGCCTTGGTGTCGGCCACGGGTTCATCGTCGGGCTCGGGCTCCTCGTCGGGCTTGGCGGGGATTGTGATGAACGATTTTCCGGAGTGGCGTGCCGCCGAGAGGAGGGCGACGATGTCGATGTTGTCGGGGCGGTTGCCACCTGCGATACGGAATACTATCTGCTGGGGCATCTGAGCCACCTCTACAGCGGTCTTGCAGAGAGCCGAGAGCTGTGTGGTGAACTCGGGGAGCTTGGCGCCACCGCCCACGAGCACTATTTTTGAGAGCGATTCGGCGTTGAAGCCCGAGCGCTCAATCTGGTTTATGATGTTAGCGGCAATCTCGCCCACACGGGCGCGGACGTATGCGCTGATTTCTTCGGGGTCGGGGTCGCCGGGGTGGTTCTGCACGTTTCCGTCGGGGCGTGAGAGCGACACCTTGTATCCTTCGGCAGCCTCTTCGGTTGCGCCGAGGCCCGCCATGAGGTCGAGTGTTATGAGGCGCGAGCCCATGGGGATAGTAGCGAGGAAGGCGAGAGTGCCGTCTTTGTATACCGAAACTGTTGTTGTCTCGGCGCCGATGTCGACGAGTGCGCATCCTAACTCGCGGTCGCCTGAGGTGAGCACGAGGTCGGCCACGGCGAGGGGTCGGAGGATGTACTCTACATCGTCGTTATCTATATAATCGAATTTGAGGCGGTCGAGGTTCTGGCGGGTTTCCTTACCGCATGTGAGCATCATGAACTCGCCGCGGAGGGTCTCGCCGAAAGTGCCTACGGCCTTGCGTACGGCGGCGTTGTTGACGTAGAACATGCGTGGCACCATAGCCTCGATGTTTCGGTCGCCCATGAAATCGCGTGTAGCCTCGTAGACGAGTCTCTGGACGTGGCTCTCGGTAATCTCGCACTCGTGGGGGAACTGGAGTGCAGCCTTTGTGGGAGCGGCGGCAAGCGAGCGTCCGCCGATGCTTATGGCGAGTGCAGTGACGCGCCCGGGCGCCACGGCGGGGGCTGCTTCGAGGCGGCGTATGATTTCGTTTACCGCGCCGGAGACCTCGCGGATGTTCTGTATGCGTCCGTAGCGAACATTGTTTGTTGCCGGAATCTCCTCGAGGGCGATCACGGTGAGCTTACCGTCGGGAGTGACGGAGCCTGCCGCGCCCTTAATTTTGGAGGAAGCTATTTCAATGGCTACTATATTTTTCGATTCCATAGAGAGGTAGATGTATTTTTACAAGGTATCAGGCATTTTCTTCGTCGGAAGCTTTGGCAACGGTCTCGTTGTCGTTGATGTCGAGCTCACCGGTCTGCTCTTCGACGGTAGGCAGCGGCACGGGGGGCAGGGCTTTGTCGCGGCGTGTGGCCACGACCTGACCGCGCCATTTGACGGCGACAGTATCGTAGGTCTGCCAGCCTTTGACGGGTGCCACGTTGCGGTAGAAAGAGCGGAGGAGGCTGAACTTCTCCTCAACACGCGAGGTGTCGCCGAAGTTCACCACGTGACCCACGATAGTGGGCACGATGATAATGTTGCCGTCGCGCTCCTGAGTCACAGTGGCTACCATGGCACCGACACCGGGGTGTGAGGCGATGTAGTCGAGCAAGGGCAGGAGGCGCTGCGCGGGATAGACGGAGTCGAAGCTGCCCACAAGTACGGGAACGTCGATGTGGTAGCGGAGCTCAGCCGAGATGCGCTTGCCCGAGGCGTTGATGTAGTATGAGGGTTTGCCTTTGTCGAAGACGCGAGCTACGGGGACCATTGGTGTTACGTCGACAGCCAGACGCCCGTCGGCGAGGAGAGCGACGTTGGCCTCCTGAAGTTTGTCGGAAGCATTGAGTTTCTCTTCAAGCGAGCGGAGGTCGAAGGCCGAGCGGAGGCAGCGATTGATAGTGTCGGGGTCTATGCCTGTCTCGGCCACGACATCGGCCACGCTCACGAAGCGGGAGGAGGGGTCGGAGAGACGCACTTCCATGCCTGTGAGGGTGTCGCGCGAGGCCATGCGAGCGGTTACCGTAAGGGCAAAACCGAAGTATACCACCATTACGATAGTAAGCACGCACATTATTACTGACTGTCTGCTCATAGATTTTAGAGGGCTTCAACGAATCGGGGCACATATAGGTTGAGGTCACCTGCGCCTGCCGTCAAAAGGATTTCAAAGTTACGGTTTTTCATCGTATCGACAAAATCTTCCTTTGAAATCATGGCTTTATTAGCAATTTTTATGCGGTCGAATATCGTTTTTGAACTGATACCGGGTATGGGTTCCTCACGCGCGGGATAGAGGTCGACGAGGAAAGCCTCGTCGGCGAGGTCGAGAGCGGCGGCGAACTCGGGAGCGAAGTCGCGGGTGCGGGAGTAGAGGTGTGGCTGGAAGACGACGGTAAGCTTGCGGCCGGGATAGAGTGCGCGCACCGACTCTATGCTTCGGCGGAGCTCGTCGGGGTGGTGGGCATAGTCGTCGATAATGGCACGCCCGTGCGGGCCATTTTCCTTGAGGTGGAACTCGAAGCGGCGCTCTACACCGGGGTAGGAAACCATTGCCGCGCGTGCGAGCTCGGGTGTGAGTGTGCCGGTTAGCCATACGGCGGCGAGGGCAGCCACGGCGTTGTCGATGTTGACGTCTACGGGTACGCCGAGCTCGATGTCGGAGATGCGGCCTTCGGGGTGGATGAAGTCGAAAACAATGGTGCCGTTGCCCACGCGGACGTTATCGGCGTGGAAGTCGCCGTCGTTGCGCCCGAAGTAATAGACCTTTACGCCTTCGGCGGGACGGGGTTTGAGTTTGAGGCCCGTGCGGAGGAGGAGGAAGCCGTCGGGGCGGATAAGCTCGGTGAAATGAGCAAAGCTTTCGAGGTAAGCTTCCTCGGTGCCGTAAATGTCGAGGTGGTCGGGGTCGGTGGCGTTGACAATCGCCACATAGGGGGTGAGCTGGTGGAAAGAGCGGTCGTACTCGTCGGCCTCAATCACGCTGTAGGGCGATGTGGCACTCAGCATGAGGTTGCTGTCGTAGCCTTTGAGGATGCCTCCGAGGAAGGCGTTGCAGCCCACAGGGCCGGAGTGGAGTATGTGTGCGGCCATAGACGATGTTGTGGTCTTGCCGTGGGTGCCTGAGAAGCAGAGGCCTTTGCTGTCGCGGGTAATATGGCCGAGAACCCATGCGCGCTTGCGCACCTCAAAACCATTGTCGCGGAAGAACGACAGGGGTATGTTTGCCGCCGGAACTGCGGGAGTGTACACCACGAGAGTGCCTTCGGGCTTGCGGAAAGCCTCGGGGACGGCGTCCATGGAGTCGGCGTAGCTCACAACGGCGCCTTCGGCCACGAGTTCGGCGGTGAGGTGAGAGGAAGTGCGGTCGTATCCGGCCACGGGGAGGCCTTTAGAGAGAAAATAACGTGCGAGGGCGGCCATGCCAATTCCCCCGATACCAATAAAATATACTCTTTCCATTACAAAAATAATCAATGTTTTGCCACCACTTTGGCAATTTCAGCGACAATCTTGGCGTCGCTGTCGCGGAGGGCCATTGCTGAGATGTTCTCGCTGAGGAGACGGAGGGTCTGGTCGTTGGCGATAACGGTGCAGATGTCGGTCCAGAGCCTCGACGAGGCGTCGGCGTCGAGCACCATATCGGCGGCTCCGCGTGTAGCGAGCGCCTCGGCATTGTGGCGCTGGTGGTCTTCGGCCACGTTGGGCGAGGGCACGAGAATTGCGGGCTTGGCGAGGAGCTCGAGCTCGCTGATAGTGCCCGCCCCGGCGCGTGCCACCACGAGGTCGGCAGCGCAGTAAGCCGTTGCCATATCTGAAACAAACTCGGTGAGCTTGATATTATCGGGCAGAATACCCTCGACTTCGGCACGGCAGCGCCCGAGGTCGGCGGCGCCGCATTGCCAGAGGAGGTCGAATTCCTCCTTGCCTGCGTTCTCTTCCTTGATAGCCTTTATCATGGCGTTGTTGAGCGAGCGTGCGCCGAGACTGCCACCGACGACGAGCACCAGAGGACGGTCGGCCTTGAAACCGAGCTTGCGCTTGGCTTCGGCCTTGTCGCAGCCCGGCTCGAGGAGGGCTTTGCGGACGGGGTTACCCGTCATAACAATCTTGTCGGCGGGGAAGAAGCGCTCCATGCCCGGGTATGCCACGCATATTGCCGAGGCGTGCGATGCGAGAAGCTTGTTTGTGACGCCTGCATATGAGTTCTGCTCCTGGAGCACGGTGGGCACACCTGCTCGCTGGGCGGCCTTAAGTGTTGGGCCGCTTGCATATCCGCCGACGCCGACGGCGATGTCGGGCTTGAAGTCGCGCACTATGCGCCGAGCCATGCGCACGCTCTTGAAGAGCTTGACGATGACACCGAAGTTGCGCCAGAGGTGCTTGCGGTCGAAGCCTGCCACGGGGAGGCCTATGATGTCGTAACCGGCATCGGGCACGCGGCGCATCTCCATGCGGTTTTCAGCACCGACAAAGAGAATCTCGGTGCCGGGATATGTGCGACGGAGAGCGTCGGCTATCGAGAGTGCGGGGAAAATATGACCGCCTGTGCCGCCTCCGCTGATAATCACGCGCAGAGGTCGGCCGAGGCCGAGCTGTATGGGTTTGTTATTGTCTGCCATAGTGAAAGTTGCTTATACCTTATTAAGCTTGAACAACTTCGGTAATCGAAGGGTTTACGCTGCGTGCATCCTCGGGGAGTATGTTCTGCTCCTGCCGCTGCTCGGCCTGGGTGTCGGTGACGCGTACGGCATGCCTTGCCACACTGAGCATGACGCCGAAGGCGAGCGATGTTGCGAGCACCGAGATACCGCCTTTTGAAATCAGGGGCAGTGGCTGGCCTGAGACGGGGAACACACCCGAAACAATTGCCATGTGGTAGAGCGCCTGGAACACGATGACAAAGGCGCAACCCATGACGAGAACGCCGGGCATCGTCTGCCGGAAGCGCATGGTGAGCTTGGCGCTGCGGCCGAGAATCCACATATAAACCACGAGTATGCCGAGGCCGACGAAGAGGCCAAGCTCCTCGATGATGATAGCGAAGATATAGTCGGAGAACGCAAGGGGCAGACGGGCGTTCTCGCGCGAGCGGCCCACGCCAACGCCGAAGAGGCCGCCGTGTGCCTGCGCTATGTAGCTGAGCTGCTCCTGCTGGTGCTCGGTGGAGAATTTATCGAGGTGCTTGTCGCCGCGGAAATGCTGCTTGACGCGCTCGCGCCATACATTGCCGCGCCCGTCGGCACGGGCTGTCTCGCCTTCTTTGTTGAGGGCTATTACACGCTCCTGCTGAGGTGTGAGCTTGACGTCTTCTTTAATTGTGGTTTTGTAACCAATGGCCAGGACGCCGCACACGGCACCAATGGCGAGGGCTATACCGAATTTCTTCCAACCCATGCCGCCTACGAGCATCATGGAGTAGCAGATGCAGACCACCACAATGGTGTTAGAGAGGCCTTGCGAGAAGAGCAAGAGGGCGCATATGCCCATGAAGAGCATGCAGAGCCAGAGGCCACGGCGAGTGATGTCGCGCCGCCCCTTGACCTGGTTTTTTGTTAGAATCCACGCCATGCCCAATGCCGCGCCCACTTTCATGAACTCGGCGGGGAGGACTGTTACGCCCATGATGCGGATTGCACGCATGGCGCCGTTGACCTCGGTGCCCACCACTCGCACGGCAATCATCATTATTATACATACCGCTACAAAAAATGGTATGAAGCGGTAGATGTGGCGGTAGTGGATGTGTTGGAGCACTACCATGATGAGGAGGCCGGCGGCGATGAAACCGCCATGGCGTATCACGGGCATGAAGATGCTGCCGTCGGTCACTTCTTGAATCGAGGCAGAGAACAGCTCGATGACGGCGACGAGAACGAGGAGTATATATGTTCCCCAGAGGTGGTGGTCGGTGCGCTTCTTGCGCACGGGGGCCTCGGGGGCAGGAACAGTGGCGCTTGCTGAGGGAGAGCTCATTTATTAGAAATAAAAAGTATAAAGTTAAAAGTCAAAAGTTAAAAGTAGAGAGACAGGGGTTAGGAGTTAGGAGTTAGGAGTTGGGAGTTGGGAGTTGGGGGTTGGGGGTTGGGATTCTTATTCTTTGAGTTTGAGGACTTCGGCTTTGAACTGACAGCCACGATCTTCGTAGCTCTTGAAGAGGTCGAAGGAAGCGCAGCAGGGCGAGAGGAGTACGGTGTCGCCGTTTGAAGCGAACGCGCGGCAAGCCTCGATAGCGTCGGTCAGTGTGTGGGTGTCGGCAATCTTGGCCACGTGTGGGCCGAAGAAGTCGAGAATCTTGGCGTTATCCTTGCCCATGGCAACTATGGCCTTTACTTTCTCCTTGACAAGAGGGAGAATTTCGGAGTAGTCGTTGCCTTTATCCTTGCCACCGAGTATGAGCACGGTGGGCGTGGTCATGGCCTCGAGGGCGTAGTAGCAGGAGTTTACGTTGGTGGCCTTGGAGTCGTTGATCCAACGCACGCCGTCGATGTCGGCGGTGAACTCGAGGCGGTGCTCCACTCCGCAGAAGTCGGAGAGGGCCTCGCGGATGTCGTCTTTGCTCACATCGCAGAGGCATGCCGAGAGACCTGCGGCCATTGAGTTGAACACGTTGTGCAGGCCGTTGAGGGCTAGGTCGGCGCGGGGCATCTTCATGCAGGTGCCCGGGGTCTCGAATATAAGGCGGTTCTCAGCGTCGATGTATGCCGCCGAGCCCTCCTCGCGGAACTCCGAGAAAGGCAGCATGCGTGCGCGTGTGCACACCTGACGGAGCTGCGCGGCAATCACGGGGTCGTCTTTCCAGAAGATGAAGGAGTCGCTGTCCTGCATGTTCTGCAGAATGCGGAACTTGGCGCGGACGTAGTTCTCCATTTTGTGGTCGTAACGGTCGAGGTGGTCGGGCGTTATGTTTAGAATCACGGCGATGTTGGCCTTGAAGTCGTACATATTGTCGAGCTGGAAGCTGCTGAGCTCCACCACATATACATCGTGGGGGTCTCGCGCCACCTGATAAGCGAGACTCACGCCCACATTTCCGGCGAGAGCGGCGTCGATACCGGCGTGGCGGAGGATGTGGTGTATGAGCATCGTGGTAGTTGTCTTGCCGTTCGAGCCGGTTATGCACACCATTTTAGAATCGGTGTAACGGCCTGCGAACTCTATCTCGCTGATTACCGGAATATTCTTGGCACGCACGGCAAGAATTACGGGAGCGTCGAGGGGTATGCCGGGACTCTTTACAATCTCGTCGGCACTGAGTATGAGGGGCATTGTGTGGCTGCCTTCCTCAAAAGAAATACCTTCGGCTTCGAGGCGCTCGCGGTACTTGGGCGCAATTGTGCCCGAGTCGCTGAGGAAAACATCGAAACCGCGGTCTTTAGCAAGCACCGCTGCCCCGAAGCCGCTTTCGCCGGCCCCGAGCACCACAATGCGGCGCTTAGAATCTGTATTGCTCATTTTTTTCAGAATTATCTGATTTTTAAAGTTACGAAAGTAATGGCGGCAAGGATAATGCCTATAATCCAGAAACGCGTGACGATTTTCTGCTCCGCAATGGCGCGCAGCGGTCGCTGTATGAGAGCCTGCACCGTGCCTGCGTCTTTCTGATAATGGTGGTGGAGGGGCGTCATCTTGAAGATGCGCTTGCCGCCGGTGCGCTTGAAGTAAGCCACCTGCAGAATCACCGAGAGGTCTTCGATATAGAACAGGGCGCAGAGGATAGGCAGCAGCAGCTCCTTATGAATAAGGATAGCGAACACCGCAATCACGCCACCGAGCATGAGACTGCCGGTGTCGCCCATGAACACCTGCGCAGGCGAGGCATTGTACCACAGGAAGCCGATGAGGGCACCCACGAAAGCGGCCATATAGACCACGAGCTCCTCGCTGCCCGGCACATACATTATATTAAGGTAAGAGGAGTAGATGATGTTGCCTCCAAGGTATGCCATAGCCGCCAGGGCGGTGCCCGCTATGGCCGAGAGGCCTGCGGTCATGCCGTCGAGGCCGTCGTTGAGGTTGGCGCCGTTGCTGGTTGCCGACACGAGGAAAATGGTGATGATGAAGAACACCACCCAGCCGCCGGTCTCGGCATGGTCGCCGAGCCAGCCCGTGATCCACGAGTAGTTGAAGTTGTTGTTCTTGACAAAGGGGATGGTTGTCTGAGGCGATTTTATGTTCTCGTCCTCATAAATCACCTCTTCCACACGGTTTGTCTCCGACGAAATCACCTCGGTATTCTCTACAATCGTCATAGAGGGACTGAGGTACATGGTGAGCGCCACCACGAGTGCTATTCCCACCTGGCCTATGATTTTGTACTTTCCCTTCATGCCGTCTTTGTTATGCTTGCGGAACTTGAGGTAGTCGTCGAGGAAGCCTATAAGGCCGAGCCAGACGGTGCTGACGAGCATGAGAATCATGTAAACGTTGCCGAGGTTGCCCACGAGCAGACATGGGATGAGGATAGCGGCCATGATGATGAGGCCGCCCATGGTGGGTGTACCCGTTTTCTTGAGCTGGCCTTCGAGCGAGAGGTCGCGTATAATCTCGCCAATCTGCATCTTCTGCAGACGGTCGATGATAGTGCGGCCCACGAAAATAGCCACCAGGAGAGCGAGCACAAACGCCGCCCCCGAGCGGAAGGTGATGTAAGTCATCAGGCGAGCACCGGGGAAACCGGTATCCTGAAGCAGAGTGAAAAGTGAGTAAAGCATTGCTTTTGTAGTGATATATCTTTATCGTAGTTCGGCGAAAGCTTTCTGAATCTCCTCGCGGTCGTCAAAGTGGTATTCGCGGTCGCCAACGACCTGGGTGGTCTCATGCCCCTTACCTGCAATCAGAATTATGTCGCCGGGACGGGCGAGAACGGCGGCGCGGCGGATTGCCTCGGCACGGTCGGCGATGCGTTCGGTGCGTGAGAGGGCTTCCTTGTCGAGCCCTGCGCACATCTCGTCGAGAATATCTTCGGGATTCTCGCTGCGGGGGTTGTCGCTTGTGAGAATCACGATATCGCTGCGGTCGGCGGCAGCGCGGGCCATGAGTGGACGTTTGCCGCGGTCGCGGTCGCCACCGGCACCGCAGAGCGTTATCACCCTACCCTCTCCGGCAACTTCGGCAATGGTGTCGAGCACGTTGATGAGAGCGTCGGGGGTGTGGGCGTAGTCGACGATAGCCGTTACGCCGTCGGACGAGCGGAAGGGTTGGAAGCGTCCGGCCACGGGCACCAGGCGGCTCATGAGCACGAGGAGCTCGTCGCGGGGGATGCCGAGCATGAGAGCGGCACCGTAGACAGCGGCGAGGTTCGAGGCGTTGAATCCGCCCACGAACATAGTCTCCACCTGGTCGCCGTCGAAGTCGAGCAGCATGCCGTCGATACGGTCTTCGACGAGGCGCACGCGGAAGTCGGCGAGGTCGCGGCGGCTGTATGAAGCCTTGCGCGCGGCGGTGTTCTGGAGCATGACGGCGCCGTTGCGGTCGTCGGCGTTGGTGAGGGCGAAAGCCTCGGCGGGGAGAGCGTCGAAGAACGACTTCTTGGCCTTGAGGTAGGCGTCGAAAGTCTTGTGATAGTCGAGGTGGTCGCGGGTGATATTTGTGAAGATGCCTCCTGCGAAAGTGAGACCTGCGATTCGCTTCTGGTCGGCGGCATGGCTGCTCACCTCCATAGCCGCAAAAGTACAACCGGCGTCGACCATGCGGCGCAGCAGGCTGTTGAGGAGCACCGGGTCGGGGGTTGTGTGGTCGGCTGGAGTACACTCGCCGTCGATGCAGTTTGCCACAGTGGAGAGGAGCCCGGCTTTGTGGCCGCGCAGCCTGGCGAGCTCGTAGAGGAGCGTGGCTATTGTGGTCTTGCCGTTGGTACCTGTGACACCGACGAGGGTAAGTTCCTCCGAAGGGTCGCCGTAGAAGCGCGAGGCAAGGAGCCCGAGGGCTTCGCGGCTGTCGGCCACCTGCCATGCCACGACGCCTTCGGGGAGCGCTTCGGGGAGCTCCTCGGCCACTATCACCGAAGCTCCGGCGGCAATAGCGGAGCCTATGAAGCGGTGCCCGTCGACGGCCACGCCGCGCACAGCCACGAAGAGTGTGCCGGGGCGCACTTGGCGCGAATCGGCGGTTACGGCGCAGATTTCGGCCGCGGGGTCGGCAGCGCCCTTGCTTGCCAAGGGGTGAATGGCATCGAGGAGAGCCTCGATGCTGCAGCTGCGTATGTTTTCGTTTTCTGTCATTGTCTTAGCGAAAGTTTGATTTTAGTACCCGGGGAGGCCTTTGTACCCGCTTCGGGAGCCTGGGCGTAGACATATCCCACGCCGTCGAAGTCGACGGCATAGCCGGCGCCTTCGAGGGTTGCGAGCGCCTCACGTATGCTCACACCCTTGACATCGGGCACAGAGCCGTAGCCCTGCGGGGGTGCCGGGCGGCGGATAGCCTGGGTTACGCCGAGGCTGAGGTCGCTGTGGAGGGTGGCGTTGCGGTCGTTATTGAACGAGGCGTAGACCGTGGGGGTCGACTGACCTTCGCGGCGCGCTTCGGCGAAATAGGGGTCGTCGGAGAGCATGCCGCGGGCGTAGAGCTTGAGTGCCACATTTTTAAGCACCGTTCCCGAGCTCACTGCGGGGCCGCGGTAAGGCACCTTGGGGTCGCTGATGAGCACTATGCAGGTGTACTTGGGATTCTCGTAGGGGAAGAAGCCGCAGAAAGTGACGCGGTAGTGGCCTTCGAGGTATCCGCCTTTGAAAGGCGGTAGGTCGAGCTTCTTACCGTTTTTATCGTAACGCGGACGCTTGTCCTCGAGGGCAATCTTGCAGGTGCCAGTCTTTCCGGCAATCTCCACGACATCGCTCTTGAGCACCTTTGCGGTACCACCCTGCTCCCATACCACGCCGCGCATCATCTTGCGGAGGATAGCGGCGTTCTCGGGCGACATCATCTGCTCGCGCACGTAGCTCACGGGGATTACGGAGTCGATGCCGTCGGGGGTGCGGAGACCTTTGACGAGGCGGGGTCGCACAAACTTGCCGTCGTTGGCCACGGCGTTATAGAAGGCGCAGGTGTACAGCGGCGGAATCATAGTGCAGTAGCCGAATACCATGCGCGAGAGGTCGAGCTTGCCGCCGACGTTGTTTTTCACCTTGGCGAAATAGGGCGGACGCTCGCGTGCGATGCCGGTGTTGAAGCGGTCGAAGAAGCCGAGCTCGGCGAGGTCGGCGCGGAAGCGGTTGGGGTCGCTGTCGTAGTGGGGCATGGTCATCTTCACCATGCCGATGTTCGAAGAGTACTCAATGAAGCGGCTCACGGGGAGGGAGCCGGGCGAGTGGGTGTCGGAGATAGGGCGCTTGCCGAGATAGGCGAAGCTGCGGCCGATAGGGTACTCGCGGGTGACGGGTTTGGCAAAGCCTTTCTCAAGAGCCACGGCCATGGTCATGACCTTCATCACGGAGCCGGGCTCGTAGGCCTGGACTGCGCGGTTGAGAGCCTCGATGTAGCGCGGGGTGCGCGAGGTGGAGTCGCGCTCGAGGTTGGATATCGCCTTGATGTCGCCGGTGGCTACTTCCATGAGGATAGCGGTGCCCCAGTCGGCATGCGATGCTATGAGCATCTCGCCGAGCTCGGCCTCGAGTATATCCTGCATGGTGATATCGATAGTGGTGGTGACGTCGTATCCGTTTATGGCGGGAGTCTCGGTGGCGAGACGTGTGCCGCGGGTCGACACTACCTTGCGGCTCACGCCGGGTACGCCATATAGGAGCGTGTCGAGGGCGCGTTCGAGGCCGCTGCGGCCATGAATCTCGGGGCTTTCGGCGGTCTGGCCCACACGACCTATGCTGAGGCGTGCCATGCGGCCGAAGGGGTATGAGCGCTTCATTACGCGGTCGGCCTTGAGGCCCGTGCAGTTGCTGCTCGAGAACCCGCGGAAGAAGGGGAAGTCTTTCTTGATTTTGGTGAGCATCTCGTCGGGCACTGCTTTGGCTATAACGAAGTTGCGTTTGCGCTTCGACTTTGGAGGCTCGACGGCGGCGCGGAGCCTTTTTTCCCACTGGGCGCTGCTGTAGCGGTTGAAATAGCGTGCGAGGGAGTCGGAGAGCTGAGGTATGGAGTCGACAAACTCGGCGATTTTGAAGCGCGAGGCGCGGAAGTCGATGTAAATATCTACGTAGTAGAGGTTTGTGGCGAGGATAGAGCCGTCAGAGGCGAGGATTTCGCCACGCTCGGGGTATGTGATAGCGGAGTCGGCGAGGGTTGATGCGGCCATGCGGTTCCAGTCGGCGGCATTGACTACGGTGGTGCGCACAAGCATGACGGCGATAGCCAGTGCGAGCAGAGCCGTAATCAGAAAGATAATGCCGAAGCGGCCGACCACGAAGGCGTGGTTGGGACTGATGCGGTCGTCGGAGCGTTTGCTGTTTGAGGTCATCGGGGAGCGGAGGGGGTGAGGAGGGGATTATAAGTCAAAAGGCTAAAGTCAAAAGGCTAAAGGCTAAAGGCTAAAGTCAGGCGTGGTTTCTTATTTTGCGACTACTGTCTGAGGGCGACGGTCGGGGATTGCGAGGCCGAGGTGGAGGGAGTCGACCAGATGTGTCATTGCCGACTCGCGGGTGAGGGTCATGTAGAGCGAGCGCTCCTTCTGCTTCTCGGTGCTCATGACGTTGATCTGGTGGGTGAGCCTGTCGACGGTGTTCTGACTGGTGGCGCACTCGAAGCGCAGCGCTATCATGGCAATGCAGCCCATTACCACGAAAGCCGTGGCGAAGAAGTGCTCCATGAAAAACTTGCTCGAGACGGCGTCGCCCTGAATCACGGCACGCACGCCGGCGCCTGCTTTCGATAGTATCTTTTTCATTGCTAAGGGAGAGGTTATCAGTGTGGTTTTCAGAGTTTGACTGCAACGCGCAGCTTGGCGCTGCGGCTGCGCGGGTTGGCCTCAATCTCGGCCTCGTCGGGCACTATAGGCTTGGAGCCGAGGGGCTTGAGGGGCGAATCGCTGCGACCGAAGAGGTCTTTTTCGACCTCGCCGTCGAGGCGCCCGCTGCGCATGAAGTTCTTTACCATGCGGTCTTCGAGCGAGTGGTAGGTGATAATGGCGAGGCGTCCGCCGGGGCGGAGCACGTCGACGGCCTGCGAGAGGAAAGTCTCGAGAGCCTCCATTTCGCCGTTGACCACAATACGCAGCGCCTGGAAAATCTGCGCGAGCTCCTGCTTTCGGCGCGCGGGGTTAATCATACGCGAGGCCACTTCGACGAGGCGGCCTGTGGTGTCGATCGGTGCTTTGTCGCGCTCGGCCACTATAGCCTGCGCGAGGCGCCGCGCCTGCTTGAACTCGCCATACAACTTGAAGATGCGGGTGAGAGTATCGACGTCGGCCTCGGCGACGATGTCGGCGGCAGTGCGCGAGGCAGCCACGTTCATGCGCATGTCGAGAGGGCCGTCGGCGCGGAACGAGAATCCGCGGGCAGCATCGTCGAAATGGTGCGACGACACCCCGAGGTCGGCAAGGATACCGTCGACCTCCCCCGTAATGCCGAAATAGTCGGCATAATTCTCAAGATAGCGGAAATTGCCATGCACAGGCGTAAAACCCGCCTTGGCTTCGGCACGCGCAATAGCATCGCTATCCTGGTCGATAGAAAAAAGCTGCCCCTCGGGGCCCGCAATCTCAGCAATGGCACGCGAGTGACCACCGCCGCCCAAAGTAGCGTCGATATACACGCCGCCCGGCTTGACATCGAGCGCATCAAGACTTTGCGGCAACAAGGCCGGGATGTGATAAGGTTCCTGATTCATAATTGGTTAGCAGCCACCCTCGGCAAATATTACCAAAAGCGGCCTTTCAAGGCTCAAAATTAGCATATTTTCGCCGGAATTTACAAATCCAAACAAAAAAAATTTCCACACCCGGGCAAAAAGTTATCAACACCCCCGGCACAAATATATAGAACGCGCGCAAACACAGCAGCCGTCTGTTTACATTTGCAAACTTCGCGCCCACACCAACAAACCCACACAAGCCCCCACAAAAACACACAAAAGCGCCCCGGCAAGAGGCCGCGAGACACCTCCGGCAAGCAAGACACAACTTACTTCAACCGCCCGCATTTTAAGCGCAACATGCTGATATTCAACACTCGCCTATTTACCCATACTTACCACTTGTATTACCACACCCACAGCCTAATATATAATGTAGGTAACTTTGCCGCAGAAAAATACAAACCCAAACCACATCGTCACATGAACAACACTTTACTCCTTGGCGCCGCCCTCCTCAGCGGCATAAGCGCAACAGCCCAGACCTATATCTCCGCAGCCCCCGAAGGAGGCTTCGACCTCAACGGCGGCAAAGAATACGTAGTGCTCTACGCCCCGCAGCCCGTGCTCACAGCCATGGGCGAACGCCTCATCTCCAACAACAACCTCGACCAGGACCAGGTGGACAACTACCTCGAATACTGGGTAACCGACTGGGACGCCAAAGCCCTCACACTCTATAACGTGCCCGCCTCAGAAGGCGAGCTCAACTCCTTTGGCGACAGCGAATTTGTAAACGCCACCCCCCTCTACGAATGGGGTACCGGCGTATTCATGTCGAAAGCCAAGGCCTACGACCTCTCTAAAGTCACCGACAAGCACCACCTCCACATCGGCCTGCGCGACTTCGGGTCGAGCCCCTCGAAATACCAGTTCTCGGTAGGCTCACAGAAAACAATCAAGACCAACGGCTTCCAGATAATGGCCGGCATAGACCTCGGCCAGGCCAGCGGCGACTACGTGGGCATAGGCCAGCTCCCCGGCGGCAACGACGGCAAATGGTACTACATAGACGTACCCGTCGCCGACCTCATCGACGAGAACGGCGACTTCGGCTTCACCTACGACTTCTCGGCCCCCATTACCGACGGCGCCTTCACATTCTCGTTCAACTCGCCCCTGTGCTCCACCGCCAAAACCTCGGGCCCCGCACCCGGCGAAACCGTTTACAGCTACGAGATTACCAAACTCGGCTCCGCCCTCTCGCTCGACCACATCTTCTTCTACGTGCCCGAGACCGACGGCGTGGATAACGTAGCCGCCGAAGCCGAAGAAGAAATCACCGGCATCTACGACCTCACCGGCCGCGCAGTGGCCAATCCCGGCAAAGGCATCTACATTGTAACGACAAACCTCGGCGCCCGCAAGGTGCGTTTCTAACCCCCTGTAAGGCAAGAACATCATGAAGAAGACAGCACTCACTGCCCTCATGGCCGCCATGTGCCTCTCGGCGGCAGCCGAAGGTACTGCCGACGCACCCGCAGGCTACACCCTGCGCTGGCACGACGACTTCGCAGGCACACAGCTCAACGAAGCCATATGGAACATTGAAGTCAACGGCAACGGCGGCGGCAACCAGGAACTGCAATACTACCGCCGCGAGAACGTGAGCGTAGGCGCCGACCCCTCCACCGGCGACGACTGCCTCATACTCACCGCGCGCCGCGAGAACTTCGGCGGCAAAGCCTTCACCTCGGGCCGCGTGACCACACAGAACAAAGCCGCCTTCCGCCACGGCATGATACAGGCACGCATCAAATTCCCGCGCACCAACGACGGCCTCTGGCCCGCCTACTGGATGATGGGCAACGACATGAGCAAATACGGCTGGCCCCGCTGCGGCGAAATGGACATCGTGGAGCTCGGCCATGCCAACGGTATAAAGAACGGCACTCAGGACCGATACTTCGGCGGCACCCTGCACTACGGCCCCAACGCCACCGCCGAGGGTCACCAGCAGTACTCGCAGGAGTATACAGCCCCCGAGACCAACCCCATATGCAACGACGAGTACCACATAATCACCGTAGAGTGGGACGACACCAACCTCTACATGTACTATGACCTCGAGGGCTACACCGCAGCCGCCAAACGCCGCGCGCGCTACTTCACCTGCGACGTCACCGCCACCGACAACGACCTCTCGGTGGGCAAATACTTCCAGAAGCCCTACTTCTTCCTCTTCAACCTCGCCGTAGGCGGCACATATCCCTCGATATTCAATGCCGACGGCATCACCGCCCTGCCCAAGGCCGGCGATGAAGCCCGCATGTATGTCGACTGGGTACGCGTTTACCAAAAAGACGACGACGCCAACGCTCAATACACCTATATCGACTCCGACGGCAAGACTGTGACCAACATAGAGAGCGAGCCCGAGAAACCCACCACTCCTGACAACAAGACCGAGCTCTCGAGCTTCGCCAGCAAGGCCCTCGACGACAACGGCGAGAGCACCTTCGACTTCGACGGCATCACCGACGCCGTGCTCATCAGCACCAGCCAGGGTGTGACAGGCCACCTCAACGCCTCAGGCGCCAAAGTCACCGACCTCAACGTAAACGACAGCAACCGCAACCTGTGGATATGGGAGAACTCATATGTGTCGGTTGACCGCAAGGGCGAAATCAACTCCTTCGGCTGGGAAGAAGGCTATAACAAGTTCACAGTGGCCTCGATAGGCTGGTCGGGCTTGGGCTTCAACATCGCCAACGAAGACCTCTCGATGATCGACGACAGCTACTGGCTCCACTTTGCCATGCGCGCCACCGACGCCGACATCCACACCTCGCACGAAGTAACCATAGGTAAGGCCAAATTCATAGTAGGCAACACCAACGGCAAGCTCGCCAGCGTGGGCGACTTCCGCCGCGACGGCGAGTGGTACTACTTCGACATCCCCGTAGCCGCCCTCGAGCAGTTCTACGCCCCCAATATCGGTCTGAATGCCAACTACAACGACAATATCGTGTGCTTCTCCTCGGGCTCACTGACCGACGCCGAGCTGTGCATCGACAACATATTCTTCTATAAATCAAGCAAGAAAGAGATACCCACCTTCACCCACAGCGGTGCCGACCTGGGCAAATGGGGCTACCGCAGCCTCGATGAAGCAGGAGCACCCGTGTTCAGTTTTGCCAAAGTCACCGACATAGTGCCCCTCTTCCTCTCGGGCGACACCTGGGAAGACCTCACCGCGGGCGGAGCCTACGACAGCAACGCCCTCATCAAGGCCGAGTACGACAACTCGGAGCAAGGCGGCCGCAACAACTTCTTCGTGTGGGGCGACCCCCAGACCATGAAGGTGGCCACCGTGTACGACACCCCCAACTCCTTCGGCCGCATACCCTACGGCGGTTTCCCCTCGTACAGCTCCGAGACCGACGGCATTACCTGGAACGGCTCAGGCTGGGCCTCCATAGCAGGCCAGGGCGTGAACCCGGCACCCAAAGACCTCTCGATGATTGACGACAGCTGGTATGTGCATTTCTCGGTGCGCTCCGACGCCGCCGTGAGCCATATACCCGTGATGATACGCTTCGGCTCGACCGATGCCGACGCCACCCTCGTGCTGGGCAGCTACTCCACCAAAGCTCTCTTCGCCGACTTCAACCGCGACGGCGAGTGGTACTCCTTCGACATACCCGTGGCACAGCTCAAGAAATACGGTCAGCTTTGGAGCAACGCCCCCGCCAACGGCGGCATCAGCGCCTACACCGACTACGCCCTCTGTATCTACACCGACCAGACCTTCTACAACAACTCCTACTTCGCAATCGACAACGTGTTCTTCTACCGCACCGAAGAGGTTCCCGAAGTCAACGACCTTGGCGACTACACCACCAAGAGCCTTGACGAGAACGGCGAATCGTACTTCGACTTCACCGGCAAGCACTTTATCTCGATAAGCGCCAACGGTTCGGTGACAGAACGCATGAAAGTTGAAGGCGAGGGCGACATACTCCTCGACCTCCGCGACGCCGTGGGCTTCTGCAAGTTCTACAACTGGGGCGACGGCAACACCTACACCGAAGCCAGCCGCCCGGCCGACACCCCCGACTCCTTCGGCGGCGACGAAGGCTGGATAAGCTTCCGCACCAACGGCGGTTGGACAGGCGCAGGCTTCATCAACGCCCAGGGCCAGGACCTCTCCGAGCTCGAAATCGGCAACTGGCACCTGCACTTCGCCATGCGCGGCACCGACAACTGCTCGCACCAGCTCGCCCTCGGCCAGGCCAAGTTCACCATAGGCTCCACAGCCTTCGCTGCCGGAGTGCCCGTACTCGGCAACTACCGCCGCGACGGCGAGTGGTACTCGTTCGACATCCCCATGACCGAACTCGAGCAGCTCGCCTCCGAGATGTTCCCCGCAAGCAACGGCGGTATCCGCTCATATAAAGACAATTACTTCTGGTTTATGTCGGGCGGCGGCATAGGCGACGAGCTCCACCTCGACAACATCTTCCTCTGGCGCGACAAATCGTCGGCAAGCTCCGGCGCCGCCCTTATCGAAGCCGGCGAAAACAGCGAGGCTCCCGTAGAAATCTACGACCTCATGGGTCACCGCCTCAACTCGATGAGCGCCCCCGGCATCTACATCGTCCGCCAAGGCAACAGCGTCCGTAAAATCGCCGTACGATAAACCATGCTCCGACTCCGCACACTGATACTCGCATCAGCGCTCACCGCCCTCGCACTCCCGGCGCTTGCCGGGAGCGCCAAGCGCGGCGTATGCTGGGATGAGAAATACATCCCGCTGACGACGCACCACGCCGCCTTGCTCGGCGAGGGAGTGTGCTGGGTGTACAACTGGGGGCCCGACGCCGCCGTTAGCGAGGCCTACAACGACGCCTTTACCTTCGCCCCCATGGCATGGAACGGAGCCTGCGACTTCGGGCGTATGCGCTCGTGGCTCGACAAGCACCCCGCCACACGGTGGCTCTTGGGCTTCAACGAACCCAATTTCGCCGACCAGGCACGCATGACACCCGCCGAGGCCGCCGCCGTGTGGCCCGAACTCGAGAAAATAGCCGCCGACTACGGTCTGCGCCTTGTGGCACCGGCTCTCAACTTCCCGCCCTCGCAGGTAGGGGGCCGCATATGGAGCCCCTACGAGTGGTACGATGAGTTTTTCCGCCTCCTTCCTGAGGCCAAGGTCGACTGCCTTGCCATGCACTGCTACATGAACTGGACCGGCGCCATGGAGTGGCTCGTGACAGACTACTTCTACAGCGACCTCTACGACAGCCGCAAGGAGTGCTACGGCCTCTACCCTCACCTGGTGGCTTTCCTCGACTCTTACAAGGCAGCGCGCGGCACATTCCCGCCGATGATGCTCACGGAGTTCTGCGCCTTGGAGAACGACGGCGCTATCAAGGACGTCGACTTCCAGATTGACCAGATGACTCAGAAACTGCAGAAACTCGAGAAGAGCGAGCTCGTGGAGGGCTATGCCTGGTTTATGGCCAATATGCCCGAGGGCGCGTCGGCCTATCCATACATGAGCATGCTTGAGAGCTGCACCACTACGAGTGCGCTCTCGACCCTCGGCACGGTGTATGTGCATATGTCGGCTTTCGACACCAATCGCCACTACGGACCCGGTGAACTTATCGCCGCCAAAGACTATGTGGACGCTACCTGCGACGAGCGCGCCGTGCGCCTGCGCCCCAACAGCGAGAGCGGCTCAGCCGTGCCCCTGCAGGTTGAGATTCCGGCGAGCGGCTACACCGAATATCTTATCGACGTACCCGCCGACGGCACATATACCCTCAGCTTCCGCTTCCGCAGCGATGCCGAGGGCGAGCTCACCCTCTACACCGACTCGCGCAAAGGCAGCTCGGCAAAACTGGCCGATACGGCAGGAGCATGGACCGACGCCACCCTCACAGCGAGCATCAGCAAAGGCAAGCACAGCCTCATGCCATACAACTCAGGCGCCACACCGTTCACTATCAACGCTCTGACGTTCAACGACGAGAGCGGCGTCGAGCTGCCCGTGGCAGGCGAAAGTGCCGCTCCTGCCGGATACTTCGATCTCACCGGCCGCTTTTCAGCCACCCCGCCCGAGGGATTTTACCTTCAGCGTATGCCCGACGGACGATATATTAAAAAATTCAATTAATCCAATCATACCTTTATGAACCTTAAACCGATACTCATGGCCGTTGCCCTCGCAGGCGCATCGGCAAGTGCAATGGCAGCAACCTACGCCGTGTGGCCCGCAGCTGCCGCAGGCGAGGAACAGATTCCCGTGGAATTTAGCCACTGGTGGAATTTCACCTCAGAAATAACAGAAATCGACGGCCAGCAGGTCAACAAATGCCGCGCCACCGACGGCAGTGCAGCCGCCTCGTCGGGCTGGATGACTCCGGCCACAGCGAACTATGACTTCACTCAATTGGCAGAGCTCGACCTCACCTTCGACGCCATGATTGAAGGCAGCGGTATATGGAAAGTGCGCCTCACCACCCCCGACACCGACCAGACCCTGGACATTCCCCGCGACGGCAAATTCCACACCGTGCGCTTCAACATCAAGGCCGATTTCCCCGCCATATACAACACATGGCAATCGGGAGCCGCCAACGCCGCCGACATCTTCCCCTTCTCCCTCGTTGGTGACGGTCTGAGCAGCGATGCCGCTATCTACTTCACCAATTGCCGCTATGTAGATGCTATCGGCTCGCCGAGCATAACAGCCGCAGCCACCGACATCACCTACAACTCGGCAACCCTCAGCTTCACCGCCACCTTCCCCGAGGGCTACACCAACACCTCGGTGACTGTCAACGGCGAGGCTGTCGAGGGCAGCTCTCTTGCGCTCACCGACCTCAAGCCCAACACCGAGTACAGCTACACCATTGTGGCATCGGGCGAGTACGAGGGCAGCACATACAGCAAGAGCACTACCGTAACGTTCAAGACCGCACGCATCCCGGGCAACAACCCCGTATGGTATGGTATCACCGACAAAGAGGGCTTTTCTGCTGAATACAGCATAACCTACAACGACGACAAGACCCTCACTGTAGAGGCTTATATCGAGACTGAGAAGGAGACACCCGAAGCAGACCGCAACTTCCATATCTACATCGGCGGCGACGAGTGGCTCAAACTTTACGACAACGGCAGCAGCATGCTCGAAGGCACCACGACCTCGACCTTTGAAGACGGCGCCACCATTACATGGGAGTGGTATCTGCCCTATGCAGGCGGCGTTTACCAGGAGACCAATACCTACGTTATCGGCTCCGAAAACGAGAAGCCCCTCTCGCTGCGCATCAAGGCATCGAGCCGCAATGTGACCGCCACAAGCGCTGAAATAGCCTATGAGGTGACAGCAGCCGACGACAACTACGAGGTTTACTACCTCACCGCAGGCGGCGCAGCAGTGAAAGCCACTGCCAACCCCATTGTTCTCACCGGTCTGACCGAGCGCACCGAATATACCTACGAGCTCTACGCCACCAACGGCAGCCTCGAAAGCAGCCACATTACCGTAAGCTTCAAGACTCCCGCTGCCGACGCCGTAGACTACGTTTACGCCGACATCCTCAGCGCCGAGCTCAAGAACGCCTTCCTCATCGGCGAAGACGCGAGCATGAGCCGCTCGATAATGGCAAACATCCCCTGGAGCGTGACCTACAAAACCGACGGCACCGCTGTCTACGAAGCCGACCTCGCCTCCATAAGCAATGTTGTTGGCCTCGTACCCAAGATTTACTGGAACGGTTTCCAGAATCTCACCAAGAACGCCGAGACCGGCTTCTATGAATACAACTTCGGCGCCCAGGAACTCGAGGCCGCGACCGCAATCTCGCACTACTTTGAATATGCCGGCGGCGTTGTAGACGTACGCACAGCCTACACCGCATGGGGTATGGAAAAGGAAATGCCTGAAATCGGCGCTCCCGAGCAGCTCCACTTCAGCGCGTCGAAATACAGCGTAATCCTCGGCGAGCCCGTGACCCTCGACGCCTACTGCACCGATGCAAACGGCTGCTACATAGCCACCGAAGGCGTTACCTACACCGTGAGCGGCGGCAACTACACCCTTGAGGGTAACACCGTTGTATTCCCCACAGGCAAGGGCACACGCACTATCAAGGCTGAATACGAAGGTCTGAGCGCCGAACTCGAGATCCACGCACTGGCAAGCGCCGAGGCCAAAAACCTCGCCGCAGGTCGCACCGGCTACACCGATGAGGCTTACATACAGGCAGGCTCGATAGAAAACGTAACCGACACCAACCGCGAGTCGCAGCTCGAATGGAACTGCGCCGAGACCCACGAGCACTACTTCGTGCTTGACCTCTGCGAGGGCGATGAAGCTGCCGAGGGCTACTACATCGAGGCCGTAGAGGTGCTCTTCGAAGGCGCCTACGCCAAGCGTTTCACCATTACCCTCTCCAACACCGCTCCTACAGAGCTCAACCCCGTGACCACCAGCCGCGCCGCCGCTCCCGGCGATGATGTAGTGCTGAGCAACGAGGCCGAGACCACCCAGCATTACTTCGAGCGTCACCCCGCGACCTCGCACCGCTACGTGACACTCCGCACCCAGGAGGCTCTCAACTCAGAGTGGGGTATCAAGCTCCGCGACCTCAAGGTATACGGTACTGCCGACGTTCCCACAGGCATCCCCACCGGCGTTGAAGGCGTAGCAGCCGACAACACCGACGCCCCAGTAGAGTTCTACAACCTCAACGGCGTGCGCGTTGCCAACCCCGCCACCGGCATCTATATCCGCCGCCAGGGCAACACCGTCACCAAGGTCTTTATCAAATAAAATAGCTTAGATCGATAATCGTAGAGCCGCCCCGCAGTGCATGCGGGGCGGCTCTTTTTTGTGTGTCAAAATAGCTGTAAGCTAAAATTTTAAGCAAGAGCCGAAGGCTATCACATTACCGCCGGATGTACGAAGATTGTCTGCTCCCGAATATATAACTGTTCTCCGGCTTTCCGGGGTTCGCGACAAATCTCCCCACTTTTTTAATCCATCAAAGTATGAATTGGTATATGTACTGCCAGATTTAATTTCATAGCCATGCAGCTCCAACCCTTTTGTTTCCACCAAGTCAACTTCTAACCCTGTGCTATCCCGCCAAAAAGTCAGGTCGGGTGCAATACCTTGATTCAGGCGATTCTTGAGAAACTGATTTATTACCAAATTCTCAAAAAGAGCGCCACGAAGAAAATGTATGTCAAGTTGCTCAGAAGAAGTTATACCAAGCAGGCTGCATGCTAATCCCGTATCGTAAAAGAAAAGTTTCGGAGTTTTGACAATCCTCTTGTTGTAATTGTTGAAATTTGGTTCGAGGCGATATAAAATGTAACTCGCTTCAAGCACAGACAACCAAGATTCAACCGTAGGAATTGTCACCCCTGTCTCAGTTGCGAGATTTGACTTGTTGAGCAGTTGGCCAATTCTACCGGCACACAAACGGATGAATCGCGTGAAGCGTCCCAGGTCTCCGATGTTCAGCATCGCGCGCACATCTCGTTCAACATAAGTCGCAATATATGAAGGATAATAGTCTGTAGGGGCTATCTCCTTATCGTAAATTCGCGGATAAAAGCCCTTGAAAATCTGCTCATTGACATCTTGTGGCAACACTCCGGCTCCATATAGTTCACTGCGGGAAAACGGAAGAAGCTTCAGAATAGCAGTCCTTCCCGCAAGCGATTGATCGATTGCCGCCATAAGGTGAAAGTTTCGGGAGCCCGCAAGCATGTACATTCCTGATTCGTTTACATCATCTATATGTGTCTGAAGATATGAGAACAGCGTAGGTACACGTTCAGCTTCATCTATAATGACGCGATTGTCGAAAGTCTTTATGAAACCGTTAGGGTCTTCGGTAGCAAAAGAACGCATATCAGGATTTTCAAGCGACACATAGCGATAATCCTGAAAAAGATGTTTTAATAGCGTGGACTTGCCCGATTGACGAGGGCCAGTTATGGTCACAACAGGAAATTTCTGAGCCAACCCTCTGATTTTACCAGCTATATCCCTTTTAATCATTGTTTTGCAATTCTAAAGTTTGATTTTATATTTGCAAAGGTAGTGAATTTTTCGATATAAAAAGCTTATCTAAAGATTTTTTGCCCTTGAACTTAAAAATCGCCCCAAATATATCTAAGTTTTGGTGTACAGGCACTTTTTTTACAAAACTCCCGGGAATTGCGTGGGATACAGCCAGACTCCGGAAGTAAACCTCGACACAGTCGCGTCCGGCAGGACGCGGATTAAAATCGTAAGGCGCTTAGAGACCCGTGTTAATCGGCGTCCATGCGGACGCCATGTAGTGTGCTGGGGCTATCCGGGCACGCCTCCGCCTGCGGCTACGGCGTACCCGGAAATCTAGGACTTG
>CANPGB010000032.1 GCA_947573485.1 uncultured Porphyromonadaceae bacterium | reverse complement strand
TTCGACGAAAAAATGTGTTTTAAAGCATATATTTAACGTTCGTTTACATTTGAGGACCGTTTTGGGCCTTTTTTGGGCGATTTTGGCCCGATATAGCCGGGTGTCGCGCGTGGCAGCGCGATGTAGCCCGATATAGCCCGAGGTAGCTCGGGATTTGCTCGATGTAATTCGGCGAAGCTCGTTTTTTATTGCAAAATTTTGCAGGGCTCCATAAGGCTGCCGTCTTTTTCGTACCTTTGCACCCGATGAGACACACTATTCTTATATATATAATAGCGGCGCTGCTGCCTTGCGCCTGTTTCGGGCAAGCCGACAGTCTGCTTCGGCACCGCAGCGCAGGAGAGATTGCCGCGAGTGCCGGAGGCGCTCTTTTGATAAATGCGGGTCTAACGGAGGCTCTCAAACACTCGGTGCACGAAATGCGCCCTGACCGCACGGGCAACAATTCTTTCCCGTCGCGCCACACTTCGTGGGCTTTCACCGCCTCGACCATTTTATCAAACGAGCTTTACCGCTACTCGCCGTGGTGGTCGCTCGGAGCCCAGGCTGCGTCAACCTTGGTGGGAGCGCAAAGAGTGGCCACTCGCAGGCACTATGCCTCAGATGTTCTCGCGGGTGCGGCACTTGGTGTGGCATCGACCGAACTCTCGTATTTTATATGCCGGAAGATTTTCGGAAGCGACTCGCCACGGAGATACCGTATGCCGAATGATTTCAGGATGAGTGTGAGCATGACCACGGGCGCTTCGTTTGTTTTCGACCGACGCTATAGAAGCGGATTGACAGGCACTATAGATTTCCGCCTGCCCATAGGGGAGCATTGGGGCTGGAGCGTGAGCGGCTTTGGGGCGACGACTCCTATAAAAATAAAAGACCGCTTGGAGCGGCCTCTTAATATAGCAGGTATACGCACGGGCGCGTGCGGGCACGCAGGCCTCGGCGATTATTCCATGGCTGCAGAGTGGAAGGCAGAGGTCGGATATGCCCGCAACCTCAAGGTGACTGATTACTGCAGCGCCGGAGGTGCATTCACGGCTACTGCAGAGGGCGGCCTCTCAATGAGACTTACACAGAGCTTCGGTTGCCGGGCTTCGGTTGGATACAGCCTGACGACATTCGACGGCTGCAAGCACGGGCTTACCGTGGGCGTCAGTTCGATTGCCGTATTCTGACGACTACCGGCCGGGGAGTGCGTATAGCGCCGGCGGCCTGTTTTATCTTAAACCCTGTAAAGGCAAAGAGGAGCGTTAACAGGGGCGAGAGATAGTTGAATACACAGAAGGGAAGATAGGCAAGAGTCGACACTCCGAGCACAGCCGACTGTGTTACGCCGCAGGAATTCCATGGAATAAGAACCGACGTCACTGAAATCGAGTCTTCGAGGGAGCGGCTCAGCAGGCGCGGTTCGAGTCCAAAGCGACGGTAGGCGTTACGGAACATATTGCCTCCGATTATTATGGAGAGATACTGGTCGGCAGTGCAGCTGTTGAGGAACAGTCCGCTGCCGACGGTGCTCGCAACGAGCGAGAAGCGACGGCGGATGCGCTGAGTGAGCGCGTGGGTGAGGCGCGAGAGCATGCCGGTGCCTATCATTGCCGTGCCGAAGAGCATGGCGCAGAGCACGAGAGAGACAGTGGGCAACATGCCCGTGATGCCGGAGGTGGATACGAGCGAGTCGAACGATTCGTGCCCGGTGTTGAAAGCCGTCTCACCCCACAGCAGTCCACCAATGGCATGCCACACCGAGGGCGCCCCCTCGATAAGCATTGCGCTAATCTGAGGCTGAAAAATGAAAATCCCGCCAAGCCCGAGCATCGAGCTCACAAAAAGTGTGATGAGAGTGGGCACGCGGAAGGCTATCATAAGCCCCGTAACAAGAGGTATGACGAGAGTCCACGGCGATATATTGAAATTGTCGGCAAGCAGGCGGTGAATATCCGAGGCTTCGACCTCAGAAAGAGGGTCGAGATGCAGCCCCGCAATAAAAAACACGAGCAGGGCTATAGCCATGGCCGGTGCGGCAGTGAGCGCGAGGTAGCGGATATGGTCGAAAAGATCGACGCCGCATGTCGACGATGCCACGACTGTAGTATCGCTCAACGGCGAGACTTTATCGCCAAAATATGCACCCGAGATTATAGCGCCGGCCACGAGCCCCGGATTGAAGCCCATGACAGTGCCTATACCCATGAAAGCCACCCCGATAGTGGCAATAGTACTCCAGGAGGAGCCTGTAAGGACCGATATTACCCCGCACACCACGCATGTGATAACGAGGAAGAAAACGGGGTTGAGCAGCCGCAGGCCGTAGTCAATCAAAGTTGGCACGACTCCACTGAGCATCCAGGTGGTGGATACCATGGCGATGCACACGAGCATGGGCACCGCAGGCAGAATCTGAGCCGCGCTGCGACGGAAACCCACAAGCAGCCCTCGTCGGCACAGACTGCCACACCCCATGGCAAGAATCACAGAGAGGACGGCGGCACTAAGGAGCGCCACATGACTGTAGTCGGAGATTGCCGATGCTCCGGCAAAGAGCACCACTGCGGCAAGAAAAATAAGAAGGGTGGCCACAGGAAGCACCGACACAAAGAGCGGAGGCAGCTTGGCCCGGGAATTAAAAAGCTGTAATTGTTTCAATTCGCAAGAATAATTGTACCTTTCGCAAGGATGTTACTGAAAATCCAATGCAAAGATACAAGTTTTCGGCGACATTTTTATAACTTTGCATTACTAAAAATCAATAAAACAAATGACTGTAGCCTTAATAATTCTTACACTCGCCCTAATCGGCGCTATTATATATATAGTGGTACTCACGGGCAAGTGCTCGCGCCTTGATGAGCGCCGACGCCTTGCCGAGAAAGCCCTCAGCGAACAGCGCGCCGACTTCGACCGTCTGAACGCCGAGGCCGAGAAGCGTTTTGCCGCCCTCGCCGACCGCTCGCTGGCAGTCAATGCCGAGCACCTGCGGCGCCAGAGCACGCAGAGCATTGCCGAAGTGCTGGCGCCCATGCGCGAGAACCTCGAGAATTTCCGCCAGACCGTTGCCGAGAGCTATTCAAAAGAGGCCCGCGAGCGATTTTCACTCGCTGAGCGTGTGCGCGAGCTGGCGGCTCTCAGCACAGCGATAGGCTCCGAGACTCGCCGACTGACCGACGCCCTGAAAGGCAACAGCCGCATGCAGGGCGACTGGGGTGAGATGATTCTCGACAACATACTCGAGCATGCCGGCTTCAGAAAAGGATACGAATACCACGTGCAGGAGTCGGTGACCGACGCCGACGGCCGACGCCTGCGACCCGACGTGGTAATCGACTACACCGAGGGGCGGCGAATAATAATCGACTCAAAAGTATCTATCCAGGACTACTTCGAGATGCTCAACGCACCCGATGAGGCCGGACGTGAGGCTCACGCCAAAGCACATGTGGCATCAGTAAAAAAACACGTGGCCGAGTTGCGGGGCAAAAACTATCAGGACGCCGTGCGCGGCGGCAGCTTCGACTATGTACTCATGTTCATCCCCCACGAGGGAGCATTCCTTGCCGCAATGGGGCTCGACAGTACCCTTTGGCAGACAGCTTTCGACAGTCGCGTGCTCATAATATCGCCCGCGCACCTGATGTCGATAGTCAAACTCATAGAGCAGATGTGGCGACACGACAAGCAGAACCGCAACGCCCTGGCAATTGCCGACGAAGCGGGCAAAATGCTCGATAAATTCCGCGCTTTCACCGACGACCTCGACCGCATAGGCAAGGCCGTCGACAATGCCGGGCAGGCCTACAACGACGCTCTGCGCCGACTCGCCACAGGCACCGGCAACCTCGTGAGCCGTGCCGAGAAACTTCAGGCTCTCGGAGCGAAAGCCAAGAAAGGGCTATCGCCTAAACTTTCAGGGGAGGAGTGAGCCAAAATCATAGGAAAAGTATCGGATATATCGTTTTTTATCACTATCTTTGCAAAAATTAAGGACCAAAGCAAGGAATCAATTCTATCCACTTAAAAATATGCCTATGAAAAACGCAACAAAACGTATCACTCTCATCCTCGGGCTTTTCCTTGCCACGCTCGGCATGGCAGCCGAAGAGAACTCGCTTGCTATCTATGCAGGCTACAATGGCTCAAAGAAATTTGAGAAGTATAACGGCGCAAACATAGGTGCAGGATACACTATGCCCATCCTCTCCTTCCTCTCATTCGACCCCGAGGCCATGCTCGAATGGCGTCAGAACTACGAGAAATACATAGACTATGCCTTGGATAAGCAAAGCAGAAGCGGCAACGACTGGCAGACCGACCTCTCGTTAAGAGCACTTGTAAATCTCCACATTCCCACTGCTCGCTTGGTCAGCTTCTTTACCGGACCACGCATGGATATAATGTTATTCCACGGTAATGACAATGACTACCACAAAGAACCAATGCCAGGGCTTCCGGCAGGAGCAAAACAGGAGTGCCCCTACAACGTAGTAAATGCCTACTGGCAATTCGGCGCCAAGATTGAAGTCTCATCAATAATACTGCGTGGCAGCTACTCTCTGCCTTTCACTAATTATGTAAAGGACTATCTCAACCACGGCACCCGGCTGCACCTTTTTGAAGCGGCTATCGGTTACCGCTTCTGACATAATTATATAACTTATAACAAAGGGCCGCTTCTCACGAAGGGGCCCTTTGTTGTATCGGAGCTTGTCCGATTGCAAACCTTAAAACAATCTCTTAGAAATTGTAAATCAAAAACTTTGTTTTACTAACCATTATAACTTAATGCAAAGTTAGTAAGATTCAGCGAAAATGCTACTGTAATACAAACACAATATTGGTCTATAAAACATGTTTATAAATTCATTTAGCTGATATTCGGCAATCTAAATATTTCTATATACACCTAAAAATATAGATACATCTTGTTTATATCGCCAATAAGCCGTACCTTTGCAATCGGTAAAACATGTAAAAGAAATGGTCAGAAAAGCATTATTGATTGTTTTAGTACTCTTATGCGGAACTCTCCCTGCGCTCTCGGAGGAAAAAGCCCTGAGGCAATTTGTCGACTCGCTCAACCAGAGTCTCGACAGGCTTGAGAGCGTGCAGAAGGAGCGCGAGCTTATGCTCACCGATCTGAAGACGATGCGCCTGAACGCGTCGTCACCCTCCGACCGCATAGCAATCGGCGAGAAAATCGGGCGCGCATATCTTTCGAGCAACCTCGACAGCGCCGTGCTCTATATGCGCCTTGCACACTCCGATGCCAATTCCGCCGGGCTCAACAACGAGAGCCTGCGCATGCGCATGCAACTCTACTCACTATTACCCTCAATAGGTATTGCCAAAGAGGCGGTAGATAAGTTCACGAGCATCGACTACGAGACTCTCGACCCCTCGCTGCGCCGCAGCTATTGGCTGAGTGCCACAGAATTATATAATTCGCTTCAGATACCCTACCCTCCCGGGCTCTATAAAGATGTGTATATGAAGCTCACCAAGCAGGCCCTCGACTCCCTGATCAACTACTACCCACCGGAGTCGGCTATCGCGAGTTATCTTGCCGCTCACAGGCACCTTTTCGATAACGAAGAGAATCTTGCTGTGGCCAATTTCGCAGAAGTTCTGCCTCGCCTTGAAGGACACAGAGAGCTGCGCGACGTGGCCATGCGCCATATATGCGATTACTATGTTGACAAGCCCCAGCACCGCCAGGCATATCTTACCACCCTCATGCGCAGGGCATTAAACAATCTTAACGAAGGCATAGTGCGCCCCGCTACCCTTGCCACAATTGGCGAAGAGCTGATCAACGAGGGCTACGGCACTATAGGGCGCCGCTGCATACGGCTTGCCTTAGAGACTGCCGACCTCTCGTATACAAGCCCTTACACCACCTTCGACCGCGCACATTATGCGCATTTCGTGACCAACGAGGCACTTACACTCCGCCGCGCTACATGGTTATGGATAATATTACTGGTGATTGCCGTCGGAGCCTTCGTGTTTATCACCCACCGCCTGCGCAGCAAACTCAAAGCCGCCGAAGCGCGCACCGATACACTCAAGGCAGAATACGATTCGTGGATGCAGAACTCACTGCGCACCAACCAGAACCTTATATCGCTCGCTTTCATGTCGATGGAGCAAAACAAAGACTTCAGCGTGCACGTAATGCGCAAACTCAAAGCCGGGCAGGTTAAAGACCTTTTTGTGGATGTTGAGAGCGGCAAATATATCCAGCAACAGAAAGAAAAGTACTTTGCAGAGTTCGACGCAACATTTCTGAGCACATTCCCCAACTTCATAGAAAACCTCAACAAACTTATAATTCCCGGCAAGGAGATAACAGCGCCATCGGCCGAGAGCCTCAGTCCCGAGTTGCGCATCGCCGCCTTCATGAAACTTGGCATCAGCGACAGTGCCCGCCTCTCCGAAGCATTGGGTCTTTCGATTAACACAATCTACACCTACCGAAACCGCCTGCGCTCACGCTTGGCCGACAAGGATAACTTTGAAGAAAATTTGCTAAAAATGCGCTGAATATCGCTTTATCTTCTCTTATATTTTTGCGCACACAGAAATTTCTTAAAGCGCTATTGGCTTGCACTTTATAAAATCATATGCGTGATATTTATTTATATTCAAGCCATATCTGTTGCCGAGGCGTGAGAAGTTGCCGTAACTTTGCAGTGTAAATAATTAATCGGTCTAAGATTCAAGGTATTTATAGGATTATAAAGCACCCAAGAAAAGTAAATAAGTAAAAAGGATTTTAATGGTTTTAGGTATTTAGTGTTAGAAGAACCAAGAAAAGCCACTTCGTGAGAAGTGGTATTTTTTTTGCCCTACAGAAAAATTCGTAACTTTGCACACTCGAAACATAATTCATCATGTTAAGGTTACTATTTCTGACATTCGCCAAAATCGGCGCCTTCACTTTCGGAGGCGGGTGGGCCATGATTTCGATAATAGAGCGCGAGGTAGTTGACAAGCGCGGCTGGCTCGACCGCCCCGAGTTTCTGGACCTTCTTGCCGTGGCCCAGTCGCTGCCCGGAATCCTCGCCGTGAACATCTCTGTAGTTGTCGGCGACAAGTTACGCGGCCTCAAAGGCGCCCTTGCAGCCTCGGCAGGCACCATCCTCCCCTGCTTCCTCATCATCCTCTTCATAGCCATTTTCCTCACACCCGAAACCATAACCCAGAACGCCACTTTAACAGCCATATTCAAGGGTATACGCCCCGTGGTTGTGGCCCTCATCCTCGCCCCTGTGTTCACCACAGCCAAGTCGTCGGGCATCGGGTGGCGACTCGCATGGATTCCTGCCGCCGTAGCCCTGCTGATATGGTCGAAATGGCCCGTAGTCTCCAATCCTATAATATATATAGTTCTCGGCGGCCTTGCAGGGTATTGGCTGGCGCGCCGCTCACACAAGCAACTCAGCAAACAGAAACCATGATATACCTGCGACTAATCTGGAGCTATCTCAAGATAGGCTTCTTCGGTTTCGGAGGCGGCTACGCCATGCTCGCGCTCATAGAAAACGAGATAGTTACACCCGGGTGGATTACCGAGCAGATGTTCACCGACATCGTTGCTATCTCGCAGATGACCCCGGGCCCCATAGGCATCAACTCGGCTACCTATATAGGCTACGTAGCCCCGGGCGCCTCATCGGCAGCACTGTCATCGCCAATATTCGGCCTATTAGGCTCGCTGCTGTGCACCCTTGTGGTGGTACTGCCCTCGTTTATACTTGTTCGCTATGCCGGGCACTATATCAGCCGGCACCGCAACAGTGTGGCTCTCAAGGGAGTATTCTCAGGCCTGCGTCCAGTGGTCATCGGTCTCATAGCTTCTGCGGCGCTGATACTCATGAACGAAGAGAATTTCGGGTCGCCCCCCCCCGATGTCACCAAAAGTATAGTGCTTGCCGCCGTTGCCCTCGGCTTGACGCTCTTCACTAAAATACACCCGATACTCCTCATAATAGCCTCCGGGATAATAGGATACCTGATATTCTGACTATGCTTTCGTATAAAGAAACCCTCGACTACCTCTACGGATGCGTGCCCATGTTCCAGAATCTTGGAGCGGGAGCATACAAGCCCGGGCTCGACAACACACTCGCCATAAGCCGCCATTTCGGCGACCCACACCGTCAGCTCAAAGCCGCCGTACACATTGCAGGCACCAACGGCAAAGGCAGCACCGCCCACACCATAGCCGCCGTCCTCCAGGCAGCGGGCTACCGCACGGGGCTCTACACCTCGCCGCACCTGCTCGACTTCCGCGAACGCATCCGTGTTGACGGCAGACCCGTCGACGAAGATTTCGTGCGCAGATTCGTAGCCGAGTATATGGCGAGCGATGAGCTAACAGCCCTCCACCCGACCTTCTTCGAGCTGACAACCATAATGGCCTTCAAGTACTTCGCAGAGAGCGAGGTGGATGTCGCCGTTATAGAGACGGGTCTCGGAGGCCGTCTTGACTGCACCAATATCATCAACCCCGTGTTGAGCATAATTACCAACATATCGCTCGACCACACCGCACTCCTTGGTAAGACCGAGGCTGCCATTGCAGGAGAGAAGGCCGGTATAATCAAAGCAGGAGTGCCCGTTGTCATAGGGCGCGCCGCAGGCGAGGTGCTCAAGGTTTTCAAGGCTAAAGCCGCCTCCACCGGCTCAGAACTTCACCTGGCGGAAAAGAGCGGAGCATGCACTTCGGCCACAATGACCGCCGACTCAATAATTTACGAGGGCACCGCATGGGGCACGGTGCGTGGCGAGTTGCACGGCGAGTGTCAGAAAGAAAACGGGCGCACCATACTCACAGCCCTCGGGTTGCTCAGCGGGCAATTCCCGAAAATCGACGCCGAGGCCGTACGCAAGGGCTTTGCCAACGTGTGTGCACTCACCGGTCTGGCAGGCCGCTGGATGCAGATAAGCGAACGGCCCGTGCGTGTAATCTGCGACACCGGGCATAATCCCGGAGGATGGGAATATCTCGGCCCGGCACTTGGTGCGATAGAAGAATTGCACATGGTGCTCGGCTTCGTCAACGATAAAGACCTCGGCACAATCACCGATTATGTGCCCCGTCACGCCCGCTACTATTTTGCCAAACCGAGTGTAGAGCGCGGACGTCCGGCTGCCGACACAGCAGCCGAGGCCGCTCGCCACGGTATAAATGGCACGGCATATGGCACTGTCGCCGAGGCCTTTGCAGCAGCAAAAGCAGCTGCCTCGGAAGGTGCTACAATATTTGTTGGCGGAAGCACCTTTGTGGTTGCCGATTTCCTTGCTTCGCTGCAATAGTCAGTCATCCTCCTCGAAAAGGAGGTCGCGGATAACAGCGTCGCTGATAAGCCAATGCTCTTCCGGGATTGCCAGGCGCCCGTCGGCACACACCAGATGCCCGGCGCGCAATGCAGGGGCGGCAAGGCTCATAAGTTCGGCACGCCTTGCCTCGGGCAGAGTGGCGAGCGTCAGGCCGCGGGCGGTGCGCAGAGCAACAAAAAGGAGGTCGTTAAGGCGGTCGAGCTCAGTCTCTACATCGACAATGGCGGCAGCCTCAGGCTGTGCTATGTATTTTGACAGCCCCGGCGGCACGAGGCGGCGCACGCCATGGCAATCGAGACTATGGGCACCGGGGCCAAGACCGAGATAGGGTGTAGCGCCGTCCCAGTACGATGAATTATGACGCGACTCCATGCCGGGCAGCGAGAAATTCGATATTTCGTAATGCCTCATGCCGGCGCGGCTGCTCAGGCGGCAGAGAGTGTCGTACATGGCGCAGGAAAGTTCTTCGGAGGCCGGTTCGAGCTCGCCCTTGTCGAGCATACGCGTAAGGCGCGTGCCCTCCTCATAGCTGAGAGCGTAGGCCGAAAGATGCGTTATGCCTGTGTCGAGAAGGTGGTGCAGTGAGTACTCCCACGACTGCAGAGTCTGCCCCGGCAGCCCGTAGATTAAATCGCAACTGATATTCGAGATGCCACCCTGCTTCAACATTTCAACTGCGGCGATAGCCTGAGCCGCCGAGTGGCGACGTCCGACGGCCCGCAGTTCGCCGTCGAGCAGCGACTGCACTCCCATGCTGACACGGTTCACACCCATGCGTCGCCAGGCGGCTACGGCCTCGGCAGAGACATCGTCGGGGTTCACCTCGATAGTAAACTCGGCTACATTATCCTTGGGAAAGAGTTCTGCAATACCGGCGAGCAAGTGAAGCGGAAGTGCCGAAGGGGTGCCACCGCCGAAATAAATTGTTGATACAATATGATTTCCCAGCTCACGCCGTCTCGCTTCCCACTCCTTTGCAACAGCCGCCGCATAAGGCTCCATAAAGCGGTCGCCCGCAACAGAATAGAAGTCGCAGTATGCACACTTGGAGCGGCAGAAAGGCACATGCAGATAAATACCGGCCATAGGCGTCAGAACTTCTGTGGGTTGCGGCCACAGAGGGCAAGGAATGGGCAGAAGGTGCAGTTTTCAGCCTTGGCGCACTGGGTGAAAGGCACCTCGGGGTCGAAAATCTCTTTGATAAAAGCATGCAGCAGCGGTCTGAACTCCTCGCGGTAGTCGGCGTAATCCTCCACAACCTTGCCACCGATACGAATAGGCGAGAGGGCGTCGCCTGCCGAGAGTTTGCGCATGGGGTGAAGCACAGGCTGCAGCCGTACTTCGCGCCCCGTGAGCGCAAGATAAGCCTCACAATAGGTAAAAAGCTGGAAAACACCGTCTTTCTTATGACTCTCGCGATTAAAGAGGCCGTTTACGTCAGCGGCAATAAACTCGTCGTCGCCGGTTTTGAAGTCGATAAAGCGGAACGCGCTACCGTCGATGCGGTCGACACGGTCAATCGACATATAGAAATTCACGTCGAGGTCATCGTCGATATGCCATACCCCCTCTTTCTTGGCCTCATTCTCCACAAAGGTGAAATCGTTGCCATTTGCGCAATACAGGTTGCGCTCGGCCAGGAGGTTGTCGCGGGCAATTTTTGCCACAAGGTCGCAGGCAAGCTGCGCCTCTGCCGAGAGAGTGAGTCTATCGGGGTCGGCCTTGGGGTATCGCTCCTTAATAATCTGCTCTCGGGCGGCATTGTCGACTGCGGGGTTGCCCGGGTCGAGCCATGCGTCGAGCACCGAAGCGTTGATAAGTTTCACATCGAGGCCTTCGTAGAGCGACTGCACAGTGTTATGAACAATTGTGCCGAACTCTGCGGCCGAAATATAATCTACGAGGTCGTCGGAACCGCGCATGCGCCGCACGTATTCGAGATAGAAGCGCAGCGGGCACTTCTTGTAGGTTTTCAGTGCCGAAGCCGACAAGCGCAGCTTACCACCGCCACGGAAGGCGGCGAGCTGCTTCATTACCTCGGGTGATTTATTAACCTCGACACAGCGCTTGTTGTCGGGCTCCGATATATAATTTACGGAGTTGAGCGACACCTTGAGGCCCGGCATAAGGTAGAGCATCTGCGATATGTAGCGCGATTTCTCGCCGCTGGAGAGGCCGTCGGTACGGGAGTCGTAGAGGAGGTGCACACGGCGCGCACGAGCCAGCAGACGGTAGAAGCAATAGGCGTATGTCCACTCAAGACTCTCGAAGTCGGGGAGCCCGAAACCCGCACGCAAGGTGTTGGGAATCATTGTGCGGGTGTATTGCTTGCGAGGGAATACGCGCTCGTTCATGGAGAGGATTACGATATTCTCAAAGTCGAGGGCTCGGGTCTCGAGCACGCCAAGGAGTTGCAAACCTGCGAGCGGGGTGCCGTTGACGGTGAGGCCACGGGTATTGAACATGCGCTCGAATAGGTTGAGGAAAGTGCTCTCGGCCATAGTCACGCCATACTCCTCAACGAGGGCTGCTAGCTTGAGCACCTCAGAACGGAAGAAGTCGATAGCCTGCTTCTCGAAGCTGTGGCCGGGCACATCGGTAGCCTCATCGAGGCGGGTGTCGAGCCAGTCGAGCAGCTTTGTGAGATATGCCGCAACTTCGCCCACAGCCTTCATGTCGGCCACGGGGGCGAAGACAACCGCCAGCGTGGGCGCAGTCTTTTCTATGTCGCTCACGGCGATGTTGTAGAGTTTGTCGTCGGCCACCATGCGGGCGAGCTTATCGGCCTCATCGCGGGCAATGAGCTGGATGTGCGGGTGTGCGAGCACGGCGTTGACGTCCTCATAGAAATAGTGGGTTGAGCCATGTATGTGCCGCGCCCTCAGTTGCATGCTTATTATAGAGTGCAGCAGCGAGGCGAAAGTGGTGGTGCGGTAAGGCAGACCCATGGAGATGTTCACCTTCTCGATGGCTTCGGGCACAGAGAGCAGAGTCGGCAGCAGGAGCCCCTGGTCGGGGAGAATAACGGCAGTGTTCAGAGGGTTGTGCGAGTCAATGTGGCCGTCGGCAATCCATGAATCGAGGATACCATGCACAGCCTTTGCCTGGCCGATATTCGAGGGAACTGCCGTGACGGTGGTGTCGGGCGAGAAAGCCGCTGCAGGTGTCTCATAACCCTCGGGCATGGGGAAGTTGCGCACCAGCGAGCGCAGGCGCAGCAGCGGACGCGCCACTGCCGTTGACGTACTGTCGGCTATGAGGGCGAGCGGAGCGGTATCCCAGAAGAAAGAGGCGGCGCCAAGCTCCCGCAGGCGGTTGAATATCAAAGTCTCGGCGGTGCTGAGGTCGTTGAAACCAACAAATACATAGTGTGTATCGCGGCCAACCTCCTCGGTGTCGAGCATCTTTACGGCTTCAAGAGCCGAGCGGTACTGCTGCCCTGCCGATGACATGCGCCTTGCCCTGAGCTGTGCATGGAACTCATGGTAAATGTCGGCCATAATCTCCCAAAGATACACAAAACGCGAGGCCATGGGAGCGTCGTCGCCCGATTCGAGGTGGAGCCAGAACTCCGAGGCCGAAGCCGTGAGGCGGCTCTCGCCCCACACGCGGCGTATCACGTCTTTTTGGTCATCGTCGAGGTAGTCGGCCTGAATTTCCTTGATGTTTCGGAGGTTCTTATAGAGGTCGTCGGCGTTCACGAGCGAGCGGTCGATGTCGTCGAAGTCGGCGAGCATCATGTCGCCCCAGAAAACAAAAGAATCGAACTCGCGCACACCCTCCTCGCGGCCGCGGGCGCACATCACCTTGCGGTAGGCATTGTAGAGGATAAAGAGGAGCGCGTTCTGCGGCGCCTCGGGAAACTCTGCGAATATGCTCAGAAAAGTGCGTATTGTCATGAAGCGCGGCATGAAAGCCACTCCCGAGCTCACGCGGTCGCGCACATATTGCTTGAGGAACATTGCGCTGCGCTTGTTGGGGAGCACAAACACAAGCGACTCCTGCGCGGGTCGGCCGGGGGCATCTCCGGCGTAGAAGTCGGCAATTGAAGCGAGGAAAGAATCTTCGGTCATTTTCGTCGGATGAGCATTATCACCCTCACAGCCAGGTCGAAGAAGACGATCTTTGCGTTTGCGTTACCTGCAATATCGCGGCGAGCGTCGTCGAAGAGGGCAACCATGTCGATCACGTTTTTCTCGTTGATAAAGGGGAAAAACTTCACGGTGAAAGCACGCTCGGCATCGTTGAGGGTGAGGAGCCTGGGGTCGTTGAGGTGCATGAGGAAACTCTCGCGCACAAGGCGTGCGCAGTAGTCGATAAACTGCATCGAGGGCTCGCGGCCGAGGGCGGCGACATCGAGGCTCCACTGCCTGAGTTCGGCCACCTTGCGGCCATAGGCCTTGCGCATGAGGTCGACGAAGAGCTGGAAGTAGCGCAGGCGCTCCTCCGATACGCCCGCAAGCTTAAGAGCCTCGTTCACATTGCCTTGTGCAATGAGAGCGGCGTCGCGGGCGGCAGAGGGGTCGATGCCCCGGTTTTCGAGCACGGCAGCGACCTCGGCGTCGGTATACCGGCGCACGGTAATACGCTGTGTGCGCGAGTATATTGTGGGGAGTATCGCGCGCGAGTTGTTGCTCACCATGAGGAAAATGGTATCGCCGAAAGGCTCCTCGACAAGTTTGAGCAATTTATTGGCAGTCTCCTCTTTAAGACGCTCAGGGAGCCACAGCAGCACCACTTTGAAGCGCGACTGGCGCGCCATGTAGGTGAGGCGTCGCAGCAGCTCGTTGCCCTCCTCCACGTAAATCATAGGCTGGGCGTTGATGTTGTCGAGGGCCACAAGCCAGCGGTCGAAATCCATATATGGATACTCGCCCATGAAGTCGCGGAAAATGTCGGCGTAGTCGTCGGAGAGGGTGGGTTTGCCGCTCTTCTTCACCACGGGGAAAGAGTATACGGTGTCGATGTGGTTGAAAGCCTCGTGCTGGCGGCAGGCGGGACACTTGCCGCAGGAGTCGCCGTCGGGGGTGCGGTCGGTGCAGTGGATATATTGCGCGAAAGCCCTTGCGAGGGCAAATTTACCGGCGCCGGCAGGCCCTTCGAGCAGTAGCGCGTGAGGTATCCGGCCCGAGTCGGCGAGCTCGCGCAGGCGCTGCTTCACATCGTTGTGGCCGTATATGTCGGCAAACCTCATTTGCGGTCGTTTATGGTGCCATGCTCAGCCACGTACTCGCGCACCTCCTGGAAGAGGCGTGTTGCGAATACGAAGTCGTTGAGCGCTTCGTTGGCGGTATTGTAAATCTGGCTCATGTCGCCCACCCACTCGCGGTGCCCCTTGTTTATGAAGATGATGTTCTCGCCAATGCCGAGCACACTGTTCATATCGTGGGTGTTGATAACGGTGGTTATGTTGTACTCGTGGGTGATGTCGCTCAGGAGTTCGTCGATAAGAATCGAGGTCTTGGGGTCGAGACCCGAGTTGGGCTCGTCGCAGAAGAGGTATTTGGGGTTGAGGGCAATTGCACGGGCAATGGCGACGCGCTTCTGCATACCGCCCGAAATCTCGGCGGGGAACTTTTTCTCGGCGCCCTTGAGGTTGACACGCTCGAGGCAGAAAAGAGCGCGCTCACGTATCTCCTCGCGGCTCTTGCGGGTGAACATCTTCAGTGGAAACTCCACGTTGCCGAGGACAGTCTCAGAGTCGAAGAGAGCCGAGCCCTGGAATAGCATGCCTATCTCCTTGCGCAGGTCTTTGACCTCTTCGGAGCTCATGGTGAGCAGGTTGCGACCGTCGAATAGGATTTTGCCGCTGTCGGGAGTAAGGAGGCCGACGAGCGACTTGACGAGCACCGTTTTGCCCGAACCGCTCTGACCGATTATAAGGTTGGTCTTTCCCTCGTAGAAAGTGGCGTCGATGCCGTGCAGCACGGTGCGACCGTCGAACGACTTAGTAAGATTCTGTACCTCAATCATTGCAGCAGAAGTTTAGTGAGGATAACGTCGAAGAGGAGGATGAACACGCTGCTCGTGACAACGGCGTTTGTGCTCGATTTACCCACCTCGAGAGCGCCACCCTTGACGTAATAGCCATAGAACGAAGCCGTTGTAGCTATGATGAACGCGAATACAAGCGCCTTGATGAGGCCGTACCACACGTACCATTCCTGGAAGAAAGCCTGGAGGCCGTAGACGTATCGCGACACTGTGATAAGGTCGGTGAACACTGCCACGAGGTAGCCGCCCACGAGCGAGGTTACCATACAGAGCACTGCGAGCACGGGCATGAAGGCCACGAAGCCTACCACTTTGGGGAGCACCAGGAAGTTGGCGGAGTTGACGCCCATTATGTCGAGGGCATCGATCTGCTCGGTGACGCGCATTGTGCCAATCTCCGAAGCGATATTCGAGCCCACCTTACCTGCGAGGATAAGGCAGAGGATAGAGTTGGAGAACTCGAGGAGGATAATCTCTCGCGTCGCCAGACCTACCGAATATGCGGGGATAAGTGGCGAGGCGATGTTGAGCTGCATCTGAATAGCGATAACGGCGCCTATGAACACCGAAATGATAAGCACCAGGGGGATAGAGTCGATGCCGAGCTTGGCAACCTCGGCGACTGTGCGCCTGCCAAACTCCGAGAAGCGGTCGGGAATTGAGAATACCCGTCGCAGAAACATGCAGTAGCGGCCGAAAGTGGCCAGCGAGTTGGTCAATAACATATTCTGTAATCTGCGTGCCGCATTTCCCCGAGGCGGGGAGCAGGCACATTTGGTGCAAATTTAAGCATTTTTTTCGAGGCGTGTGCCGCCTGCCACGATTTATGCCACTTTTTAAGAAGAATCGCCTAATTCTTCCGGGTGGCCGTAGTCACGAGGTATACTCCTGCGAAGATGAATAGCACGGCGAAGGCCTTGGTGGCGGTAAAGACATCAAGGCCGAGCCAAAGCCCCACGCACGAGGCCACAATGGGCTGGAAGTAGTTGTAGATACCCACTACCGTAGGCGGCAGAAGCTTTTGCCCTGTCATCATGAAAATATAGGCTACGAAGGTTCCGAAAACCACCACATAGGCAGCCCCTGCAGCCATAGCCGGTGTCACAAGGCTCCACTCCATAGCGGCAAGACTGCTCATTGCAAAGGGGGCGATGGCGAGCGCCGCGAAAGTGAACATCCACTTCATCATTGTTACCAACGTATATTTCTGTAGAAAGTTCTTGTAGAGGGTGAGATAGAGGGCGTAGGATAGCTGTGCCGTGAGCACCAGCAAGTCGCCCACCACGGGGTTGCCACCACGCTCACCCGAGCCTGTCGACGAGTAAACGAGCATGACCGCACCTGCCGCTCCCAGAGCTATACCGAGCGCTTTGAGGGGTGTAATGGGCGTGCGCCATATGATGCGCGCCAGCAGCATTACCCACATGGGCATGGTGGTGGTGATTATCGAGGCCTCGCCCGGCGAGGTATAGCCCACGCCAAATATATAGCAACCCTGGTTGAAGAGTATGCCGAGCATGCCGGCACCGGCGAGCCTTAGCAAGTCGGGCCATGGCACGCGCTCCTGCTTGCCGAAAAACGAGAGAATCCAGAATAGCGCAGCCGCCCCGAGCATGCGGAAGTCGGCTAATATCAGAGGTGTGATAACCCCTGCTGCCATAACGAGCTTGGCGACAGGCGCCATAAGCCCCCAGCAGGCATTGGCCCCGAGTAACGATAGATGTCCTTTAAGTTTCATTGCGGCTGCAAAGTTACGTGATGCGGCCTAATTAGGCAAAAATAAATCGCGCGCGGCAGTTATATAAAGTTGCGCTCCAAAAATTGTGGCAGTGTGGGGAAAACCCGAACTCGGGCTTTCAGCCCTCGCACAACTTCAAAGGGGTGAGGGCTGTGCGGTGGCTGAAGCCACCTTGCTTGAACAAATTAAACGGCACAAGACTCGGGCTTTCTGCCCTCGCACAACTCCAAAGCAGCCTGCACTTGCGTGGGGGCTAAGGCGGTGGCTGAAGCCACCTTGCTTGAACAAATTAAACGGCACAAGACTCGGGCTTTCCGCCCTCGCACGGCACCAAAGCAGCCTGCACTTGCGTGGGGGCTGTGGTACCGCACCGCCGGTGCGGCTTTCGCTATATGGGCGCTCGCCCGGGGTGACATGCACCCCGGGTTAACCATATGCAGCCCCTCCGGGGCTTGGTTTGTGCCGCCGCGGGAGGCTCGGGCTTTCCGCCCTCGCACAGCTTAAAAGCGGTGAGGACTAAAGCGGTGGCTGAAGCCACCTTACTTGAACAAATTTTGTGGCGCGGGGGCTTCAAAGCAGGCTGCACTTGCGTGGGTGCTAAAGCGGGGCAGTTAAAATTTTGCTATTTCGAATGATTTGGCGTAATTTTGCAGTATGACAAGCCAGCAAAGAATATTGTGGGCCGACGATGAAATCGACCTGCTGAAACCGCACCTTATGTTCCTGCGCAACCGCGGTTATGATGTAGTTACGGCCAACAATGGCCGCGATGCCTACGACATGGCCGTGAGCACTCCTTTCGACCTCATAATTCTTGATGAGAATATGCCGGGCCTGACCGGACTTGAGACTCTGGCGCTCATCAAGCAGCGCCTTCCGCATACGCCGGTGATAATGATTACCAAGAGCGAGGAGGAGAACATTATGGACCTTGCCGTGGGCAGCAAGATAGCCGATTATCTCATCAAGCCTGTCAACCCCAACCAGATTCTCATTGCCATAAAGAAGCATCTGCACTCCGAGCAGTTGGTGTCGGCCAAGGCAACGAGCGACTACCGCCAGGAGTTCGGCGAGCTTGGCACTCTTATCAACAATGCCGACAGCATAGAGGCGTGGTATGACCTCTATGAGCGCCTTGTGTACCGCGAGCTCGAGCTTGCCGAGGCGGGCACAAACATGGGCGAGCTGCTTGAGACGCAGAAGAAAGAGGCCAACTCGGAGTTCTACAAGTGGGTGCGCCGCCGCTACGAGGATTGGATTACGGGCGATGAGCATCCTCTGATGAGCCCGCGCATCTTCCCCGAGCGTGTTTTTCCGCTGCTCGATGCGGGTGAGAAGGTGTTTTTTATTCTCATAGATAATTTCCGCCTCGACCAGTGGCGCACGGTAAAACCTCTGATAGCCGAGTATTTCACCTTCAAGGAGGAGCTCTACACCACTATCCTGCCGACGGCCACGCAATATGCCCGCAACGCCATTTTCTCGGGTCTTATGCCTGCGCAGATAGAGCGGATGTTCCCCGAGCTGTGGGTCGACGAGGACTCGGAGGAGGGCAAGAACGTGAACGAGTCGCCGCTGATAGCCACGCAATTCGAGCGCTACCGCCGCCAGTGCCGTTTCTCTTACAATAAAATCAACGACACCGCGGGAGGCGAGCGTCTGCTCCGCGACTTCAACAATCTTGAGCAAAACGACCTTAATGTGATAATCTTCAACTTCATAGACATGCTCTCGCATGCCCGTACGGAGTCGAAGATGATACGCGAGTTGGCGTCGACGAATGCTGCATACCGCTCGCTCACCGAGTCGTGGTTCCGCCACTCGTCGGCTCTGGAGATTTTCCGCCGCATAGCCGAGAAGGGTTACAAGGTGATACTCACCACCGACCACGGCACCGTGCGTGTTGAGAACCCCATCAAGGTTGTGGGCGACAAGAACACCAACACCAACCTTCGCTACAAGCTCGGCAAAAACCTGGCTTACAATGCCAAGCAGGTATACGAGGTGAAGAACCCGTCGCGCTACGGGTTGCCGTCGCCCAATGTTTCGACGACCTATATTTTCGCCGCGCGCGACGATTTCTTCGCCTACCCCAACAACTACAACCACTACGTGCAATATTACACCGGCACCTTCCAGCACGGTGGCATCTCCATGGAGGAAATGCTTGTGCCGCTGATTACGCTATCGCCGAAATAAGTCATATATGAAAACAATAGAAATACCCAATCTTGAAGCACTGCCCGCAGCAGCCCGCGAGTTCGCCGGGCTTATGGGCGACAACACCGTTTTTGCATTCTATGGCGACATGGGAGCAGGCAAGACGACCTTTATCAACGAGTTATGCCGCGTGCTCGGCGTAGACTCCGACGATACGGCGTCGCCCACTTTCGCCCTTGTCAACGAATATCGCTCCGACACCACCGCCGAGCTCATCTACCACTTTGACTTCTACCGCATTGAAAGCCTTGAAGAGGCTCTTGAGATAGGTATCGAAGACTACTTCGACTCAGGCGCTGTGTGTCTGCTCGAATGGCCCGAACGCGTTGCCGCCGCCCTGCCCTCCGACACGGTGACGGTGCGCATACGCGTTAACGACGACGACAGCCGTACGCTCGAAATCTCGGAATGAGCGCCCGCATAACCATGCTCGACGAGTGCGGCTCGACCAACGCCGTGCTTGCCGACATGCCCGACGCCCCCGGCGACACCGTTATCGCCACCCGCTGCCAGACGGCGGGGCGCGGTCAGCGGGGCAACTCGTGGGAGGCGGAGCCGGGTAAGAACCTCACTTTCTCGATGCTTCTGAGGCCTGCCGGACTGCACGCAGCAAGGCAGTTCGAGCTCTCGATGCTTGTGTCGCTCGCCATTACCGACAGCCTCGACGCTCATCTGCCCGAGGGTAAGCGGTGTGTGGTGAAGTGGCCCAACGACATATATATAGGTCTCGAGAAAATATGCGGCATACTCATAGAGAACAAGCTTGCAGGCAGCGAGATAGAGCGTGCCATTGCCGGGGTGGGGATAAACGTGAACCAACGGAAGTTCCTATCCGACGCCCCCAACCCTACCTCGCTCATACACCACAACGGTGGCCGTGAGAATGATCTCGACGCCCTCCTCGCCGAGGTATGCGACCGCATTGCCTTATATTGTGCCCGTTACATGGCCTCGCCCGACCCAGCCGCACTCAAGGAGCGATATATGTCGCGCCTGATGTGGACCGCAGGCGCCCACCCCTTTGCCGACAGCGAGGGCAGCTTCATGGCTCATATTACCGACGTGGCTCTCGACGGCACTCTCTCGCTCTCAAACGGCAAGAAATATGCCTTCAAAGAAGTGAGGTTTCAAGCAGAGCGCGAAAAAGGTTGAAGTCAAAAGTCAAAAGGATAAAGTGGGGGGCTACTCTACTGCTTAACGCCTCACTACCAACTCCGGACTTTATACTTTTAACTCTTGCCTTTTTACTTATAATCAACCCCTAACTCCTAACCCCTAACCGACTATGGATTTAGCATCACTGAAGGGCGCCGACCCTGTAAGAATACTTTTTGTGTGTCTTGGCAACATCTGCCGCTCGCCGGCAGCCGAAGGCGTACTCAAAGTCATTGTTGCCGAGCGTGGCGACAGCGCCCGCTGGCATATAGACTCGGCGGGAACGGGCCGTTGGCACATAGGGCAACTTCCCGACAAACGCATGCGGATTCACGCACGCCGTCGCGGCATAGAGCTCGACCATATATGCCGCCAGGTAACGGTTGATGACTTCGAGGATTTCGACCTCATAATACCCATGGACTCCGACAACGAGCAGAACCTGCGCGCTTTGGCTCCGTCGCCCGAGGCCCTGAAAAAGATTGTGCCCATGGCGAAATTCGTGGATAAGGCCATGCGCTACGACTATATCCCCGACCCCTACTATGAGAGTGCCGAGGGTTTTGAGCTCGTGCTCGACCTCCTCGACAGCGGCTGCCGGAACTTAGCCAACATGCTATGACGGAAGTCATTACCTGCCTTAGAATATTAATCGACAAGACCGACGGCCTGCGTGCCACGGCTCATGCCGATGAAGTGGCCACCCCGCTGGAGCTCAGTCTCGAACGACCCGAGCTCGCCGAGGTGGCTCAGTGCATAAAGGCAGGCGACCGCCTCAACCTCATCGGCGCCCGCGTCAAGGGCAAAGAGGCTGAGGCCGACTACATAGTATATAACCCTGACTATTTGGTAAATATCACCACGATAGCGCAGTGCTTCCAGAGCTACGGCACCGACGCCCGCGTGGCGATTGTAAATAAATTTGCAGCCCCGGCAAATACGGCGGCGATAAATCTTGGAAACTTCGCCTCACAGCTCCTCGACGAGGAAATTCACGGCGGAGGCAGACCTTACGCCGAGAGTATCAGCGATTTCTTCCGCACTAACGCTGTGAACCTCGCCACCTGCGACCTGCCTTCCACCTTCCATGCCGACGCCCACCGCCAGATAGAGAACATACACAAGGCAATCTCCGACGATATGCCCGCGCATGTTGCCGACTTCGACCGTCGGCGCGTGATGCTCGAGCCCGCTTTTGTGAGCGAGATACTTGGTATGCAGGGGCGTATGGACCTCCTGCAGCTCGACTACCGCGTGCTCATGGAGCAAAAGTCGGGCAAAGGCGCATGGCCTCAGGGCGACTACAGCCTTGCGCGCCACACCGTGCAGCACTATGTGCAGCTGCTGCTCTACCGCGCCATAATGCAATACAACTACCCGGCACGGTATGCAGCCAACGGCGGGCGGCTCAACTCCTTTCTGCTCTACTCGCGTTATACACAGCCGCTTGTGCCCTTGGGCGAGGCCGCCGGACTGCTGCGCGAAGCTTTTGCCGTGCGTAACCGCCTGGTAGCCCTCGAAATGGCTCTTGCCCGCGGAGAGACTGATTTCCTGACCACGCTCACCCCCGAGAGGCTCACAAAAAATCCTTTCGGGAAACTATGGGAGAACTTCCAGCGGCCCCAGTTGGCGGCGATTCTCGACCCCATTGCCGGGAGCGACCCGCAGGAGCGCGCCTACTTCCTGCGCATGCTGCGCTTCGTGGCCACCGAGCACCTGCTGTCGAAAACGGGCTCGGGCGGCGCAACGGGTTTTGCCGCCACCTGGCGGTGCACTACCGCCGAGAAAGAAGATGCGGGCAACATATATTGCGGCCTCGCCCTCCTGGAGCCTCAGCCCAACCACCTTGGCAAGGTCGAGAGCGTGGTGCTTCGTTTTGCCGACGACGGCAAGCACTCCATGGCGAATTTCCGCGAGGGCGACCTCGTGATGCTCTACAACTACCCCGCCGGAGAGGAGCCCGACGCCCGCAGCGCCATGATTCACCGCGCTACCATAACGGCAATAACAGAGAACATCGTGAGCCTTGCGCTGCGCTTCGCCCAGACAAGTCCGCTGCCATTCACCAGTGCTTCGTCGAAGCTCTGGGCCATAGAGCATGACTACATGGAGGCCTCGCATGCCTCGCTCTACCGCGGGCTTCACAGCTTCCTCACCGCCCCGGCCGAGCGGCGCGACCTGCTGCTACTGCGGCGCGCCCCCCGAACCGACAGCACCCGCCGCCTGTGCCTCGACCACGGCGGCTTCAACGAACTTGCCATGCGGGTGCGTCAGGCCCGCGACCTATTCCTTTTAATAGGGCCTCCGGGCACAGGCAAGACCTCCTTCGGGCTCATGACCACGCTGAAAGAGCAACTCGCCGCCGAGCCCTCGTCGCAGGTTCTGCTTTTGGCCTTTACCAACCGCGCCGTAGATGAGATTTGCGGCAAGCTCGCCGACGAGGGTATCGACTTCCTGCGCATCGGCCCCTCGCTCTCGTGCAGCCCACGGTTCCGCCCCTATCTGCTCAACGAGCGCGCCAAAGCCTGCTCGCGCCTCACCGAGGTGCGGACAATGATAAAGGACGCGCGCGTGGTGGCGGCCACCACAGCCTCTATAAACGCGGCGTCGAACATCTTCACACTCAAGACTTTCGACCTCGCGATTATCGACGAATCATCGCAGATAACCGAGCCAAACATCATCGGACTGCTCAGCGCCACCAACGCCAAGGGCGAGTGCGTGGTGCGGAAAATGGTGATGATAGGCGACCACAAACAGCTGCCTGCCGTCGTCCAGCAAGACGCCGCCGAGTCGGCGGTTACCGAGCCCGAGCTAAGGCGTGCGGGACTTACTGACTGCCGCCTCTCGCTCTTCGAGCGGCTTCTCAGGCGCTACGGCAGCAACCCTGCCGTGACGTATATGCTCACCCGCCAGGGCCGCATGCACGCCGACATCGCCGACTTTGCCTCGCGCCTCTACTACGGCTCGCTGCTTCAACCCGTGCCGCTGCCGCACCAGACGGCGCCGCTGTCCGACAAGGGAGGCGAGGGTTTCGCCGCCGAGCTTTTCAATAATTTCCGCATAGCTTTTGTGGATGTAGAGGCAGCCCCCGACAGCAACAGCGGCGATAAGGTAAACCTCACCGAGGCGCGGTTCATTGCCACGGCAGCCGCAGAGATAGCGCGGCGCGAGGGCGGGCTCACGCCCGACACCCTGGGCGTTATTGTGCCCTACCGCAATCAGATAGCTGCCGTGCGCGGTGCCATGGCGGCGCTGGGGATAGACACCGATATGGTGACCGTTGACACGGTGGAGCGCTTCCAGGGCAGCCAAAGGCAGTATATAATCTACGGACTTACGGTGAAACGCCCGGTGCAGCTCGACTTCCTGTGCGACAACACTTTCACCGACAGCGACGGCACCACCGTAGACCGCAAACTGAACGTGGCTCTCACGCGTGCGCGCGAACATATGGTTATCGCAGGGGATGCCGCCCTTGTCTCGCGCAAGCGCTGCTACCGCGACCTCATTGACTATCTCAGAGAGCGGCACGCGGTGTTTGTATATAATTAAAGTGTTAAAACTCCGTTATACTTTCAAAACCATATATCTACCTCATTATGAAGAAACTCATCGCAGCGGGCGCACTCGCTCTCACGGCAGTTGCCGCCCAGGCTCAGGTATCATTTGAAAGTGACGACAACGCACCGTACTTCGGTGTCCGTCTCGGCCTCGACATAACCTGCCCGGGCGATATCAAGAACGACAAATTCTCGGTAGACCTCTACAAGGCCGGTGCCGGATTCGATGCCGGTGTCATCTACAATATCCCCCTTTGGAAAAACCTATATTTTGAGCCCGGCGCCAAATTTTACTACAGCACCATGGGCTGCGACTTTGTGCTCGGCGATGCGTTAGTTACCGAGACAAAGGCCTCTGTCCGCCGATTCGGCGTTCGCGTGCCTTTCCGCGTGGGTTACCGCTTCGATTTCGCCACCGACTATCTCTCGGCCATAAGCGTGTTCACCGGTCCGCAGCTCGAAATCGGCATCATCGGTCGCGAACACATATCGGCGACAGTTGACGGCATAAGCGAGACAATGAACGAGAACTGCTTTACCGACAACGGTTTCAAGCGCACCGACCTTGGCTGGCAGTTCGGCGTCGGCTTCCACTTCGGCAGCTGGATTGCCGAGATTGCGGGAACAGTCGGCATGCTCGACCTGCAGCCGGGCCCCGCGAGCTACCACCAGGGCAATGTAACAATTTCGTTAGGTTATAATTTCTGATGAAAACGCTGAAAGACACTGAGTTCGGTGGAGAACGACCGCTTTTCGCCTCCCACGGGCTGAGGCTCGAGAACGTTACAATCCACGCCGGCGAATCGGCTCTCAAATGCTGCTCCGACATCGAGGCCGTTGACTGCCGTTTTGAAGGCAAATATCCTTTCTGGCATGTGGACGGGTTCAAGATAGAGCGCTGCCTCTTCACCGAAGGCGCCCGCGCAGCGCTGTGGTATTCGCGTAACCTTGTGATGACCGACACCTTGGTGGAGGCACCCAAAATGTTCCGCGAAATGGAAAACCTGAAGCTTCGCGGGGTGCGCATCCCCGACGCGCAGGAGACTCTGTGGCACTGCCGTGGGGTGAAACTGCGCGACGTGAGCGTCGACCGGGCCGACTACCTCTTCATGCACAGCAGCGACATAGACATCGACGGGTACCGCCAAAACGGCAACTACTCCTTCCAGTACTGCCGCAATGTGGTGATTCGCAATGCAGTGCTCAACACCAAAGACGCTTTCTGGAACACAGAGAACGTTACCGTATACGACTCCGAAATCACCGGCGAGTACCTCGGCTGGCACTCGCGCAACCTGCGTCTGGTTCGTTGCCACATAAGCGGCACACAACCATTATGTTATGCCCACGGCCTGGTGCTTGAAGATTGCACTTTCGGCCCCGACGCCGACCTCGCCTTTGAGGATTCGGAGCTTAGCGCCACCATAAAAGGCTCTATTACAAGCGTTAAGAACCCGCGCACGGGGTCGATAAGCGCCGACAGCATAGGTGAAATCATCATCGACGAGAACGTACAGAGCCCCGCCGACTGCAAGATTATATGCCGCAGCAAATGAGCAATTTCGACTTCGACAGCGTGCCCGAGCGGCGCGGTACGGCATCGTATAAATGGGACTCAGCTGAGCCCGACGTGCTGCCTATGTGGGTGGCCGACATGGACTTCCGCACCGCTCCGTCCATAACCGAGGCTCTGGCACGGCGCGTGGCGCAGGGAATCTTCGGCTACACACGCGTGCCTGACGAATACTATACGGCAACTATCGATTGGTTCGCGCGGCGCCACGGCTGGCGCATGGAGCGTGCGAGCATGCTTTACACCAGCGGTGTCGTTCCGGCCATATCGGCTGTTATAAAGGGGCTTACGCGCCCCGCCGACAAGGTTATAGTGCAGACGCCTGTCTACAACTGTTTCTTCTCGTCGATACGCAACAACGGCTGCGGCATACTCGAGAACCCGCTGATATGCGATGACGGCCACTACCGCATGGACTACGACGACCTCGAAGTCAAGGCCGCCGACCCCGCTGCACGCATACTGCTGCTATGCAACCCTCACAACCCTGCAGGCCGTGCCTGGACGCGCGATGAGCTTGCACGTCTGGGCGAGATTTGCCGCCGCCACGGTGTGCTCGTGCTCAGCGACGAAATACATTGTGAGCTTGTGTATGCGCCTCACCGCTACACGCCCTTCGCCTCGGTATCGGCTGCCGAAGAGGCAAACTCGGTGACGTGTATCTCTCCGAGCAAATCGTTCAACACCGCCGGGCTGCAGATAGCCACCATAGTGAGCACCTCTGAAGAGCGGCGCGCACGCATCGACCGCGCCATAAACATCAATGAGGTGTGCGATGTGAACCCCTTCGGTGTCGTGGCCACCGTTGCCGCATATACCGAGGGCGAGGCGTGGCTTGAGGCGCTTAAAAGCTACCTGCATGCCAACTACCTCGCCCTGCGGGAGTTCTTCGCCAAAAACTTGCCCGGGCTGAAAGTGCTCCCGCTCGAAGCCACCTACCTGGTGTGGGTGGATTGCAGCAGCACCGGGTTAAATTCAGAGCAACTCGAGGAGCGCCTCTACAAGCACGGAAGAGTATGGATAAACGGCGGCCACCATTACGGCGCCGCCGGTGAAAAGTTCATACGTATAAATATCGCCTGCCCGCGCGAGACCCTCATGGAGGGGCTCAGGCGCATAGAAAGGGGGTTAGATTGAGAGGCGACGGAGGGTGTTGAGGAGCTCGCGGTTTATGGGCTTGTCGTTCTTGATAGCCTTAGAGAAGGGGACATAAACGATTTCGTCGTTCTTGATGCCGATCATCACGTTGCGCTGGTCTTCCATAAGAGCGTCGATAGCAGCTGCGCCCATGCGCGATGCCAGGATGCGGTCGTGGGCTGTGGGCGAGCCACCGCGCTGGAGGTGACCGAGGATAGATACGCGCACGTCGTAACCGGGGTATTCGTTCTTCACACGTTCGGCCAGGCCCATTGCGCCGCCGGTGACGGGGCTTTCGGCCACGAGAACAATCGAGGAGTTCTTGCTCTTGCGGAAACCGTTCTGGATGAGTTCGGCAAGCTGGTCGACCTCGGTGGAGATTTCGGGGATAATAGCGGCTTCGGCACCCGAAGCGATAGCACCGTTGAGAGCGAGGAAGCCTGCATCGCGGCCCATGACTTCGATGAAGAAGAGACGCTCGTGGCTTGTTGCGGTGTCGCGGATTTTATCGACACACTCCATAATGGTGTTGAGGGCGGTGTCGTAGCCTATGGTTGTATCGGTGCCATAGAGGTCGTTGTCGATAGTGCCGGGGAGGCCGATAATGGGGAAGTTAAATTCGTTGGCGAAGATGCGTGCGCCTGTGAGCGAGCCGTCGCCACCGATAACTACGAGGGCGTCGATTTCGTGACGCTTGATAACGTCGTAGGCCAGCTGTCGGCCTTCGGGAGTCTGAAATTCCTTGCACCGTGCGGTTTTGAGGATAGTACCGCCCTGCTGTATGATGTTCGAGACGTTCTGGGTACGGAAGTCTACGATTTCGTCGGTGATAAGACCGCGGTAGCCGCGGTATATGCCTTTGACTTTAAGGCCGCTGAAGATAGCCGAGCGGGTTACCGCGCGGATAGCGGCATTCATTCCGGGGGCGTCGCCTCCGGAAGTGAGAATACCTACACACTTAATTTCTGCCATAATCTTTTTTCGGTTATTGAGGAAGCAAAGTTACAAATTTCCGTCGTGCGCGCCAAACTCGGAGCGTTGTTTTTTTCATCAAAAAAAATGCGCGGGCGAAATAATTGCGGAATAATTTCCGCAATTCAAAACATAGTTGTATATTTGCGCACCAAACAAGACTCATCCATTAAAAATAAAACAATACAATGGAACAACGCGAACTGAAAATCCGCGACTTAACGCTGCGCGATGGCCAGCAGTCGCTCTTCGCCACCCGTCTGAGCCAGGCAGAAATCGACAAGCTTCTGCCGTACTACGAGAACGCCGGCTTCTACATCATGGAAGTGTGGGGCGGTGCCGTACCTGACTCGGTAATGCGCTACCTCGACGAATCGCCGTGGGACCGCCTGCGCATCATCTCGAAGGCGATGAAGGGCAAGTCGCTCCTGTCGGCCCTCTCGCGCGGACGCAACCTCTTCGGCTACGTTCCTTACCCCGACTACGTGCTCGAGGGCTTCTATAAAGAGGCTATCGCCAACGGCCTCAATGTGATGCGTATCTTCGACGCCCTCAATGACATCGACAATGTCAAGGAGTCGATCCGCCTCATCAACTCGCTGGGCGGCATCGCCGACGGCGCTGTATGCTACACCGTAGACCCCAAACCCGAAGCTCCGGCCGAGAAGCCCGGCTTCTTCGCCCGCCTCTTCGGCAAGAAGGCCGAGGAGCCCGAGAAGATTTTCACCGACGAATATTTCGTGAACAAGGCTGTGGAGATGGAGCGCCTCGGTGCCAAAATCATCACCCTCAAGGATATGGCCGGCCTCGTGAATCCTCTTCGCGCCGCCTCTATCATCTCCAAACTCAAAGCCGCGCTCAAGGTGCCCGTTGACTTCCACACCCACTGCACCCCCGGCTACGGTCTGGCATCGAGCCTCATGGCTATCCTCAACGGCGTTGATATCCTCGACACCAACATATGGTGGTTCGGTGGTGGCTCGGCAGCTCCCGCTCTCGAGCTCATTTACATCTTCTGTAAGAAACTCGGCATCGAGGTTGAGGCCAACATGGAGGCCGTGGGCGAAATCCGCAGCCGTCTGCTCGGCGCCCGCGAGTCGCTCAAGGCATTCGACCTCGGCAAGCTGCCCCGCGACTTCGACCCGCTGAAAGACACCCTCCCCGCAGAGGTTGACGCTCTCTTCGACGCCGCCATCGTTGCCGCCAAGGCTTCCGACGAGAAGGCTCTTCTCGACGCCTGCCACGCTATCGAAGACTACTTCGGTTTCCCCAAACCCAACGAGATTGTCAAGAACGCCGAGGTGCCCGGTGGCATGTACTCCAACATGGTAGCCCAGCTCAAGGCTCTCGGAGCCAGCGACCTGCTCGACGACGCCATGCGCCTTATCCCCATGGTACGCCGCGATGCCGGCCTCGTGCCTCTGGTAACTCCTACCAGCCAGATTGTGGGCTCGCAGGCTGTGAGTGTGGCTCTCGACCGCAAGAAAGGTCAGCCCGACTACTCCAACCCCTCGAACCAGTTCATCAGCCTCGTCAAGGGTGAATACGGCCACACCCCCGTGCCCGTGGACCCCGCTTTCCGTGAGAAAATCACAGGTAGCCCCGTCGAAAAGCCCTACGACGTAAGCTCTTACAAAAAGCCTGCCAACCCCACTATCGACGAGTTCGGCGGTGTGCCCTTGGCTGCCAACCGCGAGGAAGAGCTTCTGCTCGAACTCCTCCCGACCGTGGCCAACACCTTCCTCCGCAAACGTCGCGAAGAGGAGTACAAGGCCAAGGCTGCCGCTGCCGCTCCTGCCGCAGAGGTTAAAGAAGAGGTCAAGGCCGCCGAAGAACCTATCACCGGCCCGACACTCAAGGCTCCTATGGGTGGCCGCATCATCAGCGTCGACGTCAAGCCCGGCGATAAGGTTGCCAAAGGCAAGCTCCTGCTCGTCTACGAGGCAATGAAGATGGAGAACGATGTCGCCGCCGAACGCGAAGGCACCGTAAAACGCATCTTCGTGAAGCCCAACGATGTAGTAGGCACCGACGCCGTGCTCATCGAATTTGAAGACTGAGAAATAGCTCTATAAAAAATGTCATCGGGCTGCCGGGAATCTACTCCGGCAGCCCGATGTGTGTTGAGGCTGAGCTTAATCGGCGTCCCGGCGGACGCCATGCGAGGAGGTGCGCAATCCGGGCACGCCTCCGCCT
>CANPGB010000031.1 GCA_947573485.1 uncultured Porphyromonadaceae bacterium | reverse complement strand
TCAGCGAGATGTTCTTGGGGCACTCGGCGGCGCAGGCACCGGTGTTGGTGCAGTTGCCGAAGCCGAGCTCGTCCATTTTGCGTACCATGGCGCGGGCGCGGCGTTTGCGCTCTACCTGACCCTGGGGGAGGAGGGCAAACTGACTAACCTTGGCCGATACGAAGAGCATTGCAGAGCCGTTCTTGCAGGCTGCCACGCAGGCGCCGCAGCCGATGCAGGTTGCCGAGTCCATGGCGGTGTCGGCAATTTCCTTGCTGATAGGCAGGTTGTTGGCATCCTGTGCACCGCCGCAGTTGAACGATACATAGCCGCCGGCCTGCTGGATTTTATCGAAGGCGTTGCGGTCTACCATAAGGTCGCGGATCACGGGGAAGGCTGCCGAGCGCCAGGGTTCGATGGTGATAGTGTCGCCGTCGTTGAACTTGCGCATGTGGAGCTGGCAGGTGGTGATGCCCTGCACGGGGCCGTGGGGGTGACCGTTGATGTAGAGCGAGCACATGCCGCAGATACCTTCGCGGCAGTCGCTGTCGAATACTACAGGCTCCTCGCCTTTCTCTACGAGCTGCTGGTTGAGCATGTCGAGCATTTCGAGGAAGCTGCTGCCGGTGGATACGTTGTCAAGATGATAGTTGACGAACTGGCCTTTCTCCTTCGGACCACGCTGACGCCAAATCTTGAGATTTACACTTATTGTATGTTCCATTGTTTGTTTGTGTTACGTGGTTTGCGATTACGATTTGTAGTTGCGGGTCTGCACCTTGATAGCCTCATATTTGAGGGGCTCCTTGAGAAGGATGGGCTTCTCGTTGTCGCCGGTGTATTTCCAGCAGCTTACATACATGTATTCGTCGTCGCGACGGGCAGCTTCGCCGTCGGGAGTCTGGTATTCTTCGCGGAAGTGAGCGCCGCACGATTCGTTGCGGTTGAGGGCGTCGATAGCCATCATCTTGGCGATTACCAGGAAGTCTTCGAGGCGGAGTGCCTTTTCGAGCTCGGTGTTGAGGTCGTCGGCGCGGCCCACGATGCGCAGGTCGGTGTAGAACTCCTTGCGTACTTCCTCGATTTCCTCGGTAGCCTTGACGAGGCTCTGCAGGGTACGGCCCATGCCCACGAGGTTCCACATAACGTGGCCGAGACGCTTGTGGATTTCATCGGGGCTCTTGGTGCCCTTGATGTCCATAAGCTTCTGTATGCGCGAGCGAACGTCGGCTTCGGCCTTGTCGAACTCGGGAGCCGAGGTCGAAAAGCGCGGAACCTTGATCTGGTCGCTGAGGTAGTTCTGCATAGTGTAGGGGAGCACGAAGTAACCGTCGGCAAGACCCTGCATGAGAGCCGATGCTCCGAGGCGGTTGGCGCCGTGGTCCGAGAAGTTGCACTCGCCGATAGCGAAGAGACCCTTGATAGAGGTCTGCAGCTCGTAGTCTACCCAGATGCCGCCCATTGTGTAGTGGCTGGCGGGGAAGATCATCATCGGGGTCTCGTAGGGGTTGTCGTCAGAGATCATCTGATACATGTCGAAGAGGTTGCCGTAGCGGTCACGCACAACATCTTCGCCGAGGCGCTCGATAGCATATTTGAAGTCGAGGTAAACGGCATTGCCCGTACCTACACCGTAGCCGGCGTCGCAGCGCTCCTTGGCGGCACGCGAGGCGATGTCGCGGGGGCAGAGGTTACCGAAGGCAGGGTAGCGGCGCTCGAGGTAGAAGTCGCGGTCGGCATCGGGGATGTCGGTCGGTTTCTTCTTGCCGGCGCGGATAGCCTCGGCATCTTCTTTCTTGGCAGGTACCCAGATACGGCCGTCGTTACGCAGCGACTCGCTCATGAGGGTGAGCTTGCTCTGGTCCTCGCCGTGAACGGGGATACAGGTGGGGTGAATCTGAGTGAAAGCGAGGTTGGCAAGGTAAGCGCCCTTCTTGAAAGCCTGCACGGCAGCCGAGCCGTTGCAGCCCATGGCGTTGGTCGAGAGGAAGAAAGCGCGGCCGTAGCCACCGGTTGCGAGAACCACGGCGTGAGCTGCATAGCGCTCTATCTCACCTGTGATGAGGTTGCGCACGATGATACCGCGGGCGCGGCCGTCGATGATAACAACGTCGAGCATCTCGCGGCGGTTGAACGAGCGCACGGTGCCCTTCTGAATCTGACGGTTGAGCGAGCTGTAGGCGCCGAGCAGAAGCTGCTGGCCGGTCTGGCCCTTGGCGTAGAAAGTACGGCTTACCTGGGCGCCGCCGAACGAGCGGTTGGCGAGCAGGCCTCCGTATTCACGTGCGAAAGGCACACCCTGCTGCACGCACTGGTCGATGATGTTGTTCGACACCTCGGCAAGGCGGTAAACGTTGGCTTCGCGCGAGCGGAAGTCGCCACCCTTTACAGTGTCGTAGAACAGGCGGTAAACCGAGTCACCGTCGTTCTGGTAGTTCTTGGCTGCATTGATACCACCCTGGGCGGCGATAGAGTGCGCGCGGCGAGGGCTGTCCTGAATGCAGAAGTTGTATACGTTGAAGCCCATTTCGCCAAGGGTAGAGGCGGCAGAGGCACCGGCAAGACCAGTACCTACAACGATAATGTCGAGGTTACGCTTGTTGGCGGGGTTTACAAGGTGCTGGTGAGCTTTGTAGTTGGTCCATTTCTCAGCGATAGGACCTTCGGGAATCTTGGAGTCGATGGTGTACTCGGGGAGCTTGCACGATTCGATGTCGGCGAAGTCCTGCATGATGGGGGTCGAGTCTATCATGCCCTCGAGGTTTAATTTCTGTGCCATATCTCTGAGTTTATTGCTGGTTTAGGAGTTCGTTGGGTTGAGAAAGCTTGGCAGCGCGTTCGGCCTGCATCTTTACGAAGTCGGCGAATTTCGCGAAGTTGGCAAGCTCGGCGTTGTTGATGTCGGGAGCCTGTGCTGCGGCAGCGGCGCGGATGCTCTCGGCCTTGCCGGTGAAGTAGTCGCCACGCTCTGCGAAGAAAGTCTGCTGGGCAGCCTGCTGCGAGGGCATGTCGTTGGCGTTGGCTACGGCGGCGGTTACCTCGGTGTTGTATTCCTCGATAAGACCCTGAGCCTGCTCTGCCCAATACTCGGCATACTGCTCCTGGAGAGCCTCGTCGGTGAGGAAGAACTTGTTGTTGGCCTGAACGGTGAAGAGGATAGCCTGCGCGATGAACAGAAGCACTACGATGCTTGTCCACCAGCAGCCGATGCGTTTGAGGCGCTCAATCCAGATAGCGTTGTCCCAACCCACAGTGTGGAACATCGACCAGAAACCGTGGTTCATGTGGAACCAGAGGGCGATGAAGCCGATGATGTAGATTACAGGTGTGTACCAGTTTTCAAAGGCAGCCTGAAGGAAGAGTGTGCCGAACTCGGGAGCGGCAGCGGCACCACCTACCTGAGGATATGCGGTGAGGTCGTGGCTAATGAGCTCCTGGAGCTGCATCTTGGCCCAGAACTGGATAAGGTGCACTACAAGGAAAGCGAGCACTACGATGCCCAGAACGAGCATGTTCTTCGAAGCCCACTCTACCTGAGGCGGACGCGAGTTAACCGCATAGCGGTCGGCACCGCGGGCACGGCGGTTCTGCACCGTGAGCCACAGGGCATAGATGATATGGATGATGAACAGCAGCGCAAGGCCGGCAGATGCCACCAGCGCATACCAGTTAGCGCCCAGGAACTCGCAGATTACATTGTAAGCTGCGGGCCAGAGGAGGGCTACAGAGTTCATCAACACGTGAAATGTTACGAATAGGACCAAGCATATGCCCGTGATGGCCATCACGAACTTACGTCCTATAGATGAGCATGTTAACCACATAAGATGATTTTTTGATTGATTTATGAATTGTTTGTTGATTTATTCGGTTTTCAGGTCGCGCCGGGGCAGACCCCGGTTTAAAGTGCAAATTTAGGCAGATTTAAGATACTATCCAACTAATTCACGAAAAAAATCTTTAATAGCACCATTGCGATGTATGCGGCTATGACCGAACTATCTATATCCCCGCTGCGTTTTATAATAAAAAGAACTAACAGCAATTATATTATGAAAGAAATAGCTTTGCTTGGCACCGTAAATCACGTGCAAGCCGATATATTGGGCGCCTTGCTCGCCCGCGGACTCAGCGTCAACGCTATGGTCGACGTTCCCGAACATGTAATGATTGAAGACTCATGCCTCACTGTTACCCACCTCCCCGTGGAGCAGCACGACCGTGTGCGCGAGCAGCTCGAAGGCTATGCTACTGCAGTGTTGGCGTACAACGACGACCTCCACGACGCTTACACCAATGAGCTTACCCTAAAATATTTCGTCGACACCGTTCATGCCGCCCGCGAAGCCGGTGTTGGCCGCATCGTTGTAGTCGGCTCGCCCGACTCCGAGGCTTTCTTCGTGAGCGACCTCCGCCGCCTCGACGACATCGACTGGGTATACATCTCCACTGAAGGCGACTTCGCAAAACGCGCCGCCGACGAGGTAACCGACCCCCGCTTCCACCGCGAAGTCTACACCGAAGATTAATGTAGATAAACAACAACTTACGAGGCTGCTCCGTGCAATATGGGGCAGCCTCGCTTTTTTGCAGGGGAGGAGCAGCGGCTAACCCAAAACTCCTAACCAAGCCCCCTAACTCCTAACCCCTAACTAAGATCACTTCTTCTCATCATCCTTGAAGAGCTCATCTCTCTCATCAAGGGCGAAGTCGGCCGACAGCAGAGCCATAAAACGTGAAATCTGCTCCATAGCCTTGGCCGTGTCGGGGCTTATCTCCTTACCCTGCAGGCGTAGCATGAGCATACCATAGAGAGCGTTGAAGCACGTCTCGATTTCGCCGGCCTTGTCGTCGCCGGCCTTTGCGCGCAGCTCAACGATGTAGGGCAGGGTAGCGTAGAACTCCTTGCGGTAGTCGTCGAACTTCTGACGCGGGTCGGCAAGGATGCGGTTGTTGAGGTCGGCGAGCGAGCCAATCATGTTGCGGTTCATCTGCAGATGCCCCTTCTGCACAACTTCCTCGCGGCGCATCATGTCGATGAGCGATTCATACCACTCATGCACCGCCTTGCGGTTCTCCTCGGGGAACTTGCTTACTATGTCGCGGTCGATTGCGTCGATGTCGAGGTTAAAGGCACGTATAATATCTTCAATCTGCCACATGTAGAGCAGATATTGGGCAATATTCTCTTTTCGTAGTTGCGAAGCTATAATCATAATCGTATAGTTTTTTATGTATAACAAATAAAAAGAAGAAATGCCGGGCCACGGGCTTCTCAGCACGGCGCCGGCATTTATATCAATCAATTCTCAGTAAAAAACAGTAATTCAGTTAAAGTAACTATGCGTGTCTGTATGATAGACGCGCCCGGGTGGGCAAAAGTTACAGGTCAGACTGTCTTTTTAACTATTCTTTACCAAAAATGGAGTCGTGGCGGTGAAGCATGTTGAGGAAGCGGAGGTCATCGCGCAGAGGACCCACGTTCACGCCGCCGTCAATAGCCTCCGTCCAGTTGTGGTAGTTGGCATAGCCGAGGTCGAGGGCTTCGGATGCGCACTTCATGGCCTTCTCGGTCTCTTCGGCCTGGGCGTAGAGGCACGCGGCGTAGTAGTGTATCAACCCGTCGTAGTCGGTGACGGTGTTGAGGATGTTGTCGATCCAGCGCAGCGCCTGCTCCTTCTCGCCGAGGAAGAGGAGGGCGAAGCCTTTGAGCGAACGGGGATTGTCGATGTAGTAGTGGTCCATTTCCGACACATTGGTGTAGAGCTGGCGGGCGGCGGTCTCCTTGTTGAGGTAAGTCTTGAAGAGCCATGCGCGGAGCATGGGCCAGCGGGCATCTTCGGCGTCGTTGAGGATAGCCTCGCCGAGGAGGTTCGAGGCCTCGTCGTAGTTGCCCACACCTACATATGCCAGAGCCATTTCGGCCAGGGCGGCGTTGCTCTGACGGTCTACGGCGAGCGCGTCGGCGGCAGCCTTCACGGCGTCGTCGTTGCGGCCGAGGGCGCGGAGTGCCTGCGAGCGGAGCACGAAGTACGAGGCGTTGTCGCGTACTATGCCGAGGGCGCGGTCGATGTTGTCGAGAGCTTTCTCGTAGTTGCCGAGGGCAAACTCGCACTCTGCTATCGAGGCATAGATGCCGTGGTAGTTGTAGAGCTTCTCGTCGAGTATGGTCTGGTAGTCGGCTATGGCGGCGAGGTAGTGGAAGTGTGCCTGTGCCACTACGGCGCGTATGTAGCGGAACATGCCAACCTGCGGCGCCTGCGTAATGGCGTTGGTGAGGCCTGCCATGGTGGCGGGGTAGTTGGTGTTGCCGTAGTCGAGGAGCTCTGTCATGGCCTTGTTGTGCTTGTTGTCGGAGCTTATGGCAAGGATGAGGTCGTCGACGGCGCCGTTGTGGTTGCCCATCTGCTTGCGCACCGATGCGCGGCGCACATAGGTCTCGGCGTTGTTGGGGTCAAGGCTCACTGCGCTTTCGAGGAGCTCGTTGGCGAGGCCGAGGTTATTCTCCTTGACGGCCACACGCGCCTGGCCTATGTATGCCTCGGGTGCGCGCGAGTTGAGGCGCTGCAGTTTGCGGAAGCTCTCTTTGGCGGCGGCATACTTGCCGAGGGTGTACTCGGTGTTGGCCTTCTGGTAAATCACGGAGTAGGAGTCGGGAGCTAAGGTCGCGGCTTTCTCGAGGTCGGGCAGAGCTTGCTCGGGGCGCTTTGTCTGGTTGTAGATGCCTGCGCGGAGCACGTAGGCGCGGAGCCGCACGTCGGCTTCGCTCTCCGGGGCGTACTCGAGCACTTTATCCACATCAGCTAAAGAGCGTATATATTCGCTGTGGCGGTAGTATTCGTCGGCTCGCGAGAGGAGCACGTTGTAGTCTTTGGGGTTTTCGCGCAACTCTTCTTCGTAGACGGCGAGCACGGCCTGCGTCATGGGGTTCTTGATACCCGACTGGGCAAAGGCCGAGCAGGCCAGCAGGAGAGTGAGGGCTGCGGCTGCGGTGCGTAGTTTCATATATGATAAAATCTTCAGAATGTGTCGATAGTGCGGCGTATTGCGGCAAGGTGTTTCAAAAGCGGTTCGAGGAGGCTCAGGTGCAGCATGTTGGCGCCGTCGCTCTTGGCGAGCTCGGGGTGGGGGTGCGTCTCCAGGAAAATGCCGTCGGCGCCCGTTACGACAGCGGCGCGGGCGATGGTCTCTATAAGCTCGGGGCAACCGCCGGTAACGCCGCCTGCGGTGTTGGGCTGCTGCAGCGAGTGGGTGCAGTCGACAATCACGGGGCATTGGCAGGCCTGCTGCATGCGGGGCACGCCGCGGAAGTCTACCACGAGGTCGCCGTAGCCGAAGGTAGTGCCGCGCTCGGTGACGGCAACGGCATCATTACCCGCCGACCGCACTTTATCGACGGCAAAGCGCATCGACTCGGGCGAGAGGAACTGGCCTTTCTTGATGTTGACGGGCTTGCCTGTCATGGCGGCGGCGGTAAGGAGGTCGGTCTGGCGGCAGAGGAAGGCCGGAATCTGCAGTATGTCTACAAAGTCGGCGGCCATGGTTGCCTCTTCGGGCTGGTGTATGTCGGTCACCACTGGCACGCCCAACTCGCGGCCTACAGCCGAGAGTATGGTGAGAGCCTTTATATCGCCTATGCCGCTGAAAGAGTCGAGGCGACTGCGGTTGGCCTTGCGGTAGCTGCCTTTGAAGGCAAAGGGTATGCCCAAAGGCTCGCACACCTGTTTTATGTGGCGGCCTATCTCAAAAGCCATTTCCTCGCCCTCTATCACGCAGGGGCCTGCGATGAGGAAGAAGCCGGGGGCGCTATGTAGTTGTTCGAGTGCGTTCATTTAGAGAATGCTTGGTTTATTATATGTATGGTGTCGGCAGCCACGAGAGCAGCCGTTTCGGTGCGGAGGCGGTTGTCGCCCATGGTAACGGCGGTGAAACCGGCGTCGAAGCAAGCCTCAATCTCACCGGGAGAGAAGTCGCCTTCGGGACCAATGAGAATGGTGGCGTCGGCTCCGGGACGGTAGGTGGCGGCCATAAGGCGCCGCTCAACGGTATCGGAGCAATAGCCCACGAATTTCATGGCCTGCGAGGCAGCCTCGGCCTTGAGGAAAGCCTGCAGCGGCGTGGTGGCGTCTATCTCGGGCAGCACGGCTTTGAGCGACTGCTTCATGGCCGAGACGGCAATCTTCTCGAGGCGCTCGGGTTTGAGCTCCTTGCGCTCTGAGCGCTCGCATCGCAGTGGCACAAAGCGGTCGATGCCTATCTCGACGAGCTTCTCGATGAGCCACTCCATGCGGTCGGAGTGCTTGGTGGGGGCTACGGCAATGGTGATACGCGGCGTCCACACCTTGGGGAGCTCGCTTTGCGAGTCTATCCGAAGCAAGGTGTGCTTGGGGTGTGCGTCGATTATGGTGCAGCCGAAGAGGCCGCCTTTGCCGTCGACGACCTCGACGGTGTCGCCCGCCTGTTTGCGCAGCACGCGTGCGGCGTGCCCGCTCTCCGTTTCGGGGAGCACGGCATCGGTGGCTATATCGGGAGCGTAGAAGCGTATCACTGTATTATTCTTTTTAGATCTCGGTGTCAGGCACACGCTCGGCCTCGGCAATCTGAGCCTTGGAGGTGTCGGTGTGCTTGTCGCGGAAAATCAGAAGGAAGAGCACGGCAACAACGAGGGCATATCCGGCGAAGATAAGCCATGAGTGGCTCCAACCTTCAACCTGCGCGAGGCCTGCAGGCTGCGAGAACACGTAGTGGTTGATTATCTGCTGCGCCACGAGGGTACCTACGGTGGCTCCAATGCCGTTGGTCATGATCATGAAGAGACCCTGGGCCGACGAGCGGATGTCGACAGTAGTTTTCTTATCCACGTAGAGCGAGCCCGATACATTGAAGAAGTCGAAGGCGATGCCGTAGACTATCATCGAGAGCACAAAAAGCCACACGCCCGAGCCGGGGTTGCCAACGCCGAAGAGACCGAAGCGGAAAACCCAGGCACCCATGGCCATGAGCATAACCGTCTTGATGCCGAAGCGGCGCAGGAAGAAGGGTATGAGCAGTATGCACAGCGTCTCGCTCATCTGCGATATGGAGATGAGGGCGTTGGCGTTATGCACACCCCATGTTCCGGCGAACTCGGGTATGTTCTCGAAACTTTGGATAAAGGGGTTGGCAAAACCGTTGGTTATCTGCAGCGATACGCCAAGGAGCATGCTGAAGATAAAGAATATGGCCATTTGCTTGTCTTTGAAGAGGGCGAAGGCCTTGAGCCCGAGGGCATCGTAGAGCGACTTTGAGCTGGCTTTGCTCGTGGGGCACGAGGGCATGGTGAGCGAGTAGGCTGCCATTACAAAACTGAGCACACCCGATGTTATGAGCTGGGCGGCGGTGTTCTGGAAGCCGGTGAAGTTTACAAAGAGCATGGCGCAGATAAAGCCTATGGTGCCGAAAACACGTATCGGCGGGAAGTGCTTCACCGTGTCGAGACCGGCGCGCTCAAGGGCGGAGTACGACACTGAGTTGCTAAGGCCTATCGTAGGCATGAAGAAAGCCACCGACATGGTGTAGAGAGCAAAGAGTATCGAGAAGTCGGGCGCGGGGTTGGAGAGGCCGTAGACGCCGGCACCAACCATGAAGAGCCCGGCAAGGAGGTGTGCCAGACTGAGGGTTTTCTGTGCCTGTATCCAGCGGTCGGCAACGATGCCTACGAGAGCGGGCATGAAGATAGATACAATTCCCTGCACGGCATAGAACCATGCGATGTTCTCGCCGAAACCTATCCGGCCGAGGTAGGCGCCGAGAGAGGTGAGGTAGGAGCCCCATACGGCAAACTCGAGGAAGCCGAGGGCGGCCAGGCGCGCTTTAAGTGTAAAGGTGTGGTTCATGGTATTTCGTTTACTTGTTTTCCTGATCTTTTTTCTTCTGGAGGATTTCGTTGATGCGGGCCGCCTCTTCATAGTCTTCTTTCTCTATGAGGTCGGCAAGGGTGCGCTCAAGTTCTTCCACCGTGAAATTCTCGGGCCGCGGCTCGGTGTGGTAGTCGTCGCGGTCGGCATAGGTTTCGCCGGGGTCTCCGGCATCTTCATCTTCACTTTCTCCGGCAGTGTCGGGGTCGAACTCCCCGGGGCGCGTAAACTCATTGTCGTCGATAATGAATCCGGCGCGCTCTATGATGTCGGGGGTGGTGAAAATAGGTGTGTGTGTGCGGAGGGCAAGGGCGATGGCGTCGCTTGTGCGGGCGTCAATCACCACCGTGCGGTTGCCGTCGGAGAAGGTGAGCTCCGACGAGAAGATGCCGTCTTCAAAACGGTATATGAACACGTCTTTCAGCTTTACGCCGAAAGCATGGGCGAAGCTCACAAAGAGGTCGTGGGTGAGCGGCCGCGGAGTGTGGATGTTCTCTAAGAAGATTGCAATAGACTGTGCCTCGGGAGCCCCTATGACCACGGGGATGCGGTAGGGGCCGTCGTTCTGCGCCAGAATGAGCGCGTAGGCTCCCGACTGGAGCTGGCTGTAGGAGAGGCCGAGCACGTATAGCCCTATGCGTTTCTGTTCCATAGTGTCAGTTTATGGCAGGGGCGTTGCCGCCGGTTATTATTCCAGAACCGAAGCATATGCGGTGGGCCGGGTCGTAGAGGGCTGTGAACTGTCCGGGGGCTATGCCCTGCACATCCACGTCAGACTCCACAACATACTCGCCCTCGGCGCCCGCCACTCGGCGTATGCGCCCCGGCAGGAACGACGGCATATGGCGGTTCTTGAACGACACCTCAACCCCTTCGGGAGCGTCGGCTGCCGCGCCCCAGGGGTCGGCGGTTATGAAGTGCATCTCGGCAAGGTGGAGTGTGCGGCCATACTGCTTCTCGGTGTCGTAGCCGCGCGACACGTAGAGCACGTTGTCGGCGATATTCTTGCGCACCACAAACCAGGGGCCGCCGCTCAGCCCGAGACCCTTGCGCTGCCCTATGGTATGGAACCAGTAGCCGCGGTGCTCGCCGAGCTTCCGGCCGGTCTCTATCTCGACTATGGCGCCGGGCTTCTCGCCCAGGTGGCGGCGGATAAAGTCGTTGTAGTTGATTTTCCCGAGGAAGCATATGCCCTGCGAGTCGCGGCGGAAAGCGTTGGGCAGCTTTGCCTCTACGGCAATCTCGCGCACGCGGGCCTTGGGAAGCTCGCCTAATGGGAAGATGAGATGTGAGAGCTGGCGCCCTGTGATGCGGGCAAGGAAGTCGGTCTGGTCTTTCACGGGGTCGACCGCCGTGGCGAGCCATTTGCGGCCCTCGGGGTCGAAGAGGGTAGAGGCGTAGTGGCCGGTGGCCGTCTGCAGGAACTTGTGACCCCAGCGCTCCTCAAAGTATCCGAACTTGATAATGGAGTTGCACATTATGTCGGGGTTGGGCGTGAGTCCGGCCTTCACGGTAGTGAGGGCATATTCCATTACGTTATCCCAGTATTCCTGATGCAGCGATACCACGTCGAAAGGCAGCCCGTAGCGGCGCGCTATGAGCGAGCACATTCCTATGTCTTCCTCTGCCGAGCAGTCGCCCTCGCCCGTGTCGAGCCCTATCCTTATATAAAATAGGTGTAGGGGCAGACCGAGCTCCGCTAGACGGTGTACCACCACGGCGCTGTCTACGCCGCCCGAGATGAGTACGGCTGTTGTCTGCGAGTCGGCGCTCATTTTTTCTGTGCCTGGTTAGCGGTGCCGAAGGCGCCGAGTAGATAATCGATGTCGAGGTTCGCTGCAAGCACCTTGTGCCGCGAGTTGAGGAAGAGGAAGAGCGGTGTGGAGCTGAGGTCGAAATAGTCGGCCGCGTCGGGCATGGCCACCGTTATCCAGTTGGCGGGAGCTTCAGCCTTGCTCTTCTCCCAATTCTCGTCGTCGGTGTCACCGGGGTATATGCTCACTATCACCAACTGGCCTTTCTCAATGAGCTGGTTGGTGTGGTAGTTGGCGCTGAGTCTGCCGCGTGCCATGCGGCAGTCGAGGCAGTCGGGGTCGTTGAAGAACAGCAGAATCGAGGCATTGTCCTTGATGTCGTCGAGTGTGCCTTTGCTGCCGTCGGCTTTCACGTAGGGCACGCCGGGCACCGTCGAGCCCACGCTGCTGCTCTCTATAATCTGAACCTGGGCGGTGAAGCGTGCGCGTTCGGCCTTCGAGAGCTTCTTGCTCGTGGCCGCAGCCTTGGCGAAGTGCACGTAGATGTCGCTCGAGCGCATCGTGGCAGTGTCGGAGTACAGCCAGTTCTCTGCCATTGAGGCAAGTTCGAGGGTCTCGGGTCCTTTCTTTTGGAAACGTGCCATGAGGGCATCTACCGAGGCATATACAGTGTCGGCCGAAGCATAGGGCATCATCGAAATCCAGTCGCCGAAAGCACGGTTGAGCTTATCGGGGTTGCGGAAGCCGTGGTCGAAGTTGCAGCGGTCCCAGAAACGCTTTACAATATAGTCGCAGCGGCTCTGCAGATTCTGCATCGTGTCCGGAGCCGTCGGGTAGATGAAGAGGTCGCCCGACGCGGCGCTGACACGTGCCTCCAGGCCTGCGGCAATGAGTAATATGATTAGAAGAATCCGTTTCATGCTATGAGTCATTATCGCACAAAATTAGCAAAAAACCTCCAACCCGCAAAAAAATGTTTGTGTGCGTGCGCGAAAGGCCGCCCCTCGCCTGAGCAAATTTTTGCCAAACCGAAAATTATGCCGAAATTTGCTCTCCGAAATGAACACCTCCAGAATCTTTGCCACCTTCCCCGTGCAGCGCTTCAAGATATTCCTTGTGTCGCTCGCCGCTATTGTTAGTCTCCTTTTTGCTTTTTCGTGGGAGATACGTTATAATACCACAGTGCTTATGCGCTTTGTGATTTATACAGGCGACGGCGTGCTGCTCCTCGCCCCTCTGTGGGTACTCGGTCGTCGTGGCTGCCGCGCTGTAATCGCGGCGTTTTGGATTCTTGCCCTGCTTCTTGCTGTGAGCCTTTGGTACTGCCGTTATTGGGGCGACCTTTTGCCATATGCCTCTTTGTTTAACCGCTCGGTGTACAATAGTACCGTCTTTCATAGCGGCTTGCAGATGCTTCAGTGGCGCGACCTGCTCTTCCTGCTCATCCCCGCAGCCGCCTCTGTGGCCGTGTGGCGCCTTACCCGCAATCCGTTCGCAGCCGAGTGGGGTAGAGGGAGCCGTTGGGCTATGGTTGGTCTCTCTATACTGTTTTATCTTGCCGTCTACGTGTTTGTTTCATGGCGAATGAGAGTGTTCGTGTCTATTAATGAAAAAACTCAGGTGCCGGTCGTGGAAGTCATGAAAAGGCGATTGGAGAAGAGTGCCAGCCTGGAGCATGTTTGGCAGTCGAGCAGCTGGATTGGCTACAATATAGTTCAAATCCGAAACCTCACCTATGAGTGGCATATAAGCGACCTTAAACCTGAACAACAAGCCGATATTATCAACGTCATTTCTGAACGTCGAGTTGCCGGAACTTATTCAGCTGGCCGTGGCAAGAACCTCATTCTTGTTGTTGTTGAGTCGCTCGATTCGCCGTATGTTGGTCTTGAGTTCGAGGGCAAAAAGGTTACCCCCGTACTCGACAGCCTTGTGGCCGCTCCCGATGTTTTCTCAGCGCTTTCCATGCGACATGAGGTGGGACACGGGCGCTCCAGCGATGCGCAACTGATATTCAACACGGGTCTTTATCCGATGTCGGAGATGGTTACTGTATTTGGGTTTGCTGCCAATCATTATCCCTCGCTCGCCCGTTATATCGACTTCGCCCGAAAGGAGGAATTCATAGTTGAAGAACAGACGGTCTGGAACCATATTATTACTAACAAAAGTTATGGTTATGATGCGTTGAGTGACGCCGCCTCACTTAAACACAATCTTTTGATAGTTGATGAAATTGGCAAGGACGCTGCTATATTCAGCTATGCCTTAAAAGGTATTAAGGATTCGCCCCAGCCTTTCTTATGCTTTGTGAGTACCATGAGCATGCATCACCCGTTCGACGACGCCGGTGTGAAACGCCAACAATGGATAGACCAAATCGAGGGGTTTGAGTCGCGCCGCATCGATTATATGCAGATGTTGAATTTCTTCGACCGTCAGCTCGGCCTCTTTATCGACGGCCTTAAGGCCGAAGGCCTCTACGACAATTCTGTGATAGCCATTATATCTGACCACGCAAGCACTTTCGATGAGAATACCCGTGTACCGTTCTTCCTGCTTAATGGCGGCATTAATGGTCAGCTCGACAAAGATGTACGGCAGATTGACCTTTTCCCCACCCTTCTCGACGCAATGGGTGTAGCTCCCGCCTACCAAGGATTGGGTGTCAGCCTTTACCGGGAGGACTATGACTCGCTCCGCCTCGCGATTCCCGAAGAAGAAATGCACCGCATCTCCGAGTTGATTATCCGTTCGGATTATTTCAGAGAAGATTGATTATTGTTGATTTTTGAAATGAACACCTCCGGAATCTTCGCCACCTTCCCCGTGCAGCGCTTCAAGATATTCCTTGTGTCGCTCGCCGCTATTGTGAGTCTCCTTTTTGCTTTTTCGTGGGAGATACGCTATAATACCACAGTGCTCATGCGCTTTGTGATTTATACGGGCGATGCCGTGCTGCTCCTCGCCCCTCTGTGGGTGCTCGGTCGTCGTGGCTGCCGCGCTGTAATCGAGGCGTTTTGGATTCTTGCCCTGCTTCTTGCTGTGAGTCTCTGGTACTACCGCTATTGGGGCGACCTTATGCCTTACTCCTCGCTGCTTAACCTCTCGGTATATAATCCAACGGTTTTCCGCAGCGGCTTGCATATGCTTCAGTGGCGCGACCTGCTCTTCCTGCTCATTCCCGCAGCCGCCTCTGTAGCCGTGTGGCGCCTTACCCGCAGGCCGTTCGCAGCCGAGTGGGGCAGAGGGCGACGCTGGCTCGCAGTAGCCCTGTCGGTGCTGTTGTATCTTGTTATATACGCTCTCGTTTCATGGCGCATCAGTGTCACAGCTACTAATGAGGTAGGTCAGCATCAGCCATTTGCCGACGTTCTTGGAAACCGTTTGAAGAATAATGTCAGGCTCGAATATGTGTGGCAGTCCAATAGTTGGATTGCGTATAACGCAGTTCAATTCCGCTACCTGTTATTTCCACGGCGCATAAGCTATCTTTCGCAGGAGCAAAGAGATGATATTGATGCGTTTATCTCAATACCACGCGTTGCCGGTACACACCCCGACGGTCGCGGAAAGAATCTGATACTTATCATAGTTGAGTCGCTCGATGCCCCTTATGTAGGCCTCCGAATCGGAGATCGCCAACTTACGCCCGTGCTCGACAGTATCATAGCCGATCCTCATACACTGGCGGCTCTCGCCATGAAACATCAGATAGGAATTGGAGGCTCCAGCGACGGGCAGCTGATGTATAATACAGGGCTTTACCCCATGCCAGTTGCGGCTACTTGCTTCCAGTTCGGTGACAATCACTACTGTTCGCTTGCAAACTCCGCCGCCTTTGCCCGGAAAGAAGAATTTATCGTAGAGGATGCCTCTATGTGGAATCATGCAGGAACTAATAAAAGCTTCGGATACGACGCTATAAGCGATGCCGACTCGCTCAAAAACAGTCCTTTTAAAGTAGAAGAGATTGGCATGGACGCGGCGGTTTTCGCCTACGCCCTGCAGCACATGAAAGTCATGCCTCAGCCCTTTTTCTGTCAGGTGACTACCATGAGCATGCACCACCCCTTCAATGACCCCGCAGTAAAGCGGCAGCCGTGGATCGACGAAGCGGAGGGCTACGAACCTCTCCGCCTCGATTATATGCAGATGCTGCATTTCTTCGACCGTCAACTCGGACATTTTATTGCCGGCCTTAAAGCCGAGGGGCTTTACGACAATTCTGTGATAGCGGTAATATCTGACCATGCAAGCACTTACGAAGATACTAACCCTATTGCTTTTTTCCTGCTTAACGCAGGTATAGAGGGCCGGGTAGAAAAAGAAGTGCGTCAGATTGATGTCTTCCCAACCCTCCTTGATGCGATGGGCGCAGCTCCCGCTTTCCAGGGAGTCGGTGTCAGCCTCTATCGCGAGGACTATGACTCGCTACGCCGCGCAATTCCCGAAGAAGAAATGCACCGCATCTCCGAGTTGATTATCCGCTCGGATTATTTCAGGGAGGATTGATGTGAAGAGGTTTGAAGTACTGTTGCCGCCATTGTCTGCCGTCCTTTTTGTATGGCTTTGCCTCGCTTTGCCCGTTGGAGTTTCTCCCTATCCCAATATGTATCTGTCGCAGCCGAGGTTAGCGATAGGTGTTGTCGAGAGCCTGTTTCCTGCAGTATTACTTTTAACACTATGCCGTCTACCATTGCTTTTGGGCTCTTCGGGCTTGTTGCGAGGCTTTTATTATGGGCTGACTTCTTTGGTTTTAATCCTTTCGTGGAGTTTATGTTGTTTTGAACTTCTCGTTGGAGCAAGCACTCTGTGTAGGTTTAATGATGCGATATTGAGTCTTATACTGCAGACTGATGCTGCCGAGGCCTCCGGCTTCATCAATCATTCATTAAGTTTGCCTTTGGTGCGTGAGGCATTGCTTTTGTCAATAGTCCCACTTTTGATTGCCGTGCTCGCATTCGCTTGCCGCAGATTATTTTGTAAGGCTCAAAGGGCTCTGCTGTGGTTGGTTATTCCGGCTATGATTATCTCGGGCTGTGTTTTTGTATGGGCTAATTTCATGCCCGGAGCCGGTTTCTCAGATTCGCGTCAGAGCTTCCGTATCTCGCCATTTCAGGTTGCTCTCGCATATTCGGGTATTGAAGATAACGGGCGATTGATTAATGATATAATACACGCTAACGATTTAATAGAGCCAATACCGGGCACCGATGGTGTTCCAACAATTGTTGTGATAATCGGGGAATCGGCCAACAAGCACCGCTCTTCGCTCTATGGCTACAGAATGCCTACCGATTCGGCAGTGCTTTCGCTCGCCGACTTAGGGCGACTTGTCATATTCAGTAACGCTGTTACGGGGGATTGCACCACTAACCTTGTCATGAAACAATTGTTGTCGACTCCCGGAGACGCTCTATGGCAAGAGCGACCGCTTCTGCCTGCGGTGTTGCGCAAAGCCGGTTACAATATCGGCTACTTTGATAATCAAGGAGTGAGAACTACTGTTGAGACTGTAGACTATAGCAGCATATTCTTTCTGAATGATACCACTGTAGAACGGCAGTCTTTCGATATGCGAAATACTGAGCGTTTTGTATTGGACGGTGATTTTATCGACGCCTATATCGACCGGATATGTACGATGCCGGAGCCGTCGGTAGCATTTGTTCATCTTGCGGGTCAACATCTTCCGGCGGCCGAGCACTATCCTCACGGGCGGGCGAGATTTTCTCAAAAAGACTATGAGGCTTATGTGCATGATGATCAGGAATGCCAAGATGTAATGCACTACGATAACGCCACTTACTATATATCGACGGTCAACGCTGAGCTTGCGGCCCGATTCAAAGACCGCGATGCCATAGTTATCTATTTATCAGATCACGGTGAGGAGGTATATGATTACAGGCAACAATATGGGCGGACCGTAGAACCACTTACACCCGAGAGAGCGAAAGCGCTCTATGAGATACCTATGTGGGTATTTATGACTAAGGCTTTTGAGGCTGCACACCCCGAAATAGCCGAGGCTCTCGAGTTTAACGCCGACAGGCCTGTATTCTCTTACGATTTGCCTGCCCTTGTACTCGACATGGCGGGTGTCGAAGGCTCGTTGGCACCGAAGCAACGAAGTGTGGCATCGCACAGCTATGATGCTGTCGGGCGCAGGCTTCTTGACCGCGGTAGCTGCGACTACGACAGCCTCATGAACGTCACCCGATGATTTTGAGATACAAGCTCCCGCAAAATGCGGAAATATCGCGTTTTTTGTGTAATTTTGCGGTATCAAAATTTTGAACCGTAAATATGGACTGTCCAAGCGCATGCAGTGGCGCGACCTCGGGCGAGAGCCTCAAGGCCGAGATACTGCGTCTAAAGAAAGATAAAAAGGCCGTGATACTGGCCCACTATTATGTGGACGGAGCCTTGCAGGATATTGCCGACTATGTCGGCGATTCGCTCGCGCTCGCCCAAAAAGCCGCAGCTGCCAGCGCCGATGCGCGCATAGTGGTTATGTGCGGCGTCAATTTCATGGGGGAGACCGTAAAGGTGCTGTGCCCCGATAAAAAGGTGCTTGTGCCCGACAATAACGCCGGGTGCTCGCTTGCCGACAGCTGCCCTGCGGCCGACTTCGAGGCTTTTGTCAAGGCGCACCCCGACCACACCGTTATCAGTTATGTGAATACTTCGGTCGAGGTCAAGGCGCTGAGCGATGTGCTCGTGACCTCGGGAAACGCCCGCAAGATTGTGGAGAGTTTTCCGGCCGACGCCAAGCTCATTTTCGGCCCCGACCGCAACCTCGGCGCATATATCAACTCAGTAACAGGCCGCGACATGCTGCTGTGGGACGGCGCCTGCCATGTGCATGAACGCTTCTCGGCAGAGAAAATAGCAGCGCTTAAAAAAGAACACCCCGGTGCACCGGTTCTCGTGCATCCCGAGTGCAAGCGCCCCGTGGTACTCATGGCCGATAAAGTGGGCTCCACTGCCGTGCTGCTCGACTATGCTCTCAAAAGCGATGCCGAAGAGTTTATCGTAGCCACCGAAAGCGGCATCCTGCACCAGATGCGAAAAGGCGCGCCCCACAAGCGATTCATCCCCGTGCCCCCCTCCGACAGCACCTGCGGCTGCAACGACTGCTCCTACATGAAGCTCAACAGCCTTGCCAAGCTTCGCGACTGCCTTATTGCCGAGGCCCCGGAGGTCAAGGTCGCCCCCGGACTCGCCGAAAAAGCGCTCAGGCCAATAGCCCGCATGCTCGAACTTTCGAAGTAAAAGCTTGACAACCACAACATAACCGACATTATCACCCCAATGGAATACAATCATAAAGACATCGAAAGCCGCATCCACAAGTTCTGGAACGACGGCGATATATATAAAGTTGAAATCGACAGCTCACGACCCAAGTTCTATGTGCTCGACATGTTCCCCTATCCTTCGGGCGCGGGTCTGCACGTGGGTCATCCCCTGGGTTATATAGCAAGCGATATTTTCTCGCGCTACAAACGTCTGCAGGGCTTCAATGTGCTGCACCCCATGGGTTTTGATGCCTATGGTCTGCCCGCAGAGCAATATGCCATACAGACCGGCCAGCACCCCGAGGTGACCACCCGCCACAACATAGAGCGCTACTGCAGTCAGCTCAACAACATAGGCTTCTGCTACGATTGGAGCCGCTCGATACGCACTTGCGACCCCGGTTTCTATAAATGGACACAGTGGGCTTTCCTCAAGATGTTCAACTCGTGGTACGACCGTAGCGCCGACCGCGCCAAGCCTATCGGCGAACTCATTGCCCGCTTTGAAGAAAAAGGCAGCGAGGGAATCAATGCCGCTTGCAGCAAGGAGCTGGCTTTCAGTGCCGGAGAGTGGCGCGCAATGAGCGACAAAGAAAAGAGCGACACGCTCATGAACTATCGCCTCGCCTATCTCGGCAACAGCATGGTGAACTGGTGCCCCAAGCTCGGCACCGTGCTCGCCAACGACGAAGTGTCGGAAGGCGTCTCTGTCCGCGGCGGCTATCCCGTGGAGCAGAAAGAGATGTGGCAGTGGTGCCTGCGAGTGTCGGCCTATGCCGAACGCCTCCTCCGCGGCCTCGACAATATCGAGTGGTCGGATTCGCTCAAAGAGACACAGCGCAACTGGATCGGCCGCAGCGAAGGCGCCGAGATGCGCTTCAAAATCGACGGTCGCGACGACCTTGAGCTCGAAATCTTCACCACGCGTGCCGACACCGTGTTCGGAGTAACATTTATGGTACTCGCTCCCGAGAGCAAGTATGTCGACCTCGTCACAACTCCTGAACAGCGTGCTGCCGTCGACGAGTATCTCGCATCAATCCGCCACCGCACCGAGCGCGAACGCATGATCGACAAGCGCGTTACCGGCGTGTTCTCAGGCTCTTATGCCATTAACCCCCTCTCGGGCAAGAAAGTACCCGTATGGATCAGCGACTACGTGCTGGCCGGCTACGGCACCGGCGCCATTATGGCGGTACCTGCCCACGACAGCCGCGACTACGCTTTCGCCCGTCACTTCGACCTGCCTGTAATTCCCCTCATCGAGGGCGCCGATGTCTCGGAGCAGTGCTTCGAGGCCAAGGAAGGCCGCATGATAAACTCCGAGGGTCCGACCCTGAACCTCAACGGCCTCACCGTTAAAGAAGCTATCGCCGCTGCCAAAAAGCACGTGGAGGAGAGCGGCATAGGCCGTGTCAAGGTAAACTACCGTCTGCGCGATGCTATCTTCAGTCGTCAGCGCTACTGGGGCGAGCCTATTCCTATCTGCTACGTCGACGGTATCCCCACCGCTTACGACAAGCTCCCTCTCGAACTCCCCGAAATCGACAAATATCTGCCCACCGAGACCGGCGAGCCCCCGCTGGGTCGCGCCAAGAACTGGACAACGCCCGAAGGTTTCCCCCTCGAACTCAACACAATGCCCGGTTTTGCAGGCTCATCGGCCTACTATCTGCGTTATATGGACCCCCATAATGCCGATGCCCTCGTCTCTAAAGAAGCAAACGAATACTGGCGCAGCGTCGACCTCTATGTGGGCGGCTCCGAGCATGCCACCGGCCACCTCATCTACAGCCGTTTCTGGAATAAATTCCTCTACGACTACGGTGTGATTGTCGACGACGAACCCTTCCGCAAGCTCATCAACCAGGGCATGATTCAGGGCCGGAGCAACTTCGTATACCGCATCAAAGATACCAACACCTTTGTCTCGGCGCCTCTAAAGGATAATTACGACACCACGCCTATCCATGTGGATATCAATATTGTAAAGAACGATATCCTCGATACCGACGCCTTCCGCGCATGGCGCCCCGAGTTCGCCGACGCCGAGTTCATCACCGAAGAAGGCAAGGGCTATGTATGCGGCTATGCTGTTGAGAAGATGTCGAAGTCGATGTTCAACGTCGTAAATCCCGACGACATGATAGAGCGCTACGGTGCCGATACCCTGCGTCTCTACGAAATGTTCCTCGGCCCGATAGAGCAGAGCAAACCCTGGGATACCAACGGTATCGACGGCGTGTTCCGCTTCGTCAAGAAACTGTGGTCGCTCTTCTGGAAAGGCGATACACTGCTCGTCGACGACTCCGAACCCACCCGCGAAAACCTCAAGAGCCTCCACAAGCTCATCAAGAAAGTTACTGCCGACATCGAGGCTTTCTCATTCAATACCTCAGTGGCTGCATTCATGATTTGCGTCAACGAGCTTGCCTCGCAGAAATGCCGCTCACGCGCCGTCCTCGAAGAGCTTCTCGTGGTGCTCGCACCTTTCGCTCCCCACGTGGCCGAAGAGCTTTGGCACAACGCTCTGGGCAAAGAAGGCACCATTTGCGATGCCCGCTGGCCCGAGTTCTCGGAAGATTACCTCAAGGAAGACAGCGTGACAATGGCCGTGTCGTTCAACGGCAAGGCCCGTTTCAACATCACCGTTCCGGCAGGTACGGCCAACGACGACGTACAGGCCGCCGCCCTCGCCGACCCCGCAGCCGCCAAGTGGCTCGACGGCAAGACCGTGCGCAAGGTTATTGTCGTGCCGGGCAAGATTGTGAACATCGTGGTGGGCTGAAAAGCACAATAAACCGAAGATTACAGCGTTAAATATCTGATGGAAAAGATAGTATTCGCAACCAACAACGCCCATAAGCTCGAAGAGGTGCGCACCATGCTCGGCGACCGCTACGAGGTGCTCTCCCTGGCCGACATCGGATGTCACGACGATATACCCGAGACGGCTGACACCTTCGAGGGCAATGCTCTTTGCAAGGCCCGCTGGGTGAAAGAGCGCTACGGCTACGATTGTTTTGCCGATGACTCGGGCATAGAAGCCGACGCCCTCGGGGGCGCTCCCGGCGTGCACAGCGCCCGCTTTGCCGGAGTCCACGGCGACGATGACGCCAATAATGTCCTCCTGCTTGCAAAACTTGAAGGCGCCGAGTGCCGCACCGGACGCTTCCGCTGCGTGATAGTCCTCCTTCACGGCGACGATAAGCCAGCTGTCTTTGAAGGCACCGTCGAAGGCGAAATCATGACCGGCCTCTCGGGCAACGGTGGCTTCGGTTACGACCCGCTTTTCCGTCCTGACGGCTGGAACTGCAGTTTTGCCGACGCTCCGGCTGCCGAGAAGCATGCCATAAGTCATCGTGGCAAGGCTGTGGCAAAACTCGCACAATATCTTCAGACGATAAACTCCTCAAAAACATTATAACTTCAATGATAAAGAAAGTAATCACAACTCTTGTGGCTCTTGTGGCGCTCGTCACCGCCCAGGGTGCGTCGGCGCAGTATGTGCAGGGGCGCTGGACGGTTTACCCCCATGTGGCCTCGACCTTCAGCAATGTGATAGAGACGCCCACGAAAGTGTACATGCTCAACGGTGGCACTCTCCAGCATCTCAACAAGGCCGACAACGAGCTCTATACCTACTCGACGGCCACACTGAGCGAAAGCGGCGACATCTCGTCGATTTACTACAACCCCGAGGGAAAATATCTGCTCATTACTTATCCCTCCGGCAATATCGACGTGCTGCTCGACAACGGCAAGGTGCGCAACCTGCCCGAAATCAAAAATGCCGTGCTCACCACCTCGCACGCTGTCAACGATGTTACCTTCCACGACGGCAAGATTTACATCGCAACAGCTTTTGGTGTCGTGATATACGATGATTCGCGTTTCGAAGTCAAGGAATCGTGCATCTTCAACCTCAATTTCAATACCGTACTGGTTCAGCAGGGGCATCTGCTTGCCCGCACAAGCTCAACAATGTACTATGCTCCTCTCGAAGGCCGCCACTCGCAGGCTTCGCACTTCAAGACAGTGTCGAACAACTTCACAAGCGGTAAGGAATTGAATAACAACAGCTATATAGGCATTTTCGGCAGCAGTGTGCAGCTTGTTACCTATAATTTTGTAGGAAGCGTCTATGCCTCCAACAAAGAGCTTGTCAGTGGCTCGGCCTCCTTATATAAAATGAACGGCGAAGGCGTTACGGCTGTGCAGTCCGGCAAAATTCACTTTATCGACGCCAATGCTGTAGTAACCACGTATACCCTTCCCGCAGGTGCTGTGAACGCTTTCTCTACCGTCGGCCCGCAATCGGTGTGGGTTGATAATGGCAATGGTCTTACTCAGTATAACCTCACCGGCTCAACGCCTGTAGCTCTTGCTAACATCTCTATACCCGAGGGTTTTACAGGCTCGCTTCCCGAACGTATGACCTGGAGCCCCGACGGAAAGCGACTCTATGTCAATCACTGCGTGCCCAACTGGATTTACTGCGACCCGGGTGATAATATGTCGTATGCTCCCAACGGCTTCCTCGACATGGTAGAGGACGACCATGTGAAGGATATCTCAATTCTCAACCCTTCGCAGTACTCGTCGAAATATAAAGACTGGACGATCAGCAACGGACGCTTTACCTCAATGTCGCATGTGGTTGAAGATCCCGACGACCCTTCGATAGTATATCTTCTCGGCTATTCGCCGGGCCTTATCGTGCTCCGCGACCGTAAGGTTGAGCACGTCTTTGGCAAATATAACTCGGCCATACCTCTGCTTCATGCCGACGGCTCTTCCCGCTGGACATCCCGACTCGTTGACCTCAACATTGATGCCGACGGTAATCTGTGGGTGGGCGTGGGCTACCTCGACGAAAACGGTGACTTCGGCACCCCCGAGTACTACATCATCCCCTCCAAGTTCCGCAAAGGCAATATCGCCGAAATCAAAGACGAGGAGTGGGTAATCGTGCCCAAGTTCACTCAGGCAGGAACTTACCTCACCAAAGGCTCTTTCTCCTATTTCTGCAAGAACAGTCGCTACAAGATTTTCTCGCTCGGAGGCCCCTCGCTCGGTATGGTTGTGTACGACGACAACGGCACACCCCTCAATTTCAACGACGATAAATATGCCCAGCACATAACTTTCACCGATACCGAAGGCAATACCTTGGCGCCCTACTACATGCAGAGCTACTCCGAAGATAAGGACGGTAGAATATGGGTGGGCACCGATGAAGGCCTCTTCTGGTTCAAGCCCGAAGATGCGTTCAACGCCGATTTCCGCGTGAAGCGACCCATTGTGCCGCGCAACGACGGCACCAACTATGGCGACTACCTCCTTGGCACCGAGTCGATTTTCGGCATCGCCGTCGACCCCTCCGACCGCAAGTGGATAGCAACCGCCACCTCGGGTGCATATCTCGTAAACAGCGACGGTACCAAAATCATACAGAACTTCACCACGGCCAACTCGCTCCTTCCCTCCGATGTTGTGGAGAGCATAGCTGCCGAGCCTAACGGCAACCGCGTGTACTTCGGCACACCCAACGGCGTGGCCGCCTACGACAGCGACTCCGCCCCCGCCGCCGACGATTACTCTGGTGTCTATGCCTATCCCAACCCCGTGCGCCCCGACTACACCGGCTATATCACCGTTGCCGGCCTTATGGATAACTCCCTTGTAAAGATTGCCGACGCCGCAGGAAACGTATTCTTCCAAGGCCGGTCGGAGGGTGGTATGATATCCTGGGACGGCTGCGATGCAGGCGGAAGCCGCGTGCGCACAGGCGTCTACTTCGTCTATGCCTCTCAGAACGGTACGGGCTCTTCGTCGGGCGCCGTTGCCAAGATTCTGGTGGTGAACTGATAGCCCTCTCCTCGTGTTATCTACTTAAAAATCTCAATCATTTTATTTAGATGGACGAATCTTCGCTGCGCTACAGTGATGAGCGCGATAAATCATATGGCATAGCCGGTATGGCTATAACACTTGTGGCTCTCGACGGCCTTGATTATCTTGAGGCTGTGGACCTCGACGCCGAACCGGGCCATACAATGGTCATGGCACACAGCTTTGGCCTGCAGGGCAACCCCCGCATGTCGGCCAAGATAGTGTGGGAGCAGACCGTGCGTGAGCTCAGGCTCACAACCTCAATGGTGCTCGGCAACATCGCATGCCGGCGCCGTATCGGCGCAGGCGTGCCTGTCAAGCCTGCCGATACCACGAGCGTGCGCGAGGCAGTGCGCGCCGAGGCCTCGGGTCATTGCGGGCTCGACGATGACGAAGCCGACGCACTCTTCCGCAACTGCTATGACTACGTCGACCGCATCTTCCGACACTCGGCCTTGCCCCCTGTGGTGCACGGTTTTGTGGATAAACTCGCCGAGCAACGCTCGATGTCGGCTGCCGAGCTCTCTGAGATTCTCGCCCAGCTCGGCCTCCGTTGATGCCACTTCAAAAAAAATTCTTAACTTTGCCGCGTCATTGCCCGTAACAGGGCAGTGACGCGATTTTTTTAGGAAATTCCAACACTACATAACTTTATGTCAACAAACACAGTAGACAATAAGAAGAAGGTAACCACCGCTACCTTTGCAAAGATGAAGGCGGCCGGTGAGAAGATAGCCATGGTCACGGCTTACGACTATACAATGGCACAGCTCGTAGACGCCGGCGGCATCGACGCAGTGCTCATCGGCGACTCCGCCGCCAACGTAATGGCAGGCTACGAAACCACCCTCCCCATAACTCTCGACCAGATGATTTACCACGCATCATGCGTGCGCCGCGGCATTAACCGCGCACTCGTGGTGTGCGACATGCCCTTCGGCACCTATCAGGGCAACCCCGAGCTCGCCCTCGCCTCGGCAGTGCGCATCCTTAAAGAGAGTGGGGCAGAGGCCGTCAAACTCGAAGGCGGCGCCGAAATCCGCGAGTCGATAGAGCGCATACTCTCTGCCGGAATACCCGTCATGGGTCACCTTGGCCTCACGCCTCAGTCAATCAATAAATTCGGCACCTACGGCGTGCGCGCCAAAGCCGACGCCGAGGCCGAGCGCCTCATTGCCGACGCTCTCATGCTCCAGGAACTCGGCTGCTTCGCCCTCGTGCTTGAGAAAATACCCGCCGACCTCGCCCGCAAGGTTTCAGAGAAGCTCGCCATACCCACTATCGGCATAGGCGCCGGTAGCGGAACCGACGGCCAGGTGCTCGTGCTCCAGGATATGCTGGGCATGAACCAGGGCTTCGCTCCCAAATTCCTCCGCCGCTACGCCGACCTCGGCCCCGTCATCAGCGATGCAATCAGCCGCTATACCGCCGACGTCAAAGCTGTCGACTTCCCCAACGAGAACGAGCAGTATTGAACTGACCCCCTCTTTCCCCGCTCCGAAAAGTTACATTTAAAAAGTTTGTAAATTGTTTGGTTATTAGGGAAATAATTGCTAACTTTGCGCCGTTGAACAGTGCGCTCATGCGCCGCTTCATTGCTAACTGTCTGACAGTTAATGCAATGGGCGGTTTTATGAGTATGTGGCCAAGGCCCGCTGTTCAGCGCTTAAACGAGAAAATAAACGAACAAAGATATTAAAGTAACAAAGCAATCCAACTAAGATGCCTACTATTCAGCAATTAGTACGTAAAGGACGCGTCGCATTGGAAGACAAGAGCAAGAGCCCCGCGCTCGACTCCTGCCCCCAGCGTCGCGGCGTGTGCGTCCGTGTTTACACCACCACCCCCAAAAAGCCTAACTCGGCTATGCGTAAGGTAGCCCGTGTGCGCCTCACCAACGGTAAGGAAGTCAACTCCTACATCCCCGGCGAAGGCCACAACCTCCAGGAGCACTCGATCGTCCTCGTTCGCGGCGGTCGTGTTAAAGACCTCCCCGGTGTTCGCTACCACATCGTTCGCGGTACTCTCGATACCGCAGGTGTAAAGGACCGCACCCAGCGCCGCTCGAAATACGGTGCCAAGCGTCCCAAGGCCGGTGCTGCCAAGAAGTAATTCGTCTCTGTAGACCTGTAACGGTCGAAAAGACGGGTGAAGAAATCTTATAGCACCCGAGTAAAAATCATTTATTTTCAACTCGTTTTTGCATTTCTTGCAGCTACACTTTTGGTTGAGTAAGCCTCAGCGTCAGAGGACGCCGGCTGAAGAATGAACGAAGCAAGCAACCAAGCAATCAAAAACAAAAAAACACAAGACAACTCTAAAATGAGAAAGTCCAAGCCTAAAAAGCGGGTAGTTCTCCCCGATCCCGTTTTCGATGACGTTCGCGTGACTAAATTTGTGAACCACCTCATGTTCGACGGCAAGAAGAACACTGCGTTCACTATCTTCTACTCCGCACTCGAGACTGTGAAGTCGAAACTTCCCAACGAAGAGCTCAGCGCTCTCGACATCTGGAAGAAAGCTCTCGAAAACGTTACTCCTACCGTTGAGGTGAAGAGCCGCCGTGTGGGTGGTGCCACCTTCCAGGTCCCCACTGAAATCCGTGCCGACCGCAAGGAGTCTATCTCGATGAAAAATCTTATCTCTTATGCCCGCAAGCGTGGTGGCAAGACTATGGCCGACAAGCTCGCTGCTGAAATCGTTGACGCTTTCAACAACCAGGGCGGCGCTTTCAAGCGTAAAGAAGATATGCACAAAATGGCTGAGGCCAACCGTGCTTTCGCTCACTTCCGTTTCTAATCGGTTTTTCGTCGAATATTATTACCACAAAACAGCAAAATGGCTAAATCAGACGAACATCTTAAATATACGCGCAACATCGGCATTATGGCTCACATCGATGCCGGTAAAACCACTACTTCGGAGCGTATCCTCTTCTACACCGGCCTTACCCACAAAATCGGTGAGGTACACGACGGTGCAGCTACTATGGACTGGATGGCTCAGGAGCAGGAGCGCGGTATTACAATTACCTCGGCCGCTACCACCACATTCTGGAAGTACAACGACGAGAAATATAAAATCAACCTTATCGACACCCCGGGACACGTCGACTTTACAGTCGAAGTGGAGCGCTCGCTCCGTGTACTCGACGGTGCCGTTGCCGCTTTCTGCGCAGTAGGCGGTGTTGAGCCCCAGTCGGAGACCGTATGGCGTCAGGCCGACAAATATAACGTTCCCCGTATCGGTTATGTGAACAAAATGGATCGCTCCGGCGCAAACTTCTTCGAAGTAGTGCGTCAGCTCCAGGACGTTCTCGGTGCAAACCCCTGCCCCATCCAGGTGCCTATCGGTGCTGAAGAAACCTTCAAGGGCGTGGTCGACCTCATCCAGATGAAAGCTATCTTCTGGCATGACGAAACCATGGGTGCCGACTATTCGGTAGAAGAAATCCCCGCATCGCTTCAGGACGAAGCCGAGCAGTGGCGCGACAAAATGCTTGAGAAAATCGCCGAATACGACGACGAACTCATGGCTAAATACTTCGACGACCCCTCGACTATCACCGTAGAAGAAATCAAACGTGCCCTCCGCAAGGCAACCCTCTCGATGGACCTCGTGCCCATGATCTGCGGTTCGTCGTTCAAGAACAAAGGCGTACAGTGCCTCCTCGACGCTGTCTGCGCATACCTCCCCAGCCCTGTTGACTCGGGTGCTGTAGAAGGTCGCTCTGTCGATAACCCCGACGAAGTAATCACCCGCGAACCCTCGAGCGACGCTCCCATGTGCGCTCTCGCGTTCAAGATCGCTACCGACCCCTATGTAGGCCGTCTCACCTTCTTCCGTGTTTACTCGGGCGACGTTCAGGCCGGCTCTTACATCCTCAACAGCCGTTCGGGCAAGAAAGAGCGTGTATCGCGTCTGTTCCAGATGCACTCCAACAAGCAGAACCCCATGGAAGCTATCGGCTGCGGCGATATCGGCGCAGGTGTAGGTTTCAAGGATATCCGCACCGGTGATACCCTCTGCGCAGAAGACGCTCCCATCGTTCTCGAAGCTATGGAATTCCCCGATCCCGTTATCGGTATCGCCGTAGAACCCAAGACTCAGAAAGACCTCGACAAACTCGGTGTCGGCCTCCAGAAGCTTGCTGAAGAAGACCCCACCTTCCGTGTTGAGACCAACGAAGAGACCGGTCAGACCGTTATCTCGGGTATGGGTGAGCTTCACCTCGACATCATCATCGACCGTCTCCGCCGCGAGTTCAAGGTAGAGTGCAACCAGGGCCGTCCTCAGGTTACCTACAAAGAAGCTATCACACGTTCGTGCGAGCTCCGCGAGGTATTCAAGAAGCAGACCGGTGGTCGTGGTAAATTCGCCGACATCATCGTACGCGTAGAACCCGTAGACGAAGGCTTCGAGGGCAACCTCCAGTTCGTCGACGAAGTCAAGGGTGGTAACATTCCTAAGGAATTCATCCCCTCGATTCAGAAGGGCTTCACCACAGCTATGAAGAACGGCGTCCTCGCAGGCTACCCCGTAGAGCAGCTCAAGGTTACCGTAATCGACGGTTCGTTCCACCCCGTCGACTCCGACCAGCTCTCGTTCGAGCTCTGCGCAATCCAGGCCTTCAAGAAAGCATGCGAGAAGGCCGGTCCCGTGCTCCTCGAGCCTATCATGAAGATTGAAGTCGTTACCCCCGAAGAATCAATGGGTGACGTTATCTCCGACCTTAACAAGCGTCGCGGTCAGGTAGAAGGCATGGAAAACAGCCGCTCCGGCGCACGCGTCGTTAAAGCCAAGGCTCCTCTTGCCGAAATGTTCGGTTACGTAACCGCCCTCCGTACAATTACCTCGGGCCGCGCAACCTCAACAATGTCGTTCTCGCACTACGCAGAGGTATCCAACTCTATCGCCAAAGACGTTCTCACAGAATGCCAGGGCCGCGTCGATCTTCTCAAATAATAAAATCAGTCAAAAATACATATGAACCCCATCATCCGTATCAAACTTAAATCTTACGATCACCAGCTCGTAGACAAGTCTGCCGAGAAGATCGTAAAGACAGTGAAGTCGATCGGCGCGGTTATCAGCGGTCCCATACCCCTGCCCACCCACAAGCGTATCTTCACCGTCAACCGCTCCACCTTCGTCAACAAGAAGAGCCGCGAGCAGTTCCAGCTCAGCTGCTACAAGCGTCTCATCGACATCTACAACGCTAC
>CANPGB010000030.1 GCA_947573485.1 uncultured Porphyromonadaceae bacterium | reverse complement strand
CTTAGTTTCAGCGATTTGCGGCTTTCTGCCGATTTGTTCAGTGATCCGCCTGGGGCTCGAACCCAGGACCCCAACATTAAAAGTGTTGTGCTCTACCAGCTGAGCTAGCGAATCCTACTTAAAAGGTGTTCCCCTTAAAAGCGATGCAAAGTTACGGCTTTTCTTTTAATTGACAAAATTTTTTTCAAACTTTTTTTCATAATTTGCGAGATTAGCTGAGCAAGACCACCTCTCTTGTGTTTTGTGGGCGAAAGTGGCTCGCCGTTTCGGCTTATTTTCGTACTTTTACGGCGTTGTGGGCTAAAGTAACCGACAACAAATAATCCCAAAGCCGATGCCTAAAGTTATACGCCTTACCAAACCTTATGTCTACGACGAAGCCACTGCCGGCAACTGTAAAGTTATTTCCGACTATCTTTTGCCGCGCTCCGATTGGTCGGCTCTGCGTGCAGCGCTCAATGCCGTCTCGCCCTGCCTTCCACTGGTTTCGGCAGCCGTGCACATCAAAACTGACGAGGACGGGCGCGTTGTGAGTGTTAAAGTCTCGATTTACGACCGCAACTCTTACGACACTCAGGATATGGACCTGGGAGGACTCGAAGGAGTGTCTGTCTATAGCGACCGTGACCCTGTCTACATAGCGTTCAAGAGCTGGCTCACTTCACAGGGATTGCCCCGGGAGACAGAGAACGAAAATGAGATAGTAAACTTTTTCAAATATTTCGCTGAGCGCATCCCGGGCTTCGACTATTACTTCCGGATTGAGGAGTAAGGGCACATAATTGCAATCCGAAAATACTCGGTTCAAGAGAGATGTGCTACTTACCCTAATTCTCAGCTTAGTATAAAGAAGGTGTGCCATAGATCTTGACACACCCTCTCCTACTCTTGCATGAATTATATTTGTTCTATCGTGAGCCGGACATTATACCCGTATTGGTGTCTTCGCTCGACATACGCTGTCGGGCATTTCCTCTTGATTTACCAAAGTCAAGATTGAAAGAAAATTTCAACAGGATTACCTTGGTAAGATTCTTTGAATATAGCGTTTGTGTATATGGAGCGATTGCGGAAAAGTTTTCTACAGCCTGCCTATATTCTTTTTCAAATGGGTTATAGACGCAAACCGCAGCACTCCATTTAGGTTTGTTATAACGGATTGAAAATTGATGGTTGCGCTCTCCCTTGCGGAGTGTCTCACCCCATAGATTGTTGCTTGCTGTAGTAAATTCAGCCACAAAAGTCCAGTTTTTCCATGTGGCGAATAATTCTCCATAAAAGCCGAGATTTGAATGGGTATGCGTGTAATTGTTACCTTGGCTGATGAACCGCTGATACAGAGTTGTAAACCGGATTGTGATGTAATCCTTATATGGTTTGATGAAAAGCCACGTATGCCAATTCAACCTATGAAACCCTCTCTGGTTATCCATAGTGCGGATTATCATATTGTCCTCAGGTATGTCTTGTTCCATTACCGGTTTGTGGTCATAGTTGTAAATTGCAATAGAACCGATGCCCATGAATTTGCAGAAATCCCAATTTGCCATCAGCTGTGCACTGTAATAAGTCGTGGTTTTCAGATTTGGATTACCACGACGTGCCTGATATGCGTCAATCTGTTGTGTCACTGAGCTAAGGTCGGCCAAAGAAGGGGCATATCCTGAAATTTCGCTACTGAATCGCACAAATAGTCCTCTCACGGCACCCCAAGACAAATTCAGACGAGGATTGAATATATATTTTTCGAGATGCCTACCATCCTGATCACTGAAGGTTCGCAATGCGCCCAATCCGACAGAGTAATCCACCCGGCGTAGCCGAGATTGAAATTCAGCATAAATATTTGTCTGAGAGGAGCTCATTCTCACATCGCTGTTGCTTACGCCTGAATAAATATTTTTCATCCATTCCTGACGCTGCTTAATTCCTCCCGTAAGTTTGCCGAAATTAAACTCCCGTTCATATATACCTTCACCAAACAGCGACCATTTTGTTCCATCAATATGTGAATTAAATGCATCCACCGTTTCCTCATCATGGCTCATACGATATGAATGATTGTTGCGACTATCGAGGTAAGAGCCGACTAAATCAAAGTAAAGGCGTTGCTTGTGAGGCAAAGAAAGTTCGTAGTAAACGTCAAGAGAGGGGATATTCAGCCGAGTTGTGGTGTTGTCGAAAATGTTGTATGTTTCGTTGTCTTGGTATAAGAGGCTATTCCTGTCAGCGAAAGAATTTGGCTCATCCTTATAATAATTCCTCGCATTGACACTCAACATCTGCTTGTCACCGTCTTGCCATACATATCTCAAGGAAGCCTTTATCTGGTCATACTTAAAAGGCGTCTTTTCTCCAACTTCTTTATTTGTCACAGACCTGTTTGTGAAATTATAGGTTTCCTCATTCTCTCGAATCCAGTCATTGTCTCGGCGCTCCCAATTAACGACAGCATTGAACATAGACTTTTCAGTATTATATCGTCCGGCAAGGTTGTATCCTCCCCATCCGCCATAGTTGGCAGCTTGGGTAAAATCTCCATTGATATTGCCTCCCGATGTGCGGTACTTGACGATATAGTTCATCACAGCCTTGACTCCTCCGTATCTCATGCCGGGATTGTCGATATACTCTACGCGCGATATGTTCTGAGGATCTAAAGCAAGAACTTCCTCTGTAGTGACCTCGACACCATTAATTCGAAGTTGAACGGCATCTTGCCCGTCGATATTGATGGTATTATTAAGGGTGCTGACTGAGATACGTGGCAGGTTCAGAGCAATAATCAGGTTGATGCCGTTAGTTGACGCTCTGCGCTGCTGCTCACTCGGTATTATAATCTGTCTGTCAATTTTGCGTATCACAGGCTCTGCTGATACGATGACTGCGCTCAATTCAACCGCTTGCGATTCCATAATCACAGTGCCTGCTGTGAAGTTATTTAATGTGCGGCTTGTAGGCTTATAACCCAAGCAACTGAACTTTGCGACTACAGGACCAATGTCGCACGGTATGTAAAAACAACCGTAATCATCGGAAAAACCATAAGTAATAACCGCTGAATCTATAGGATTCAGAAGCATAATTGTTGCGGCTTCCACCGGTTCATTATCCGAGCCTATTACTTGGCCCGAATAAGTATATCTGCCATGCTGTAAGGCCTCCACATAATAGTTGCCATTTTTCTCTGAGAGAGAAATAGGATGCAATCCTATGATTTGACGTATGGCACTACCAATATCGTCTGTGTCAATTTTTGAGGAGGTTTTGTAGTTGTCAAGTTCCTTGTAGATGAATGCGATGTTGATGTCAGGATGGTCTTGGCATAATTCAACAAGAGCCTGTGATACAGGTGTATTGTTGAAAGAGTAGGTGTACTTTTTGGCGTTGGCTGAAATGAAGCCCACCATCGCCATTATGATAATGATGATGCGTTTCATATTCAGTCTACTGATATTTTTTTGCCGGAGATACGGATGTTGATCTGCTCGAATGTGTTCAACTGCTCGACGGTTTCTTTCAAAGGAATCGTAGGGTCGAATTTATAGTAGAGATGCAGCTGTGCCGTTTCGGGTTTCTTGTATTCAACAACCACACCGTGAACTTCTGCAACCCTGCTGAGGATTTCTTCGAGGGGTGCATCCTCAAAAACAACGGTAGTGTTTAATACAGCGACCTCCTCGGTCACTACCGTTGAATCTTTGGCCATGGTTTCAGACATCGTTACAGGACTTTCGACCGATGACTCAACCACAACTTCGATTGGTTGAGGCTTGGGTTCAAATGTTTTTACCGCAACTGTTATACCAATGGCTACAGCTGCCAGAGACGTAAACGCGATAGCTGCAATAGAGGCAGCACGGCTACCGCTCCATAAGAACTGAAATTTCGGTTTCCTATGTATTTCGGAAAACTTTTGCCACTCGGCATCAACATCCACCTCAGCATCAGTTGATGTAAGAGTAGAGTCCGCCTTGCAGAGCAGATTGTAGATTTCTCTGACTTCAGGGTCGGAGAGTATTTCTACAATCCTTTTCGGGGTGTATTTAGCAGGATGCTCGATAAGGTCAAGCACGATGTCATACTTATCCATTCTGATTCAGATTTTTACGGATTATTACTAATGCTTGGCGAACGTGCTTATAAACAGCGTTTTCGCTTAACTCTAATCTTTCTGCAATCTCTGTGAATTTAAGCCCACTTATGAATCTGAGTTCCAAAATGCGGCGGCATTGGGGTGTCAACTCATCCTTGATAATCTGATAGATTGCTGCTATTGTCTCGTCATCAGGCCAATCCTCAGTGTCATATTCATCTATTTCGCAGAAATAGAGATTTAGGATTCTTTCGTGAATACCCTTATCTCTTATCATATTCAGTGAGCGGTTGCGAACTGATGAAAGCAGATAAGAGAGTGAGACTCTGTTGTCGATTGTTGAATAGAGAAGTGATTCAAACACATCATGGACGATGTCGCGCGCAGAATCATCATCATGCAGAAGTGCCTTGGCCACCCGGTACATCTGCTGATAATGTGCTTTGAAAAGCTTTTCTATGTTGTTTCCGTTCGTCATACATTAGTAAGACACATAACTTGACGTTTACTAAACCCCGGACATTGTTATTTTAAACCTTTAAAAGTAAATATACTCTGAGTTTGGCCGCAAAAGAAAAAAAGAGAGCCACACTATGACTCTCTTGTGATCCGGCCGCGACTCGAACGCGGGACCGTCTGCTTAGAAGGCAGATGCTCTATCCAGCTGAGCTACCGGACCGAAAAGCGGTGCGGAGAGCACTCCGCACCGGCTTTATATTAATCCTGGTTGAGGTTTACACGCTTGAAATCAACAACCACGAGGCCTTTCTGTGCCTTTTCGAGGTACTGGCCGATGGTGAGCTCGCCGTCCTTCACGAATTCCTGCTCCATGAGGCAGTTTTCTTTGAAGAACTTGTTGAGACGACCCTGTGCGATGTTGTTGATCATCTGCTCGGGGAGGTTGGCAGCCTTGGCAGCTGCAGTCTCAGCGATGATAGTGCGGGCTTTGGCAGCTTCCTCTTCGGTGAGCCAGCCCTTGTTGATGTTCGATGCGATGTGGTCTTCGCTGTCAACGAGGTTGGGGTTGATGCCGGCTTTCTTGAGAGCTGCGTCAACAGCTTTCTTAACCTGCTCTTCCTTGGTTTTCTCGATAGCAACGTGGAGCTCGCTTGCCTTGGTTTCCTCGCTCACGCTGTCGCGGTCAACGGCAACGGGGTTCATCGAAGCCACCTGCATAGCCACGTCGCGGCCAACCTGGTAGTCGACACCTTCGAGGTTGAACGAAGCGATAGTCGAGAGTTTGTTGCCGAGGTGGTTGTACGAGGTAGTCGAAGCACCTTCGAGGCATTCGTAAGCGCCGAGTTCGATTTTCTCGCCGGTCTTGGCGGTTTCATCGGTGATGAGGTCGGCCACGCTCATGCCGTCGATAGTAGCGGCCTTGAGTTCGTCGAGCGATTTGAGCTTGTTGGCGATAGCGAAGTCGAGGAACTTCTGGGTAAGGGCAACGAAGCCGGCGTTCTTGGCAACGAAGTCGGTCTCGCAGCAGAGAGCTACGATAGCGGCGAAGTCGCCTTCGCTCTTGGCGAGCACGCAGCCTTCAGAAGCCTGACGGTCTTCACGTTTAGCGGCAACGGCTTTGCCTTTCTGGCGGAGGAGTTCAACGGCGGCGTCCATGTCGCCGTTGGTTTCGGCGAGAGCCTTTTTGCAGTCCATCAGGCCGGCGCTGGTAATGTTGCGCAGCTTGTTGATTTCTGCTATAGTTACTGCCATAGTCTTATAAGTGTTTTGGCGGTGGATTAATGTTTATTATTCGGCAGCTTCAGCAGCGGGAGCTTCAGCGGCTTCTGGGGCGGGAGCCTCTTCGGCGGCGTCGTTGCGGCGTACGCGGCGACGTTCACGACGGGGAGCGGCAGCTTCTGCCTGAGCCTCGGCAGCTTCGTTGTCGAGTTTCTCAGCCTTGCGTTCTTCGAGACCTTCTGCCATAGCGGCTACGAGAGTACCGGCAATGAGTTCGATGCTCTTCGAAGCGTCGTCGTTTGCGGGGATAACGTAGTCAACGGTCGAGGGGTCGGAGTTGGTGTCAACCATAGCGAACACGGGGATACCGAGACGGTTGGCCTCAGCAACGGCGATGCGCTCTTTGAGGACGTCAACCACGAAGAGAGCCGAGGGAAGACGGTTGAGGTCGGCGATAGAGCCGAGGGTCTTCTCGAGTTTGGCACGCTGACGGGTGATCTGGAGACGTTCGCGCTTCGAGAGGTTGTCGAATGTGCCGTCCTTGCTCATCTTGTCGATGGTGGTCATCTTGCGCACAGCCTTGCGGATTGTGGGGAAGTTGGTGAGCATGCCGCCCGGCCAGCGTTCAATCACATAAGGCATGCCTACGCTCGATGCGAGGTCGGCGATAACTTGTTTGGCCTGTTTTTTGGTAGCTACGAAGAGCACTTTCTTGCCCTGCTTTGCCATGCCGCGGAGGATGTTGGCGGCTTCGGCGAGCTTGGCTTCGGTCTTGTAGAGGTCGATTATGTGGATACCGTTACGCTCCATGAAGATGTACGGTGCCATTGCGGGGTTCCATTTACGTTTGAGGTGGCCGAAGTGGCAGCCGGCTTCGAGGAGCTGGTCAAATGTGGGATTAGCCATTGTATGAGTTGTAAGTTAGGTTTACGTTCTTTTAATTTTATGCAACCGCGGGGTAGGGAACGCAGGTCCATCGGCGCGGTTTAGATACTAAACACTTATGCGGCACATGCCTTAGGCGGGGCGGAGGTGCCGGAGAAGATAGAGGGGAGCGATTAACGCTTGGAGAACTGGAAGCGCTTGCGTGCTTTGGGCTGACCGGGTTTCTTGCGTTCCACGGCGCGGGGGTCGCGGGTCATGAAACCGTGCTTGCGGAGCACTGCCTTGTCGTCGGGGTTGATTTTAACGAGAGCGCGGGCGATGCCGAGGCGGAGAGCCTCTGCCTGGCCTTTGTAACCACCGCCGTCGAGATTTACGTGGATGTCGTATTTGTCGGCTACCTCAAGAGTGTTGAGGGGCTGTTTAACGATATACTGAAGAATCGACGAGGGGAAATAAACCTCGAGGGGGCGCTTGTTGATGGTGATAGTGCCGTTGCCTTCTTTGAGGATAACGCGGGCTACGGCGGCTTTGCGGCGGCCTACTGCATTTACTGTTTCCATGTGCGATTATTTCAGTTTGTTAATATCGATTACAGTGGGGTTCTGAGCCTCGTGGGGGTGAGTAGGACCGTTGTACACGTGCATGTTCTCGATGAGCTTGCGGCCGAGACGGTTCTTGGGGAGCATGCCCTTCATCACACGGATAAAGAGGGGGTGCATGCCGGCTTTGAGGTGCTTGTTGAACGATTTCTTCATGAGCACTTCGGGGGTGAGCTCACGCTGACCGCCGGGATAGCCGGTGTAGTTGAGGTAGATGCGGTCGGTCATCTTCTTGCCGGTAAGACGGATCTTGTCGGCGTTGATGATGATAACGTTGTCGCCGCACTCCATGTTAGGCGAGTAGCTGGGTTTGTATTTTCCGCGCAGAAGTTTTGCTACTTTTGCGCAGAGACGGCCGAGTACCTGGTCGGTGGCGTCGATAACAACCCACTCGTGCTGTACTTCGTGGGAGTTGGGAAATTCGGTGCGATAGCTAATGGTATCCACTTTAATTGATTGATTAATAGTTACATAAATCGACCGTCGCATGCTGGCGTGCTTGGCCAAAAGCGTGCCGTGCGACTGTCTGCCAATAGGTTGGACATAATCGGTGCCGCAAAGGTACGACTTTTTTCTCAATCCACAAAATATTTTCGTCGCCTAAAAATCGCGTCCGCTCTCCCCTGCCCTGCCGGGGCTCCCGGCCGACGCGGCCTCGTCAATCGTCGCAATAGTGGCGCAGCACGCGGCGGTATGAGTTGAAGATTTTGCTCTTCGACACAAAGCCCACATATTTCCCGTCCTCCACCACCGGCAGGTTCCAGGCGCCGGTCGTATCGAAGGTCTTCATCACGGCATCCATGCTCTCGCCCACCTCGATTTTGGCCGGAGGCACCGACATGAAAGTGCTCACGCGCATGCGTCGGTAGAGGTCGGGGCGGAACATTATATTGCGTATCTCATCGAGGAGCACCACGCCCAAGAGCTCGCCGCGTTCGTTGAGCACCGGGAAGAGGTTGCGCTTGCTCTTGGCAATAGTGTCAACCATATCTTTGAGCGTCATCTCGGGTCTCACGGCCAGGAAGTCGGTCTCTATCACATTATTTATTTTAAGGAGTGTGAGCACCGCCTTATCTTTGTGGTGCGTGAGCAGCTCGCCGCGCTTGGCAAGACGCATGGTGTAGATTGAGTAGGGCTCGAAAATCTTTATCGTCCCATACGATATGGTGCTCACAATGAGCAGCGGCAGGAAGAGATCGTAGCCACCAGTGAGCTCAGCCGTGAGGAAGATAGCCATTAGCGGTGCGTGCATTACGCCGCTCATCACAGCGGCCATGCCTATGAGGGCGAAGTTTTTGGTCGAGAGCTCGCCCCAGCCGAGATTGTTTATAATGAATGCGAAGAGGAATCCTGTCAGGCAGCCCACATAGAGCGAGGGCGCGAAGGTTCCGCCCACACCGCCGGCGCCGTTGGTGGCCGAAGTCGCGAAAGCCTTGGTAGCTATCACAAGGCCTATGAAGAGAGCCAGGAACCACACCGACTCGCGGTCGCCGTAGAAAATCGAACCGTTGACTATCGCCGACGTATCGCCCGCAAGGAGGCTCACAATAGAGCCGTAGCCCTCGCCGTAGAGCGGCGGGAAGATAAACACCAGGCACGAAAGTATGCAGCAACCGACCAAAGTCTTCAGCCAGCGGTTCTTGAAGCGGCGGAAGAAGTTCTCCATCATGTTCATGGCGCGCGTGAAGTAGAGCGACACAAATCCGCCCACCACACCGAGCGCTATCACATAGGGTATGCGCGAGGTGTAGAAATCTTCGGTGCGCGAGAAGAAGAACTCGAACTCATAACCCGTGTACACGTATGCCAGGGTCGTGCTCGTTATCGAGGCAATGAGCAGGGGCATCACCGACACCGTGGTAAGGTCAAGCATAAGCACCTCAAGGGTGAAAAGCATGCCTGCTATAGGAGCCTTGAAGATGCCGGCTATACCACCGGCGGCGCCGCAGCCCACAAGTATCATGAGGATACGCGGCGACATGCGGAACACCCGCCCGAGGTTCGACCCGATGGCAGCCCCGGTGTACACTATCGGACCCTCGGCACCCACCGAACCGCCGAAGCCTATCGTCACCGACGAAGCCAGCACCGACGTATATATATTGTGCCGCTTGAGGCGGCTTTTGTTCTGCGATATGGCGTAGAGCACGCGCGTCACACCGTGGCTTATGTCGTCGCGCACCACATAGCGCACATAGAGCGCCGTGAGCACCACACCCACCGCCGGGAGCAATATATATAGGTAGTTGCCAGACTCGAGGTTCACGCCCGCGGTGAGCACTGTAGATATATAATGTATGAGGAATTTCAGTACAATGGCTGCAAGACCGCTGCCAATGCCCACGAGGAGCGCCAGGAAAATCACGAAGGTCTTCTCCTTGATATGGCGCTCACGCCACAGCAGGAAGGAGAAAAACCACTCCCTGAGCTTCGATGCCGGTTTCTGAACAGCTGTTATCGGTTCCATATATAGCAAGTTATTGTCCGCGCCCGCGCACCACGGTATCCACGGTGTGGAACAAAATCTTGAGGTCGACGCCGAGCGACATATTCTCAAGGTAGAGCATATCGTAGGGCAAGCGCTCGAGCATCTGCTCTATATCGGCGGCGTAGCCGTATTTCACCATGCCCCACGAGGTAATGCCGGGGCGCACCTGGTGCAGGAGCGTGGTGGCGGGGTGGCGTTCCATGAGCTGACGGAGATAATACTCACGCTCGGGGCGCGGCCCCACGAGCGACATATCGCCGCGGAGCACGTTCCAGAACTGCGGGAGCTCGTCGAGGCGGTATTTGCGCAGTATGTGGCCAAGGCGAGTCACGCGAGGGTCGTCTTTGGTGGCGAGTTCGGGGCCCGAGGCCTCGGCATCGGAGCGCATGGTGCGGAATTTATAAATCGTGAAAGGCTTTTTGTGGAAGCCTATGCGGCGCTGGCGGTAGATAGCCGGCCCGGGCGAATCGAGGCGCACCGCAATAGCCAGTGCGGCAAGGAGGGGAGAGAGGATAGCCAGGGCTATGGCCGACGCCACAATATCGCCTATACGTTTGCAGTTCATGGCCCAGGGAGCGATGCCGGCATTGGTGATGTCGACAAGCGGTTCGCCTATCACCGACGACACCTTGGGTCGCATGGCTATGAGACTGAAAAGGTCGGGGGTGACGAAAATGGGAATATCGAGCGGATAGAGGGCGTTGATAGTGGAGAGGATGCGCACGAAGTCGCCCTTGACGGGCATCACCACCACGGCCTGCACACCAAGACGGCGGCAGATTGCGGGCACATCGGCGCCCTCGTAGTGCCGCAGTCCGGCGGGGGCTCCGGCTACCGGGGCGCCGTCGGCCGAGGTATAGCCTATTATTTTGTGGCCGGTTTTCACGCCCGAGCGCATTATCTTTTTAAGCTTGGCGCAATTAGCCTCCGACAAGCCTACAACCAGCGTCCGCATCACAAACTCACCCTTGCGGGTCTGCTCTGAGCTCATCGTGACCTCGATGATGCGCACAACTGCCGTTGGCATGGCCAGGCATAACCATAGCATGCCCATGAGCTCGTAGCTTGTGACGCGCTCGGGGATATTGTCGTCGATAAGCACTGTGAAATATATGCCGAGCATACCGGCAAACGACACCACGGCGGCGTTGAGCACCTCGTCGAGGCGCGATTTATGGAGCGTGTTGGCCTTGTTGTACGAGCCCGACACTGCATAGAGCGCCACCATGCAGAAAGGCACTATAAACTGGCCCAAGAGCACCTGCCGGTTGAGCAGGAAGTCGGCAAGAGAGCTGTAGCCGGCATCGTCGGGGAGTGTTCCGAAACGGAGTATATTGAAACACAGCCACCCCACGGCCGCCGTCAGGAGGTCGAAGATTGCGTATTCAATGCGTCGGTATGTGATTTGCCTGAGCCTGCTCAATCGCGCAAAATCTTGAAGAAACCGTTTTCAGCCAAGCGCATCACCACCGAGGGGCGGGTGTCGGCGGCAGGAGCCTCGTCGCGGCGCGAGAGGCACACATAATCGACGGCGGCGAGTATCTCAGGGTCGATTTCGGTGTAGACCCGGGGGGCGGCTTTGCCGCTCACGTTTGCCGAGGTTGACACCAGAGGTTTGCGGAAAGCCTCGCAGAGCGCCGCCGAGAAGTCCTCGCGCGTCAGGCGCACGCCTATGGTGCCGTCTGCCGAGAGAAGCTCGGGAGCGATACCTGCGCCTGCCGAGGGGTGGTCGTAGACTATGGTAGTGGGGCGCTCGGCAAACTCTATGAGCTGGTAGGCGACCTCGGGAATACAGTCCACGGTACGCTCGAGCTGGGCGAGCGAGCCAACAAGGGTTATCAGCGCCTTGGCATCGGCGCGCTGCTTGATTTCAAACACACGGCGCACGGCCTTGCTGTCGGTAGCATCGCAGCCTATGCCCCACACGGTGTCGGTGGGGTAAAGAATCACGCCGCCCTTGCGAAGCACCTCAACGGCACTGCGGATGTCGCTGCCATATTCCGGTTTCATAGCACTTTATTTTTAGGGGTTGTAGCCTGGAAATCTTTAAGATAGAGAGGTGTGGAGTAAGCCGTGTCGATAAAGTCGCGGCGGGCGTAGGCTCGCTCGGCCAGCGCCACCATATCTACAGCCAAAGGCTCTACATCGGGCACGAAGCGCGCCGTAGGGCAATCGGCAAAGAACTCCTGCGCCTTGGCCGCGCCGCTGCCGAAGTAGAGCAAGGGGCGACCCGAAGCTTTAAGCTCGGCAAAGCAGGTGCCGTCGAGAATCATGGGCTGAGGCACCACAAGTTCCGTCAAGGCAAAATCATAGGCCGCGGTGTAAACTTCCATGCGGCGGGCGTCGACCATAGGTATGAACACGGTGTCGGGGTCGATTCCGTCGACCGAGAACATCACGCGCGTGGCCATAAGTTCAAGGGTTTTGACGCCTATCATGGGCACGTCGAGCGCATAGGCAAGACCTTTGCCCTCGCTCAGACCGATGCGCAGCCCGGTATAGCTGCCGGGCCCCATGCTCACGGCAATGGCATCGGGCTTCAGTGAGCGCTCGTTTCCGTAATCGAGGCAGTGCTTTATGAAATCGCTGAGCAGAGCCGCGTGGTTACGCCCCTCGAAATCCTCGCGGTGCGCAAGTATCATGCCCTCCGAAGTAAGGGCCGCCGAGCACACACTGCCCGACGTTTCTATATTCAATATAGTAGCCATTGTTTCTATCTTTGGGGCAAAGGTAGCAAATTTTGCTCTAAAAAAAAGGTGCGTAAGCCGATATTTTGTAATTTTGCACCCGTCAAAGCGCCCGAGCGGGCGCTCGCCCCCTAACCAAAAGGCCCGACAAGACATTTCCGGGAGCCCGGGCCGCCAGTTTTTTCTTTATGCTGATGTCGATGACCGGTTTCGGTAAAGGCTTTGCCGAAACCTCGGGCAAGAAAATTGCCGTTGAAATAAAATCGCTGAACTCCAAGCAGCTCGACCTTAATGTGCGACTACCTTTCGCTTTCCGCGAACTCGAACTTGACCTGCGCTCTACCGTGGGCACAGTGGTCGAGCGTGGCAAGGCCGATGTGTTCGTAAGTGTCGAGACGGCACCCGGCGCCCAGCAGCCCCTGTCGGCCTCTCTCAACATCGACGTTCTCGAGGCATATAAAGCCCAGGTAACTGAGGCGAGCCGACGCTTAGGCATCGCCGAGCCCGCCGACTGGTACTCTGTGCTCCTCCGCTTCCCCGACACCATACACACCGACACCGCCGAGACCGCCGGTGAAGACGAGGCGCGCGCCCTCATGGAAGCCGCCCGCAGCGCCGTCGACGCCCTCATGGCACACCGCCGCGCCGAGGGAGAGGCTCTCGAACGCTTCTTCGGCGAGCGCATCGAGGCTATAGGCACCCTCCTCTCGCAGGTGGAGCCTTTCGAGAAGGAACGTGTGGCAAAAATACGCCAGCGCATGGCCGACGGCCTTGCAAAAATCCCCGTGGCCGAATACGACAAAGGCCGACTCGAGCAGGAAATGATTTTCTACATCGAGAAGCTCGACGTAAATGAAGAGAAGCAGCGCCTTGCCCGCCATCTGGCCTACTTCATGGAGACCATGCAGGCTCCCAAACCCGGCCAAGGCAAGAAGTTAGGCTTCATAGCCCAAGAAATGGGCCGCGAGATAAACACCCTCGGTTCAAAGAGCAACCACGCCGAAATGCAGGCCATAGTGGTGAAGATGAAAGACCTCCTCGAGCAAATCAAGGAGCAGGTGCTCAATGTAATGTAAGAGTTAGGGGTTAGGAGTTAGGAGTTAGGAGTTAGAAGTTCCTGCTATCAAAATGTCAAATTACTCTTCGCTGCGATAGGGGCGGGGCAGCTGCCGCACACCCATGCAAGAGCAGTGGGTGGTTAGGAGTTAGGAGGTAGGGGTTAGGAGTTGCAAGGCAGAAGTTATTCGGGGGCGGGTCGGGGTCCGCTTCTATTGACTCGGGGCGATCGAAGGGGATGTGGGGGTGGAGCTGCTTATATTCGCGTATAGTAGGCTGTGGGACAAAGGCGGGAGGGAGCTCGGGCCGACGGGTGCCGCTGCCGGTGTGGTAGATAATGGCGCAGCCCATGCCGTAGTCGGGTATGACGGGGGCAAGGGCTGAGTTGACGGTTCTCCAGTCTTTATTTGAGAGATTATGGATGAGGCAGATGTGGAAGTTGCAGCCCCGGAGTCTGTCGGCGTTGCGGTGGGAGGCTGTAAAGACTTGTTTACGGTTAATGCCTTTGGCTATCTCTTTTGCCTCTTTTGTGGTTTTTGAGACTACGGCCACTTCTGCCCAGTCGGCTCGGGTGAGGAGCCAGTTTATGTAGGCTGTGAGAACGGGTGTGGTGTCGGTACCGGGCCAGTCGATGATTTGTGCACGGATTGTGAGGCCTTGGCGGCGCTGACGCTCGAGGGTGTAAATAGCCTTTCGCTCCCACCAACGTAGTGCGCGACCGTACCACCGCTGAAATTCGGCGGTGATATCGGGGCGCGGGCGCCTGCGGCGGAGCCTATGTGGGAGCGGAGATTGCATAAGGCCGAAAGCCTTCGGCCTTAAGGCAAAAGGCAAAAGGATAAAGGATAAAGTGATGGTGCAAAGATAGGGTGTGGCCTTTTGAGATTATGTGTTAGAAACCCGAACTCGGGCTTTCCGCCCTCGCACGGCTACAAAGCAGCCCGCACTTGCGTGGAGGCGGTGGTACCGTGCCTCCGGCACGGCTTTCGCTATATGGGCGCTGGCCCGGGGTGGCATGCACCCCGGGTTAACGATATGAAGCCCCTCCAGGGCTTGGTTAGTGGCGGCGCGGTACTCGGGCTTTCCGCCCTCGCACAACTCCAAAGCTGTGAGGGCGGATGCGTGGGGCTTTGCTTTTGCAGTTTTTTTAATTTTTGGCACGGTTGGGACAAATGTCCCGCATCGGGTGGAATTTTGTGTATATTTTTGCAGCATAAACAGCTTTTGCTATGAGAAAGTCTATATTTTGCATTGTTGTATTGCTGATTTCCGTTCTCTGCCCGGCTCCGGCTTGGGCAGAGAAACTCGGGACTCTCGTTAACGGCTGTGTTTATCTTTCTGACGGCGACAGTGTGGTGGCCGATAATGGGCGGTGCATTGCCATGCCGAGCAAGAAAAAGAAGCTTGTAATTGTAGAGAACGCCCACAGCGCCGAGCAGAAGGTTGCCGAGCGTATAGCGCCTTCGCTGATAGACTCGGTTAGGGTGTGGAAGTCGACGGCTCCCGGGCGGCCTCACTCGCTGCATTTCCTTGCGGGTCACGGTTGGGCGTGGCTGCTTGAGAACAATTCTTTTCTAAGGGTATATGCTTTCTCGCCCAAGGGTTATTTTATAAGCGGCAAGGGCGGCATGTGGCCTATCGACAAAAGTGTGCTCATCGTTGTGAAAGACGGGCAGGAACATGAGTTCGGCCGTCCTGACAAACAGGCCGACGACAGTTTCCGCGCCAAGGTTGCAGCTCTTGCCGAGGGCGACGAGGCTCTTGCCGAACAGATTCTCGCATCGCGCTACAGGCGTGATAAAACTTTGCGCATGCTGAAGATGTATAAACAATAAATACTGAGTCTATAAAACCTTTTCTACCATGAATCTACGCACAATTTTAGCAGCACTTGCCCTTATCGCGCTATGCCTTTGCGCGTCGGCCAAAAGCGACCCTGAGTCGGTTCACGTGCAGGTAGTGCTCTTCTCGGGCGACACTATCACGGGCTATCTCCGCAACGACCTCAAGACCGGCGTCAAGAATTTTTTCTCGAAGTCGGGTTCTATACAGCAGTATATCAATGTAGGCGAAGAGCCCAAGGGGGGCGAAACACAGCGGCTGAGCGCCTCACAAGTGAAAGAATACCGATATCTGCAGACCACAGAGAGCGACCCTGAGGGCGCCGTTGTGGTATCGGAGCGCATCAACGCCCCTGTGATGTTCAAGCCCAACGCCAGTGTGCGCGGTTTTGCCCGTGAGCTCGACCGCCGCGACAACGGTTCGATAATCCGCTGGCAGGTTTGGGAGAGTTACGGTCACCAGGGCAGCCAGCGCAGGCTCGTGCCAGTGGTGGGAGTCAAATTCCGCGGTTCAAAAGCGGCATATATCATAGTGCATAACGGTGGATTTACCTCCGCTCTTCTGATGAATTACCTCAAGAAAGCATCGCCTGAGTTCAGAGAGGTGCTCAACCAGTACTACCAGAAAGGCAAAGATGCCAAAGCCCACCGCAAAGAGCTTGTAGACAACCCCTCGACCATACTCTTGCTCTACGACGAGTTCCTCAAGACCCACCCGGCCCTCGACGATGAAGAGGAGGAGCCCGCGCTCGGCGAAGCACCCGTAGAGGAGGCGCCCGAGAGCCCCGCGGAATAGTCCTTTTGTAAATTTTAAGTAACGCGCCGCCTGCTGTGTGGCTTTTTGGCAGTAATTTTGCAGAAAAATTACACACAGCAAAATGCGCAGAATCGTTATACCTCTTATACTCATCGTTGCCTCGGTGTCACAAGCCTCGGGGCAAGAGGCCGTGAGCGACTCGCTCGACCGCTACGAAGAGCTCGATGAGGTGACCATTGTATCGCGACCCAAAGGCAGGCGCAAGCCCAAACTTGTAGCCACCAATGCCGAAATCATGACCTCGTACGAGCTTACGCGCGCAGCGTGCTGCAACCTTGGCGAGAGCTTCTCCACGAGTCCGTCGGTAGATGTAAACTACTCCGACGCCGCCACGGGCGCCCGGCAGATAAAGCTGTTGGGGCTGCCCGGCACCTATGTGCAGATGCTCACCGAGAACGTACCGGCGCTGCGCGGTGCCGGTGCTCAATTCGGCCTGGGCTACATACCGGGGCCGTGGATGCAGTCGATACAGGTGTCGAAGGGCGCCAGCAGCGTTAAGAACGGCTATGAGTCGGTAACGGGGCAAATCAACATAGAGATGCTCAAACCGCAGACCGACCAAAGCCTTGCCGTGAACGCCTTTGCCGACCACATGGGCAAGGTAGAGCTCAACGCCTCGGGCAACCTGCACCTTACACCACGCCTCTCCACGGGACTCCTGCTGCACGGCGAGAACACTTTCGCCACGCACGACGAGAACGGCGACGGCTTTGCCGACCGTCCACGCCTGCGCCAGTTCTCGGCCATGAACCGCTGGGCATGGATGGGCGAGAACTACATATTCCAGGCGGCAGTGAAATATCTCGGCGAGAAGCGCGAGAGCGGTCAGCTCGGCCATGGCGGCCACGCCACGGCCAATCCTTACCTCATAGGCATAGACACTCACCGCGGCGAGGCATTTGTGAAGAACGCCTATATCTTCGACCACGACAACGGCGGCAACGTGGCCCTTATCCTTTCGGGCTCGATACACGACCAGAAAGGAACCTACGGCAAACGCGCCTATAACGTAAACCAGAAGAACCTCTACGGCTCGCTCATGTTCGAGCGCAACTTCGGCCGCCTCCACAGCCTCTCGGCAGGACTCAGCGTCAATATCGACGACTACCGCCAGCACTACCGCCTGATACGCGATGACTCGCAGCCACTGCAGCAGCTCAACGAGAACGAGACCACTCCCGGCGCCTACGCGCAATATACCTTCAACTACGACTCCAAGGTGATAGTGATGGGCGGGCTGCGCTACGACCACAGCTCGCGCTACGGCAGCATGGTCACGCCCCGCATGCACGCCCGCTGGAACATTGCCGAGCCCCTCTCGGTGCACATCTCGGCAGGCAAGGGCTACCGCAGCCCCTATGCACTGGCCGACAACAGCTACCTCCTTGCCTCAGCGCGCGAGATTGTCATCGAGGGTCATCTGCCGCAGGAAGAGGCCTGGAACACGGGCGGTGGCTTCGGCGGCAACTTCAGGCTTTTCGGCAAGGAGATGAGCTGGAACGCCGAATACTACTACACGCGGTTCAAGAACCAGACCGCCGTTGACCTCGACGCCTCACCCACGGCGGCATATATCTGCAACGTGGCAGGCAAATCGTTCTCCCACGCCTTTCAGGCCGACCTCACCTACAGCCCCCTCTCCGACATGACCATAACAGCGGCATACCGCTACACCGATGTCAAGGCCGACTACGGGCGCGGTCTCACCGACAAGCCCCTGAGTTCCAAATCGAAAGGGCTGCTTTCAGTGAGCTATACGCCGATGATGGGCATATGGCAGTTCGACGTCACCTTAGCCGTGAACGGCGGCGGCCGCCTTCCCGAGCCCGACGCCACCAAGCCCCTGTGGGAAAAGCGGTTCAAGCCCTACCCTACTCTCAACGCACAGATTACCCGCAACTTCCGGCACTGGAGCATATATCTCGGCGGCGAGAATCTCACCAATTACCGCCAGAAAAACCCTGTTATCGGGGCCTCGGACCCCTGGGGCGATAACTTCGACGCCACCATGGTTTACGCTCCCATACACGGAGCCATGGCATATATAGGATTCAGATACACATTAACAAAATACTGATAAAGAACAAAATACTGATGAAAAGAATATTAACAGCCCTTATACTTGCGGGCGCCGCTTTCGGCGCTTTTGCCGACACCATTTCGGAGGCAGTATTCACCCTCACCCCCAAGATGACCTGCGCCAACTGCGAGAAGAAGATAAAAAGCAACCTCCGTTTCGAGAAAGGTGTCAAGAACATCGAGACATCTATTCCCGAACAGGAGGTCCGCATAAAATTCGTAGAGGGGAAGACCACTGAAGAAAATCTCATCAAGGCCTTCAAGAAGATAGGCTACACAGCGGTAGTGAAGGTCAGTGACGACGCTGCTCAGTGAGCGGCTTGGCGTCTTCGGTGAGCTTGAGTTCGGTACCGTTGTCAAGCTCCACCTCATATCCACCCCGGCGGCGCGAGATTTCTTTAATCGCGGTGCCGGGGAAACTGTTTTTCACAAAGTCGGCGATAGCTGCGGGCACAATTGCAGCGGGGACAGCCTTGCCACGGGCTGCCTCGACTTTTTTCCATGTGCCGTCGGCACGGAAATCGGCTTCGGCGCCACTGGTAAGGTCGACCTCGTACTCGAGCCCCCGACGGCCCTGATCTTTCTCGGCCTTGCGCACGGGGTCGTTGGGGAAGTGTTTGGCGAGGAAGGTGAGCACAGCCTGGGGGAGTTCGGAGGTGCTTACAGGAGTGCCTGCGAGAGCGGGAACAGCGGCAGCGGCGAGGGCCACTACCATAGCCATGATTTTCTTTTTCATAATTTATTCAGAACAGAGTTATAAGTTCGTCCGACGGGTATAATCTTATCGGAGTCACGGATGTATATTTTTTTATTTGAGTAGCGGTCGACAGCCCTCAGTGCCACGATGTATGAGCGGTGCACGCGCACAAAACGGTCGGCCGGAAGGAGTTCCTCCATTTCTTTCATGGTAATCTGCGAGAGCACCGGCGGGAGATTGCGCCTGAGAATGCGCACGTAGTTCTCCATGGCCTCTACAAAATCGATGTCGGCGAACTGCAGGACAACGTTCTTGTGCTCGACTTTGAGAGAGAACGAATGCGGTGCATCGGGCTCGTCGGGGCGCGACGGGGGCTGCAACATGCGCCTGGCTTTCTCCATCGCTCTCTCGAAGCGCGGGTAGAAAATGGGTTTGTGCAGGAAGTCGACGGCGTCGACGTCGAAGCCGTCGAGTGCATACTGCGAGAATGCCGTGGTGAAAATCACACAGGTTGATTCGGGGAGGTCGCGGGCGATGTCGATACCGTTGTGCGACTTCATCTCCACGTCGAGGAAGACAATGTCGGGGCGGGTCTGCCTTATGCACTCAATGCCCGACACGGGCGAAGAGAACGTGAGGAGGTCGATATCGCCGTAGCGGCGGCAATATTCCTCAATGATAGACAGAGCTATAGGCTCGTCGTCGATAGCAACACACTTGATCATGATTCGAGGGCAATTTCGAGTCGCACGGCAAAGTCGGTGCCGTCGTTAATAATTTCAATAGAGTGGCGGCCGGGATACAGGAGTGCGAGGCGTTTGCGGCAGTTGTCGATGCCCATATGCTCGCCAATACGCTTTACGGGGAATATGCGGTTCTTTGTCTCGAAGAGGAGGTGTCCACTGCTCTCTCGCAGGCTTATTGTAATGCCGCTTCGCTCAACGGGCGAGGCGCCGTGCTTGAAGCAGTTCTCGACGAAGGTCACGAGGAGCATGGGGGGGACGCGCAGCGAGCTGTCGGCCACGTCGATAGTCATGTCGACGGTAGTCATTTCGTTGAGGCGGAGCGACTGCAGCTCAACGTATTGCCTTATATAGCCCACTTCATCGGAGAGTGGCACGAGGTCGCAGAACGAAGTTATGTGAATATACCTCATCATCGAAATGAATTTCTCGAGCGAAGCGAGGGCTTTCTCGTTTCCGGTGAGGAAGAGGCCGTAGAGCGAGTTGAGGTTATTGAACATGAAGTGAGGCTTAATCTGGGCCTTGTAGAGCTCTATTTCGGCCTTGTCGCGCTCAGCTTCTACGGCATGGCGGCGGGCACGCTGGTAGTTGACCTGCGTGAGGAGCCCGACGGCGAAGCTGAACGCCTCCACAATCATGAAAAGCGAGACCACGGCCTGCTGATAGGGCTGCACACCGGGAAAGAGGCGTGTGATGCCGAGGTCGAGGGTATTGAAGCGCGGTGTGTAGAGCTTGACCGAAGCAATGAGGTAAGTGCCGAGTATGGAGGCTACTATCAGGCCTATGCCCAGCCACTTGCCACGCCCTCGCTTGAAGAGGAAGGGCACGGTTACGGAGCGGTTGAGGTAATATATGCCGTAGAGCCATGCGGCCGCCGTGAGCACGTACCAGGGGAAATTGTGGAACCAGCGCTCAACCGGGAAAATTACGGCAATCACCGGGAGCACAATGAGGCAGAAGGCGATGTCGATATATATAGCCGGATTTTTCATAGCTTGAAATGTGTGTTTGGCATTGCAAAGTTACACAATTTCGGGTTACATGCGCGCGAGGCCGACGTGCAGTTTGCCACCACTTACGTGCAGTTTGTCAGTTAGAGAGCGAAGGTATTAGGTTTGAAGGCACTGTATTGTCTAATTTTGCGAAAAATTCTGCAAAAGAGGAGAGAAAAAAGCATAACATGAACATCTCGCAAAAGGTAAAAAGAATAGTTCTACTTACATTTTCACTGTTGCTGGTAGCGGTTGTCGCGCGTGCTGCCGACACCACCGGCATGATTTCGGGCAAGGTGCTGAGCAGCGACGGCGAAGCCCTCGACTATGCCACGGTAATGCTCAAAGGCACCCGCTATGTGTCGACCACCAACGATAAGGGCATGTACCACATCACGGCCCCGGCAGGCGAGTACACGCTGGTTGTGTCGTCGGTGGGCTATGAGCGTCGCGAAGTGAAGGTGACAATCAAGGCCGGGGAGCGTAACCGCATGACACTCAAACTGAAGTCGGCCGGTCAGCTTGGCGAGGTAATCGTCATCGGCAACCCCGTAGCCAAGGTCAAGAAGTCGGCTTTCAACGCCACCGCCGTCAATACCCGCGAGCTTCTCAACACCACCAAGACTCTTAGCGAGGCTCTTGCGAAGGCACCCGGCATGAAAATCCGCGAGAGCGGCGGCGTGGGCTCCGACATGGCCGTTACCATGGACGGCTTCAGCGGCAAGCATGTTAAAATCTTTATCGACGGCGTACCTCAGGAAGGTGTAGGCAGCTCGTTCGGTATCAACAACATACCTGTAAATTTTGCCGACCGCATCGAGGTTTACCGCGGTGTTGTTCCCGTAGGGTTCGGAGCCGATGCCATCGGCGGAGTAATCAACATCGTGACGCCCAAGCGGCAGCGCAGCTGGTTCATAGATGCGTCGTACTCCTACGGCTCTTTCAACACCCACAAATCGTATGTTAACTTCGGGCAGACCCTTGCCAACGGTTTCAAATATGAGATAAACGCATTCCAGAACTACTCCGACAACGACTACTACGTGGATACGCCTGTGGAGGATTTCAAGACCGGAGCGATAGACACCCGCAAGAAAGAACACGTGCGCCGCTTCAACGACACCTACCACAACGAGGCCGTAGTAGCCAAGGCCGGTGTTGTGAACAAGCCGTGGGCCGACCGCCTGATGTTCGGCTTCAACTACTCGCACATGTACAAGGAAGTGCAGACGGGTGTGCGCCAGGAGATAGTGTACGGCGGCAAGCACCGCCACGGTCACACCCTTATCCCCTCGGTTGAATACACCAAGCGCAACCTTATTGTGAAGGGCCTCGATGTATCGGCCAACGCCAACTACAACCGCAACAACACGACGCAGGTAGATACGTCGTCGATTAAATACAACTGGCGTGGCGAGACTATACCTCTCAATTCGCCGGGTGAGCAGTCGTACCAACTTTCCGAGGCTGTCAACAACAACTGGTCGGGTACGGCTACTGTGAACTACCGCCTGAGCGAGAAGCATGTTTTCACGGTGAACAACGTTTTCAACACCTTCTCGCGCAGCAACACCAATCTGCTCACCACGCCCCACACCACCGATGAGTTCAACAAGGTTACGACCAAGAATATAATAGGCGCATCGTACCGCTACACGCCCAATAACCGCCTGAATTTCTCGGCTTTCGGCAAGCAGTATCACCAATATGTCTCGGGGCCCATGGCCACCAGCTCGGCTCAGGACAACTACGAGCTCACGCAGCGGAGTGTGGATTACTTCGGCTTCGGCGCCGCCGGCACATGGTTCATGCCCCTGGGCTTCCAGCTCAAGGCCTCCTACGAGAAAGCTTACCGCCTGCCCACGATAGAGGAGATGTTCGGCGACGAGGACCTTGAGATGGGCGACATCACCCTGCGACCAGAGTCGAGCCATAACGTGAACCTCAACCTCAGCTACACAGCCACTTTCGGGCTCCACAGCGTGTATGTGGAGGGGAGCTATATCTTCCGCGACACTCGCGATTATATCCAGCGCAACATCATGTCTCTCAGCGGAGGCAAATCGGCAGCCACCTATATCAACTACGGCAAGGTGCGCACCAACGGTGTGAGCGTTGCGGCGCGCTACAGCTTCTCGCGCTGGGTGAGCCTCGGCGGCAATCTCACGCAGATGAACGTGCGCGACAATATGCCCACGGCCCAGGGTAGCACTCAGCCCAATGTGGCCTACAAGGAGCGCATGCCCAACCTGCCCTATCTCTTCGCCGACTCAGATGTAAACTTCTACTGGCACGGGCTGGGGCGCAAGAGCAACACGCTCACAGTGACCTACGACAACCAGTATACGCACCGCTTCTGCTTCTTTGTGGAGAACATAGGGGCGCACAACAGCGAGTATGACGTGCCCGACCAGCTTGCCCACAATCTGACGTTCTCGTACAGCATAAAGAACGGACGCTACAATTTCTCGTTTGAGTGCCGCAACTTTACCAATGCGAAGCTCTACGATAATTTCAGCCTTCAGAAGGCAGGGCGCGCTTTCTACGGCAAGGTGCGCGTGTATTTCGGAAACTAAACATCAAACACTTATATATGGATAAAAAAACTACACTCCGGCTTATGGCCGCCGCGCTCACTACCTGCGCCGCGCTTACAGCCTGCTCTAACGACGATGAGCCCCAGGCCGGCGTTGCCGACGGCGGCGCCAAATTCGTGTTCGCAACCTCAACCACCACCTCGGCAGGCACTGCCAACGTGCTCCTGACGGGCAACAGCCTCAACGAGGGCTCGCTCACCACCGTGGGCAACGGCCTCAGTAACGAAGGTGCCACCCAGTGGGTATTCCTCAAAAACAATCTTGTGGGCCTTACCTACAACCAGGGTAACGCAGGCACTACCAAGAGCTATTACCTCGGCACCGACGGCCAGATGCAAAAGTATGGCGTGAGCTACAGCATAAGCCGTTTCTCGTCGTACGGCACATATGACAACGACATCATAACCATGGCAACCGGCAGCGGCCCCCGCCAGTTCGCCGATGCAGAAGGCCACACCCCCATGACTCTTGCTGTAACCTACCTCAATGTGATAGACGAGACTACCCGTACCAACAATACGGCCAGCGGTGACTACAGCATGGAGAACTACCTCGGCAACGGTGAGTATGTGACCTTAGCCGGTATCGAGCAGAACGGCAAGCGTCTTGTAGCCGGCCTCGTTCCTATGGGCCTCAGCCCCTATGGCTCGGCCTATGACAACGGCAAATGGATCCGCGAGGGCTACGACGACCTCGTGAAGAAAGAGAGCGGCGGCCAGGGCGGCGGCTCGTATGAGGCCGGTTCTCTCTCGGGCACCCAGTACCCCGATGAATGCTGGGTAGCTATCTACGATAACGAGGACCTTCTGAACCCCACCCTTGTCAAGACCGACAAGATAAGCTCGCCCTGCGGCCGCTACCGCTCGCAGTACTACCAGACAGTGTGGTCGGCAGAGAACGGTGACATCTACGTGTTCTCGTCGAGCTACGCCAAAACCATGACCGACAGCCGCCAGAAGACTACACTTCCTGCCGGTGTATGCCGCATCCCCGCAGGTAGCAAGGCGTTCGATGACTACTACTGCGATATTGAGGCCCAGACACCCGGCAAGAACCGCTCGTTTATGCGCTGCTGGCCTGCCGGAGGCAATTACTTCCTGATGCAGATGTATGACCGCAGCCTCACCGAGAAAGACCCCGCCGCTGTTGAACTGGCTATATTCGATGCCGCCGCACGCAAACTCACTTATGTGACCGGTCTTCCCGAGAATATCAGCTCCATTGGCAAGACAGTGTACACCGACAAGGGCAAAGTATATATTCCCATCAACGTTGAGAACGAGAATCCGGCTATCTACGGCATCACCACAGCTACGGCTGAGGCCTCGCGCGGCGTGTCGATGGACGTTACCTCGATCAACGGTTTCGGCTATATGACCCCGCAGTAAACCGCAATTGCAATGATACGTTTTTTCAGAAAAATACATCTCTGGCTCTCGGTACCGTTCGGCATCATCATCACCCTGATATGCTTCTCGGGTGCGATGCTTGTGTTCGAGCCTGAGATTACCCGCACGGCGCAGCACAGCGTGTACTATGTTGAGGAGGTCAAGGCAGAGGCTCTGCCCATGGCCGAGCTCCTCGATGGCGTGAAAGCTACGCTGCCCGACAGTGTGAGCATCACGGGTGTGACCGTATTCAAGGATAATGCCCGCACCTATCAGGTGAGCCTTTCGAAACCTCGCCGCGCATCGCTCTTCGTAAACCAGTATACCGGAGAGGTTACCGGCAGCTATAAGCGCATAGGTTTCTTCGGGACTATGTTCAAGCTCCACCGCTGGCTGCTCGACAGCGCCAATCCTCACGGCGAGGGCGTCAAGGTGGGCAAGACACTTGTGGGCATATCCACACTGATATTTGTGATAGCCCTCATATCGGGTATAGTGATATGGTGGCCGCGCGCCCGCCGCAGCCTTCGCGAGAGCCTCTCTATCTCTTTTGCCAAAGGCTGGAAGGGATTCTGGAAAGGACTGCACGTTGCAGGCGGCATGTATGCCCTGATATTTGTTCTTGCCATGTCGCTTACGGGCCTTACGTGGTCGTTCAACTGGTATCGTACGGCTTTCTACGCCGTGTGCGGTGTTGAGCATACCCCCCGCAACTTCGGGCAGGCTCCCGCCGCCGGGAATAAGGAAGACAAAGGCGGTGAAGGCCGCGGTGAAGGCCGTGGCGAAGGTCGCGGTGAAGGCCGTGGCAGACATCGTGGTGAAGGCCGCGGCGGACGACACTTCTCGGAGTTCGGCCGTTGGCAGCAGGTGTATGATGAGCTTCGTGCAGCCAATGCATCGGCCCCACAGATTACCGTAGGCCCCGAAACTGCGAGCGTCACTCTCAGTTCTTACGGCAACGGCCGCGCATCAGACCGCTATACGTTCAACCGCCGCAGCGGCGAGCTCACCCTTGCCACAGCATATGCCGACGCTAACGGCGCCGACAAGCTCCGCGGCTGGATTTACTCGATACACACCGGAGGCCTTGGCGGTATCATTACCCGCATACTGTGGTTCTTGGGCGCCCTGCTCGGTGCCACGCTGCCTCTGACGGGTTACTATATATGGATCCGCCACCTTACCCGCAAAAAGGATAAGGATGGGCATCACGCTCATAAGTAATAAGAATTACTTCTGCTTAACCATGGCGGCCAGGGGCTTTAGACGATAAGCCACGGCCGCCATTATTATTGCTACTATGGCAATGACCACAAAGGTTATAGCCGAGGAGTGCATTATGTCGCCGAGGCCTACGAGGGGTGCGGCGATGGCTGCGAATACGTATTTGACAACGTTGAGAATTGCCGAGGCTGTGCCTGCGTCGGCACGGCCTACTTCCATTGAGAGGCTGTTGGCTGCTGCGAATACCATGCCGGAGCCAAGGAGCATGGGCACGGCCATGAGCTCGAAGAGGACTATGCCTCGCGAACCGTATACCATGAAGCCGAGGCCTATGGCGAAGAGGCACATTATGAGTGTGCCCACCACGAGCCCCTGCTTGAGCACCCTAAAGCGCATGACAAGGGTTGAGCCGATGGCAATGGCCACTGCGTTGGCACCGAAGATGAGGCCGAAGCGCGAGGCCGAGAAGCCGTAGTGGTCCTGAAGGATAAATGGTGCGGAGGAGATGTAGGCGTAGAGGAGGCCTATGGCTATGGCTTTGATGAGCACGTAGATCATGAAGCGGCCATTGCGGAAGAGTGTTGCGTAGGCTTTGGCATAGTCGGCGAGGCCTTTACCTGTAATACGGCGCGAGGGAGGGAGTGTCTCGGGGCGGCGCGTACACCAGAAAAACATGCCCACGCCTATTGCTATGAGCACCACGAAGATACCCCGCCAGCCTACAGTGTCGGCCATGAAACCGCCTGCGAGCGGCGATACCGCGGGGGCAAAGCCGTTGATAGCGCCGACGAGTGCCATGACCTTGGCGAGCTGCCTGCCGCTGTAGAGGTCGGCGGGTATGGAGTACGACAGCACCATGGCGCCACCGGCTCCTATGCCCTGGAAAAGGCGACAGATGATAAAGAAGTGTATGCCTTGCGAGAATAAGGCGGCTGCCGTTGATACTCCGAAGATTGCAAGGGAGTAAAGGAGCATTGGTTTGCGGCCATAGCGGTCGCTCATCGAGCCCCACAGCACCGAGCCCAGGCCGAGGCCTATCATTGTCATCGAGAGGCCCATTTGGGTCATTGAAGCTGTGGTGTGGAACTCCCTCATCATAGAGGGTATGGTGGGGAGGTACATGTCATTTACCAGGGAGCTGAAAGCCCCGAGAATGGCAATGTAGATAAGGAAAACTATGTAGCTGTGGCGCGGAGCCGCTGTAGGTGTAGCCATAAAAAAACGTGCTTATACAGATGTATAAACACGTTGTGAGGGGTGTGGGTTCTCTCTCTTTTATTCCATGAGCTTGCGGTAGCGCTTGCGGGGGAGTTCCTTTCCGCCGTTGAGGCGCTTCTTGTGCTCTTCGTAGTCGGAGTACGAGCCTTCGAAGAACACTACGTTGCCGTCGCCCTCGAAAGAGAGTATGTGTGTGCATATGCGGTCGAGGAACCAACGGTCGTGACTTACGACCACGGCGCAACCGGCGAAGTCTTCGAGGCCTTCTTCGAGAGCGCGGAGGGTGTTGACGTCAATGTCGTTGGTAGGTTCGTCGAGGAGGAGAACGTTGCCTTCTTCCTTTAGAGCCATGGCGAGGTGGAGGCGGTTACGCTCGCCACCCGAGAGTACGCCGATTTTCTTTTCCTGGTCGGCGCCGGTGAAGTTGAAGCGCGAGAGGTAGGCGCGAGCGTTCACGTCGCGGCCGCCCATGCGGAAAGTCTCGACTCCCTGCGATATAACCTCGTAGACGCTCTTCTCGGGGAGGAGGTCGTGGTGAGTCTGGTCGACGTAGGCTACTTTAACGGTCTCGCCGACGTCGAAGGTGCCGTTGTCAGGCTTCTCCTGGTCCATGATAAGGCGGAAGAGGGTTGTCTTGCCGGCACCGTTGGGGCCTATGACGCCTACAATGCCGTTTGGCGGGAGTGAGAAGGAGAGGTCGGAGAAGAGCTGTTTCTTGCCGAAGGCCTTTGCGAGGTGCGAGGCTTCGATAACCTTGTTGCCGAGACGGGGGCCGTTGGGAATGAAAATCTCGAGGCGCTCCTCGCGCTGGCGCTGGTCTTCGTTAAGGAGTTTGTCGTAGGAGTTGAGTCGGGCCTTACCCTTAGCCTGGCGAGCCTTGGGCGCCATGCGCACCCACTCGAGCTCACGCTCAAGGGTTTTGCGACGCTTCGAGGCCTGTTTCTCTTCCTGTGCCATGCGCTTTGTCTTCTGGTCGAGCCATGAGGAGTAGTTTCCTTTCCAGGGTATACCTTCGCCGCGGTCGAGTTCGAGAATCCAACCGGCAACGTGGTCGAGGAAGTAGCGGTCGTGGGTAATTGCGATAACGGTTCCGGGGTATTGCTGGAGGTGCTGCTCGAGCCAGTCGATCGACTCCGCGTCAAGGTGGTTGGTGGGCTCGTCGAGGAGGAGGACGTCGGGCTGCTGCAGGAGCAGGCGGCAGAGAGCCACGCGGCGGCGTTCGCCACCTGAGAGGGTGGCCACTTTCTGGTCGTCGGGCGGGCACTGGAGGGCGTCCATAGCGCGCTCGAGCTTGCTGTCGATGTTCCATGCGTCGGCGGCGTCGAGGGCGTCCTGGAGCTCGGCCTGACGGGCGATGAGCGCGTCCATTTTCTCGGGGTCTTCGAGCACGTCGGGGTCGCCGAAGGCGGCGTTAACGTTGTCGAACTCGGCGAGGAGGTCCATGATAGGCTGCACACCTTCGCGTACTACTTCTATCACGGTTTTCTCGGGGTCGAGCTTGGGCTCCTGCTCGAGGTAGCCAACAGAGTATCCGGGCGCGAATACCACTTCGCCCTGATATTCTTTGTCGATGCCTGCGATAATCTTCAGGAGCGAAGATTTACCTGAGCCGTTGAGACCGATGATGCCGATTTTGGCACCGTAGAAGAAGGAGAGGTATATGTCTTTGAGTACCTGTTTCTGGGGCGGATATATCTTGCTTACGCCCACCATTGAGAATATTACTTTTTTATCGTCTGCCACCGCTATATGAAGTCAAAAGTTAAAAGTCAAGAGTCAAAAGTTAAAAGCAGCCCTTAGCGGCGCTTTGCCGTGGGAGCGTAACGCACGGGGTAGTCGGTGCGTGTTTTGCCGGTTATGATGTCGTTGAGCTTGCGCTTGATCATCTGACGGCGTATGCCCGAGATGTGGTCGATGAACACTTTGCCTTCGAGGTGGTCGCATTCGTGCTGAACGATGCGTGCGAGGAATCCGGAGATTTCTTCTTCGTGGGGCTCGAGGTTCTCGTCGAGCCAGCGAAGGCGTATGTGCTCTACGCGGGGCACGTTCTCAGAGATGCCGGGGAGGCTTAGGCAGCCTTCGGGGCGCGAAATTTTGTCGCCGTCGAGAATCTCGATTTCGGGATTTATGAGGGCGAATTTGCGGCCTGCGCACTCGGGGAAATTCTCGGCCACGGGGTCGGCGTCGATAACGACGAGGCGTATGTTGCGCCCGATCTGAGGCGCGGCGAGGCCAACGCCCTCAGACTCGTACATGGCGTCGAACATCTCGGCCACGAGCTCTTTGAGGCCGGGGAAATCGGCAGGGAGGGGTTCGGAGACTTTACGGAGCACGGGGTGCCCGTAAAGGTAAACGGGGAGTTTCATATCTGGTTCTGATTGCTATATTCCTGATACTGACGGCTTGCGAGGAAGTCGTTGAGGATAATGGTAGCTGAAATTTCGTCGACAAGTGCTTTGTCGCGCCTTGCCATACGGCCGAGGCCGCCATCGAGCATTGAGCGGTGCGCGAGTACGGAGGTGAAGCGTTCGTCGAAGAAAACGATGTCGATGTCGGGTATCTCTTTCTGCAGGCGCTTTATGCCGGGCACGAGGAATCGCGTTGATTCAGAGGGGTTTCCCTGCATGTCACGGGGCTCACCTACGACAATGAAGTCGATGCCGTTTTCGGCCCGGTATTTCTTTATGAAGTCGACAAGCGATGCCGAGGGCACGGTGCCGACGCCCGAGGCTATAATACGCAGCGGGTCTGTCGCCGCGATACCGCAGCGCTTCCGTCCGTAATCAATTGCGAGTATGCGTCCCATATCCGGTTACAAAGGTACGCAAAAAACGGGAGACGTGAAAATATAAATATAAGCAGGAACAGCTCATAGGGCTTATGCAAGCGTATAACCGAATGTATTCTGCAAAAGGGGCCGGAGGGGACTCGGGCATAAAAATCCCGCTCTTGTAAGCCACAAGTCAGCAAAATTTCTCTCATAGATTATGACAGTTCTTAAAGATTCGGTAAATTTGCATCTAATTCAATTCTGAAAGAAAGCCATGAAGCATAATTGGGAGTATAAACGACTGGGCGATGTATGCGAAATCTTAAATGGATATGCATTTAAGAGTAAATTGTATATACCCAATAATGGCTTGCGAATCATTAGGATAGCCAACGTCCAGGATGGCTATATTTCGGATGAAGCTCCTCAATATTATCCACTGTCATATAAAAATGAGATAAACAAATACATATTACAAGGTGGAGATCTGCTAATGTCTTTAACAGGCAATGTTGGCAGAGTCGGCTTTTTGCCTCAAGAAATGCTGCCTGCGGCTTTAAACCAACGGGTTGCCTGTCTGAGATTTGGCTCTGATATATTTAAGAAATTTATTTTTTACAGATTTAGAAATAAATATTTCGTCTCAGATTGCTTAAATGCGAGTAAAGGTATTGCGCAGTTAAACCTTAGCACTGAATGGCTTAAAGAATACATTATTCCCGTACCGCCCAAGGAGGAGCTGCAGCAGATTGTGGCGGAGTTAGATAAAATCAATGAGCTTATAGCGCAGAACCGCGAGTTGCTGCGCAACCTCGACTCCCTCGCCCAATCCCTTTTCTACGATACCTTTGGCGACCCCGTTACTAACCCAAAAGGGTGGGAAGAATCTAAATTAATTGAGTGTATTGTTAATGGTGGTTCGATTTCATATGGCATTGTTCAACCTGGAGATGATTATCCTAATGGCGTGCCTGTTGTGAGACCAATAGATTTAAATGGCGGAAAGTATGTAACGCGTGATTACTTGAAAATTATTGACCCTGCGATTTCAGACTCTTATAAGAGAACCATACTTTTAGGCAATGAGATTTTAATGTGTGTACGAGGAACTACAGGTATAATCCGAATGGCAGATATTTCATTAAAGGACGCTAATGTGACTCGTGGAATTACGCCTCTACACATCAAAGGCTCCATAAATGTAACATATATGTATGAATACCTGAAGAAAGAAAAAGCTCAGGGATTCATAAAGAATTACACAAAGGGGACAACTCTTAAGCAAATCAATATGGCAGATTTACGCAATCTCCCGGTGCTTTTACCCCCTCTCGCTCTACAAGAGCAATTTGCCGCCAAGATTGAGGCCATAGAGGCACAGAAAGCTACTATAGAGAAATCAATCGCGGAGTTGCAGACACTGCTCGACAGCCGCATGGAATATTGGTTTAATTAAGTGTTCGGATTATAGAAACGGAGGCATCAGCTCGTCCGGCAGGACGACGATTAATCCCGTAACCCCGTACGCCGAAGCTTTAGCGGAGGCGTGCGGGGAAAGTAATACCACAGGGTATGGCGTCCGCATGGACGCCGATTAAGATGAGTATCAGCGCCTTACGTTTTTTAATCAGCGTCCTGACGGACGCCACCTGCGAGGGTATCACTATCCCCGCACGCCTCCGCTAAAGCTCCGGCGTACGGGGTTACTGGATTAATCA
>CANPGB010000029.1 GCA_947573485.1 uncultured Porphyromonadaceae bacterium | reverse complement strand
AAAAATATTCAATTAAAAATTTAACACTTTTTCCTTGCGCAAGTCCTAGATTTCCCGGTACGCCGTAGCTTTAGCGGAGGCGTGCCCGGATAGTCCTGCTCAAAGCCTGGCGTCCGCATGGACGCCGATTAAGATGAGTATCAACGCCTTACGATTTTAATCCGCGTCCTCCCGGACGCGACTGCGCTGCTTTGCTGATCCGGGCACGCCTCCGCCCTTGGCTCCGGCGTACCCGGTTACGGGATTAATTAGCGTCCTGCCGGACGCTTGCCCGGTCAGATGCTTACTGAGGCTATGTACCCTTCCCACACAAAAAAAGCGCGCTCCGGGGTTTCCCGGGGCGCGCTTTTGATGACTCTCTCATAAGTAAACTATGTAGGGACGCACGTGCCGTGCGTTCCTCCCCTCAATCTATCAGGCGAAGAACGCTTTCTTCACGGCGTCCACCGCATCGAGTTTCTCCCATGTAAAGAGCTCTACAGTGCGGGTTATAGGCTCTTCGTAGTGCGAGGTGAAGGTTTTGGTCACTGTGCGGGGTATGCGGCCCACATGGCCGTAGGATGCTGTCTCGCGGTATATGGGGTTGCGGAGCTTGAGGCGCTGCTCGATAGCGAAGGGGCGCATGTCGAAGAGCTCGCTGACGCGTGCGGCGATTTCGGCGTCGCTGAGCGCTACTTTCGCCGTGCCGTACGTGTTCACGTTGATGCTCACGGGCTCTGCCACGCCTATGGCGTAGGCCACCTGCACCAGGGCGCGGTCGGCAACTCCGGCGGCTACGAGGTTTTTGGCGATATGGCGTGCGGCGTAGGCTGCCGAGCGGTCGACCTTGCTGGGGTCTTTGCCGGAGAACGCACCACCGCCGTGTGCGCCGTGCCCGCCGTAGGTGTCAACTATAATCTTGCGGCCTGTGAGACCTGTATCGCCGTGGGGGCCGCCGATAACAAACTTGCCGGTGGGGTTCACATGGAGCTTGAACTTGCTGTTGCGCACCATTTCGGCGATGTCGTCGGGCAGCGTGGCTATCGTGCGGGGTATGAGTATATTCTCAACGTCGCGGCGGATGATGTCAAGCATGCGGCGGTCGGCCTCTTCCTGCGATATGCCCTGCGCGGCGGCGTCGATAAACTCGTCGTGCTGGGTCGATACCACTATGGTGTCGATACGCACGGGGCGGTTCTGCTCATCGTATTCCACTGTTACCTGGCTCTTGGCGTCGGGGCGGAGATAGGTCATATCGACGCCCTCGCGGCGTATGTCGGCCAGGGTCATGAGGAGGCCGTGGCTGAGGGCGAGGGTGAGGGGTATGTAGAGGGGTGTCTCGTTGGTGGCGTAGCCGAACATCATGCCCTGGTCGCCGGCACCCTGGTTCTCGGCCTGCTCGCGCTCTACGCCACGGTTGATGTCGGCGCTCTGCTCATGCACTGCCAGGAGCACGCCGCACGAGTTGCCGTCGAAGCGGAGCTCTGAGCGGTTATAGCCTATCTCGTTGATAACGCGGCGGGCGGTTTCCTGAAGGTCGATGTATGCCGAGCTTTTTATCTCGCCCGCAACCACTACCTGACCTGTGGTTACGAGGGTCTCGCAAGCTACTTTTGACTGCGGGTCGCGTGCGAGAAATTCGTCGAGCACGGCGTCGGAAATCTGGTCGGCAACCTTGTCGGGATGCCCTTCAGACACCGATTCTGAGGTGAAGAGATGATTCATTGTATAGTCCTTTCAAACTTATGTACACAAAAAAAGCGGAAGCTTCCCGAAAAGGGGCAAGCCGCCGCGGCGAACAAAAACCTAAAACCGACACGACGCACAGCAGTAGCCGAGCCTCGTCGGGCGATTTTAGCATTTTTTCAAGTGGTTGCAAGCAGCCAAATCTGTCCACCGGGCTTGTGTGCCCTTGTTCCCGTCTTCCGGGTTATTGTGGTCCCACTTGGGCTTGAACCAAGGACTCCCTGATTATGAGTCAGGTGCTCTGACCAACTGAGCTATAGGACCGAAACGGTTTTGAGCCGATTTTCGACTGCAAAATTAGCACATATATTCAATATGTGCAAATTTTTCTGATGATTTTTTTCATTTCGGGATTTTACGGAAGCGAACCGAGGCTTTGTGCAGCGGAAAACGTAGGGTGAGTATGCTGTTGTTCTCGTCGAAATCGGCGTTCAGTTCCTCGCTGAGCACATTGCCGTCGGGCTCTACCCACACAAGGTCGAAGTGCCCCTTGAAGATAGTGGGGTGGAGGCGCCCTTTGAGATCCATGGCTCTCCACTCCGAGGCTGCCGCACGTGAGCCGTCGATGTAGACTATGGAGTAGGCGCCGGTGGTGCTGTCGGCCACGGTAGCCAGGGTGTAGAAGCCGCCGAGGGCTGCTTTGGCAGGGTCGGTGTCGCGGTCGAGGTAGGCCCAGAAGCCTTCGCGCGGGTCGGTGCTGCGGGCGAGGTGTGACTGCAGGCTGTCGATGTCTGTAATGGGGCAGGGCGCGAGGGTGCGGAGAGGTGTAAGCCTGATGTTGTTGCGCAGCTCGCGCAGGTTGCGGCTGCAGCTGTAGCCTATGGCACCCGGTGTGGCGCGGTCGAAGGGTACGGCAATATAGGTGTCGATGCTCTGTGCTCCGAGGCACAGCGATGCTCCCGTGGCATCGGCGCTGAGAACCGCCGAGAAGCCCGCATTTTTCCCCGAGGGATACTGCGAGCGCATTGTGCCTGCAGTGCAGAGGCTATCGGCGCCGTTGCGCCGCGCCACTATGCGGTAGTCGGTGCTGAAACCGGTGAGAGGGTCGTCGGCACCGGCAGGGGGTATGTCGAGCGTGGCCGCCATGTAGTTGGCGCTGTCGCTGTAGTTCCAGTAAAGGGTGAGTGAGGCAGAGGTGAGCCGTGGCGGCTCCAGGCGCAGGTGGTAGTTGAGGCTTGCGGCAGGCTCGCTTATGGTGGTGAGTTCCTGCGCCGGGCAGGGTAGGGCGGCGCACAGGAGGAGGGCGAGTGTTGCGGCAAGGGTGTTACGCATCGGGCAGGAGGCCGTCTACAGCCGAGCAGAAATCGTTTTCGGGCATGTCGTAGGGCAGCCAGTGAATCTTGAATCCGCGGCGCTCCATACCTCTGAACCATGTCATCTGCCTCTTGGCAAACTGATGTATGGCCGTCTCGAGCTGTTCTTCCATTTCGGCACGGCTCAGGCGTCCAAGCAGGTGCAGGGTGAGGAATTTGTATTCGAGTCCGTAGTAGATAAGCGCCTCGGGGTCGACGCCCGACGCTATGAGGCCTTCGACTTCGGCGAGCATGTTCTCGCTGTCGAAGCGTCGGCGCATGCGTGCCGTGATAAGTTCGCGGCGCGTGTCGCGCGGCACGTCCACGCCGATTATCAGTGCTGGCAGCGGCTCGGGGTTCTTGGCGCGCGCGGCCTCGTCGGGGTGCGCGGCGTAGTAAGTCTCTATCTCTATGGCGCGTATGGCCCGCTGCACGGTGTCGACGTCGGTAGTGTTGTGCAGCGTTTTGGTAGCGGCGAGGATAGCCGTGAGCTCGTCGAGCGTTTTGCCGCGCAGACTTTGCCGCAGCTCGCTGTTCTCGGGCACTTCGGGCAGTTCCGTGCCTTTCAGAAGTGCTTCGAGATACATGCCGGTGCCACCAACGATTATCGCCTGCTTGCCGCGTCTTTCGATGTCGGCAAGGGCGTGGCGTGCGTCGCGCAGGTACTCGTAGAGGTTGTATTTATGGCCTGCGTCGGCGATGTCGATAAGGTGATAGGGCACGTCGCCGTACTCGCCAAGGTCTTTGCCCGTGCCCACGTCCATGCCGCGGTACACCTGGCGGGAGTCGGCGCTTACAATTTCGCCCCCGAGGTGGCGTGCGAGAGCCACTCCGAGGCGCGTCTTGCCCGAAGCCGTGGGCCCGAGTATGGCTATGAGCGGCTTTTTCATTGTCCCGAGGGCTCTGATTTGGTGCGGAATACGCCGGTGAGGCGGTGCCAGAAACGGCGCGTGCGGAAGAAGAGGCGGTCTTCGTTATTGGCCGCGATGTCGAACCATACGGGGTCGTCGTAGTCTATCTGCCAGTCCTTCAGGTCGCCGAAGCGGAAAGTTGGGCGGTAATGCTTTATGGGATAGAGGCGTTCGCCCTTGCGGTCGTAGGTCTTCCACGCCATTGTCATGGTGTGGATACGGTAGAGCTCGTTGGCGAGCACAGGCTCAAGGGCGTTGGCGGCAAGGGCTGCATCTACCATATATGCCGTGAACCACTGCTCGGAGTCTTTAAGGGCGGGGCGCTCGTCGCCGTCGACGAAGGCTGCGTAATGTATTACGTTTGAGCCCGTTGCGAAGCCTTCGTTGGTAAAGCAGTAGCGCAGGGCGTAGTCGGCTACGCCGGTGATTTCTTCAAGTATGTTGCGGCTCTGCTTCTCGCCTATGGCCTGGGTGCGACCTATGATGCTCTCGGCGGGGGTATCCCAGCGTCCGTCGGGGTTCTGCCTGAGCAGCATGTCGTTGCCTGCGAATATCAGGTAGCGCACCACCGTTGAGTTGGCGTGGCCGGTTTTGGTGGCGGCGAGGGCGTCGTAGAGCGTGCGCAGGTTGGTGTAGCGGCCGCCCATGAAGAAGAGCGAGAGCCCATACATGGCCAACGGCATGTAGTTGAAGAAGAAGCGGTCGGGGTTGTTCATGTTGGCGTTGATATACCGGGCGAAATAGTACCAGTATTCAACGGCGCCCAGAGCCAGCGACACCAACAGTAGAATTGCCACCTGATAGCGGGCCTCGCGGTAGTAGAGCGTGGCCACGATGCTGTCGCCGGCATAGTAGCCGTTGCGCTGCTGGCACTCGCGGCAGTGGCGCGAGCCGAAGCCCGCGAAGAGGCTGAGCGCGCACAGAAAGGCCGTGACGGGGAACTCCACAAGGCAGGTTACAAAGGGTATCTCGCTGTTATACAGGTCGAGTTGTATGACCGTCGGCACGAGCCAGTCGGTGCACAGAATAACCACCACAAACATGCACAGGGCGGTGATGAGCAGCACTCTTGATACAACGTAGATGAGCAGCGAGCAGGCGCTTATGCCACTGGCGATGTCGGAGCGCATGAGCGAAATCAGCAGCCACGCCTCGGCAAGGCATATGAAGGGAATCCATATCTTGGGCACGAAGAGGGCGGCCACAAGCGGCACAATGATAGCGCCGAAGCCTATCGACCAGTTGCGCCACAGTGCCCTCAGGGTAATGTCGGTGGGTTTGTCGGAGGTGCGTATATTCATGCTCAACGCAGTTTATCGTTGAAGAAAGAGAGCATGCGGGCATACACCACAGCGCGGGCGTTGCAGCCGTTGATAGAGTGGTTCATCTGCGGGAAGACAAACATGTCGCAGAGTATACCTGCGCTCTGGAGGGTGGAAACGTACTGCAAGGTGTTGGCAGGGTGTACGTTATCGTCGGCAGTGCCGTACATCATCAGCAGCGGGCAGCCGAGGTGCAGGGCGCGGCCTATCGCCGAGGCATCGGTGTAGCCGCGCTCGTTCTGCTGAGGGGTGAGCATGAAGCGCTCGGTGTAAACGGTGTCGTAGAAGCGCCAGTCGGTGACAGGGGCTATGGCCACAGCGGCGGCGTAGGGGCAGTTTTCGGCAGAGGCGCACATAAGGGCTTCGTAGCCGCCGTAGCTCCAACCGTAAATACCTATGCGTGAGGCGTCGACGTAAGGCAGCGACGCGGCATAGCGTGCGGCGGCGAGCTGGTCGAGCGTCTCGTAGTGGCCGAGGTTTTTGTATACCGCGGTACGGAAAGCGGCACCGCGACCGCCCGTGCCGCGACCATCGACACATATTATAATATAGCCCTGCGAGGCGAAGTAAGCCTCCCAGTCGAGGGTCCACTTGTCGAGCACCTGCTGCGAGCCGGGGCCGCTGTACTGGCTCATAATCACCGGGTAACGCTTCGAGGCCGAGAAGTCGCGGGGCTTGACGATATAGCCGTTAAGCTCCTCGCCGCCGTCGCCGCGCACTGTTATGAACTCTTTGAGGGGCTGCAGCGAGGACGTCTTTGAGGCAAGTGCGGCATTGTCTTCAAGCACGCGTATCTCTTTGCCGTCGGCCTTGTTGAGCGAGTACACGGGCACCTTGTCAATGGCATTGTAGCTCAGCACCATATATCGGCAACCCGGGGCGAACTCGGCTGCCGAGGTGCCCTTGTCGGCGCTGACTGCCGTGTACACCCCCTTGCGGTCGAGGCGGTAAATGGTGCGGTCCATAGGGCGGGGAGCGGCAGCCTGGAAGTAGCGGTTGCCTGCGGCGTCGCTGCCGTAATATACGGTGGCGTCGACCCCGGGCTGCGAGATGTCGGCAATCTTGGCACCTGCATATGAGTATTCGTAGAAGCGTGTGAAGCCGTCGGCGTCAGAGGCTACCACGAAAGAGTTCTCACCGAAAGTGAGGGTGCTGTACACCATTTCCTGAATCCATGCCTTGGCCTCGTCGGTATACACCGAGCGCGTTACCGTCGACTTGGGGTTGGCCTGGAAGAGCTCGAAGCGGTTCTGGTCGCGGTTGAGGGTCGAAATCATGAGCATCGAAGGCTTGGGGCCGTACTCAATGCGAGGTATGTAATAACCTGCGCCTGAGGGGAGCTCCACCTGCTTGGTCTTGCGGGTCTCCACATCGTAGCTGTGTACGGTGACCGTGGAGTTGGGTTTCCCGGCAACGGGATATTTGTAGCTCATCACGCCCGGGTAGAGCTCATACTGCTCTTCGGGGGCGCAAGTTCCGGCGTAAATCGGCAGGGTGTAGAGGGGTACATCGCTCTCGTCGGTGCGCACATAGCACAGGGTGAGGTTGTCGGGCGCCCATGTCATGAGCGATGTTGTGCCGAACTCCTCCTCGTAGGTCCAGTCGGTGGCGCCGTTTATAATCTTGCCGGGCTCGGCGTCGTCGGTGACGGCCACTTCGGTGCCGTAGTCGAGTTTGGCAGCATAGATATTGCCTTCGGCCACGAAAGCTATCATGCGCGAGTCGGGCGAGAAGAGGGGCACGCTCTGCCGCGGGTGAGCCGTGGAGAGTGGTTTGAGTAGACGCGAACGCACCTCATACACATAGTACTGCGCCGTGGTAGAGCGGCGGTAGATGCTGCGCGAGTCGCGCCATACGAGCACCTTCGAGGCGTCGGGGCTCAGCATGAAGCCCTCGAAGTCGGGGAGCTGGGTCTCGCGGGTATATGTCACGTCGAAGAGCTTGCCGGTCTCCTTTCCGCTTGCAATTTCTTTTATAATGAGCGATTTGCCGTCGGCCGAGCGCTCGACATAGCTTTCGCCGTCGGGCATGAAAACCACGTCGGGGCGTGCAGGACTTGCTGCCGGTGCGGTATACTGCGCCAAGGCACCCACCGATTTATCGCGCATGGCGCCTATGGTGGCGGAGGAGCACAGTGGAATGAGAGCGAGAGCAGCGGCAATGTATCGAAGTTTCATAATAATGTGTCTTGTCTCTAAGATTCAGAGAGCAAAGTTACACATTATTGACCAAATAACGGCTATCGCCGGGCAAAATAAACGGCTTTACCCTCGCGAGGCGCGGCGGTAGAGCACTATGGCTATTATAATGTAGATAACGTTCGGAATCCACATTGCCACCATTGGCGAGGTGAGGCCGCTCAGCGCAAAGGTCTGCGTAATGGTCATGAAGAGGATGTAGCTGAAGCTCAGCACCAGGCCTATGCCTATGTTCAGGCCCATGCCGCCTTTCTGCTTCTTCACCGAGAGTGTCATGCCTATCACGGTGAGGATAAATGCCGCGGCAGTCATGGCGTAGCGCCGCTCTTTTTCGACCTCGAAAGTCTTGATATTGCCCACGCCGCGCATTTTCTGGCGCCTGATATACTCCGAGAGCTCGGGCGAGGTCATCATCTCGTGGTCGTTCTCGGCGATCAGGAAGTCGCGGGGCTCGAAGGCTATACTGGTGTCGCGGCTGCGCCCTTTCTCTATATACTCGCGCTCTGGGGTGAAATCGCGCTTCACATAGTCGTTCACCGTCCATTGGTAGAGCGTATCCCACTTGATAGTGGTGGCTGTGAGGCGCGAGGTGAGCACTTTGGTGCTGTCGAAGAGGTCGAGCGAGAAGCGGTGGCCGTTCTTCGAGATATTGTCGTAGCGGCTCATGTAGGCAATCTGCCCCGGGGCTACCATGAGCATGATGTTGGAGCCGTAGTCAACGCGTTTGTTTTTAACGTAGGTGTTGGTGTAGGCTATTCGCTTCTGGTTGGCCGGAGGGATAATGTAGGCGCTGAGCACGAAGGTGGCCGCAGCTATTATGGCCGCTCCTATGAGGTATGGCCGAAGCAACCGCTTGAAACTCATGCCCGTGGAGAGCATGGCTATGATCTCGCTGTTGCCCGCAAGCTTCGAGGTGAAGAAGATGACGGCGATGAAGGTGAACAGCGGAGAGAACTGGTTGGCGAAGTAGGGCAGGAAGTTGAGGAAGTAGTCGAAGAGGGTGGCGTGGAGTGGCGCCTTGACAAAGGAGTCGAATTTCTCGTTGACGTCGAACATGACCACAATGGCCAGCAGAAGTATGATGGCGAATACATAAGTCCCGAGGAACTTGCGCAGTATGTAGCGGTCTATGATTTTGAACATCAGGGCGGGAGTTGCGGTGTGGGGGTGTCAGAGGCGGCGGCCGAGTTTCTCAACCATCATGGTTTTCCAGGCGTGGAAGTCGCCTGCGAAGATGTGTTTGCGGGCCTCGCCCACGAGCCAGAGGTAGAAAGCGAGGTTATGTATCGATGCTATCTGCATGGCCAGCAGCTCGTTGGCAATGAAGAGGTGACGCACATAGGCCTTCGTGTACACGCGGTCGACATACGAGGGGCCGTCGGGCCACAGCGGCGAGAAGTCGTTGGCCCACTTCTGGTTGCGCATGTTCATGGTGCCTTCGGGAGTGAAGAGCGTGCCGTTGCGGCCGTTGCGCGTAGGCATCACGCAGTCCATCATATCCACACCGCGGTCTATGGCCTCCAATATATTGATAGGAGTGCCAACGCCCATAAGGTAACGGGGACGGTCGGTGGGCAGCACTTCGTTCACTACCTCTATCATATCGTACATCACCTCGGCGGGTTCACCTACGGCCAGACCTCCGATAGCATAACCGTCGGCACCGAGAGCTGCAGCGTGCTCGGCGGCCTCGCGGCGCATGTCGGGGTAGGTGCAGCCCTGCACTATGGGGAAATACGACTGGTAGTGGCCGTAGCGGGGCTCTGTAGACTTGTAGTGCTTCCAGCCGCGCTCAAGCCAGCGCTTGGTCATGTCGAGGCTGCGGCGGGTGTAGGCGCGGTCCGATGTACCGGGAGCGCACTCGTCGAGCGCCATCATTATGTCGGAACCTATTGTGCGTTGTATGTCAACAACGTTCTCGGGCGTGAAAAGGTGCTTCGAGCCGTCGATATGGCTGCGGAAAGCGGCGCCCTCCTCGGTAAGCTTGCGGTTGCCGCTTAGCGAGAACACCTGGAAGCCCCCGCTGTCGGTGAGGATAGGGCGCTCCCAGCCGTTGAACTTGTGCAGGCCGCCGGCGCGGGATATAACGTCCATTCCCGGGCGCAGGTAGAGGTGGTATGTATTGCCGAGGATAATCTGCGCTTTGATGTCATCGCGCAACTCGTGGAAGTGCACACCTTTCACCGAGCCTACCGTGCCCACGGGCATGAAAATAGGCGTTTCGATAGTGCCGTGGTCCGTTTCGATGAGGCCGGCGCGCGCCCGGCAGTCGCTTGATGTATGTTGGAGGGTAAATTTCATCTCTATTGCTTCGTTGAAGTCTGCAAAATTACGAATTTTTTTCGATACCGAGGCATGAGAGATACTAAAGAGCGATTAATGGTTAAACATAGTTAAATTTACTGTGCACTCCAAAAAAATTGCTAATTTTGCCGATGTAGAGATACCAACACTCGCCCACACCTTAGGGCGCATTGTCAGCACCTTACTTACCGAAGATATTAACCAAATATATTATCATGAAAAAATTTTACTTACTTCTTGTTTCGCTGCTTGTGGCCGTGGCCGCAAATGCAGCCCCCACCCCTCTATATACGAGGTGGTATGAATGGCTGGGGTTCTACGCCGCAATGGCAACTCGCCTATGATGAGGCAACCAACACTTACTCTATTGACGTAGAGAACTTTGCCGGCGAATTTAAAATTGCCGATGCTACCTGGGGTAACGATAACTGGGGCGGAAGCTACGGCGCACTCGCTCTCGATAAAGAATATGTGCTCTCTTCGGGTGGCGGCAATCTCAAGACCGACGGCACCTGGACAAAAGCTACTATCACTTTCGACTATAACACCAAGACTCTTAAAGCAGTAGGTGCTTCGCAGGAAAACGAGTATGACACCGTTTACCTCGTGGGTGACTTCGGCAGCGGTTGGAATGAGGATCTCACAACCTATCCTCTCACCCTCAAAGCCGGTACCGAGAACGTGTGGGAAGGCAAGTACAATCTTACTGCCGCCACAAGCTACTTCAAGATGAAAGCAGGTGTCAACATCTACGGTACAGGTGGCAATGACATCGCCGTTGCTGTTGGTACTGAGTACACTGCTTCGCAGTCGGGCAACGCTTTCTCCATCGGCTCGGGTGAATACACCTTCTCTTTCGTTCTCGACAAGAACGCCGACACCGGTGTCCTCACCGTATCCGGTAAGGAAGTGTTCCCTGAAACGATGTACGTTATCGGTAACGTGAACGGCGCAAGCTGGAACCCCACCAACGTTCTCGCCCTTACCAAAACTGCCGACGGCATCTTTGAAGGCAAAGAAGTGGAAATCGGTACTGAAATGGGCACCGCATACGGCTACTTCTCTTTCTGCCAGAACGAAGGCACTGCCGGCGACTGGGCTTCTATCGGCGCTCGCTACGGTGCCACCGAAGCCGACTTCGCTCCCTCATTCACCGAAGCCAACGCTATAATGGCGGGTGACCAGTCGTTCATGGTAGAGGCTCCCGTGAAGCTCGACATTACCCTTGACCTCACCACAATGACCGTGAAGATTGCCAAGAGCGAAGAAGGTGAAGACCCCGACCCCGTTGTTGAAGCTCCCGAAGCTCTCTATATCGTTGGTAACCTTTGCAACTGGCTCCCGGAGAACGCCCTTCTCATGACAAAGGACGGCTACACCTTCACTATTGAAAATGTAGAAATGCCCGGCGCCGACGGCACCGAGGATACCTACTTCTCGTTCACAACCGCCGCTAACCTCGAGTGGGCCGACATGACCCGCTACGGTGCTGAGGTCAACGATACCCCCGCTATCGCCGGTACTCCCGTTACTTTCGTAGAAAGCGAACACGCCTTCAAGGCAGCTCAGGCAATCTACAATGTAACTGTCGACTTCAAGGAAATGACCGTTACCCTCACCAAGGTTGACGACATCACCATTGACCCCACTCCCGCCTATGTTCCCGAGACTCTCTATGTACTTGGTAATGTGAACGACACCAACTGGAGCACAGCCGACGGCGTTGCAATGGCCAAGAACGGGAATGAGTTCTCTATCGAGAGCATTAACGTGAACGGTGCCAACGCAGAAGGCAAAGGCTACTTCAGCTTCAGCGAATTTATTGGCGCTGACTGGGGCGCTGTAAACGGTGGCAACCGTTGGGGCGCAGCCGAGGCCGACACTCCCATTGAATTTACCGAGAGCAACAACGCTACCGCTCCCCTCACTCTCTATGCAGTGAATATCAACGCATCGAGCGCCAAGTCGTTCATGATGGAATCGGGTGTATACAGCATGGTAGTATCTTTCGAGAACGAGACTCCCGTGCTCAGCGTCACCAAGATTTCCAACGGTGTTGAAGAAGTTGCCGTTGACGCAAACGCTCCCGTTGAATACTTCAACCTCCAGGGCGTACGCGTTGCCGAACCCGCAAACGGCGTTTACATCCGCCGCCAGGGTGCTTCTGTAAGCAAAGTATTCGTGAAATAAGCACTATCCCTCATATAATTAAAACAGGCTGCCCCGGCTCAGGGGCAGCCTGTTTTGCTATCTTTGAAAGCTCACGCCGGGGCGTGGCTTCGGAGTGCTATTCCATAAACATCTTCACGCGGTTCCAGCGGCCGTCGAGGGCGTCGGGCACGAAGTCCACGCTCTCGTCCTGCTTGAGGTCTTTGAACTGCGAGCGGCTCCAGATAAAGGGGAGCTGATTGATAGATGCAGTACCGAATTTCATCCAGAACGATGTAGCCTTGCCGTCGACAGCCGGTTTGCGGCTGAGCGAGGAGAGCACATCCTTGATTATTTCGGTAGAACAGGCTTTGGCGTCCACCGAGCCGTCGGGGCGTGTGCGCGGCAGTTCGGTAGTGCCGTAACCGAGATCCCAGCGCCCGTAGATAGAGAGCGGCTCGCGGTCTTCGGTGTAGGTTACGAGCGCCTTGGCCGTCTCTATATCCTGAACCGTCGGGAGGCGCGCCCAAAGCTGGTTGCGTCGCATGGGGCGTAGATTCATGCTCTCGAGCTCATAGCCTACCCACCACGATACAGGCTGGTTGACACCGAAGATGTGTGTCGGGCTGATGAGGTGGTGGTCATAGTCCAGGTGGTTGGGAACATAACCGGTGGAGTCGATTATCTTGATTTCCTTGCCGTTGCACGTAAAGAGCACGAAACGGTTGTAACTCATGTCGAGCAGACCGATTTCGCCCGTATTGGAGTCGACAATCTGGTAACCGTTGAGGTAGGTGCCGGTGTTGTCGAGCTTGCAGTAGTCGTAGAACTCGTTGATAGAGCCTGCAAACTGCTCGGCGGCTGCCGAACGCCATGCGAGCCATATGCCTTCCACGCGGGTCTTGTCGTAGAGGTCGACGTGCGTGGTCTCGTTGAAACCTATGCCCTTGCCGTTGAAGCCGAAGTCGGTATTTGAGCCGAACTGGCCCTGGCAGTTGGCGTTCTGCGTCACGAAGTCGTCGCCTATCACATAAGTCACGGCGCACGACTGAGCCCAGAAGCAGCACCACGAGTTGTGAGTCCAGTAGATGGTGCCGTCGGGCATCATCTTGGTGAAAGCGGTGCAGTGGTCGGGTTTCTCGCTCTTGCCGTCTTTCTTCTTGGCTGTTCCGTAGCCCATTACGAGGCCAATCTTGTCGCCTACGGCATCGAAGAGGTCATACTGGGTGTTGAGGAAGTAAACGTCGAGGAAAGTGAGGGGCGTGTCGCCGGCGCCGAGTGTGAGCTGACCTTCGGCACGTGCTGCGGGGGCAAGGTCTTCGATAGCAACCGATGTGCGGTTGGGCAGCCCGGCAGCTCCTTCGTAGATACCTAACATGCGGAACATGAGCCTTATGATACCTTTCACGAGATTATCATCGCGGCGCTCGAGCACCCACTGGTAGGTGTAGTTGTAGTTGGTGACGAGGGTCTCGGTGCAGGCAGTGAGGTACTCGGGCTTTACTTCAACCGAGATGGCGTCCTGCGGGGTTGCGCCTACGAGGAAGTTTTTCCACGAGTTGTTGCGGGTTGCGCGCAGAAGATCGTTGCCCTGCACCTTGCCCTGCACATATCCGGCGTTGTATTCGTTCTGGTATATGCTCACGGCGGGGTTCTGAGCATAGAAAGCGTAGTTCCAGCAGTTGTCCACACACTGGGCGTAGCCTTTTGTGTACTCGTCGAGGACGTATTCTGTCGCGGGAGTATTCTTGAAATTGGGTGTATATTTAGCCATAACAGTAGTTTTTTATTCCATGAACAGTTTTACACGGTTCCAGCGGCCGTCGATAGCGTCGGGGATGCAGTCGACTTCCTCGGGCTCCTTATAGGGAGCGAATACCGACTGCGACCATATGAACGGTGTGCCGTCGATGCTCGGAGTGCCGTATTTCATCCAGAACGAAGTTGCCTTGCCCGTGAGCGAGGGGCGGTAGGAGAGTGAGCCGAGCACCTTCCTGATTTCGGCGGTGCTGAAGGCTTTGGCGTCGATAGAGCCGTGAGGCTGGTAGCGGAGGAACTCAGAGGTACCGTAGCCCTTGTCCCAACGGCCTGCGATAGAGATAGGCTCGTAGCTCGAGTTGAAGGTAATGAGCTCTTTGGCAGAGTCGATGTCGGAGACGTTGGGGAGGTTGCGGTAGAGCTGGAAACGACGTTTAGGTGCTCCGTCGATAGTCTGGAGCTCGCGCCATATACGCTTGTAGCTCGGTATGTTGCAACCAATTACATGGTCGGTGGTAACCAGGTGGTGATCCCAGTCGAGGAACGTAGGCTCATAGCCGGTAGAGTCGGTTACGGTGAGGGTGCTGCCGTCGCTCTTGAAGAGTGCGAAGCGGGCATAGCTCATATCGATCATGCCGAACTCGCCGCGGAAAGCATCCACCAGCATATAGGCGTTGAGGTATGTGCCCGTGTTGTCGATTTTGCAGTACTCGTAGAACTCGTCGATAGAGCGGGCGAAGTTCTCGGCTGCCGCGGCACGCCATGTTAGCCATACACCCACGGTCTTCGATTCATTGTAGAAATAGGTCTCGGTGGTTTCGTTGAAACCTATGCCGTGCTTGTTGAAGCCGTAGTCGGTGTTTGAGCCGAACTGTCCCGGGCAGAAAGAGTTCTGGGTGAGGAAGTCGTCGCCGATTACATAGGTCATGGCACAGGTCTGGGCCATGAGGCAGCACCAGCTGGTGTGAGTCCAGATAATGTCGCCGTTGTCGAGACGCTTTACGAAGCCCGAGCACCGGCCGGGTTTGAGGCGCAGGTCGTGGCAACCGTCGTGGATTGTGTTCTCCTCATCGTCTTTGGCTACCTTGTTGAAGGCTACGCCGAGGGGCTTGGCGATAGCGTCCCAAAGGTCCATTTGAGCGTTGATGAAGTAGATGTCGATGAAGGTGAGGGGCTCGTCGCCGGTGTGCATCTGAGCATCCTCGGGGTCCATATTGGCAAGTTTGAGGTCGTCGAAAGTCACGTTAGTGCGGGCAGGCTTGTCGGCGGCGCCGTCGTAGATGCCGAGCATACGGAACATGAGCCTTATGATGCCTATGGTCTTTTCGTCGGAGGCATTCTTCTCGGCCCACCCCGTGAGGTAGTTGTAGTTCTCTACGAGGGCGTCGCGCGCTATCTGCACGCCACCTTCGGGAATCTGAGTGGAGTCGGCACCGGGGCCTTCGTCGAGCACATACCACTTCCAGGTATTGTTACGCGTGGCTTTTATCACACGATTGGTCTGCACCTTGCCCTGCACATACCCGGCATTGTACTCATTCTGGTAGATGCTCACCGACGGGTCCTGCGCATAGACGGCGTAGTTCCAGTTGTTGTCGATGCACTGCGCATAGCCTCGGGTGTACTCGTTGAGCACGAACTCGGTGGCTTCTGTGTTCTTTAAATTTGGCTTGTACATGTTAGTTAACGTTTTGGTTATAGGGGAGTTTTATTTCTGAGAGGCGCTCTTGGCGGCGTCGGCTGCAGTTTTCTTTGCGGGCATGGGGTTCACGGAGTCGCCCAGACGCACGGGAGCTTCTTCGGTGTGGCCGTGACGGCTACGTGCCGATACTATCACCTTGCGTACAACCACGATAGCGAGGGCTGCGAAGCACATCCACATGCAGATGCGGAAAGCCATCATCGGGTCTTTGGAGGTGGGGTGACCGAGAACCTTGGCAATACCGTCGATGATAAAGGGAGCCACAACGTTGCCTATGGAGTCCATTACGGCGAACCATGCCATGGTCAGGGTAAGGGCAACGCGGGTCGAGACAATCGACAGGCGGTCGTAGTAGTAAGGCTGGGCTACGCCGTAGAAGTAAGAGGCGATGAGGATGCCTATGCCAACCACAACGGCGGCGTCGGAGATTACCATGAGCACGAAGCCTATGAGCACGAAGAGCATAACGGCTATGGCCACGTGGTTCTTGAGGAACTTCAGGGCGAAGTTAAGGGTGAAGCCCGAGGCCATGATACCGAGGAAGAGTATCGAGGTGAGGTCGCCCGCAACCGCCGAGTTGGTGAAGCGGAAAGGCACGTAGAGGCTGATTGCCGCAATTACGAGGGTAATGAAGAAATAGTAGGCGCAATAGCGGATGAGCATAGGCATGTTCACGTTCTGAGAGAACTTGTAGTGCACCTTGGGAACGTTGATTTTCTTGGCGTCGCCTTTGCGGATGTCGGCCGGCTCTTTGATGTAATTCTTGAATTTGGCAGCGAAGAACAGAGGCACGAAAGGCAACAGGTAGATAAGGAAGGGAAGACGCCAGTTTACTTTTGCAAGGTAACCGGTGGCGATGGTCGATGCCATGAGCACGAGGTTAAGCACGGCAGAGGTATAACCGTACTGCTTGGTGCGCTGCTCGCCGTTGAAAAGGTCGGAGACGAAGGCGCTCGCAAGCGGCGAGATAATGCCGGCGGCTATGCCTATGGCAAAGCTCAGGATGATGAGGGTGAGCATGTTGGGCGCTATGAAGAAGAGGGCGCCGCCGATGCCGTAGAAAACGCAGGTCCAGTTAAGGAGCTTCATGTTGTTGAACTTCGTGCCTATCCAGCCTCCGAGGAACACGAAGGGGATGGCAGCGATATTCGGGCCCAGCGTAAGGAACTGGGTCTCGAGCTGACTTGTGCCCGGGAATATGCGGGTGAGGTCGCCCATGATAGGCGAGATTGCCAGACCCGGAATCGACGTGATAATGTATATCACGTAGAGGTTGACCAGGGCCCAGTAAGGCAGCTTTGTGCCGTAGCCGGTGTTGATGCCTTTCATAACTCTAAGTTTTTATGTTGTTTATGTAATTTGTTTGTTGTCAGAAGGTAAAGGCTATCTGAGTCTGCAGGCGGCTGTCGTGTGCTCCGCCCATGTCCCAGGTCTGCTTGTGGCCCCAGATGTATTCTATGCCCCATTGGAGGTAGGGGGTGATATTGTAGAAGCAGTTCACGGCGGCGTAGAGAGCATACTTGTAGTTGCATTCAGAGTCGGGAGCGGTGGCGTAGTCCTTCACGCCCCATATACGGCTCTCCGAGAACATGGCGTTGAACTGCAGTCGCGAGGTGGCATTGTAGCTTATGCCTATGTTGGCACCCATCATCGCCGAAGGTGTCATGCGGCCGGGGCGCGAGTCATCGGGAGTGTAGGAGAACTGCTGCCCTGCAAGGTCCTGCAGGTAGGCTCCTATGCCTTTGCCGTAAGCAAGCTGGTAGTATACGATGAGCGGCTTCACAGGGTTGATGTTGCCGGAGAGCATCACTCCATAGCCGGGAGCGTAGCGGGTCTTGCCGGCAACTACATCGCGGTAGTGGAAGTTGCGGAGCAGGCCGGTGAGGCGGATACGGTTCCACTGCGAGAAGCTGTATTCAACCCACGCAGGGATGTCGGGGATAACCTGGTCGGCCGAGATGTCGACTTGCTTGCCGTCGTATTTCGGATAGTCGCGACCGCGGTAGTAGCCGTTCGAAGAGTAGAACGAAGGCACATCGAGAGCGGCAGCGAAGCGGAAGCCGTTGTAGCTCTTCGATTTATATGCCACTTCGTAGGCCACGGCCGAAAGGCAGCCCGAGGGACCCTCGGGGTCGATTGTCGGAGGCTGGCAAGCATAGGCGTCCTGCGCGAGCGTTAGTTGCATACCTGCCTGGAAGTGGCGGTAGGTGATATATGCTCGCTGCAGCACAACGTTGCTGTTGATGCCGTTGGTACCGATTTTCACGTATCCCGAGATTTCGTTGGGAGTGTTGGCAAGGCCGGTAATCTGAAGGTCGACAGTGGCGTTAAGCGGGTTGATGTAGAAGTCGCCTTTGTGGCCGCTCTTTGCCGGTACGGGTATCTGGTTGGTTACGAAGCTGATACCGGCCCCCGACTGTTTGTAGAGGTTATTGCCTATATCTCCGCCCATAATAGGGTTGATCATGCCGCCTATGGCCATAATGAAATTGTTGTTGGAAGATTTCACCACAAAGTTGGGTACAGGCACCGAGTGAGGGTCTTCGGGGCGGCTGCGTTTTAGTATTTCCTTGACTTCGGGTGATGTGCGCTTGAACTCTATGCGGTTTCCGTCGCCGCCGAGGCTGTCGGCAGGCGATGTTGCTCCCTGCGCACCCTGCGCGCAGCCTAAGGCTGCTATCAATAAGGCTGTTACCGTCGTTCTCATAATAAATAGTGATTTTGTGGGAGTTGAAAGTGTTGTATGAAAAAACTAAGTTGTAAATTTGAATTTTGTTATAAATGTTAATTTACAGGGTGCGACATAGTCTCTTTTTGAAGAGATTTTTCTATTCGGGGTACGGAAGAATAACATATGGGAAGCTCAAATGGTTAAAGTGTTTTTAAGCAAAAATTTCATAATCGCGCCTACAAGCCCCCAGACGCGGGTTTGCGATTGATTTTTTTTACTATATCGTAAAAATCGCTGCAAAATCGTTAGCTTTGAACTTCGGCGCGCCTGAGTGCGTTAGAAGATGTAAGAGCGCATAAATTTTCTGCTCCGGGTACACCACTTATTAAGTTCAACTTTTATTTTCCTCCTATCTATGAAATACGTAGACTCCGGTTGCGGAAAAATACCTCTGATTTCGCTATTGGCTATCCTCTCGATATCGCTGACAGTGAATCTGCCCGGCTTGGCCATATCGCCTATCATGGGCAAGCTCGACCATGTGTTCAAAGATGTCACCGAGCTCGAGATTCAGCTCCTTACAGTTCTCCCCAACCTCGTTACCATTCCCTTTATATTAGGGTCGGGAAAAATCTGTACCCCCAAGAACCAGATTTTTATACTCGGCCTCGGTCTTGCACTCTATACCCTCACCGGTGTGCTTTATTTCTTCGCCACCACCATGGTGCAACTTATACTCCTGAGCTGCCTTTTAGGCGTTGGCTGCGGCCTTGTGATACCTCTTGCCGCCAGTCTTATCTCGCAGAACTTTGTGGGTAAGGCGCGCACGCGTCAGTTGGGCATGAAGTCGGGAATCTCCAACTTCACGGTTATTTTCGCCACTCTTTTCGTTGGCTGGATTGCCTCGATAAGCTGGCACCTCTCATTCATTGTGTATATGGTGCCCATTATCCCGCTGTGTCTCATCCCGTTTATGTCAACGGCTTACATTGACAAGCACAAGATTGAGGTGACGCCTCCGCCAATGCAGCCCCGCAAGGAGCCTGCCCGCCCGTCGGACGACGATATACGCAAATCGGTGGCTGCCAAGCGTCCTGCCAATGTCAACTTCCACTTCCAGGGCCGTCTCTCGCTCATGCTCCTTATCGGCGCCATGGCTCTCTACTTCATGGCAACCTACGGCACCGAGGTCGTTTCATACTACCTGCCCTTTGTTATGAACCACTATCACCTCTCGACGGGTGATGTGGGCGTGGCTACGGCAATGTTCTTCACTGCAGCTACACTCTCGGGCTTCTTCCTCTCGAAGATAATTTCGGTGGTGGGCAAATACACCATGCAGGTGGCTATACTCTTCTGCATCGTAGGTCTGTTTGCTGTCGGACTGTTGCACACCTACTGGACATATGTGCTCGGCGTCTTTATCATGGGCCTCGGCTACGGTGTTATCCAGCCTGTGATTTACGATAAGACAAGTTACATCGCTCCTAACACGGCCAAATCGACGGCCTACTTCTCTTACCTGCTCACCTGCAACTATGTGGGCATCTCTCTGGTGCCTTTCATAATAAGCGGTGCAAAGCGGCTTTTCGATGCCCAGGGCGACCCCAACTTCGCTTTCGTTTTCAACGGCTGCGTAATCGTTGTGGTACTCGTGGTGGCAATCTTCACCCGCAAGAACTTTATTATGGAAGCCGACCCCAACTCTTACGAGTTACCGGTTGAAGAGCCTGCAAAAGCCACCGCTAAGGCTGATACACCCCGCTGATATTGCGCCACTTGATGCGGAAACTCAGAATCGCCGGCCGCAGATAGAGCCACCGCTGCCCGTCGCTTGCGGTGAACTCGATAGGCAGGGTGTCGATGCTGTACATCTTTCCGTCAATCATGAGATTCAGCCATATATTGCCCTCGGGTTGAACAGGCAAATCTGTGAAATCGACTACAATGTCGGTACCGTCTACAATGTAGGCGTTGCCGATGTTGCTGTCGATTTTTTGTGCCGAGTCGGGGGTGAAATCGCTTAGGATAGTAGGCACCGCGCGGTATGTCGACCAGTTCCACGCCCTCAATCCGTTGAAATTAGTTTTCCCCAACACGTACCACGGGGTATCCCACGGCTCGAAAGCGTCGTAGAAAACGTTGGTCCGGCCTTGCTGCGCCGAGAGTTCGCGGATTGTCGTGTAGTCTTTTTTCATGCGGGCCGTGTATGGCAGGCATGCTGCTAATTGAAGTGCCGCCACGGCTATAAGAGCAGCTCCGGCTATAGCGAAGGGGCGTTTGCTGAGGTGCGTGGCTACGGGTGCGAGCACAAAGCCTATACCTGCAAGTGAGGCTACATCGACCCACCATGCAAGGCGGGCACCTGTCATCCACAGCATCCATAGCCCGATGCCTCCGGCACATGTGGCGAAGAGTGCTGTAAGTGTGGGTTTGTTAATTGAAGTCCACCACTTGTTGTTAAACCTCGCAATGATTGTCAGCCCTGCAAACACTATGAAGAGTATGATGTTGTGCAGGTAGCGGAAGAAAATCAGAAAACCGTGGAGAAAGTCGTTGCCTGATACGCGGTTGCGGGTGCCGGGCACGAGGAACAGAAGGTAGAAAATACCCGCGCATATCCCGGCCATGAGCAGGAAATTGCTCAACCGGCGGTATTGAGGGAAGAATACGCAAACAACAAGAATACCCAGGAGCAGCGGGCCTCCTATACCTTCGTGGCATATGCTTACTGCGACACCGAGAATTAAGGCGAGCCATGGTGCTGTTGGGCGCCCCGTGAGGAATCGTTGCAGGATATACAGAGCCAAGGCCGAGGCGGGGATGTAGTTCAACGAGAACATTACCGTAAACATTTGGTCGGCCCATGGCAGGGCTAAGACAAAAAGAAATGTCATCAGCGAGTATACAGCAAAGTGAGCCTGCCACACTCTTGCAATGCGGGAGCACAGATAAAGTATGGACATGGCACAGAAGGTGATGAGCAGGGAGAAAAGCCACCGGGGCATCACGAGAAAGGCTGTGGCGATAAGGTTGAAAATACGTCCGTTATCGTTCTGAAACCTGTGTGACATTGACTGCGACCATCCCGACAGTAGATTGTCGAGGGTCGGATTGCTAAAATAGGTCTTCAACGGCCCGAGGAACGATTCGTCGTCGAGCACGGGAGGGTAGAGCAGATACTGAACGAAGAACAGCACCCCGAGCAGGAGTAGCGGAAGGCTGTAGGCTATGTTTTTGCGTGTAAGGGTCATAAGTCGGAGTCGTTTATTTCTATAGAGCTGAGAGTACCGCCCAGCACGGCGCTTTGATATGCTCCGAAAGGAGCCATGTAAGTGAAGCGACCGGCTTCAGTGGTGAAGTGCGAGAGTAAACATTCGGCGTCGAGAGTGCGCGAGCCGAAGTGCAGCCGCGCGTCGATAACGTCGCTTTCCCTATGCTTGAAAGGCAGCACGATGAGGCCTTTATAGAGCCATGCCTGCGAAGATGAGGGTAGCACAGTGGCCCTTACGGGGTTGAAATCGCGGAGCTCCGCAGGCACGACATTGAATATGGGGAAGCCGCCGATAAGATACATATCGTAGTTTACACGGTTTAGTGTGTATGCAGGGGCATTTAGCGAGCTCATCTCGGGTGTGAAATGACCGCTTGAACCGTCGGATGCAATGGCGCGGGCTGCCATGGTCTGCCGGTATATAGTGGCGGCATGCGGCACACACAGGCACAGCTGAAGTACGGTCGCGGCTATGGCGCACAACCCAAAGGCGTTGGCAACTTTATTATTGGGTCTCAATGCTCGGGCTGTGAGGTAAGCAAGGCCAAGACATGAGAACAGAATCATAGGCCATGCGGTGCGGTGATCGGTCATGAAGCAGCGCCATATGGCCCAACCGCCGAGGGCTGCTCCGAAGATGAAGGCCAGCTCCGTGCTGAAAAATCGTGCTCTGAATTTCTTTACTAAAGTTACAATCAGCGCCCAGGCGGTAAAGAGGTAGAAGGGCGCGCCCAGGAGCACCCCGTACTGCAGTTGGTAGAGCTTCTCGGGCATGAACATGCCTGCGCCGCGGTACCGGGCTCCCGGCACAGACGCGAGAAAAACTATAGCGGCAATAAGGCCAACGGCCCATGCTGCGGTGCGCCGCGTGCGGTAGGCCTGATTTACTAACACAATTCCTGTGATACCACCTAAGATGCACATCGTAAAGGCCTCGTGCCATATTCCGGCTACAAAACCTATGAGCAGCGCCCATATTGCAAGAGGCTGCTTATGGAGTATTGCAAGCGACACCCCGGTAGCTATGGCCGACGACAGCACATAGTTGAAAGCGAAAGCTTTGCACAGCATAAATTCATACCATGGCTCAAGAAAAAGATACGCCGCGCAGAGTAGCCCGAATCCTGCCATATTCCGACCCCACACTCCGGCAAGCTGTCCTCCCCAATAGAGGGTGAGGAAGAGGGCTACACCTATCAAAACGGCAGGCACCTGTGGCGGCAGTACTACCAAGGCCGCGAACAACTGGTTGGCTAAACGGGCGTTGTCGAAATTGAAACGCCAGCTCAAGCCTGTTGTCAGGTCAGAGAAGTAGGCCGCAACCGAAGGGGCTGCCTTGAAGTTGTCGAAGTGGCGCAGATAGCCGATGTCGTCGTAAGCATAAGGCTGCAGACACTCCAAAACGGTGTATAGGAGAGCTATGGCTAAGGCCGCGAAGACGTAGAGGCGCTTGTTACTCATTCTCAATAGATAGCCGGTCGTTGTTGAGACGTGTGGTATAGTCCTGTATAAAGGCTTTTGCCCATGTGAGCATGGCGTCGACAGCAGTGGCGTCGTAGTCGGAGGTGATGCTTGCCATTGTCGGGTCAGCGGAGGTTTCGTAGACCTCCTCGACTGAATCGAGGCTTGCCGAGGTGTAGATTGTGTAGCGCGGACCAACTACTATATAGCGGCCTCCGTCGGTGCGGGCGATTCCATATCCGTCGAAAGTGTCGGCAAGAATATCGGAGCCGAGGGCTATGTAAGGTGAGCCATAGCCGGCGAGAGACAGCAAGGTAGGCGATATGTCGTGCTGCGATGCCACACGGTCGGCCACACGGCGTGGTGCGGTATTGCCGTCGGGCGTGTATATTATAAGGGGTATATGGTTGCGGATGTAGTCGTTGTCATATATCGTGCCCTTGAAATCGCGGTTGCCATGGTCGGCGGTGATTATGAAGGTAGTGTTGCTGTACCATGGCTGTGTGGCGGCGGTATCGAAGAAATGCCTCAGGGCGAGGTCGGTGTATTCGAGTCCGCGCTCGGGCGAGGGCTCGGGGTGGACGAAGTGCGATGTGTCGAAGCCTTCGGGAAGGGTGAAGGGTCCGTGAGCCGATATTGTGAACCATGCGGCGATGAAGGGTTGGCTGAGGCTGCTGAGGTCGCGGGCAACATACCCGGCCATAGGGTAGTCGAATATGCCCCACATGCCGTCGTAATCGTCGTCGTTGCCATATTTGTCACGGTCGGTAATCTTTGTGTATCCGGCGGCGAAAGCAGTCTGGTCAATGTTGAACGAGCCGTGCTTGCAGCCGTAGTAAAAAGCTGTGTCGTAGCCGCGTTCGCCCAAAAGTCGAGCCGGAGTATCGAGAATATTCTTATTGTAAGGCGAAAGCATGAAGTAGAACGGGTCGAAGGCAGGGATGTCGGCAAGGATTGCCGTAGCTCCGCCGCACGACGAGCGGCTGCAGGCTATTACATGCTCTACAACTGTCGACCGTTCGGCTATGGAGTCAAGGAACGGCATCAAGCCACGCTTAGGCTTGCCGGGGCGGTTGGCAAGGGCGTCAACCCACTCCGCACCCCCGCTTTCTATGATGATAATCACGAAGTTGCGTCCATTAAGGCTATCGGTATCGGCTCCTGCATGGAGGCTTGTGCGCAGAGCGGCCAGCTCGCTGTCGGAGTAGAACGTCTGCACGGCTTCGGTGTTGCTTTTGCTGCGGTTAAGTGAGCGGAGTATGCAGAAAGGCGAGTTGAGCACGGCGTTGATTTCAGGGGCTTTGCGTACGGCAAAGGCTGCGTCGGGAATCGAGAGGGGGGTGCCGCTGCCGAGGCGCCCGCGCATGGCGGCAAAGGTGCCGAAGCCGAGCAGCAGGAATATTGCCACACGCAAGCCGTAGTTCATCGGGCGCGCGGGGCGCTCGACCCGCACACGCCTTATAAACCACTCCAGAAGCAGGGCAAGGGCTATAGCGGCGGCAAAAGCCCACCAGTAAGAGCCGGCATATTGAGCCGTGATTGCGGCAATGTCGCCGTCGGTGGTAATGTTGAGTATGTTGCTCCACCGCAGGCGCGAGCCCGTAAAGCGGTAGTAAGGTGTGTCGCCGATATTTATAGCCAGGAGAATCCATGTGCATATGCGGTAAAGCCATAGTGATACCTTCTGATATACAGTGTTATATACCCACGGCGCCGGTATTATGCGCATGGCAATGAAGAGGGCGTCGAAGTAGGCTGCCGCACACAGGTCGTAGCGCAAGCCATGCAGGCTCAGCGCGAGTGCCCGGCCAAACCCCGGCTCGCCGCATAGGTCGTTGTTATACCATATGAAGATGAAGCGGGTGAGCCACAGCAGGAGCACGGCCACTAAAAAGAGGTAGACCGTAGAAACGTAGATGTCGGCTTTAAATTTCAGCTTGCTATCCATTGCAAAGAACTGCCACAAGGAGGATTAGTGAATAGGCCGACATCAGCACCGAGGTAATGCCAAGGTATCGTGTGAGCGCGCGCCCGTAGGTGCGGCTCATGACAAACGCTATAAGAACTGATAAAATGAGGTATGCAGCCGGAACGGCGAGCCACCACTTGCCTAAGTCGGCCCATACGCTGCACATAAGTGCTGCAGCGGCTGCCGCAAGAATAGAGTAGAGGACTATCACCGCGCGGCGCCCCAAAGCTGTTGCGAGGGTATGCTTGCCCACGGCTCGGTCGTCGGGAATATCGCGCAAATTATTGACGATAAGCACGTTTGCGCCCATGAGGCCTATGGAGAGTGACGTGAGAAATACAGGCTCGCTCCAGCCGAGAGTCATAACATAATATGTGAGGTTGACGGGCACTATACCGAAAAATATTATAACAGCCACTTCGCCAAGGCAGTGGGTGGATAGCGGCCAGGGCCCTGTGCTGTAGGCCAACGCGCCTAAAAACACTGCCACTCCCACGGCTATGAGCCATATGCCACCCCACCGGGTGAGAATCAGGCCTGCGACGGCAGCAAGGGTGAGAAGCGCGAAAGTGGCACGCTTCATTGCGCCGGGCTTTATCTCTCCCTCCGTTACGCCACGGCGCGGGCCTTCGCGCCCGGCTTTATCGCGCCCGGCTTTGTAATCGTAATACTCGTTAGCGAAATTCGAGGCTATCTGGCACAGCAGTGCAAACAGCAGGCAAAGGGCTGCCTGCGGCCATGCGAAAACGCCCTCGCGCACTGCCAGGGCTATCGCCGCAACTACACCTGCAACCGACACCGGCAGGGTGCGCAGCCTCATAGCTTCAATCCATGCTTTTACCATAATAATATGTGATAGGGTGCAAAATTATAAAAATTTCGTCAAATGGCGAAACCGAGCGATATCCGACCGATGAGTGCGCCGAGCCTGACTTTTTAAAAGATCCTTTTGTCTTTAAAGAATAAAATCCGTACCTTTGCCAACAAATAAGTGCAGCTATCGGTTATCGTCCCGGTTTCAGCACTCAAAAATGGAAAAAGAAGCCGTGCATTTAGTCTGCGCGGCTTCGCCTTTTATTGGTCGGGGATACAGGCACTGTTTAATTTTTAAAGCTGGTCGGGCACGTGCCCGATTTTTTTCGCTGCAGACCCCGAAAAGATTTTTTAAGAATTGGTCGGGAGTTTGCGGAAAAAATCGTATCTTTGCAGCACAATTGCAGAGGTATGCCCTGCCGTGAGCTATCTTTCGGCTGTGCAACATCTTGATTGTCAATCTCTTCTCGCCATAAAAGTGCCCTTTTCGGGCGCCGCATTTCTTGACCGATGAAAATATAATAATTATAATATGATATCTTCAGCCATTTTTGGAATTGAGAACAACGGTCTGCTGGCTGTCACAGCCCTGCTTACCGGCGTGGCTCTTGTCTTTCTGGCCCTCTGGATTGCCAAGCTGATTTCGCCGCGTTCGTTCAACCCTCAGAAAGGAGAAGCCTACGAGTGCGGTATACCCACGCGTGGCGAGAGTATGTCGCAGTTTAAAGTCGGCTACTACCTCTTTGCTATTCTCTTCCTAATGTTTGACGTCGAAACAGTGTTCCTCTACCCCTGGGCGGTAAGGATGCGCGAGCTCGGCGTCAATGGTTTGTTAAGCATCGCCGTATTCTTCGGCATTCTCGTGCTGGGTCTTGTTTATGCCTGGCGGAAAGGAGCTCTCGAATGGAAGTAACTACCAAAAGCATGCCCTACGAGGCGTGGAAAGACAATGAATACATCGAGAAGCTCGTAAAAGAGCTTCAGGAAAGCGGTACAAATGTGGTTGTGGGCTCGCTTGACAAGCTCATCAACTGGGGTCGCTCCAATTCTATTTGGCCTCTTACCTTCGCTACCAGCTGCTGCGGTATCGAATTTGTGTCGCTGGGCGCCGCTCGTTTCGATATGGCACGTTTCGGTTGGGAGGTTGCTCGTTCGTCGCCCCGCCAGGCCGACTTCATGATGGTCGCCGGTACCATCGTTCACCGTATGGTGCCTGTATTCCGCCGTCTCTACGACCAGCTTGCCGAGCCTAAATATGTCATTGCCTGCGGCTCGTGCGCTATCTCGGGCGGCCCCTTCCGCAAGAGCTACCATGTGGCCAAGGGTATCGAGGATATTGTCCCTGTCGACGTCTTTGTCCCCGGCTGTCCTCCCCGTCCCGAAGCTATGATTTACGGCATTATGCAGCTCTCCCGTAAAATCAAGGTAGAAAAATTCTTCGGCGGCGTAAACCGTCAGGAGAAACAGAAAGAATTCCTTGCCGCTCACCCCATAGAGGGCGTCGAAGACTAACACACGCATCATTCCACCATGGCTAATATAACCGAAAAGTTAAGCAAACTCTTCCCTCAGGCTACTATCGAGGGAGAGAATACACCCGTGATGACCGTGCCCGCAGCGCAGTGGCACGACGTGGCCCGCACGCTCCGCGACAATGTCGAACTTAAGTTCGACTACCTCGTGACTATCGTCGGCATGGATTGGACCGAGAACCTCGGCTGTATCTACTACCTGATGTCGACCGATGCCGATATTATAATAGGTGTGAAGGTGCTCGCCGAAGGTGAACGCAGCATGCCCGTGCTCCCCTCTGTGGCCGACCTCTGGAACGTGGCCGTGACCTACGAGCGCGAGGTTTACGATTTCTTCGGAATCGTCTTCCTCAACAACCCCGACATGCGTCGCCTCTTCCTCAATATCGATTGGAAAGGCTTCCCCCTCCGCAAGGACTACGATGAGGACCCTGCCCTCAACCCCGTAAGCACCGAAAGCGAACGTCAGACCGACTTTACCGACGTTTATACCCGCAGCGACGACGGCAAGATTGTGAAAACTCCCCGTCGTATCTTCGAAAAAGAGGAATTTGTGGTGAACATCGGTCCGCAGCACCCAGCAACTCACGGTGTGCTCCGCTTCCGCACCGCTGTCGACGGCGAGACAATCAAGAAAATCGACGTTTACTGCGGTTATATTCACCGTGGTATCGAGAAACTCTGCGAGACACTCACTTACCCGCAGACTCTCCACTTCATGGACCGTATGGACTACTTCTCGGCCCAGAACTACCACCATGCCCTCTGTATGCTCTACGAGAAAGCTGCAGGCATCGAAATCAGCCGCCGCGCGCAGGTTATCCGCGTGATGATGGACGAGCTCAGCCGTATTGCCTCGCACTGCCTCTTCATCGGCACATACTGCATGGACCTCGGCGCCACCACAATGCTCTTCTACACCCTGCGTGTGCGTGAGCAGATTCTCGACATCATGGAGAAAACCTGCGGTGCCCGCATGACTTTCAACTACGATTGCATCGGCGGTGTAATGCAGGACCTCGCTCCCGACTTCCAGGACGACGTCAAGGCTCTTCTCAAGGTTCTTCCTGCCAACCTCAAGGAATACAACGACATCTTTACCGGCAACGTCATCGCCCGCAACCGTCTCGAAGGCGTAGGCCACCTCACCCGCGAGGATGCCATTTCGTATGGTATCACCGGTCCTTCAGGCCGCGCTTCAGGCTGGGCTTGCGACATGCGTAAACTCCAGCCCTACAGCATCTATCCCGAACTTGACTTCGAGGAAGTGGTTATGACAGAGGGCGACTCCATGGCCCGCTTCAAATGCCGCATGAAAGAAATCGAGGAGTCGGCAAAGATTCTCGAGCAGCTCGTCGACAATATCCCCGACGGCGAGTACTGCGTGAAAGTACCCAAGATGCTCAAGCTTCCCGCAGGCAGCTGGTTCCAGGTAACCGAGGGTTGCCGCGGTGCCTTCGGCATCTACCTCGAGAGCGACGGAAGCACTAAGCCCTATCGCCTCAAACTCGCCACTCCCTGCCTGCCGCAGGCCTGCGTGGTGGATCATATTACCCGCGGTCAGAAGATTGCCGACCTTATCACCATCGGCGGCTCGCTCGACTATATCGTGCCCGACATCGACCGCTAAGCACTTCTCTTAAAACACAGCTTTATCAGTAATAAACAAGCATCATGCAGGATTTTTCTTTAATCACATCGTGGATCGACAACTCGCTCCGCTCGCTTATGCCCGGGTGGCTCACCGTAACGGTTGAATGTCTGCTCATCGGCGTTGGGCTGCTGCTGGTCTACTCCTTGCTGGCTCTTTTCTATATCTACTACGAGCGCAAGCTCTGCGCCGCCTTCCAGTGCCGCCTCGGCCCGAACCGCGTAGGCCCCTTCGGCCTTCTCCAGAGCTTCGCCGATATGTTCAAGATGCTCATTAAAGAGATTATTCACCTCGACCATATCGACCGCTTCCTCTTCGGCCTCGCTCCCTATCTGGTGATTGCCGCCTCTGTAATGGCCTTCGCCGTCCTTCCCTGGGGTAACGGTCTGCAGGTTATCGACTTCAACATCGGCATCTTCTTCCTTATCGCAGTATCGTCGATTGGCGTGCTCGGTATTCTCCTCGCCGGTTGGTCGTCGAACAACAAATTCACTCTTATCGGTTCGCTCCGCTCGGGTGCCCAGATGGTGAGCTACGAGCTCTCTATCGGCCTCTCGGTTCTTACCATGGTGTGCCTCGCAGGCACAATGTCGGTAGGCGGTATCGTGGCCGAGCAGGAAAACCTCTGGTTCATCTTCAAAGGCCATATCCCCGCAATTATCGCTTTCGTAATCTATATGATTGCCGGTACTGCCGAGACTAACCGTGGCCCGTTCGACCTTCCTGAGGCCGAGAGCGAGCTCACCGCCGGTTACCACACCGAGTACTCGGGTATCCACTTCGGCTTCTTCTACCTCGCCGAGTACCTTAACCTCTTTGTGGTTTCGGGTGTTGCCGCCCTCCTTTTCTTCGGTGGCTGGATGCCCCTCCATTTCCCCGGTTGGGACGCCTTCAACCATATCATGGACTACATACCCTCGGTAGTATGGTTCCTTGGCAAGGCTTTCGTGCTTTCGTTCATCATCATCTGGTTCAAGTGGACCTTCCCCCGTCTGCGCATCGACCAGCTCCTTGCCCTCGAATGGAAGTACCTCCTCCCTATCAACCTCGTTAACCTTGTGTTGATGGTGCTCATCATTGTCTTCAACTGGCATTTCTAATCACTAAAAAACAATCCTCACTAAGATAACACTCCCACAATGAGCGATAACAAAGGCAAAATCGCGCAGGTAATCGGCCCGGTGGTCGACGTTACCTTCGAAGGCGAAGGCAACATCGTGCCCCCTATCTATACCGCGCTAAAAATCGACCGTGAAGACGGAACCGAAACCATTCTCGAAGTAGAGCAGCACATCGGCGAAGACACCGTGCGCTGCGTGGCTATGGAGAGCACCGACGGCCTGCGCCGCGGCCTTGAGGTTACCAACCTCGAGCGCCCCATTGCCGTACCTACCGGCGACCAGATCAAAGGACGTCTGCTCAACGTTATCGGTGAGGCTATCGACAAGCTCCCGCCCCTCAAGCGCGAGAACCTCCGCTCTATCCACCAGCCTGCTCCCGAGTTCGAAGACCTCACTATCGGCACAGAGATTCTCTCTACCGGTATCAAGGTGATCGACCTCCTCGAGCCCTATAGCAAGGGTGGTAAGATCGGTCTCTTCGGTGGCGCCGGTGTAGGCAAGACCGTGCTCATCATGGAGCTTATCAACAATATCGCCAAAGGTCACGACGGCTTCTCGGTGTTCACCGGTGTGGGTGAACGTACCCGCGAGGGTAACGACCTCCTCCGCGAGATGATCGAGAGCGGCGTTATGAAATACGGCGACAAATTCAAAGAGGGCATGGAGAAAGGCGAATGGAACCTCCATGACGTCGACGTCGAGCACCTCAAAGACTCGCAGGCAACACTTGTCTTCGGTCAGATGAACGAGCCACCGGGCGCACGTCTGCGTGTGGCTCTATCGGGCCTTACCGTTGCTGAGCAGTTCCGCGACCAGGGTGCCGGCGGTAAGGACGTGCTTCTCTTTATCGACAACATCTTCCGTTTCACCCAGGCCGGTTCCGAGGTGTCGGCACTTCTCGGCCGTATGCCTTCGGCTGTAGGTTACCAGCCCACCCTCGCATCTGAAATGGGTGCCCTCCAGGAGCGAATCACCTCTACAAAGAACGGTTCGATTACCTCGGTTCAGGCTATCTACGTGCCTGCCGACGACTTGACCGACCCCGCTCCCGCTACCACCTTCAACTTCCTCGACGCCACCACGGTGCTCTCGCGTAAGATTGCCGAGCTCGGTATCTACCCTGCCGTAGACCCCCTCGAATCAACTTCGCGTATCCTCGACCCCAACATCATCGGTGAGGAGCACTATAACACTGCTCAGGCTGTCAAGCAGCTCCTGCAGAAGTACAACGAGCTCCAGGATATCATCGCTATCCTTGGTGTCGACGAGCTCTCGGATGCCGACAAACTCGTGGTTGCCCGTGCACGCCGTGCACAGCGCTTCCTCTCGCAGCCCTTCCACGTTGCCGAGCAGTTTACAGGCCTCCCCGGCGTAATGGTGCCCCTCAGCGAGACCATACGCGGCTTCAAGATGATTCTCTCCGGTGAAATGGACGAGTATCCCGAGCAGGCATTCCTCAACGTCGGTACTATCGACGAAGCTATAGAGAAGGGTAAGAAACTCCTCGCTGAAGTTAAATAATAAACCGATTTACAGGCTTTACCGCAATGAAACTACAAATCATATCCGCTCAGGAAGTGCTTTACACCGGAGAGGTGTCGCAGGTGACGCTCCCCGGCAGCATGGGCGAATTCACGGTGTTGCGAAACCATGCCTCCCTGCTGGCAACCCTCTCGGCAGGGACTGTCCGCTACACCGACGATGCGGGCAACAACCTTAGCTCGGAGATTACCGGCGGTATCGCCGATGTCGACAACAACGTAATATCGGTATGTGTATATTAAATTCAGCCATGACCCGCTTCAAACTCATACTCCTGCTTCTCTTCGCCGTGTGTCTTGCGCCGGTGGCCGTCATGGCTGCCGATGAGCACGCCGAAGCCGAGAGCGCCGAGAAGGCAATCAACCCCAAGGAGATTATCTTCGAGCATCTTGGCGACGGTTACGGCTGGGAGGTGCCCTTCGACCACCACCACCGCATACCTCTGCCCGTGATAGTGTGGGGTAGCGACGGCCTCCATGTGTTCTCTTCGGCCCGCATCACCGGCGGTCAGGAGTACACCGACGGCAATGCCACTTTCCGTCTCGGTGACTCGGAGAGCAACTGGAAAGGCAAGATTGTGGAGGTTGTCGACGGAAAAGAGTCGCGCCCCTGGGATTTCTCAATCACCAAAAACGTGTGCGCGCTCTTCATCACAGTGCTTCTCGTTGGCGGCATCATGCTCTGGCTGGCAGCCTATCTGCGCCGCAAGCCTTTCAATGCTCCGCGCAAGGGTCTCGGTGCTGTCGAGGTGTGTGTTACATTCGTCTACGACGGTGTTATCAAACCTATCCTCGGTCCCAAGGCATCGAAGTTCGCCCCCTATCTTCTCACGGCCTTCTTCTTCATCCTTGTGATGAACCTCCTGGGCCTGGTGGTGATATTCCCCGGCGGTGCCAACCTCACCGGTAACATCGCCATTACCCTGGTGCTCTCTATCTGCACCTTCCTCGCCACCAACCTCTTTGCCAACAAGCACTACTGGAAAGAGATTCTCTGGCCCGATGTGCCCCTGTGGCTCAAATGCCCCATACCTATCATGCCCGTTATTGAAATCTTCGGCATGTTCACAAAGCCCGCCGCACTCACCGTGCGTCTCTTTGCCAACATGATGGGCGGCCACATGATAGTGATAACCCTCACGCTCCTTATCTTCATCTTCTCGGCCATAAGCCCCGTTGCCGGTGGCGCAACCACCGTGGTATCGCTCATCTTCTCGATATTCATGCTTCTTATCGACGTGCTCGTGAGCTTTATCCAGGCCTATGTGTTCACCATGCTCTCAACTATCTTCATAGGCCTTGCCAATGAGGAAGAGCACGAAAAGCACGAAGCCGCCAAAGAAGGCCACATCGGCAAGGAAATCGAAGAAACTCTTATCTGAACTAAACTGAAAATCAAATAATAATAAACATACTAAAACACTAAGAATTATGTTTGGAATTTTAGCAGAAATCGCTCCCGTCCTGGGACTCGGCGCCTCTATCGGCGCAGCAATCGCAGCAATCGGCGCAGGTATCGGTATCGGTAAGATCGGTGCATCGGCCATGGAAGCTATTGCACGCCAGCCCGAAGCCTCCGGCGACATCCGAAGCAACATGATCGTGATTGCCGCCCTCGTCGAAGGTGTGGCCCTCTTCGCAGTGATTGTCTGCGCTCTCTCGCTCTTCCTCTAATCCCTCTTGAGCTGATTAAATGGAACTGTTCACTCCCGATTTCGGTCTCGTATTCTGGATGTTCGTGGCCTTCGGCATCCTCTTCCTCGTGCTGTGGAAGTTTGCCTGGCCCGCGATACTGAAAGGTGTCGACGACCGTGCCGAGTTAATCGACAAGGGTGTGGAATACGCGCAGGCAGCTAAAGAACAACTCGACAATGCCCGCAAAGAAGCTGAATCGTACCTTAACGAAGCACGTCGCCAGCAGGCCGATATCCTCCGCGATGCCGACAAGATGAAGACTCAGATCATCGAGCAGGCTCGCTCTGCCGCCCAGGTCGAGGCTCAGAAGGTTATGGAGAACGCCAAACTCCAGATTCAGCAACAGCAGAAAGAGGCCCAGCAACAATTCCGCAACCAAGTCAGCGATTTCGCCCTGCAGATTGCCGGCAAGATTATAAACCGCCAGATTGCCGACGACAAGGCTCAGAACGAGCTTGTCGGTGCAATGCTCGACGATATCGAAAAGAACAACAAGTAAGCCAACTCTATGGATAAAGGTCTTATCCCAGCCCGCTATGCCAAGGCGCTCTACGAAGTGGCGCTCGAACGCAATGACTCCGACAAGCTCTACGCCACTATGGGGCGCCTGAGCGCAGCTTTCGCTGCCGAGCCCAAGCTCGCCGCAACCATTGCAAACCCCTTCGTCGCCGAAGCCGACAAACTCAGCCTCCTGAGCACGGCATCCGGTGTCGCCGAAGGCTCTGACGCCACATTCGCCGATTTCCTGAAGCTGCTCTGCCGCAACAGGCGCATAGACATGGTATGGGATATCGCCCGCGCCTATATCGCCCTTTACCGCCGTGAGCACGGCATTTACCGCGTCGACGTGGTGAGTGCCGCGCCGCTGGCCGACGCCGCCCGCAAGCGCCTCGAGGCCATTATTAAGGAAAACGTAGGCAAGGGTACCATGGAGTACGACTACACCGTCGATCCTGCCCTCATAGGCGGGTTCAAGGTGACGGTCGACAACAAGCGCCTCGACGCATCGGTGGCCACAAGGCTCGCCAAACTCCGCCAGACGCTTGTCGACTGACTCCCTCCCGCCCCGCAACGGGCTTTTCAAGGCTAATTTTTACCAATCCCTATCCACTAAGAAAGTTCCCGCACATTATAAATGATTAACCCCAGCGAGATTTCAGAAGTTTTAAAGCAGCAGCTCGAAAACGTCAACTCTAAGGTTGCCTTCGAAGAAGTAGGCACTGTCCTTGAGGTGGGCGACGGCGTTGCACACGTCTACGGCCTCGACAATGTCGGCGCCAACGAGCTCGTAGAGTTCGAAAACGGCGTCAAGGGCGTGGCCATGAACCTCGAAGAAAGCAATGTCGGCGTCATCCTCCTCAACGACGTCAACAAAGTGACCGAAAACATGACCGTGCGCCGCACAGGCGAGATTGCGTCTATCCCCGTGGGCGAAGGCTTGCTGGGACGTGTAATCAATATCCTCGGCGAACCTATCGACGGCCGTGGTCCCATTTCAGGCGACCTCATCCGTCTGCCCCTCGAGCGCAAGGCTCCCGGTGTTATCTACCGCCAGCCTGTGACACAGCCCCTCCAGACAGGTCTCAAGGCTATCGACGCCATGGTGCCTATAGGTCGCGGCCAGCGCGAGCTTATCATCGGCGACCGCCAGATCGGTAAATCGGCTATCGCTATCGACACTATCATCAACCAGCGCAAAGGCTACGAGGAAGGCAAGCCCGTGTTCTGCATCTATGTGGCAATCGGCCAGAAGGCATCGACTGTAGCAGCTCTCGTAGAAACCCTCCGCCAGCACGGCGCTCTCGACTACACCGTAGTGGTAGCCGCCACCGCTTCGGAGTCGGCAGCCATGCGCTACTTCGCACCCTTTGCAGGCGTAGCTATCGGTGAATACTTCCGCGACACCGGCCGCGATGCCCTTATCGTATACGACGACCTCTCGAAGCAGGCTGTTGCCTACCGTGAGGTGTCGCTTATCCTCAAGCGCCCCTCGGGCCGCGAGGCTTACCCCGGCGATATTTTCTATCTCCACTCGCGTCTGCTCGAGCGTGCCGCCAAGATTATCGACAATCAGGAAGTGGCCTCGCAGATGAACGACCTCCCCGCCGTGCTCAAGCCCATGGTCAAAGCCGGTGGCTCGCTTACCGCACTCCCTATCATCGAGACCCAGGCAGGCGACGTTTCGGCATACATCCCCACCAACGTAATTTCGATTACCGACGGTCAGATCTTCCTTGAGACAGCCCTCTTCAACCGCGGTATCCGCCCCGCTATCAACGTAGGTATCTCGGTATCGCGTGTGGGCGGTAACGCTCAGGTGAAAGCCATGAAGAAAGTGGCCGGTACGCTGAAAATCGACCAGGCTCAGTTCCGCGAGCTCGAAGCCTTCACCAAGTTCGGTGGTGATATGGACGCCGTGACTGCCCGCGTTATCGACAAGGGTCAGAAGAACGAACGCCTCCTCATCCAGCCCCAGTACCACCCAATGCCTGTGGCTCAGGAAATTGCTATCATCTACTGCGGTGTCAACGGCCTCCTCGAGAGCGTTCCCTTGACCGATGTAGCCGAGTTTGAGAAGCAGTTCCTCCAGCTCCTCGAAGCCAAGCATGCCGACGACGTTCTGGCATCGCTCGCCGCAGGTAAACTCACCGACGACGTCGCTGCCAAGCTCACCGCTGCTGCAAAAGACGTTGCCGCACGCTTCGCCACTAAGTAATTTTGAATATATCAACAACCAATCTCCGTTAAATGGCAACATTACGCGAACTTAAAGGCCGAATAGGCTCGGTAGCGTCCTCCGAGAAAATCACCGGAGCCATGAAAATGATTTCGTCGGCCAAAATGCACAAGGCCGAGGGAATACTTCACCGCCTTCAGCCGTTCCGCCAGTGCGTCCAGACGGTGATTGCCGGACTTCTATCGTCGGACGCTGCCGTCAGCTCGCCGCTGACGGCAGCACGCCCGGCTGTCAGGCGCGCCGCCGTTATCGTCCTCGGTAGCGACGACGGTCTGTGCGGCGCTTACAATATAAATATTTTCAAGGGTCTGCTCGCCACAATTGCCGACATCCGCAAGGAAGCCGGCGACGACGTCGAGATAGAGCTTGCCCCTGTAGGCAAGAAGATGCTGCGTGCCGTTGAGCCTATCGTGGCACGCGACCCCAAACTCTCGCTTGCCGAAGGCATCAGCGTGAACTCAAAGAGCGAGGGCGATGCCGTCAAGGAATTTGCCCGCGGCTTCGAGAACCGCTTCCTTGCCGGAGAGCTCGACCGCGTGTACCTCCAGTACATGCACTTCTTCTCTGCCGGCCGACAGCGTCTCGCTACCGACACTTTCCTGCCTCTGTCGCAGGAAGCGCTCGCAGGCGAGGCTCAGGCTATGGCCACAGGCCGCCCCTATCTCTTCGAGCCCGATGCCGCCACCATTTTCGCTACCGTGCTGCCCATGTATCTCCTCTCTATGATGCAGGAAGCCTTCGCGCAGAACCGCGCCAGCGAGCAGGCCGCACGTGTCATGGCCATGCAGAGTGCCAACGACAACGCTCAGAAGCTCCTCGAACAACTCCAACTCGAATATAACAAGCTGCGCCAGGCAAGCATCACCACCGAGCTGCTCGACATTGTGGGCGGCCAGGCCCGCGACTGACACGGCAACAATATATATTGAAATAACAGAAGTACCACTCAATCGAAAAAAGACCTTCATGAGTAGTGTAAAAGAATATTTTACGTCATTAGGCACCGGCATCGCAAGCCTCCTCAAAGGCATGAAAGTGACCGGTAAGGAATTTATCACTCCAAAAATCACGGAGCGCTATCCTGAAAACCGCCTCACTCACCAGTCGGCTGCCGACCGCTTCCGCGCCGAACTCCGTTTCGTCTACGACGCCGAGGGCAACCACAAGTGCATTGCCTGCGGCAGCTGCGAGCGAAACTGCCCCAACGGCACCATTTCTATTGAATCGAAAATGGTGACCACCCCCCAGGGCACTAAAAAGAAAAAACTCGACAAATATTTCTATGACCTCGGCAGCTGCACTTTCTGCCAGCTTTGCGTAACAAACTGCCCCACCGACGCCATAGAGTTTGTCAACGACTTCGAGCAGGCCGTTTTCACCCGCTCCAAGCTCGTAAAGCAGCTCAATTACCTCCCCGAAAAGCCCGAACCCGAGCCCACCCCCGAGGAGCTTGCCAAAATCGCTGCCGAGCGCGAGGCCAAGATAGCCGAGGCCAAAGCTAAGGCCGCCGCTGCAAAGGCTGCTAAAGAAGCTGCCGCAAAAGCTGAAGGCGCAGCCGACGCAGCAACCCAACAGGAAAATAAATAAACCTAAATATGGAATCAGTAGGAAGCATTATCATGTACTTTATCGTCGCCCTGGCGATGATAGTCTTCTCTGTGATGGCCGTAACGACACGCAAGATACTGCGTGCCGCCACCTACCTGCTGTTTACCCTTTTTGCCGCCGCCGTGGTATACTTCATGCTCGACTATGAGTTCCTTGGCGCTGTGCAGATTGCGGTTTACGCCGGTGGTATTGTGGTGCTCTTCGTCTTCGCCATCCTACTCACCAGCCGTCCCGGTGACAACACCGAGCGGTTGACCTCCAAGTCGCGCGTCCTCGGTGCTATTGCCGCCGTGGCCACCCTCGCCATCGCAGGCTACGCTCTCGTGAGCCGCTGCTCTATGGCTTTCGCGCAGAAACCCGAAATGGAAGCACCCGACATGCAGGCCATAGGCACTTCGCTCCTCGGTACAGGGGCAGGGCAGTACCTGCTGCCTTTCGAGGCCGTCAGCGTGCTGCTTCTGGCATGTATAATCGGTGGCGTTGTTATCGCCCGTAAACGTTGACGATTATGGAAATTACCGCTATATATTACCTTGTGCCCGCGCTGATAATGTTCTGCTGCGGCGTCTATGGGTTCATAACACGCAAGAACATGATTGCGATGCTCATCTCTCTGGAGCTTATGCTCAACGCTGTCGACATCAATTTCGTTGTCTTCAACCGTTTTCTCTTCCCGGAGCAGATGGAGGGCATGTTCTTCACCCTTTTTGCCATAGCAATCGCCGCTGCCGAGACAGCGCTCGCTATCGCAATTATTATCAACATCTTCCGAGCCGCCAAGAATATCGACGTGCGCTCGCTTAACGAAATGAAATTCTAAGCGCCATGGAAGTGACTATTCCTATTCTGATACTTGCCATTCCGCTGTTTATGTTCCTCGTGCTCGGCTTGCTGGGCATGAAGATGACGCATAAGCTTGCCGGAATCCTGGGCACCCTCGGCATGGGCACGGTGCTTGTGCTGTCGTACTACACCGCCTTTACCTATTTCTTCAGCGGTGCCCCCGAATTTGTTGATGCCGCCGGCAACCGTCTGCAGTATCTTGTATTCGACCAGACCTGGCTCCAGTTTACCGAAAAACTGATTATCAAGCTCGGTTTCCTTCTCGACCCCATTTCGGCCATGATGCTTGTGGTAATCACCACAATCTCTTTCATGGTTCACCTTTACTCGCTGGGTTACATGCGCGACCACCACGGTGTGTACGAGCACGGTTTCCAGCGTTTCTACGCTTTCCTCTCGCTCTTCAGCTTCTCGATGCTCGGCCTCGTTGTGGCCACCAACATCTTCCAGATGTATATCTTCTGGGAGCTCGTGGGAGCATCGTCGTACCTGCTCATCGGCTTCTACTACATCAAGCCCTCGGCAGTGTCGGCCTCCAAGAAAGCGTTTATCGTGACCCGTTTCGCCGACCTCGGCTTCCTTATCGGTATCCTCGTGCTCTCGTACTACGGCGGCACCTTCAACTTCACCGACCTCACCTCGATTCCCGTTGAAGGCCTCGCAAACACCTTCCAGGTAAGCGAAGGCACCGCCGAAGGTATCCGCAACATCTTCCAGACCAGCGCGGCTCCCGTATTCATGGGTGGCTCGGTGCTCACCTGGGCACTTGTGCTCATCTTCATGGGTGGCATGGGTAAATCGGCCATGCTCCCCCTGCACATCTGGCTCCCCGACGCTATGGAAGGCCCCACCCCCGTGTCGGCCCTCATCCACGCCGCCACCATGGTTGTTGCCGGTGTATACCTTGTTGGCCGCCTCTTCCCGCTTTACCTCATGGAGGTAACCTCGCTTGAGATTATCACCGTGGTAGGTGCCCTCACCGCTTTCTATGCGGCAATGGTAGCCTGCACACAGGTCGACATCAAGCGCGTGCTCGCCTTCTCGACAATCTCGCAGATTGCGTTCATGATGGTATCGCTCGGCGTTGCCCGCCCCGAGTTCCACCACGGTCTCGGCTACATGGCATCGATGTTCCACCTCTTCACCCACGCGATGTTCAAGGCCCTCCTCTTCCTTGGTGCAGGTGCCCTTATCCACGCTATCGGTTCGAACGACTACACTGCCATGGGCGGCCTGCGCAAGCACATGCCTATCACACACATCACCTTCCTTATCGGCTGTCTTGCAATTGCCGGTATCATACCTTTCTCTGGCTTCTTCTCCAAAGACGAGATTCTCAGCAGCTGCCTCGGCTACGACTGGGTAGCTTACATATGGATGTCGGCCGTAGCAGGACTTACCGCCTTCTATATGTTCCGCCTCTACTACCTCATCTTCTGGTGGAAAGACTATAAGGTGCAGGAAGGCCACCACGCTCCCCACGACCAGCCCTGGACCATGAGCCTCCCCCTCATTATCCTCGCAGCAGTATCGTGCGTGGCAGGTTTCATACCCTTCGGCAACTTCGTGACATGGAACGGTCACCCCTACGACTTCATGGAACACTTCGACTGGAGCGTCGCTACCGTCAGCCTCATTATCGCTGTAGCCGGTATCGCCCTCGCAACAGTGATGTACCGCAAGGAAAACTCCCTCCCCGAGAAATTCCGCAACGCCGTTCCGGCACTGTGGACATGGTGCTACCACCGCTTCTACTGGGATGAGCTCTACATGTTCATCACACACCGCATCATCTTCAACGGCATTTGCCGTCCGCTGGCATGGTTCGACCGCAACATCATCGACGGCACCATGGACTCCTTCGCCACTATCACCAACAAGGCGTCGGAAGCTATCAAGCCTCTGCAGTCAGGCCAGATTCAGATGTATGTGTGGTATTACCTCATCGGCGCTCTCGCCCTCGGCTCCATTACGGTGCTCTGTCTTATCTGACTTTTAACCCTACGGTGCTAATAATTAAAAATCAGTAATCACGATGTTTTCCAATATATTAATCTATTTTGTCGTAATACCGCTGCTTATGCTTGCAGGCACAGGCCTGAGCCGCAACATACGGCAAATACGCGCCGTGGCCGTTGTGGGTTCTACAGCCCTCATCGCCCTCTCGGTGGTGCTTCTGCTCCAGTATATAGAGCTGCGTCAGGCCGGTGAGACAGCCGCTATGCTGTTCACCGACTCGTGGACATGGTTCGCACCGCTCCACATCAACCTCGCCGTTGGTGTCGACGGTATCTCCATTGCCATGCTCCTCCTTTCGTCGATAATCCTTTTCACAGGCTCTTTCGCCTCGTGGACCATTGCCCAGCCCAAGGAATTCTTCCTCTGGCTCATCCTTCTCTCGACGGGTGTATACGGCTTCTTTATCTCGGTGGACCTCTTCACAATGTTCATGTTCTACGAGGTTGCTCTTATCCCGATGTACCTTCTCATCGGTGTATGGGGCTCGGGCCGCAAGAACTACTCGGCCATGAAGCTTACCCTCATGCTCATGGGTGGCTCGGCTTTCCTCATGCTCGGCCTCATAGGCATCTACTACCACTCGGCTCCCGAAGGCGGCCAGCTTACCTGGAATATCCTTGAGATTGCCGAGCACGACGCTATCCCCCATGGCTGGCAGAGCTTCCTCTTCCCCATGACTTTCGTGGGCTTCGGCGTTCTCGGTGCAATGTTCCCCTTCCACACCTGGAGCCCCGACGGTCACGCATCGGCCCCCACAGCAGTGTCGATGCTCCACGCCGGCGTGCTCATGAAGCTCGGTGGCTACGGCTGCTTCCGTGTGGCTATCTACCTCATGCCCTACGCAGCACAGGAACTTGCATGGATTTTCCTTATCCTCACCGGTATCTCGGTGGTATACGGTGCCTTCTGCGCATGCGTCAAGACCGACCTCAAGTACATCAACGCTTACTCGTCGGTATCGCACTGCGGCCTCGTGCTCTTCGCTATCCTCATGCTCAACACCACAGCAATGACCGGTGCTATCATGCAGATGCTCTCGCACGGTCTTATGACAGCCCTCTTCTTTGCTCTCATCGGTATGATTTACGGTCGTACCCACACACGTGAGATTACCCAGATGGGCGGCATGATGCAGATTCTGCCTTACCTCTCGGTATGCTACGTGATTGCCGGTTTCGCATCGCTCGGCCTCCCCGGCCTCAGCGGTTTCGTTGCCGAGATGACAATCTTCGTAGGCTCGTTCAAGGCCGGTATGGCCGACTACCTTGCCGGTGAAGGTTCGCTCCGCCTGGTGTTCACCCTCATAGCCTGCTGCTCGATTGTAATCACAGCCGTGTATATCCTCCGTGTTGTTGGCAAGCTCCTTCTCGGTCCGGTTTACGATGACCACCACCGCAGCCTCACCGACGCATCGTGGTGGGAGCGTCTCTCCACCGCCACCCTCATCATAGCAGTCGCTGCTATCGGTTGCTTCCCCAACTTCTTCGTTGACTTAATCAAAACAACCTTCAGCCCCGAAATCTTCGCCGTGCTCGGTATGTAAACTATAAATTGCAATGGATTACTCACAATTTTTAGCTATGAAGCAAGAGATTGCCATTCTGGT
>CANPGB010000028.1 GCA_947573485.1 uncultured Porphyromonadaceae bacterium | reverse complement strand
TCAGTGGGTCGAGAGTTCGAGCCTCTCCGGGGTCACTAAGAGGTCTATCAGACCGAAGAAAAGTTCTGAAAATCATTGATTTTCAGAACTTTTTCTTTTACCCTACTACCTAATCGGCGCAAAATATTGAAACTGTGGGAGTGCAATTTTCAGTAAAATGAGCGTCCTTATTTCTGTTTGCGGTAAGTCAGTGCCGCCAGCGTATTGATGACAACTGCAAAACCTGCTAAAGCTGTATATTGGGGCAGCATGGCAGATATGGGAGTGGCTTTGAGATATACCGAGCGCATTATTTCTATGAAGTAGCGGGGAGGGAGGGCGTAGGTGGCATACTGTGCCCACGCGGGCATTGAGCTTATCGGCGTCAGAAGTCCGCTCATAAGCACGCACAGCAGTACTACAAACAGCATCAGGAACATGCTTTGCGACATCTTCGACGAGAAGTTGGCTATAATGATTCCTATGCCCGACATTACAAATATGAATAGCAGCGCGGCAAGATAAATGGCAAAGAGAGCTCCGGCAGGAGCGAGGCCATAAATGAGAAGCGCTATCAGCATGGCAAGCGAGATGTCGATTACTCCGATTATCCAATAGGGAATAACTTTCGAGAGAACGAAGATGTGTGTCCGCACCGGGGTGACGTTCATCTGCTCGATGGTGCCTGATTCTTTTTCGCCGACAAGGTTAAGGGCAGGCAGAAAGCCGCAGATCATAATCAGGAGCATGATCATGAGGGCGGGTATCATATAGTTGCGGTACTCAAGGGTAGGATTATACAGATAGGCGACCGGTGTTGTTTCCGGAATCTCGATGCCCCGATACGCGGCTATTGTGCGCATCACCGATTCCATAACATATCTCGCCCCCAATGTGCCTTTGGTCCCGTTTACACCGTTGGCGCTGATATGAGGCATTGTGGCGTCGCCGGTTTCCAATCTGCGCTCAAAGTCGGCGGGTATTTCAAGAATAACATCTGTAGTTCCTCTCTCGATGTTTTCAAGCGACTTCCCGTAGTCGTTCTCCCAAGACACCGTGAAGAATGGAGAAGCTTCGAGGTCGGCGATAATATTGGAGGTTAAGGTGCTGTTATCTTTGCTCACTACTGTCACACCCACATGTTTGACGTCCATAGTGGCCACCAGGGGGATGATAAGAATTACCATGCAAGGGAAAATAAACGCAATCTTCGGCAGGAACTTGTTCTTGCTGAACAGGAGGAATTCCTTGCGCAGGAGTATCAATAGTGTTCTCATTACTGCAGCCTTATCTTAAATCGTTTTACTGATACAGCTATCAAGGCAATTGCCATCAGCGACAACACTATAAGTTCGGGGTATATGTAACCAAAGCCGAGACCCTCGACCATTATTTTGCGCATGGCGGGGATATACCAACGGGCGGGCACGATATTGGAAATCCATTGTAAGGGCAGGGGCATGTTCTCTATGGGGAACATCATGCCCGACAGCATAATGACCGGTATTATGAATACCATGCCCGACACGAGCAAGGCCGCCATTTGGGTGTCGACTATGGTGGATACGAACAATCCCAGGGCGAGGGCAAGTATAATGTAAACCAGCGATGTCACCACTAATGCCGCAAGAGAGCCCGACAGGGGCAGCGCGAGTGCATATTTTGAAATAAAAAGGATAAGAGCCAAGTCGATGCAGGAGAGCATAAGATAAGGTATCATCTTGGCAATGACTATCATTACAGGGCGTATTGGCGAGACGAGCAATATCTCCATGGTTCCGGTCTCTTTCTCCCGCACTATCGACACTGATGTGAGCATGGCGCATATAAGCATGAAGATGAGCCCCATGATGCCGGGTACGAAGTTATATGCGCTCTTGAGTTGAGGATTATAGAGTATGGTTATTCCGGGAGCGGAGGCCGACCTTGTGCCGTTCAGAATCTGTGTGAGATAGCCGGCCGACGTCTGCGCAGTGACCGGATTTGAGGCGTCGACAACTACTTGCGCCTCGCCGCTCCTGCCGTAATCACGGCTGAAGACGACTACGGCCATGGCTTCGTTGGCGGCAATCGCGCGGTCGACATCCTCAGTCGCGATATAGCCCTTGAAGGTGATATACGGATTGTGTGCAATCTGTGACACCTTGGCCTCAACGGCCGGTGTGATTTCAGGGGCGGCAGCCAAAACTTCCACATCGTTCACTTCCATGGATATGGCAAAGCCGAACAGCACCATTTGCACCACTGGAATCAGTAGCGCGATAAGCATAGTGCGCGGGTCGCGGATTATGTGCAGAATTTCCTTGTGGATAAATGCCGTGAAACTGTTTCTCATTGTCGTTGCGCTTTTCGTGCCAGACGGCGGAATACTTCGTCCATATTCCGGGCATGGTATTCCTGTTTCAATTCCGAGGGTGTGCCGAGAGCCTGTATTCGCCCGTCTACCATAATAGACACACGGCCGCAGTATTCGGCCTCGTCCATATAATGTGTGGTTACAAACACCGTAGTTCCTTCCTCTGCTTTCTTGTATATCATTTCCCAGAATTGGCGTCGGGTGATTGGGTCGACACCGCCGGTGGGCTCATCGAGGAATACAATATCAGGGTTATGGATTGTAGCCACAGAAAACGATAGTTTCTGCTGCTGCCCGAGCGGAAGAATGGCTACCGGCATATCCATCTCTTTGGTAAAATCGAGCGACTCGGCAAGCGCTTGGCATCGCTCCTTTATTTCCTTGCTTTTCAGGCCATATATGCCGGCGAAGAGGGCAATGTTCTGCCGTACGGTGAGTTGGCCGTACAGCGAGAATTTCTGACTCATGTAACCTATGTGGCGCTTGACAAGTTCGCTTTGAGTGGCTATGTCGTATCCGGCCACCGTGCCGCTGCCGGAGGTCGGGGTGCTCAGCCCGCAAAGCATGCGCATGGCTGTCGACTTTCCGGCCCCGTTGGCACCAAGAAAGCCGAATATCTCACCGCGGGCCACGTTGAAAGTAATGGCGTCGACGGCAGTGAAATCGCCGAAGCGCTTCGTAAGCCTGTTGGCTGCTATAACATCAGCTGTTGCCATTTCCCATGATTTTAATGAATACATCTTCGATGTCGGGGGCTATGACCTTGACCTCGCGAACCCCCTCGATAGCCGAAAGTGTCGCAGGCTCAAACGCCTCTTCGGTAAACACATGTATGTATTCGCCTGAAAGAAACGCCGTTTTCACGCCTTCGACTTTTCGCAAGGCCAACAATGTATGGTAATTGTTCTCACCTTTGACTGCCAACAGAGGCATTGAATTTCTGTGGAGAATTTCATCTAAGGTCCCTGTCTCAAGAATACGACCGGAGTTTATCAGCGAGATGCGGTCGCAGCGTGAGGCCTCGTCCATGTAGGGCGTTGACACGAATATGGGCATCCCGCTTTGCCTGATGTGGGTGAGAATATCCCAAAATTCACTGCGCGACACGGCGTCGACGCCCGTTGTGGGTTCGTCAAGGAACAGTATCTCAGGGCGGTGAATAAGGGCGCAGCAGAGGGCGAGTTTCTGCTTCATGCCGCCTGAGAGCTTGCCTGCTTTGCGGGTCTTGAACGGTGCCAGCTGATTGTAAATGGGTGCCACCATGTCGAAGTTGTCGGAGACTTTCACGCCGAATAGCGAGGCGAAAAATTCCAGGTTCTCTTCAACCGACAAGTCAGGATACAACGAGAATCTCCCCGGCATGTAACCTGCGGCGCGGCGTATGTCGGTATACTCCCTCACTGTATCGAAGCCGCAGACTGTGGCGCTCCCTGAGTCAGGCAGCAAAAGCGTGGTCAGGATTCTGAAAAGTGTGGTCTTTCCTGCGCCGTCGGGGCCAAGTAGGCCATAAATCTCACCGCGGTTGACTTCAAGCGATATGCCGTCGAGCGCCTTGACCGTGCCAAAAGCCTTCGATACGTTTGTTATATGTATTGCGCAGCCAATCATAATTTTACATTTCCGAAGCCTCCTATTTTCAGCCGTCCGTCATTTTTCACGGCGATTTTGACAGCGTAAACGAGGTTTGAGCGGGAGTCCTGAGTCTGTATATTTTTCGGGGTAAACTCGCTTTCGGCTGAAATCCAGGTTATTGTACCGGGATAGTCAAAGAGCTTGTCGCCACCGAAATTTGCTGTTACGGTTACGTTCTGCCCCAATTCTATATCGGCTAACTGCGCGGAGGTCAGGTAAGCTCTGAGATATATCTTGCCAAGATCGGCCACCTTGACCAATGCTTTGCCGGGCACGGCATATTCGCCTGCTTCGCAATACTTTGTGAGTATAGTTCCTGCTATAGGCGAAGTTATGGTGCAATCATCGATGCGATTGTCGATCTGCCGTATCTGGCTTTCGATAGCCGAAGCAGATTCATTGATTGATGCCGTGCTGTTGTTGAGCGAGGATTGCTGGGCTGAGATGCGGTCTTCAAGCACTCGTATTGCCGAGTTTATATCGTCGAGCTGCTTCGACGTGGCCGCACCGTCGGCAAGGAGTCGAAGGACGCGCTCCCGCTCATACATCTGCTTGTCGAGCTCGCGGTGCAACGATGCCAGTTGAACCGAAATATCGGGGCGCGACACCTCCGATGCCGAGCGTTGGAAAAGCAACTGCTCTTTCTGAAAGTGAAGTTGTGCCGTGTCGATAAGAGCTATGATTTGCCCGGCACTTACCGTGTCGCCCTCATTGACACCGAGCATGAGAATTTTTCCCGCCGATTCGGCTGAGAGAGTGACTTCTGTCGCTTCAAAGTTGCCTGAAGCGTCATATTCGGCTTTACTGTTGCATGATGCCAGGCATGCAAGGGCGAGGGTGGCAAGGGCTATGGTCTTTGTTTTCATTTGTTTCTGAGGTGCTTAAGCTTGTAAATTGCTTTTACTAATTCTATGTGGTGCTGTGCCATGTCGTTTTGGGCAAGTTCACTGTCGGTGATTTTGGAGAGCAGGGCAGTGGCGTCGATAATTCCGTTGTCGAGTTGGGAGCGGGCTGCTGTAATCACGGAGTTTCGCAGTTCTACAATGCGTTGGTCATTGCGCATCACATCTCTCAAAGCGGCAATCCGGCCTGAGCTTTCCGAAATGGCGAGCTTGTTGTTGAAATTGAAGGTGGCTCTATCTGCCTCTATCTGCTCGCGAAGTATCTTCAATTTATTCAAGGAGCTACCGCGCGTATAGAGCGAACTGAAATTCCACGCCACCTTTATGCCTACCATGAAGTTGAACGACAGATCGCGCGACTGCATGTTCTTGAACATATTATAGCCCGGATACCCATAGTAGCCCGATGCAAAGGCATTTACTGTAGGCAGAGTGGAAGCTTTAATTCCAGCCTCCTGAGCACTGAGGTTGGCGAGACGCTTGTCGAATAATCTGAGCTGAGGGTGCAGCTCTTCACCGTTTTCTGCAATAGCGTCAGACGGGAGTGTCAGAGTCCGCTCACCGATTGGCTCTCCAATGAAAATCTCCATTATGCGGCCTAAGCTTTCACGCATTGCAGTCAATTGTGATTTCTGCTGATACAGAGTTAGTAGTTTAGCCTCGATTTGGTCGCAATCACTCTTCATTGCCACCCCGTTGGAGTACATTGAGCGCACTTGCCCCAGCGTAGAGTCGACCAAGTGTATTGTATTCACGCACTGGCTTATGCGCTCGTTTATCAGAAGCATTGAGAAATAAATTTCCTCAACGCGGCCTTCCACGTCATATAACTGAAGGTCGACTGCGGCTTTTTCAACGGCGCTCCCTGTCGATATGGCATTTTTGTTTGCCTTTGTCTTCCCTCCGTCCCAAATCTGTTGCGATACATCAATGCCAATGCGGTACTGTGTTTTATCAAGGCCGGGATAGTCGACGCCCTGCTGCGCCAATATATTAGTGAGCACCTCAGGGAGCGCCGCCACATCATTTTGCCATGAGATTTGAGCTGAGAGGCCGCCCTGCGGCAACCACATCTTCGACACATTGTAAAGATTCAGTTGTTCGACTTTTTCCAATAAGCCGTATTGCGCAACTGCCGGATAATTATCGCGGGCGAGGCGCACGCACTCGTGGATTGTAAGCTCTGTGGCAATACCGTTAAGTGCAATCACGGCTGACAGTACCACGGCTGAAAACAGTCTTTTCATGAGATTCTTTTCATAATAATTTCCACAATTTCTATTTTTCGCATTTCCATGTAGGTGTCGAAGTCGCTGTGGCCGGTTGCTGCCATAAGCATGGGATATGCGAGAAATGGAAAGACGTTGAGCGATGCGATATCGCCTATGAGCTGATCGGCCCGCACGCTGCCTATCTCGCCATTCTCACAGGCCTTGTCGAGCTCTTTCTGCAGGGCGCATATCCTGTTGTGCGCATTGGTCGAGAACTCATTGATGACCTCTTTATAAGCCTCCGGACGCGAATTTATTGTTGTGATAAAGAATATGGGCAGCTCCTTATTGGCGAGCAGGAAGTCGAAGTGTTTTTCAATTCCGGTGCGGATGCGTTCTTTTATGCTCCCGCTTGCCTCTACCATTGGAGATATTACCATATTGATTATATAGCGGATTTTGTCTTTGAAAATACGCTCGAAAAGTTTTTCTTTGGTTCGGAAATAATAGTGCAGCATAGCGTGGGTTACACCGGCGGCGGCTGCTATAGTTGACGTGCGTGCACCATCGAAACCCTTGGTGCTGAACTCCTTTATTGCAGCCTCAAGTATCAGCTGCTCAGTATCTTTTGCTTGCTTACTTTCTTGTTTATCCATATCGTTTAACAATATTGTTAGCGCAAAATTATAACAAATGTTTTCAGCAACCAAATATTCGGGGGAAAAAGTTTTTTCGGTATTATGGAATCGGTTGTATAATAAGAAAACCGGCCGCGCCCGGAGGCATGCGGTCGGTTTCTTAGTATTGCGGAAATTGGAGATTTCTTAAGAGAGGCTTAGCGTAGGCGTGTGAATACCGCTACATTGGCTTCCGTCGGGGGGATAGTGATTCGGCCGTCGGTGACAGTGGTTTGGCCTCCTGAATAGAGGTCGGTGAGAGTGGTGCCGTCGGCATAAGCCGCCCCAACATAAATAGAGGTGCTTTCGGTAGGGCGGAGCTTGATGAGAACGGTGTCGGAGTCGGTGTAACGTATGCAGGTGTGAGAATCTATGGTAGTCTGCCTGCCGGTGCTTATTGCCGGATGTGCTTTCCTTATATGGCAAAGTATGCTGAAGTGGGCCGTGAGTGCCGTATCGGCGCTTTGCCAGTTCATGTCGGAGCGGAAAGCCTGGGCGCTGTCGACATTGAGCCGGGCATCGCTGATGGGGCGGCGAGTCTCGTCGCCATAAAAAATCTGTACTGTTCCGGGGGCGAGCAGGAGAGTGGTGGCGCAGTCAGTCATGTTTGCCATATCGGCATCACGGTGATACGAATTGTTGAGGTACGAAAAAGGAAACCAGTCGCTGCGGGCGTTAAGCGAGTCGGCGTAGGCCTGCCATACATATGTTATTGCATCAAGATCGCCGCTCTTGGGGAAGTTGCAGTTTACCATATTGGAGAATCCGGCGCGGGCATACTGAGGCTTGTATTCTATGCCTGAGGGCTCGAAATCGCCTGTCATGAAAAAGCTGTCGGTCCATTTCGATGCTGCTTCTCCGGGGTGTTTGGCTCTCCACTTTTCAAGAGCTGCATTGCAGGCGTCGTTAAGTTCTTGCCAGCGGTCAATGTGCACGCTCTCAACAATGTCGCAGCGGAAACCGTCGATGCCGAATTCCTCTACCCACGAGGCTATCCAGGCTATTAGGTACTGCAAAGGGCTCCAATCGCGGTCGGTGCGGAGAGGGCGGGCCGAGGGGTTAACCCAGGCATCGTTGGCATTGCCTTCGCTCTTCCATTTATTTTTCAGGAACTGCGGTAATGAGGTCGGCTCATTGCTTTCGTCTTTGAAGTCGGGGAGTCCGTATAGAGTGGCTTGCAGAGGATTGCTCTCATCCCATGCCTCGTCGGGCATACGTATCCAATTACGGTCGTACCACCCTCGCCACTGAAGCCTGGTGTCGAAGAAATTATCGAAGCTCCAGTAGGGGATATGTCGGGCGGCATCGTCCTCCGAAAGACCCGTGTCGGCGAATTTATATTGCACGGCATCAAGCAGAGTAGGGTAGCCCGGATTATTGAGGTTTGCACCCAGCATCACCCTTATGCCTTGGGCGTGAAGAGTGTCGACGAGCTCGCGGAACTCGGCCACGGTTCCGTAGTTTTTGTCGATTTGTGTGTAGTCGAGCGGGTAATAGCCATGGTAGCCGTAGTGGGGAAAGTCGTTTATGGCTCCACTGCCCGACATCCAGCCGTGTATCTGCTCGTAGACGTCGGTAAGCCAGAGTACGTCGACACCGAGCTTTGTGAAATAGCCCTCGCGGGCTTTGGCGAGCAATCCTTTGAAATCGCCCCCGTGGAAAGTGGCGGCATTGAGGCGCTCGCTGCCGTAGTCGGTGATGCGGCCGTAGTTGACATCGTTGAGCGAGTCGCCGTTACAGAAGCGGTCGGTGATAATGAAATAGACTGTGGCGCCGGGCCAGCTGAAGCGGTCGGCAGCCTGAGCGCTGCAGAACTGAAAAGAGCAGGCGAGTAGAAGTGTGAGAAATGTAACTATTTTCATGGTGAAGAATTTTGGCGCGAAGTTACACCAAATCCACACCCGGTGAAATAGTGAAAAATAACCATATTCTACATCAGCTTCATTGCCGAGGCGGCCATGACAGCTTCAAGCGAATTGCCCACGCTGAGTTTTTCGAGAATATTTTGGCGGTGCCGGTTTACGGTATGCACGCTTATTCCGAGAATATCGGCTATTATTTTGCTGGGCTTGCCCGCTTTGATAAGCGAGAGCACATCTTTCTCCCGTTGGGTGAGGATGCGCGAGCGCCGCTCTGCGAAGTCGGGCTGCAGGCAGTGCCCTGTGGCATTGTTGAAGATACGCGGAGCTATGCCCGGGGCGCCGGTGTCGGCATCATCGAAGTCGTAGCAACACAGTATAAGCCAAATTTTACCGCGCGGCGACAATTGCAGGACTTTGGTGCTGTTTGCGGCTGAGATGTAGTTGCCCGATTTGTTTTTTATGCGTATGCGGCAGCTCGCTTTATAGCTCGTCTTCAGCTCCGGCGGCAGAGTGTCGACAAATTTGAAAAACTCGTATTCAAGCATACGTTTGTCCACGAGGTCCTCGGGGTGTATGGCATTGTATATTTCGTCTTCGTCACTCGAATCTATTCCGGTCATCGCCGGGCTTATGCCTATAAGCTCACCGAAGCTGCCTCCGCATATCCACGAAGAGTCGGAGGCGGCGTCGGTAAGCACACGGCAGTTGCCGTCGACAGCCACGCAGCTCGCCATGGTATCGCGGCAAGCGCGGAGAATATCGCTGTCGAGATTTTCGGTGCAGAGATTCTGCGATTCGTATACGCTGTTGAGTTCCTTTCGTAAAATATCCATACTGCCCGCAAAGTTAGCGATAAAAGATGAAATCAGGAGCCGCAGTGTGTGCAAATGGTTATTTTTCAGTATTTCGGTGTCTGTCGTTTACAAGTAATTTTGCGGCGGAAAAAGTTAATTACAATGAATAACCGTATTGTATTTTTAGATAATATGCGCGTGATAGCCTGCTTTATGGTTATCATGGTGCACTCATGTGAGTTCTTCTTCATCGACGGCGACCGCATAGGCATAAGGAGCATCGACGACGGCTGGTGGGTAAGTGTGATCGACAGTGCGTTCCGCTGTTCGGTGCCGCTTTTCGTTATGATTTCGGCCTATCTTCTTGTTCCGGTCCGCGGAAGTGTATCGCAATTCTTCAGGAAACGTCTTGTGCGGGTTGTGGTTCCGTTTGCCATATGGTCGGTTCTTTATGCCGGCCTTCCCTTTTTATGGGGTGAGATGAAAGGCGAAGAAGTGGCCGCGTCGTTACTGCACCTTATATATAACTTCAACGCCTCGGCGGGGCACATGTGGTTTGTGTATATGCTGGTAGGCCTGTATCTGTTCATGCCCGTTCTGTCGCCCTGGCTTGAGCAGGCCGGAAGGCGTGGCTGCCGGGCCTTTCTCGCACTATGGTTTCTGAGCACTTTTTTCCCATATATCAGGGTCTTTACCGGCGACGTCTATGGCGAGTGCTATTGGAACGAATACAATATGCTATGGTATTTCTCAGGATTTGTCGGCTATGTGGTGCTTGCTTTTTATCTGCGTGAATATCTGTCGTGGGCAAATAATAAGAAACTTACCGTCGGGATATGTGCCTATATACTCGGCTATTGCATTACGGGAGTTATATGGTACGAGCGTATTGCCTGTGCCGAGACTCTTCAGCAGCTCGAGCTCAGCTGGCGCTTCTGTACTCCAAATGTTGTTCTTGAAAGCCTGGGTGCATTCCTTATAATCGAAGGTATTTTCAGAAGCCGCGGGTCTAACGCTCTTGTCAGAAGCGTTTCCAATAACAGCTACGGGATATACCTCATACACATTTTTATATTGACGGCAGTGTATAAAGTGCTTGAAAACAGCATGAATACACCGCTCACAATACTCACCACCGGTGTGTGCACGTTTATAATCTGCTACCTTGTCACTTGCCTTTTGTCGCGCTTCCGATTCGGCCGATACCTTATAGGTTGACGCCGTGTCAGATGTGAGGGTTTATCTCGTTGAGGTCTATCAGCTTGTGCAGAATGGCAAATATTGTGAGCCCTGCCGCCGAGTGAATCTGGAGCTTAGCCGAAATGTTGCGGCGGTAAGTGGTCACGGTGTTGATTGAGAGACACAGAGCGTCGGCAATCTCTTTGTTTGCCATGCCGCGTGCCACGCAGCATATTATTTCTTTCTCGCGGTCGGTCATGCTCTCGGCGAGCTCGTCCTTATCGCACGCGGCAGGTTGGGGAGCCTGTGTGGGGGCCTCGAGTTTGAGCGATTTCTCAAGCCTTTCGACGGCGGGTATGAAAAGTGTGTTTTCAATATCGCAGTGCGAGCAAAGGTCCTGGTGGCAAACCATGATGTCGCTGAGGGCGGAGGCGAGTATCATGTTGGTCTGCTGGTTGTAGTGGCGTATGAAAACGTCTTTGAGCTCAGTGAGCGAGGTTGCCATGCTTGTGTGGCCCACCGAGTAATCGGCTATGCGGAAAGTGTCGGCGACTTCGCCCGCAAGCAGTCGGTCGACATAGGTGAAAATCTCGCGGTTCTCATGCTCCATGTGTTGGCGGACGTCGCGCACGTAGCTGTCGAAGAAGCGCAGCAGAAGCACGGCGATATCGTCGATCTGCGTGCAGTTCACCGACTGCAGCAGCTTGTAGCGTATGGCAGGCAGGAGAAAATCGAGGAAATAGGTGTGGGCGCTGCGCAGGTATTGCATCAGCGAGGGCAGCGAGACCGCGCTTGCGTTGTAGCTGCGGTTGGCTATGAAATTGCATACGGTTATAAAGGTGTCGCAGTGCACATTGTTGTCGGCGCACACCTGCCGCACGCTCTTGTCGCCGAACCCGAAAGATATGCCGAAGCGGGCAATAACCATGAGCAGGAGGTTATTTTCCTCTATCATCGAGCTTAACTTGTGGTCGGGGGTGAACGGGCTGAGAGAAGGTGTCATGAATGTAGCTGTAATGTGAGCGCAAAATTAGTGATGTATGCCCACTTGCGCTATACCCAAAATTAGGGTTTATGCCTTCGGTGTGCAGTCGCAATTTGTCTTATTTTTGAGTATTGCGGTGCTTTTTTTACGGCCGTAATTTTGCAGCCGTAAAATATTACCGGACAATGCACAGTAGACCAACAATCACATTATGCGCCGCTCTTTTAAGTGCCCTGGGCGTATTTGCCATGCCCGAAGTGGCTGAGCAGCAGGCCGCTGCTGCCGATACCGCCGGTTACGGCAAGTTCCGCTTCGGCGGTTATGGCGAAATGGTAGCCTCCTTCAAAGATTATGGCATCAACCGCTTCGGCGGCACGGCTTCGGGTAGCCCCCGCACACACCGCAATACTATTTCAATACCACGTTTTGTGGTGGCCTTCGACTATAAATTCAACTCAAAATGGGTTCTTGGTGCCGAGATAGAGTTTGAGTCGGGTGGCACGGGCACTGCCGTGGAGCTTGAGAACAGCGAGAACGGTGAGTATGAAACTGAAATGGAAAAGGGTGGAGAGGTTGCTCTTGAGCAGTTCCACCTCACGCGCCTCATTGTGCCTCAGTTCAATGTGCGTGTCGGGCATATGATTGTGCCTGTAGGACTTACCAATGCCCACCATGAGCCTATAAACTTTTTCGGCACCGTACGCCCGCAGGCCGAAACCTCGCTTCTGCCCTCTACGTGGCATGAGACAGGCATCCAGTTTTTCGGCTCGGCAGGGCGTGGCTATGCCCGCTTCGATTATCAGCTTATGGTAGTTGCAGGTCTTAACGCCAACGGTTTCAACCGCGATGAGTGGATTATAGGCGGTAAGCAGGGCCTTTTCGAAACCGATAATTTCACCTCGCCGGGATATGTGGCACGCGTCGACTACGCCGGAGTTCCAGGCTTGCGCACAGGCCTGTCGGTTTACTACTGCCGCGATGCCGGCAGCAACTCCGACAAAGAGCACACCTACTCGGCCATAGGTCGTATACCTGTGGCCATTGGCACCTGGGATGCACAATATAAGAATAAATATGTGACGGCGAGAGCCAATGTTACCTATGGCTACGTGGGCAACAGCAAGGCACTGAGCGACGCCAACCGCACGCTCTCCAACAAGTCGCCCTACAGCCGCCTGATACCGATAGCCAAGAACGCCCTGAGCTACGGCGCTGAGTTTGGCTTCAATCTCAAGACCGTTACAGGTGGTCGTCTGCCCGTGATTTACCCATTCGCACGCTATGAATACTATAACCCGCAGTACCGCGGCGCCGGGCGCACAAGCATGGACAAGCGACTTGAGGTGAGCCAGTGGCAGGCAGGTCTTAACTGGTACGCGCTCCCCAACCTCGTGGTGAAGGCCGACTACACTACCCGGCAGATTGGTACGGCCAAAGTATTCGGCAAAGGGAGCTACAACTCCGAGAATGAGTTCTCTATCGGAGTGGCTTATATCGGCTGGTTTATAAAGAAGTAAACAATATAATCACAAGCAATGGAAAGAAAATTCAGATTCACCCTCGCGGCCTTCATGTGCGCCGCGGCAATGACAATGAGCGGCTGCTCCGACAAGGACGAGCCCAAAACCGATGACGACGACAGCGCCACCCTCGACTACACCGAACAGAATGCCGCAAGCTGGGGCAACTACATGGTGCAGGTCGGAGCTCTCCTGCAGCTCGACGCCAACAGCCTCTATGACGCATGGACAACATCGTATGAGGGCGGTACACCTTTTGCCACAAGCTTCAAGGCTCATAACGGTGGCGATTATTCGAGCGCACTCAGCTGTATAGAGCAGATAATAGAAGGCTGCGCCGACATCGCAAACGAGGTAGGTACTGCCAAAATCGGCGACCCCTATCAGCTGTATGTGTCGGGCGACACCCAAGGAGCCCTCTACGCCGTGGAATCGTGGTACAGCTGGCACTCGCGCGAAGACTACTCCAACAATATCCTTTCAATACGCAACTCATACTACGGCTCGCTCGACGGCACTGTCAGCAGCAAATCGCTCTCAGCACTCATCGGCAAAGTGAATCCCGACCTCGATGCGGAGATGAAAGCTGCTATCAGTACCGCCACCAACGCTATCCTCGGCATACCACAGCCTTTCCGCAACCACATTAACAGCAGCGAGACCCGCGAGGCTATGAACGCTTGCGCCGACCTTGAGGAGATGCTCTCGGTGAAGCTCAAATCGGCTGTCAATGCCCTCGGTAATGATGCACGCTTCCAGGATGTTGTGGATAATTTCGTGGATATGGTAGTGCTGCCCACATACAAGAGCCTCAAAGAGAAAAATGCCGCACTCTACAAGAGCGTTGTCAACTTCAAGAACCAACCCTCCGATGCCAATTTTGCCGCTGCCTGCACGGCGTGGCTTGAGGCCCGCGAGCCATGGGAGAAGAGCGAAGCCTTCCTCTTCGGCCCGGTTGACGCTCTCGGCCTCGACCCCAACATGGACAGCTGGCCTCTCGACCAGGATAACATTGTGCAGATTCTCAACTCAGGGAAATACGACGATCTCAACTGGAGCGACGGCGACGACGATGCCACTATCGAGGCCGTGCAGTCGGTGCGCGGTTTCCACACCCTTGAGTTCCTGCTCTTTAAAGACGGTCAGCCCCGACGTATAAAGAATTGATATGGTTTCAAGGATACATTTCCGGATTTTCGCTGCGGCAGTACTCGGTCTTGCGCTGCCGTCGTGCGAGAGCGACGGGCTTGATGTTCTTGATATTGAGGTTCCTGCCGACTATGCTTTGTCGGCGGGGACTTCTACTATATTCTTGAACTCGTCGGTGGCCTACGACAGTGAGGCGCCATGGGTGTCGGGCGACTACCTCACGCGCTTCGTCCGCGGCGACCGCCTCTACGACGATGTACGCACGTCGACAAACGGCCACGGTGGCGGTCTCGGACCCGTTTACGCAGGCTACTCCTGCGGCAGTTGTCACCGCAACGCAGGGCGCACGCGTCCCGGTGTGTGGAGCGATAACGGCTCCGGCTCCTATGGTTTCTCGGCGATGCTGGTGTATATAACCCGCAGGAATGGAGCGTTCTTTCGCGACTACGGCCGTGTGCTCCACGATCAGGCTATCTACGGTGTGAAGCCGGAGGGTAAACTGAAAGTCGAATGGCAGTTCGGGCAGTTCGAGTTTGCCGACGGAGAACCGTACGAACTTGCATATCCTGTGTACACAATCACCGATTGGTACGCCGAAGAGATTGCTCCCGAAGACCTCTTCTGCACCGTGCGTATTCCGCTGAGGCATGTTGGCATGGGGCAACTGATGTCGCTCGACCCCAACGAAATAGAGCAGCTTGCCGCCAAGAGCAACTACCCGGAGTGGGGTATCAGTGGCCGTTGCAACTACGTGAGCGAGCGCGGGGTGACGATGCTCGGTATTTCGGGCAACAAGGCGCAGCACGCCGATCTTACCGTTGAGCTCGGTTTCTCAAGCGATATGGGTGTTACAAACAGCCGCTACCCCGAGGAGATATGCGAGGGGCAGGTTCAGATGAGCCAGGGTTCGATGATGGGATTAAGCTACGACCAACTCGATGTCTCTACAGAAGATATGGAGAACGTTGACCTCTACATGCAGTCGCTCGGCGTGCCGGCGCGACGCAATGTTAACGACCCCGAGGTGAAACGTGGCGAGAGCATGTTTTATGAAGCCGGGTGCCACCTCTGCCATGTGACTACGCTGCACACGCGCCCGCGAGGCTCAACATTGCTGGCAGGCACACAGTTGCCATGGCTCGGCAACCAGACAATACACCCTTACAGCGATTTCCTGCTTCATGACATGGGCTCGGAGATTATGGGCGTGGGGCTCAATGATAATTATGTGTCAGGCCTGGCGCGAGGCAACGAGTGGCGCACCACTCCGCTATGGGGCATAGGCCTGCAGGAAAAAGTCAACGGCCACACTTATTTCCTTCACGACGGCCGCGCACGCAATTTTACCGAAGCTATAATGTGGCACGGCGGTGAGGGCGAGGCCTCGAGAAATAAATTCAGAAACATGACGCGGGCCGACCGACGGGCGCTGATAAAATTTCTTCAATCGCTATGAAAAGAGTTATATTCATCATTATATCAATATTGCTGACAAGCCCTCTGCTGCGTGCGCAGTACGATGCCGATACCGAAAACGGAGTCGTGTCGCTGGCCGACCACCGGGGCTTTACCTTCACTACCAAAAAGGGCGATTTCCTGTTCAAGCCCTACCTGCTGGTGCAGACCACGGCCAACTATAACTACTACGATGATGCCGGGCTTGACCCGGCCTACAACCAGGATAACGTTGCCAACTCGGGTTTTGGAATACCCTATGCAGTGCTTGGTTTCACCGGCAAAGCTTTCAATATTGTTACGTTCAACCTCTCGATAAACGCGGCCGCCTCGGGTGGCGCACTCCTGCAACAGGCATGGGCCGACATACGCCCTAAAGAAGAGGTGGGTGTGCGCATAGGCAAGTTCAAGACACCTTTCTCGCACGCTTACCTCACCACTTTGGGTGAAACTCTTTTCCCTGTTATGCCCACATCGCTCACGGCAGCGGTGATTCTGCCTTATTCGCTCAATGCCGTCACCCCTCACATTGGCACAGGCTTCGACCTCGGCGTGGAGGTACATGGCATGATAAAAGGGCGTTTCGGCTATCAGGCAGGTATCTTCAACGGCACAGGCGCGAGCGTCAACGTAGCCGGTAAAACCTTGAGCGACGACTGGCACATACCCTCGCTCCTCTATGCCGCCCGCCTCACCTACCAGCCTTTCGGCGTGATGCCTGCAACGCAGGGCGACCCCAAGCGCTTGAACAGCAACAAGATGCTCGTAGGGCTCTCGGCCTCGATGAACGTTGAGAGCGAGAACGAGAGTACCAACGACTTCCGCCTCGGCTTCGAATGGTCGTGGATTAAAGACCGCTGGTATTTCGGCCTCGAAGCCTACTATATGCACGTGGGTTTTACCCGTCGTCAGAAAATAGACACGTCATATAATTATTACGGCGGGTATGCGCAGGTGGGATATTTCATCACACCTCATCTGCAGGGCGCCCTCCGATACGACCTTTTCGAGCGCAACTCAACCAAGAAAGGTGGCTTTCTTAATATGCCGGCGGTCGGAGCCAACTATTTCTTCAACAGCATTAACCTCAAACTCCAGGCCATGTACCAATACACAGGTCGCACGGGGCACGCCCGGCAAATGGACCGCGATGAAGATAATCTCGGACTCTCAACAAGCTCAGTGGTGGTAATGGCTCAGTACACTTTCTGACATGAAGCATCTTACACTCTTGGCCGCGGCCCTCCTTTGTCTTGCATCGTGCGACGAGGGCAGGCTTTACAACGACCTTGTTGTGGCAGAGCAGGAGGGTGGTAGTGCCCGCCTGACTACCACAGTGGCCGGCCTCGAAAGCTGGCCCGAGGGTTATACTGCGGCGCTCGCCGGGTTTGCCGACGGCAATGAATATGCCCTTGTGAGCAAGAATATTGACGGCGGCGTGTCGGATTGCACTGTCAATATTGTGCTCTCGGGTATCCCGCCGGAGGTGAGTACTGTGGAGCTTTGCGTGCTTGACCGTCTGAGGCGCAAGGTGGCAAGTTTTGCGGCGGTTGATTATATTGCCGGTAGTGACACTCTGCAGCTGACTCCACTGAGCGTGAACCTCAGTATGTACGGTGCCATACAACGCGAAATTTTCAATACAACCTGCATACAGTGCCACGGTGGCTCGAATTTCTCTGCAGCAGGGCTTAACCTTACCGAAGGCCTGAGTTACGATCAACTTGTCGGGGTTGCATCGGTGAAGATGCCCGCTCTCAGGCGCGTTGAGGCAGGGGAGAGCGGAGCCAGCGTGCTCTACATGATTCTCGAAAGCGAATGCTCGGCTACGTGGAACTACGACCACTCGGTGGAGGTGCTCAGGCAAGAAAAACTCGATTTGATTAAAAACTGGATAGACTCAGGAGCAAAACAATGAAATATACAGAACTGCAATCAGACAAGGTGCTTGCGCGGGTGGCGGTATTCGACGGTGGCCGCCGCGAGGCGCATGCTATTTTAAGCCCTGCCGACAAGACTGCCGACGCCGGCTTTCAGCTTTCATGCCTGGCGAAGGCAGCTCTGACGCTCGCTGCAGAGCTGAAGATGAAGCCGGTATTCGGGCGCTATCTGCTGAGCGACGCTACAAATCAGGCGCCTCTTCTTGACGATAGCCTCAACTGCGCACGCTCGGTAGTTCAGCAGCCGCCGCTCGACGCCTCCAAGGGCGTGCTTTTCGTAATCTATGAGGAAAATGCCACTTTCCGCGAGATTTCGGAAGGCGTGTGGCTCGACGCCGCAGGGCATATGTTCGTGGGCGATTTGCCGGAGGTCGTCGCCGCCGATTCGTGGGCTATGACGGTTGATTATCTTGAAGTACTCTCCAAAATATTGGGCAGCCAAGGTGCCACACTGCTTGATAATTGCGTGCGCACATGGTTCTTTGTGCGTGATGTCGACAACAACTACGCCGGGGTTGTCGGGGGGCGAAACGAGGTTTTCGCCGAAGAAGGACTCTCTTGCGACACGCATTTCATTGCCTCGACAGGCATTGCAGGGCAAGCTGCCGATCCCCGCAGGCTTGTGTCTTTCAATGCTTTCTGCGACACCCGGCTCAGACCCGGGCAGATGTCGCATGTATACGCAAAATCACATCTTAATCCTACTTACGAATATGGTGTGGCGTTTGAGCGCGGCACTTATGTTGACTACCGCGACCGCCGCAATGTGTATATATCGGGTACGGCGAGCATCGACAACAAGGGAAATATCGTTGCGCCGGGAGATATCAGGGCGCAGACAGAGCGTATGCTCGAGAATATTGAAGTGCTTCTTGCCGAGGCCGCTTGCGGGTGGACAGATGTCGCACATCTTATTGTATATCTGCGCGATATTGCCGACTATTCGACAGTGTCGGCTATTCTCGGTGCCCGCTTCGCCAATATTCCTATGGCCATAGTCTTGGCGCCCGTATGCCGCCCGGGGTGGTTGATAGAGAGCGAGTGCATGGCAATAAAGCATATCGAAAAACCTGAGTATGAGGCTTATTAAAGCGTCCAAAAGCATCGTTGCGCTGCATGTGTCGTTCATCTTTGTTATTATAGGAGGACTGATAACTTGCTTCTCCGGGCAAAGCGGCACGATTCATCTGAAGCCGGGTATGGCCGCCTGCGAGTTTATAAGCGCCGACAGCACCGTGCATCGCCTGCCGTTCAGCCTTACCTTGCTGAAGTTCGACATAGAGCGGCACCGTGGTATGCCCACGCCCAAGGATTTCAAATCGGAAGTTATAGCCTCAAGCGGCGATACCTTGCAAATATCCATGAACCATATAGGTAAAGTCAGGGGTTACCGCTTCTGCCAAAGTTCTTTCGATAACGAGGGCGGCACTGTTCTCAGCGTCAGCCACGACCCTGCGGGCATAGCGGTTGTGTACCTCGGTTTCGCACTGTTTGCGATTGCCGGAGCTTGGGTGCTCGCCAAGCGCCTGCGCCGGCTTGCCGCAATATTTCTGTTATGCGCTGTGGCGCCGGCTGCTTTTGCGGTGCCTGCTGTCGGTACCGCTTATGCCGACTCGCTCGGGCTCCGCCAAGTGCTTTACAACGGCGAGGTTATGCCGTTCAGTACCGTGGCAAGCCGCCTCACTTATAAACTTACGGGGCGCGCCCGTGTCGCAAGTCTTTCGCCCGAGGCATTCGTTGCATCGCTCATTATATATAAGGAGGAGTGGTATCATGTGCCATTTCTAAAAGTGAAGAGCAAGGCACTGCGCAAAGCCCTCGGTGTGGAAGGTGACTATGTGGCTGTGGCAAGTCTTTACGATGCCAATCAGAACTATCTGCCGGGCACTTTGTACAAAGGCGGGGAGGGCTTCCTTGATAAAGATATAGTTGTGCTCGATGAGAAGATAGAGCTGCTCATGCACCTGTGGAGTGGCGAGCTTTTCGAGCCCTTGCCAAAAGACGACGGAGCCGCGCGCTCATCTGCATCTATTGCAGCGGAGGTGGCTTATAACCGCATGGTGCCGGTCAAGTGGCTTTTTATGATTGCCGTGAGTCTTGGCATGCTTGCACTCCTCACCGCGGTCATGCACAGAAACTTACGTATGTGGCTCGCGGCAGCATTGCTTGCCGTTGCGGGTTGGGCAGCTTTTGTGTGGCATTGCTCAATCTCGGCGCATTTCCCGCTCTCGGCAACTTACGAGATAATGGAGTTTACGGCTACGGTGCTTGCAAGCCTTGCCGCAATAGTGGGGTGGCGAACGCGGTCGGCTTTGCTGACCGGCCTGGCTCTGACAGCGTCTGCTTTTCTCTATCTTGTGTCATGGTTAGGATTGAAAGACCCTGTTATGAGTCCTGTCATGCCGGTATTGGCCTCGCCGTGGCTCTCGGTGCACGTATCACTTGTAATGATAGCCTATGCCATACTCGGTCTTACCATGCCAATCTCGCTGTGTGCCATAGCCTTGCCCCGGCGTAGGGCCTCTTTGGCCAAGACCGTCGACGTCCTGCTTTTCCCCGGCGTCTACCTCCTCGGGCTCGGGATAATCACGGGCGCCATGTGGGCCAATGTATCATGGGGACGCTACTGGGGGTGGGACCCGAAAGAGACATGGGCGCTCGTAACCTTCCTGCTCTATGCACTGCCCTTGCACCGCAGTGTAGGTCTGCGTCGCCGTTCCTTGGCTTTCAATATTTATATATTCTTGATTTTCCTGTCGATAGTAATGACTTACTATGGCGTGAATTTTATGTCATCATTGCACGCTTACCAATGAACTCAGATTTTAAGGATTATTTCCGGGCAAAGAATATAGAACTGCCGCTTGTCATTGCAGGCCCCTGTTCGGCAGAATCTCCCTCGCAGCTTTTGGCGACGGCACGCGGGCTGCAGGCCTGCGGCGTGAAAGTTTTCAGAGCCGGTGTGTGGAAGCCCCGCACGCGTCCCGGAGGCTTCGAGGGTTACGGAGCGGAAGCTCTACGCTGGCTCACTATGGTTAAAGAAGCAACCGGCATGCTCACAGCCACCGAGATAGGGTGCGCCGCGCACGCCGAGCTCGCCATGAAGGCAGGTGTGGATATACTGTGGATTGGTGCCCGTACTACGGCCTCGCCCTTTGCCGTGCAGGAAATTGCCGAAACGCTCCGTGGGTGCAACCGGCCTGTGCTTGTCAAGAACCCCGCTGCCCTTGACATCGAACTTTGGATTGGTGCCATGGAGCGCTTGCATGCCTGCGGCCTGCACAATATTGCGGCAATACACCGTGGTTTCAAGGTGCCTGGCATGACTGGCTACCGCAATGCTCCTCTTTGGGACGACGTGACACGTTTCCGAGATGCTCTCCCCGAAATTCCGCTCATATGCGACCCCTCCCATATGGGAGGCTCCCGTGCCAAAATTCTGCCATTATCTATCGAAGCCTGCCGCCGTGGCTACGACGGCCTCATAGTGGAGTGCCACTGCGAGCCCGACGCAGCTCTTACCGACAGTTTTCAGCAGATAAAACCGGCCGAGTTGGCATCGGTCATGCAGCAGGTTTCCTGCGCGTGCGCAGTACGCTGAAGGTGCCCGCGGCAATGGCGAAGGCGAAAGCCGCCCACAGGCACGAGTGTACCATAGTGGCGGTACTGCCCGCGGTAATGGCAAAAATAACGGTCACGAGGGTGGCGCCGAGAGTCTGACCAACAAGGCGTGCCGTGCTCTGCATGCCGCCTGCGCCCCCTGAGCGGTGCACGGGAGTCGACGAGACCATCATTATATTATTTGGTGTCTGGAACATGCCGTAGCCAATGCCGCAGAGGGTCATGCGCCATATTATGTCGAGTTCAGTGGCGCTGTCAGAGGGTGTCAGTATAAGGGCTACAAGTCCGGCTGCAAACACAGCCATGCCCGCCGCTGCTGTGGCGCCGGCATTATGCCGCTCTACAAAACGTGCGGCGAAAGGCGAGCATATCATGGTAGCCAAAGGCCATGGCGTCATAAGGAGGCCGGTGCTTATGGCAGAGAAGCCGTAGCTGTTCATGAGTATGAAAGGAATAGACACCATGGCGAGCATCTGAGCTATGAAAGAGCACACCGAAGTTATTATACTGAGCGAGAAGATGCGTATGTGGAAGAGGTCGACGGGCAGCATGGGCTCCTCGCAGCCTTTTTCGCGCCTCACGTAGCAGTAGCCTATTATCAAGGCTATTGCAAGCATTACTATCAGGCGAAGCTCGTCGCCACGGGCCTTGTAGCCGCCTAAGGCGAGGAAAATGAGCCCGAACATGGCGGCGTTGGCCGCAGCGCTTATCCAGTCGAATTTACGCTCACCTTTATTGCCTGGGTTCCGCGGAAGGTATTTCCGGCCTATGAAGAATGCCGCTATACCGAATGGCACGTTGATAAGGAACAGCCAGTGCCAGCTCGCCACCGAAAGCAATGCACCGGCAATGGTAGGTCCGGCGGCCGTGGCACTTGCAACCACCATGCCGTTGAGCGCCAGGCCGCGGCCAAGGAGTTCTTTGGGATAGATGAGGCGTGTGAGCGCTATGTTCACGCTCATGACACAGGCCGCACCTATGCCTTGCAAGGCTCGGGCTGCAAGTATCATGGTAAAGTTCTGAGAGGCGGCGCATAATGCCGAAGAGAGTGTGAAAACCACAACGCCCGTGAGGAAAGTGCGCCTGTAGCTGTACATGTCGCCCAACGACGACAGGGGCAGTATGAGCATGGTGATGACGAGCTCATAGATTGTAACAATCCACACCGAAAGCGAATCGGAGATGCCAAATTCGCGGGCGAGGACCGGAATGGCAACGTTGATAACGGTGACATCGAGCACCGTCATTATCAATACAATGAGTATGGCCGCAATGGCCGTGTATTTTTTCAGTGAGATAGAGTCTGACATAGTTGAACGTATAAAAACAAGGCTACGCAGTTCACGCAACCTTGTTCCCTATATAACAAATAACCAAGCCGAATTATTGTGCTCCGCCGCCTAAAGCGTTATAAAGTGTGACAACGGCCTGTAGTTGGCTCACTTTATCGGCGATAAGATTCAAACGCGCATTGAGCAGATTCTGGCGGGCAGAGAGCAACTCGAGGTATGTGGCGTTGTTGGTGCGGAAGAGGAGCTCGTTCGATTTTACCGTTTTCTCGAGAGCCTCGCATTGTTTTTCGTGGAAAGAGTAATCGTTGCCGAACGACTCTATGGCAAACAGTGCATCGTTCACTTCCTGACCGGCATCGAGCAGCGCCTGCTTGTAGTTGAGCAGGGATATCTGCTCCTCATCTTTGGAGATTCGGAGGTTCGACACCAATTTGCCGCGCTGGAAAATTGGCTGCGCTATAGAGCCGAGAGCCGACAGAATCCAGCCGCCGGGGTTGCTCACAGCCTGGCCCAGAGCGTTGGTCCACGCCGCAGAGCCGCCGAGAGTGAGGGCAGGGTAGAAAGCCGCTCTCGACTGGTTGGTGGAGTAATACGCGGCGGCCAAGGTCATTTCGGCCTGCACAACATCGGGGCGCGATGAAAGGAGCTCAAGCGGAATACCTGCTGAAATCGTCGCCGGAATTTTCTGACTGTCGAGCGACGAACGCTCTATGTCGCGGGATACTGACCCCAACAGGGTGCAAAGCGCGTTCTGTGCCTCATGGCGGCTGCGCAGCAAGGTGTTATGAGTCGAGAGCAATCCTTCGAGGTTTGCCTTGGCCTGCGAGAGTGCGTTCTCGCGTATATCGCCGACCCTGAGTTGCAGCTCCATTGTTCTCACCTGCTCGCGCCATACTTCTATGGTGCTGTCGCTGATTTCAATCTGGCTGTCGAGCATGAGCAGGGCGAAGTAGCTGTTGGCGATAGACGCAATCAGCCCGGAGCGCACGGCTGTGGCATAAGCTGTCTGGGCCAGGAGCTCCGACTGCTGTTGTTTGCGCGCGTTGCGCAACTTGCCGAAGAGGTCGATTTCCCAGCTCAGTGAAAGAGGTATCTCGTAGGTCTTGGCAGCTTTACCACCGTCGACCGACCGTATCGTGCCGTCGGCACCGAGGGTGAGCGAGGGCAGGAACGCCAGGTTGGCGGCGTTGAGGCCGGCCTGCGCCTGGTCGATACGCAGCATGGCAACCTGCAGGTCGGTGTTGGAGGCGAGACCCTCTTCGATTAAAGATTGCAGGCATGGGTCGGCGAACAATTCGCGCCACGGCATGTGGCCGAGCGAAGGCAGCGAGTCCGACTTCTGAACTGTCGATTCGGTGTACAGCGAATCGACGGGGAGCCCTTCGGGCCGGCTGTAATTCTTGTAGATATTACAGCCGGAGAGCGCGAAGAGGCTTATTATAAAGATAGGTAGAAGTTTCATTTTAAGAGCTCTTTTTCTTTTTCACGTTCTTTGCGGCGGCGTCCCATGACACGTTCTTCTATCCATTGGAAGGTGATGAAGAATGCCGGGGTTACGAACAGCAGGCCCACGGTGCCTATGACCATGCCTCCTACTACGCCTACACCGAGCGAGGTGTTGCCGTTGGCGCCTACGCCCGTAGCGAACATCAGCGGCAGCAGGCCGAAAATCATGGTAAGTGCCGTCATGAGAATAGGACGCAGACGTACCGAAGCTGCCGACATTGCCGCCTGCGTGAGCGACATGCCCGCCTTGCGGCGCTCGGTGCCATACTCGGTAAGCAGAATGGCTGTCTTGGCAAGGAGGCCGATGAGCATGATCAGGCCGGTCTGGAGGTAGATGTTATTCTCTATACCCCAGAGCTTGGCGAAGAGGAAGCTGCCCATAAGGCCGAAGGGAACCGAGAGGATTACCGCAAGGGGTATGAACAGACTCTCGTAGAGAGCACAGAGAATAAGGTAGATAAAGAGCACGCATATACCATAGATGATTACCGTGGTATGGTTGTTGCCCGTCTGCTCTTCCTCGCGCGTCATACCCGAGAACTCGAAGCCGAAGCCCGTGGGGAGTGTCTCGGCCGACACTTCGTTTATGGCGTTGATAACATCGCCCGAGCTGTAGCCCTGAGCCGGCATGCCTTGCACGTTGATTGCGGAGAACATATTGAAGCGCATCAGCGACTCGGCGCCATAGCTCTTGGTAAGAGTCACAAACTGGCTAATAGGAGCCATGCCGGCCGATGTGCGCACGAAGATATTGTCGAGAGCCTCCATACCGTCGCGGTAATTGTAAGGTGCCTGCACTATCACACGGTAGATTTTGGTAAAGCGGTTGAAGTTGGAGGCGTAGATGCTGCCGAAGTAGCCTGAGAGCACGTTGAGCACCTCTGAGGTGGTGGTGCCGGCACGCTGGCACTGAGCCTCGTCGACATCTATGGTGTACTGCGGGAAATTGGAGCTGAACGAGGTCTGGGCTATTTCAATCTCGGGTCGCTTGTTGAGGGCAGTTATAAAGTCGGTGGTTACTTTGCTGAGCTCATTGTAACCCTTGCCGGCGCGGTCCTGCACGTACACATCGAAGCTGTTGCCCGAGCCGTAGCCTTGAATCATTGGCGGCGCAAAGATAAAGAGGCGGGCGTTCTTGATGTGAGCAGTGCGGCGGTAGATTTCGCTGCGTATGGCATCGATATTGTCGTTCTTTCCGGTGCGTTCGCTCCAGGGCTTGAGTTTGATGATGAACATACCATGCGACGAGCCGTTGCCCGAAGCCATGCCGAAGCCTGCCACCATGTTGAAGTTGGCAATCTGAGGCATCTCCTTGAGCTCTGCCTGAATCTGCTGCATGATAGACTCGGTTTCGGCAAGAGTGCTGCCGGCGGGCGAGTCGAAACTCATGAACATGGCGCCGGTATCCTCATTGGGCACGAGGCCGGTCTTGGTGGTTCCCATGAGCCATACGAGCAGGGCACATGCGCATGCGAGCACCGACCACCCGAGCCATTTATGCTTGATAAAGAAGAACACACCGCCCACGTATTTGCGCACTATCTTTTTGAATACTGCGTCGAAAGCGAGCCTGAAACGGGTTGAGAACTCGAGCTTCACGCCGGGCTTGATTTCTTGATTGGGGCGCAGCAGCAGGGCGCAGAGGGCAGGGGAGAGTGTGAGGGCGTTGATTGCCGAGATACCTACGGCAACTGCCATTGTGATACCGAACTGGGTGTAGAAAACGCCCGAGGTGCCACCCATGAAAGACACCGGAACGAACACGGCCATGAACACGAGGGTAGAGGTCACCAGTGCCGACGATACACCGCCCATGGCGTCGACGGCGGCGCGGTAAGTCGATTTATAACCTTCGTCGAACTTTGTCTGCACCGCCTCCACCACAATAATCGCGTCGTCGACTATCGTGCCTATGGCAAGCACGAGAGCGAATAGTGTGAGCAGGTTTATACTGAAGCCCGCGAGGTAGAGCACGGCGAAGGTGCCGATGAGCGATACGAAGATACTGATAGTAGGAATCAAGGTTGAGCGCGGGTTCTGCAGGAACAGATACACCACAAGCACAACGAGGATAATTGCCTCAAGCAGAGTCTCGATTACCTTGTTGATAGATGCGTCGAGGAAGGTCTTGGTGCTCATGAGCTGCACGAGCTCAACATCGTCGGGAAGCGATTTCTGAACGGTCTCGAGGTATTTCTCGATGTTGATTATTATTTCGTTGGCGTTCGAGCCCGAAATCTGGTTGATCATGCAGGTGGCGCCGGGCAGGCCGTTTACAAAGCCTTTGTAAGAATAGCTCTGTGCTCCGAGTTCGACGTCGGCGATGTCTTTAAGCCTGAGGATGCGTCCGTCGTCGAATGCCTTTATTATTATTTCCTCAAATTCGCTTTCCTCTTCAAGACGGCCGCGGTATTTGAGGGTGTACTGGAACACGTTCTCGGAGTCCTCGCCAATTGCGCCGGTTGAAGCCTCGATGTTCTGGCTCGACAGAGCTGCGGTAACATCGGCGGGTACAAGGCCGTAGCGAGCCATTACATCGGGTTTCAGCCATATGCGCATGGCATATGCGCCACCCATGACGTTCACCTCACCTACGCCGGTTATACGCTGTATGCCGGGCTTGACGTTGATGTTCATGTAGTTGGTGAGGAAGGTCTCGTCGTAGGTGCCGTTGGGGCTGAAGAGGCCGAAGACCATGAGCGTACTGTTCTGACGCTTGCGCGTTGTAACGCCCACCTTGGTAACCTCGGCGGGTAGAAGGGCTGTTGCCGTCGATACGCTGTTCTGCACGTTTACGGCGGCCATGTCGCCATTGCTGCCCTGCTTGAAGAAAATGGTTACCTCACCGCTGCCGGTGTTACTGGCAGTCGAGGTCATGTAGGTCATGTTCTCCACGCCGTTTATCGCTTCTTCGAGCGGGACGATCACGCTTTTCTGCACAGTCTCGGCGTTGGCGCCGCTGTATGTTGCCGAAACGCGTACCGTAGGTGGGGCGATGTCGGGGTATTGCTCCACGGCAAGGGAATAGAGGCCGATAAGGCCGGCCACCACAATAACTACCGAAATTACGATAGAGAGTATCGGGCGGTCGATAAACCGTTGGATGTTCATTGTTCAGCCTCCTCGTTTTGTGATTGACGGGGTGCCGCTTTCACGCGTGTGCCCGCTTTAAGCAGCCCGGCACCCTCGGCGACTATAGTATCGCCTACGGCGAGTCCCGAAGTAACTATGTATTCTTTTCCGTCGTTTATCTTGAATACCTCTATGGGTGTTGCAACGGCAGTGCCGTCGACAACCTTATAGGTGAAAATCCTGTTCTGAATCTCATATGTAGCTCCTTGCGGTATTACAAGCGAAGCAGGGCGGTCGTAGGTGAGCACAACGTTGGCCGAGCCACCGCTGAGGAGCTTTCCTTTGTCGTTGGGGAAATTCGCACGCAGCGACACGGTGCCGGTAGTGCGGTCGATGATGCCGCTTATAACGTCGATATGGCCTTCCTGCTCATAGTTGCTGCCGTCTTTAAGTTCGAGTGACACGGGCGGATAAGCTTTCACAGCTTCGGCCACGGTGCCATACTTTGCGGCAAGCTCGAGAGCCTGCTTCTCGCTCATGGAGAAGTAGGTGTAGACGGTTGAATTGTCGGAGACATTGATGAGGGGCTCGGCCATCGAAGGGCTCACAAGTGCACCTATGCGGAACGAAGTCATGCCTGCAACACCGTCGACAGGGCTCTTGACCTCGGTGTACGAGAGATTGTTCTCGGCGTCGCGCAGCTGAGCCTTGGCTTCGAGCAGGGCTGCCTCGGCACTTTTGTAGGAGTTTTGTGCGGTGCGGAGTTCAAAGTCCGATATTACTTTTTCCTTGAAAAGCTCCTCTTTGCCGTCGAGAGTAAGGCGTGCGTTTGCGAGGGTCGCTTCGGCCGTAGCCACGGCGGCCTGTGCTTTCTGCAGGGCGGCCTGGTAAGGCACCTGGTCGATAACGAACAGCACCTGCCCTTTGTGCACGGTGGCTCCTTCGTTGATGCAAACCTGTGTTATTCTGCCCGATACGTCGGGTCGTACTTCTACATCGCGGCAACCTTCGATAACCGCACTATATTTCACAGCCAGATTCCGGTCTTCGGGGGTGACTGTCATTAAAGGATATTCCTGTGGCGCATCGGCAGGGCGTCGGTCTCCGCCCTTGTTACATGAGGCAAGTGTAAGCCCCACGAGCACAGCACCTGCAATGAATTTGAAATGTGACATGAGTTATAATAAAATTTTGTGCAAAATTACGGGCTGACGGCCCGACTGCTGTTATACATTTGTGACGGGATGTTTGCCAATGTGCGCAAATATGGGGCAAGTTGGCATTTTAAGCTTTATTAATTTTTCCAAATAGCGCATTACCGCTAATTTTGTAAACCAAAAATAAAGCTCTAATGACACAATCGGAACTTATATCGCTCTTCCCCGACACAAATTCAATTGCTGAAAGGGTGCTTCTCGTGAAGCCGGCACAAATGCGGCAGCTTGCAGGTTGCAGTGTGGAGGAATGCCGTGTGTTCCTGCTCATTACCGAGGGGGCGGCCACCTTGAAAATCGACAGCAATGAGATTGAGGTGGGCGAGAACGTTCTGGTTGACATGCTTGTGTGGAAGCCTGTGACTTTTGTGCGGCTCAGCGATAACCTCAGGGCTTGGTGCCTGATGCCTAACTACTTGTTTACAAATGAGTCGCTCAATGGCATGAAGCCTGCCGACTCGGAGTCGTTCAAAGACCGCCACGAAGTACCCATGATGCCGCTTGACAAAGAGGAGACAGCCACACTTGTGCGGCAGCTCGAACTGCTTGAACACAGTCTTGCCGATGTGGATAATTTTTACCGCCCGGAATTATGCCGGACTTATTTCCGCAGTTTTATGCTTGAGTGCGGCAACCTCGTGCAGCACAAGAAAAAGAATACCGAAGAGACTCTGAGAGTGGAGACTCGCCAGGATATGATAATAAGGAGTTTTCTCAAACTCGTATGGCGCTATTATAAATCGGAGCATAATGTAGAGTTCTATGCGCGTCAGCTCAATCTCTCGGCCAAGCACCTGTCGCGTGTTGTCAAAGAGCGCCTTGGCAAAACGCCCTATGCCGTGATCCGCGACGAAGTGCTGCAGCAGGCCACCGAGATGCTCAAACTTTCGAAAAAATCTGTGCAGGATATTGCCATAGAGCTCCATTTTTCCGAGATGCCCGCTTTCTGCAAGTTCTTCAAAAAGCACACGGGTATGTCACCTACCGATTACCGCAGGCAACACTCCCTATGAGTTCATGGCCTTGGTGCGGTCGAGAATAATCTCGTCCATGTGGTCTTTAGCCCACTGTATCAGCTCGTTTATTATCGGAAAAAGAGAATGTGCGCGTGCCGTGAGTTTGTATTCTACTCGCGGGGGCACTTCGGCAAAGACCCGACGCTCCACAAAACCGTCGGTCTGGAGTGTGCGGAGTGTGAGCACGAGCATTTTCTGCGATATATCAGGTAACTCGGTCTGCAAGTCTTTGAAGCGCAGAGAGTCGTGCCCGTTAAGTGTGTAGAGCACAAGAAGGGTCCACTTGTCGCTTATGCGGTTGAGAATATTGCGTATGGGGCAGTCGGGGTAAAGCTCGTTCTTGTTGAAATGGCGTTCCATAGTAGTTTGATGTTCAATAATAGTGCACAAAAGTAAGTAAAATTCTTTTTGTGCGCAACATAGATTTTTTCGGCTATTAAAAAAAGTTAAGAAAAATATTACCGCTTTTTATAAACAGACCTGAAACTCACCAATACTAACATCGAGGTAAGTTAGTGGCACGGCTTGTGTGCCGGATTTTGTATTAAACTTTTCTCTACTTTTGTGGTATATAAAGTATAGTAATTTGAAAAACAAACTAATACGACTAACAATATGACTAACAAAGTAGCACTTATCGGCGCGAGCGGTTTCGTAGGCTCCGCCATTCTCCGCGAGCTCCTCGACCGCGGTTATCAGGTTGAAGCACTCGTTAACAACCCCGAAAAAATCAAAATCGACAACCCCGCACTTACCGTGAAGAAAGTAGATGTTGCCGACGAGAAAGCTCTCGCCGCCGACCTCCGCGGTTATGAAAGCGTAATCAGCGCCTATAACCCCGGGTGGGCCAACCCCAACATCTATGAGGATACCCTCACCAACTATCCCAAAATCCTGGAGGCTGCCAAGCAGGCCGGCGTGAAACGTCTGCTCATCGTGGGTGGCGCAGGCACCCTCTTCGTAAAACCCGGCGTGCGCCTCATCGATACCGGCACTCTGCCCGATGCATGGGTTCCCGGCGTGAAATCGCTCGGCGAATTCTACCTCAATACTCTTATGAAAGAGAACGACATCGACTGGGTTTTCTTCTCGCCTGCAGGTAACCTCGGCGACATGGGTGCCAAAGGCCCCGGCAAACGCACCGGTGTATACCGCCTCGGTAAAGACGATATGATTTTCGATAAAGACGGCAACAGCTTCATCTCTGTCGAAGACTATGCCAAAGCAATGGTTGACGAGCTCGCCGAGCCCGCACATCACAAAGAACGTTTCACAATCGGATATTAATTAATAGGAGGAACACAAGCTATGGATGCCAAACTGCTTGAGATATTCCAAAAGAACAAAGAGGTGGCTTTTGCCACTGCCGTCGACGGCAAACCTCATGTCCGCATCTTCCAGATAATGAAGATCGACGCCGAGAATAACTCCATCTACTTCGCCACATCGCCCAAGAAAGACGTATATGCCCAGCTGAAACTTAACCCCAATGTGGCAATACTCGACCTCAAAGGCGCGGAGTTCGGGCGCATCAACGGTACTATCGACTTCGATATCCCCGACGAGGTACAGCGCGAGATTTTCGAGAGCAACCCCGTGTTGCCGCATCTCTACAAGACCTATAAGGACCTGGTATACCTCCGCCTTCCGGCAGAGACCGCGGACTACTTCGACCTCCGCACCACTCCGCCCACGCTTGTTCACTATGACTTCTGAGAAAGAAAAACTCGACACCTTGCTCAGGGCGCTCCTCGGCGAGCGCCCTGAGTATAGCAGGATAGTGATTCCTGACGCCCTGGAGGATAAACGGAACCTGCTGCGCTCGCTCATGAACGTGCGCATGCCCGCTCCTTTGCCCCCCGGGCTCATGGAGCTGCAGGACAGCGAGCTGGCCGAGCAGCGCCGGGAGAAAGGTGTCGTGCCACTCTCATCGATACCTGTCTCGCCTCGCTATCCGAGGTTGCGTCTGTGGCAAGGCGATATAACGCGCCTTGAGGTAGATGCCATTGTGAACGCCGCCAACTCGCAGATGCTCGGATGCTTCGTGCCCATGCACCGGTGTATCGACAATGCCATACACTCGGCTGCCGGTATGCAGCTGCGCAGCGAGTGCGCCCATATAATGCAAGCCCAGGGGCACGAAGAGCCTACAGGCAAAGCCAAGATTACCCATGGCTATAATCTGCCGGCAAAATGGGTTATCCATACGGTAGGCCCCATTGTATATGGTGAATATCCTACCGACGAGGATTGCCGATTGCTTGCCGATTGCTATCGCAACTGTCTTGCTCTTGCCGATGACAAAGGCCTGCGTTCCATTGCCTTCTGCTGTATCTCCACCGGGGAGTTCCGCTTCCCGCAGGATAAGGCAGCGGAGATTGCCGTGGCTACGGTCAGGGAGTATTTCGATGCCCACCCCGGCTCGGGAGTGGAGGCCGTGGTATTCAACGTTTTCAAAGACACTGATTATTATTTATATAAGGAGCTTTTAGGATATGAATAGTTTTAGCCGGAGAATAGAAGAAGCCAGACAGAAAATCGCTGCCGCCGATGCCGTTGTCATAGGTGCCGGTGCCGGTTTTTCGGCTGCCGCAGGGCTCGACTATTCGGGTGAGGGCTTCAGGAAAGAGTTTGCCGATTATATCAGGAAATATAACTTCCCTGACCTTTACTCTTCGAGTTTCTACGACTTCCCTACCGAAGAAGAGCGCTGGGCACGCTGGGCTCGTCATATTGATTATGCACGGTTCCGCCCCGAGGCTTTTGAGCTTTACAAAGAACTGCTGGATCTGGTCAAGGATAAGAATTATTTTGTAATCACGACCAATGTCGACGGGCAGTTCAGAAAGGCCGGTTTCTCCCCTGACAAAATTTTCGAGGTGCAGGGCGACTATGGCCTCATGCAGTGTGCCGTGGGCTGCCACCCGAAAGTATACTCCGACAAAGCCGTGGTAGAAGATATTCTCAAACACTCGCACGACCTTACCGTTGACACAAAGTATGTGCCCGTGTGCCCCGTGTGCGGTGGCAATATGGATGTGCACGTGCGCAAGAACGGGTACTTCGTGCAGGACGAGGACTGGCACAAGGCTGCCTCGCGCTACGAGAGTTTCATGAGCCGCTATGCCGACAAAGAACCGGTAGTGCTTCTCGAACTCGGCATAGGCTACAACACCCCGGCAATCATCCGCTTTCCTTTCGAGCAGGTAACTTATCATAATCCGAAAGCAACCTTGATACGCCTTAATTCCGAGTATCCCGAGGGGGCGCCTGAAAATGCCTCGCGAACAATTACCTTTACCGAAAACATGAAAGATGTAATTAAAAATTTAAGTATATGAATTATAAGATATTAAGCATGACCTTACTTGCTCTTGGAGGATGTGCGGCGGGGGCTTCGGCAAACGATGCCATGAGGTTCGACCCCGGGAAATACACCCGGCAGACGCTCACTATGCCCGACGGTGAGGAAGTGGCTTTCAAGGCCTACGAGGGTATAGCCTATGTTACAAACATAGAGGACCCCACTTACCAGACCCTCAATATATACGTGCCTGAACATCTTGCAGAGATTCCACGAGTGCCCGTTCTGTTGCGAACTTATGTGGGTGGCTACATGGCCTCTACAGCTAAATCGCCCTCGGCATCCGACGCCACCGGCCGTGCCCTTGCTGAAGGGTATGTGGTTTGTATTCCGGGCTCCCGAGGCTCAAATTCAACCATTGAGAGCAATGGCAAGACCGTGTACACCGGTACCGCCCCCAACGGTCTGCTCGACCTCAAAGCCGCCGTCCGCTATCTGCGTTATAACGACGACCTTATACCAGGTGATTCGGAACTGATTTTTACCGACGGCACAAGTGCCGGAGGGGCTATGTCGGCTCTGTTGGGAGCAACGGGCAACGCCAAGGAATACGATAAATACCTCAGGAAAATGGGGGCTGCCGATGCCCGCGACGATGTGTACGCCGCAATATGCTATTGCCCCATCACCGACCTTAACCACGCCGATATGGAGTATGAATGGCTCTACGGTTGCACCAATACCGGAGTGCGTCATCTCAGTGCCGATCAGATACTTATCTCCAATGAGCTTGCTGCCGAGTGCCCCGCCTACATCAATTCGCTTGGCCTTAAGGATAAGAACGGCAATGTGCTCACGGCCGACAACTATAAAGATTATCTCAAGACTTTTATCATGGCGTCGGCTCACCGCGCTTTGCAGGAAGGTTGTGAGATTCCCGATACTATAGGGTTCACCTTCTACCAAGATAAGGGCGGGCCCATGGGCGGCCCTATGGGCGGCCCCGGCAACGGCCCGCGCGGTGGCATGCGTCCTCCGATGGGCGACGGCCGCCAGGCGCCTTCTTTCGGCCCCGGCAATGCTCCCCGCTTTAATAAGACGAGTGATTTTGTAACCGGTCTCGACCTCGATAAGTATCTCAGCTACGTGGCTTCGATGACTCCCCTCAAGACGCCGCCTGCCTTCGATCAAATGGGTGTGCTGATTGATACGCCCTCACCCGAGAACAAAGTGTTTGGCAACAGCGAGGGCGAGGCTGCCAATTTTACCGATTTCAGCCTTCGTCACCGCCTTGACAATCCCTCGGCTACCCTCGATGCGGCCATGGTGGAGCGAGTGGAAATAATGAACCCGATGAATTTCATCGGCACCGATAAATCCACTGTGGCAACGAATTGGTATATCCGCCACGGAGCTAAAGACCGCGACACCTCGTTCCTCGTGCCCGTGAACCTTGCCACGAAGCTTATGAACAACGGCAAGAACGTAGATTTCGCTTTGCCATGGAACCGCCCTCACAGCGGCGACTATAATCTCGACGACCTCTTTGCCTGGATTAAGGCAAACCTCAAATAGTTGATTGTTAGATGTAAGAGTGATAGAAAACAACCCGAGGGCACTGGGCGCCCCCGGGTTGTTTTGTGTCATATTATAAGAAAACTGCGTGTTGGCTTTTCAAGCGGTGGGTCGCTTGAAAGAGATATAGGCGAATACCGTGGCGGCGCATCCGCAGAAACCGAGAAGAATAAGGGTGGTGGTAACGATGTTGCCCATGCCCACCAGCGGAGAAACGATGCCGCCGAAGAGGAATCCCGTGGCTCCGAATATAGCCGAAGCAGAGCCAACCATGCGGCGACCTTCGTCCATGGCAAGGGTTGTGGAGGAGGGCAGCACGAAGCCTATTGATACGAGCATCATGAAAGTCGGTATCTCATAGAGCCAGAAAGACGACGGCGCCAGAAGATGCGCCAGGAGCTGAAGAATTACAGCTGTGACTATGCCGAGCGAGCCGAAGAGTGCGGCGCTGTGCATGCGGCGGAACCGTAACGACAGACCCGAACCGAAGCCGATGCCCAGGGCATTGACCCCGAAAACAATGGCGAACTGAAGCTCTGAGTAGCCGAAGTGCTCCTGTATAATGAATGATGCAGATGAGATATAGGAGAAAAGCACACCGCAGGTAAAGGCATAGAGCAGGGTGAAGATAACGAAGTATTTGAGCTTGAAGATGTCGGCGAGGCCTGCCAGCAGTTTGGCAACTGACCCTTTGTAGCGCTTCTCGATGCTGTGCGATTCTTTGAATATCATGCACATGGTGAGAATGATGACACCGAGCCCGAAGAGAATCCAGAAAATGCCCTGCCAGCCTACTGCTGCCGATACCATACCGCCGATGACGGGCGCCGTGACGGGCGCTATGCCGTTGACGGCTCCTATTATGGCAAGTGTCTTGGCGAGCTCGCGCCCTGAATAGCAGTCGGTGGCCACGGAGCGCGAGAGAACTATACCCCCGGAGCCTCCCAGACCTTGCAGGAAGCGGCAGAGGTTGAAGAACTCGATTGTAGGTGAGTAAATGGCGGCGATAGTGGATATGGCAAAGAGAATCATCGCGGTCATCAGCACCGGTTTACGCCCGTATTTGTCGCTGAGAGGTCCGAAAAATATTTGGCCTACAGCGAGGCCGAGCATACTCGTGGCCAGACCCATTTGCACGAGCGAGGGAGTGGTGTGGAAAATCTCGGCCATTGAAGGCAGGGTGGGCAGGTACATGTCGGTGACAAAGGGCCCGAATGCTGATAGCATGCCCAGGAAGATGATAAGGAAGAAGTAATATTTTGTACTGAAATTTGACATGACTGTGAAATTTTTTGCAAAATTACCAAATAATCCTTTATGATGTACGCATTGCCAAAATATATGCAGAAAAAATACCGCAGCCTTGTGGTAAGCTGCGGTATTTTAAATAGATAACTAACTATTGGAAGCCCGTGGCTTTGGGTATCAGTCGATAAATACCTTTGTGGCGCGCTTGCCCTGACGGCAGATGTAGAAGCCGTGTGCAGGGTTCTCAACGCGTACGCCGCTGAGGTTGTAGTAAACGGGAGTTTCTGCGGTTTCGGCCTCGATGGCGTCTACGCCTGTGCTGGTATCCTCGGTGATAGATATTGCGAGGGTGTTGAGATTGGTCTCGATGTTGTAGTTGCCGGCTTTCTCAATGCGCCACTGGATGTCGCCGTCCTGGTTGAGAACCATTTTGTTGGCATCGTCGGCATCGCGGAAATACCAGTACTTGTTGTCCCATGTGCCGCCGCCTTTGATTACTGTGGCGATTTTGAAAGTGCCTTCTTTGAGGGCGAGCTTGGTTGCGCCATAGCAATAGGGAGCTTCGGGATTCTGGTAGAGGGGAGTGCCGTTGTCAACGCTCCAGCCGCCTTCGGTGGGATCTCCTACAATGAAGAGCGAGCAGAGCTTGATTTCGCTGTCCTGATAGGCCGATTTGGTAATGGTTGCCGTGAGGTCGGCGAGGTCGACGGTGAGGAGGTAGTTGGCGCTTTCAGATACTTTGATTTTGGCGTAGCCGCTGTCTTCGATGCCCGAGGCGAGTTCTATTTTACCGTCGGTGAGAGTGGCTCCTTCTTTAGCACCGTATTCGAGGTTGCCCCAGTCGGTAGTGGTGAGGAACTTGAAATCCTGGTCGGCCTTGAGGTAGATAGTGCCGGTGTAGATGTCGGGAGTGCTTGGTTCGGAGAGGAGTGCGGTGGCATCGTCGAGCGACCAGCCGTAAGGTGTTGCGTCGCCCATAATCCAGAGGCATCCTGCTGTGGCTGCGGGTGCGCTGCAGAGGAGTGCGCCTGCAATAACTGTGTTGAGTAGAAGTTTCTTCATAGAGATTGTTGGTTTAGGTTATTAGTGACAGCAAAATTATGAAACATAGTGCTCGGTGGCAATACTATGTAAATAAAAAGTAGATGATATATGATGTTAATGCCTTGTAAATAAGATTGTAACGATTTGAGATAACTGCGATTTAAGTAGTCGCAGCCATAGTGCGTGAGAGCGGAAACAGAAAGAGATTTCGCAACTATCAGCCACTTTTTTTGTTATTAATTCAAATATATATATGGCCCTATTATATGCGACAGATAATAACCCGCTTTACCGACGACGACCTCTATAAGTTCACAATGTGCTGTGCCGTGATTGAGAATTATCCGCGCACCCGTGTGAAGTATGAGTTTAACGACCGCGACAATACCGAGTACCCGCCCGGCTTTGCTGACCTGCTGCGCGAGCAGATTGCCATGCTCGAGAATGTGACGATTACCGACGAGGAGATTGCTTTCATGCGCCGACGTTGCAATTATATTCCGCAGTGGTTTTTCAGCTATCTCAAAGGATTCCGTTACGACCGCCGTTGGGTAACAGTGAGCCAGGACGAGGCCGGGCACCTCAGTGTGGTATTCGAGGGAAACTGGAGCGAGACCATACTGCTCGAAGTGAAGGTGCTGGCTATAATCTCGGAGCTATATTATATGGTTACGGGCAGTGAGCGCATGCTCGATTATGGCGATTACTATACGCGGTCGTACACCAAGGCCGCCCGCATGATTGCGGCAGGCTGCGAGTTCTGCGACATGGGCACGCGGCGCAGGGCGTCGTTCGAGGCACAGGATACCGCAGTGCGTGCCATGCGCGACTGCACTGTGGCAAACCCCGGGCCGGGTCGTTTCAAGGGCACGAGCAATGTTTATTTCGCCATGAAATACGACCTTACACCTGTCGGAACCATGGCTCACGAGTTTATCTGCGCGATAGCAGGCATGTATGGCCCGCTTATGGCAAACCATATTGCAATGACAAAGTGGGCGCACACCTACCGCGGGGCGCTCGGAACTTTCCTCTACGATACCTACGGCTGGCGAATTTTCAGTCTTAACTTCTCGGAGGACTTCGCCAATATGTTCAGAGGACTGAGGGTCGACAGTGGCGATAACCGCGAGCAACTCGACAGGATTGTGGCAAAATACCGCTCACTCAATATCGACCCTCTCACCAAGCAGATAGTGTTCAGCAACGCTCTCAATGTTGACCGCGCTATAGAGCTGCAGGCCTACGCCGAGGGCAAATGCCGCCCGTTCTATGGCATAGGCACACATTTCACCAACGATTTTGCAGGGATTCGCCCCCGCAATATCGTTATAAAACTCACGGCGGTAAAAATCACCGAGTCGTGGCCCTTTTATTGCCCTACGTGCAAGTTGAGCGAGGATGAAGGCAAATATTCCGGCGCACGCGATACTGTAGATCGTTTCCGCACTATTCTGCAGTTGCCTCCTCTTTAGCACCGAAGCGGCTTGAGCCGTCGAAGCAGTGCGTGCACACCTTGCATTTGGGCAGCCCTATAGAAGCAATGAGGGTCTCGAGCGGATTGAACTTCAGAGAAGTAAGACCGAAGCGCTCGCGTATTTTCTCAACGAGAAGCTCATACTGAGGCGTGCCCGTGGTGGCATAGAGCTCGAGATTCTTTTCGGGGTCGCCCTCTATTTCCTCTATAATCCGGCGTGTGAGAAGTTCCATATCGCTCTTCGATGAGGTGAAGCCCAGGTAGCGGCAGCCGTAGATAAGGGGCGGGCATGCTATGCGCATGTGCACTTCCTTGGCGCCGTTGGCATAAAGCTCTGCCACGTTGTCGTTGAGCTGAGTGCCGCGGACAATAGAGTCGTCGCAGAAGAGAGCGCGTTTGCCGGTGAGCATAGCGCGGTTAGGCACGAGCTTCATCTTTGCCACAAGGCTGCGCAGAGCCTGGTTGCTGGGGGTGAAGCTGCGGGGCCAAGTGGGGGTATACTTCGAAATGCAACGGTGGTAGGGCACTCCGTGACCGGCGGCATAGCCAAGAGCCATGCCTACGCCGGAGTCCGGTATACCGCAGGCGCAGTCGACATCGGTAGTGTCTGCCCGCCCCATTTCGTAGCCCGATTTAAAGCGGGCCTCCTCTACGTTATGCCCCTCGTAGGTGGAGGTGGGGAAACCGTAGTATACCCACAGGAAAGAGCATACCTGCATGTCGCAGCCCGGCTCGCGGAGCACCTTGGTGCCGTCGGCAGTAATCTCGAGTATCTCGCCGGGACCGAGGTCGCGCACGTGCTCGTAGCCGAGGTTTGCGAAAGCGGTGCTCTCTGAGGTCACTGCATATGCGCCCTCTTTATGCCCCAGGGCTATGGGCGTGCGCCCGAGGCGGTCGCGGGCGGCGATTATAGAGTCGGGGGTGAGAATCAGAATCGAGGCCGAGCCTTTGATTTTGTCGTATACGTTCTCGATACCCTCGGCAAAAGTCTTGCCTTGGTTTATGAGGAGTGCTATGAGTTCAGTCTGATTTGTACAGCCCGAGCTGAGCTCCCCGAAATGTACTCCGGCGTCGAGCAGCTCTTTTTCAAGCTCGTCGAGGTTGGTGATGTAGGCAACGGTAACTATTGCGAACTTGCCTAAGTGCGAGTTTATGATGATAGGCTGCGGATCGGTGTCGCTGATTACGCCTATGCCGTTCTCGCCCTCGAATTTATCGAGCTCTTTTTCAAATTTGGTGCGGAAATAGGTCTGTTCGAGACTGTGTATTGCCCTGCAGAAACGTTTTGCAGCGGGGTCGTAGGTGGCCATGCCTGCGCGGCGCGTGCCAAGGTGGGAGTTGTAGTCAACTCCGTAGTATAGGTCGGTGCGGCATTTCTTGCGGGATGCCACTCCCATAAAACCTCCCATAGTACAAATCTGGTGTGTTACGGTTTGAGAGCGCGAAATTACTCATTTTTTTTCAATCCGCCATAACTAATGGCTCGGAAAATATGCAGTGCTTGCCGAGAATATTATAAAGAGGTATATTACCTTTCATTACATGATATCAAGATACATGCGACGAGTAGGTTTGCCCAAATCTGAAAGCGTCTGAAACTCAAAGCCGAGTTTATCGCAGTAAAATTGCAAGGTTCGTTGATTATTCAGTGCATCGACTGTTACAAACTGACAGCCTGCAACTCTATATTTTGAAAAAGTGGCAGCTACAAATTCAACAATAAATTTGCCAAAGCCAAGGGATTGCAAATCGTGTCGCACAGCAAGATGCCCTATGTTTATCGCCGGATAGGTTGGCTGCCGCATGAAAATATCAGCATACTCGGCAGAAAGGTCGGGAAATGAAACCTTGTCTTCAAATTCCAATGACAGTACATCGTTTGCGAGGGTGAAGATACCCGCAATCTCAGCTTGGTTCCTTATAACGCATTTATAAGGAATAAGATACTTGTATTTGGAGCAGAGGGGTAATTCTGAATGTATGAATGAGTCCAGGCACTCTACGCCGCAAAAGAAATCGGAGAGCGAGGGATAGTCGCTCTCCGTCAGAGGTGAAAAGTCAATATCAGAAATTGAAAAGGGGGTTCTTTCCGCCATTTTGACTAAGAACTGTTTGGTAAACTTTTTCGCGGCTCTCGCGGTATTTCCGTTCGGCCGAGGTCAGTTCACCTCTGCGACGGCGTGCTACCCCCATGCAGAATTCCTTGACCTCTTTTGCGGTCATGGGTGGATTTGGATTAGAAGGTATCATCTTTTATCGAGATTATATTGTGCTTTGTTTACTATGATAACGCAAAGTTACGAATTATAGTTTGTTATAGCAAATATTCTCTCGAAAAAATCAACTCTCAGGCGGTTCAATCCAGCTCTACGATTCGGTATTTTTGAGAGCCGATGCCGAGTTCTTCGGCGTATTCGAGGATGTGTGTGCCGTGGCGCGAGTTGATACGCTCTATGAGGTCGTCTTTGCCGGGGTCTGTGGAGTTGAATACCATGTCGACGCATGCGCGGTCGAGGGCCACGGGGTCGAGAGAGGCGAGGATTCCGAGGTCGGCCATTTTGGGCGCGGCAGGGTTGCCGTCGCAGTCACAGTCGACAGAGAGCTTGTTGGCAACGTTGATGTAGAGTATTTTGCCGTCGGCGTGGTCAATCACGGCCTTGGCAGCTTCGGCCATTGATTCGAGGAAATCGTCCTGCTCGGGGAGGTTCTGCCAGAGCGAGTCAACGCATGCTGTTTTGCCTGCGGTGTGGATGTAGGTCTTGCCGGCCGACGAGCCTATGCCTATCGAAATGTTTTTGAGGGCACCGCCGAAGCCGCCCATGGCGTGGCCTTTGAAGTGCGAGAGCACCACGGTGAAGTCGTAGTCGGGGTACGATTTGCCAACGATGTCGTATTTGAGGTGCTTTCCGCCTTCGAGGGGCAGGATAGTGTCGCCTTCGGCATCCATGATGTCGACCTTGGCAATGGCAGTAAATCCGTGTTCCTCTGCGGCTTTGCGGTGAGCCTCGGTGGTGTTGCGGTTGCCTGCATAGGCTGTGTTGCACTCAATGATAGTGGCGTCGAGCGCCTGCACGAGCGGACGGATGAGCGTGGTGTCGAGGTGGTTCGATTTGTTGGACTCGCCCGTCGAGAGTTTCACGGCCACGTTCTCGCCTTCGGCTTTGAGTCCGAGGGCGTTGTAGATGCGCATGAGGTTCTCGGGAGTGATGTCGCGGATGTAGTAGACGGTGGCTACATCGGCGCTGTCGGGCTGCGCGGCTGCGCTTTCGGCCTTGGTTGAAGAGCCGCAGGAGCTAAATAGGAGAGTGGCGGCAGCGAGGGGCAAAAATACTTTTTTCATTGTTATATATAGTTTTACAGGTTTATCTTTATTCCTCCGAAGCCGGTGAGCCCGGGCATGTCGTAGCCTCGGTTTATCATATATCGCGCTCCGGCAATGTTATCGAGGCGCACAAAGAGCGATACCTCGGGCGAGAGAGTGATTGTAGCTTTGGCATTGACGAGCGCATAGTTCTGCCGCGCTATGCCTTCGCTCACAAAGAGGCCGCCCACGCCTTTAAGCTCGGCAGCGAGGTTGAAGCTCTCGGAGGCCTGCCAGTCGGCGCCGATAAAATACTGGTTGCGCGGTGCCCCTGTGAGATTGTCGAGCGATGTATAAAGGTAGCTGTAACTTGCGTTGACCCCGAGCACGGGTATTATCTGCCAGCGGGCGGCGGCCTCGATTCCTTTGTTTATGAAGCTGCCGGTGTTAACGTTGAGCATGTCGAGAGTCTGAATCATGTTTGTGCCGCGGGCAAAGTAGCCTGTGACGTTCAGCGAGAGACCGAAGTCGAAAGCATGCGATACCGACACCTCGTAATTCCACATCTCTTCCGGCTTGAGGTCGGGGTTTGCCATGCGGTAGAGATATAGCTCGCGGAACGAGGGGTTTCGGTAGCCCGATGATGCCGAGGCCTTGAGTGTGTAATTGCCGGGGAAATTCAAGGAGAAACCGGCCTGAGGCACCCAATGGGTCCCGAACTTGTCGGAGTTGGCCATACGCACACCTCCGTTGAGCACGAGTATGTTACCCGGAATAATCTGGGAGTAGGTAATGTAGGGCGAGTATTCGGTGATGCTTTTAGGTGTGAAGGCTCCGAGGTTGCCGTCGCCGGCAGGATTTCCGCCCGACATGGGTATCTCGCCCCTGTAGGTAGCGAAGTCGAAACCGGCTGTCACCTCGGCGCCGCTCCATGGCCTTAAGTTCTGATACAGTAGCACGCCGAAGCGGTCGTCGAAGCTGTGGAAGTGGCGAGGGTCGTCGATGTAATGGTTGCCGTAGCTGTAGTATACGCGTGCGGCACCGTCGGTGGTGCGGTAGTTATCGCTGATAACGAGCGAGGTCTCGCCACGGGTGATGTTCTGGTAGTAAACATCGGTCGAGGCGGGGTCGGCGAGGGTAGGGTACACGGGGTCGTGGGCACGGAAATTCATTAAAGTGTAGTCGGCATATGCTTTCCAACCATTCCCGAAGTCGTATCCGGCTTTGGCATAGCCGCTCCACCGCTTGAAGTCGAGGCCTTTGATATTGCCGTCGGTGCGGTCGTAAGACACCGAGGCAAGGGCATCGAAGGCACCGTAGCGGGCTGTGCCCGAGAGGGTTGTCTGCCAGGTGTTGAACGAGCCGTACTGTGTTGTGAGAGAGCCGTGCACACCGTTGTCTTTCACTTTGCGGGTTATTACATTGATAGTTCCGGCCATGGCGTTGGAGCCGTAGAGCACCGAAGCCGGGCCGCGGAGCACCTCCACGCGCTCAACGTAGTCTTTGCTGTAGAAGTCGGCCACATGGTGCGAGTATATGCCTGCGAACTGGGGTTGTCCGTCGAGCATCATGAGCACGGCGCTCGCGCGGTCGCCGCCCACGCCTCGCATCTTTATGTGACCCGAGCCGCCGTTACTCGACACTCCGAAGCCGAAGATGCTGCGTTCGGTGACAAAGAGGCTCGGCACACGGCCTGAGATTACAGAAAGCAGTTGCGATGAACCCGCGCATGCAAGTTCCTTGCCGCTCACTACCGACACCGTGTAGGGCAGCAGACGTGCCTCCACGGCGGCGTTGGAGCCTGTGACCACTACCTCGCTGAGCATGTTGGAGGTCGTGTCGGGCGCCTCTGTGGCGCCAATGCCTTGGAAAAAAGAGCAGAAACAGAGCGTAAAAAAGAGTTTGCGCATATTGTGATGTGTGACTGTAGTTTTTTACGTACGGGCATAAAAACGAAGCGAGCAACGGTGTGAATGTCGGTCGGTGGCTTAAT
>CANPGB010000027.1 GCA_947573485.1 uncultured Porphyromonadaceae bacterium | reverse complement strand
CAGGGCGAGCGCCCCATGGCTAAGGACGACAAGCTCCTCGGCAAATTCCACCTCGACGGCATCGCTCCCGCACCCCGCGGTATTCCTCAGATTGAGGTGACATTCGAAATCGACGCCAACGGTATCCTCAGCGTTACCGCAAAAGATAAAGCAACCGGCAAGGAACAGAGCATCCGCATCGAAGCTTCGAGCGGTCTTACCGACGCCGAAATCAAGCGTATGAAAGACGAGGCCGCCGCAAACGCCGACGCCGACGCACGCGAGAAAGAGCGCGCCGACAAACTCAACCAGGCCGACGCCGTAGCCTTCCAGACCGAGAAACAGCTCGCTGAATTTGGCGACAAGATTCCTGCCGACAAGCGCTCAGCTATCGAAGGTGCCGTAGCCAAACTCAAAGAGGCTCACAAGAACGCCGACATCGCCGGCATCGACGCCGCTATCAAGGAAATCGAAACCCTCTTCGGTGCCGTGCAGCAGGACATCCTCAATGCCCAGCAGCAGGCTCAGCAGCAGGGTGCCAACCCCGGTGCAGGCTACCAGCAGCCCGGCAACGGCGCCAACCCCGACGACCACGTGACCGACGTCGACTTCGAGGAAGTGAAGTAATAAAACTACATACACATAAATCCGTGTAAAAAGGGTTGCAATCACAAGGATTGCAACCCTTTTTTAGTTGGATTATTCCTTATTTAAATTGAAGATTGTCGGCTTTCTGTTTATAAAATCCTTCAATTGGAAATAAGAAGTCTATAAAACTGAAGAATGTAACTTATCTATCTAAAATTGTTTTAATAGCTGACTCTAATTAGAACATTTTGATAATTGTTCCAATTTATACCATTTAACGAAAAACTCAAATGTAGCTAAACTTGCTTAATTATAACCTCCAATTTTTGATATAAGGTCTCGACATATCGCGTATGAATTTTTGACAAGATTCCTCTCTTGACAAAAATGGTGGTATTGTCCTGTCACTATTCCCACATTCATACGATTGCTTCTGGCTATTGCCTTTAACTTATTTGCGGCGGCATACGGATTCTCGATATCAGAGAACGCTTCTATGGGAGAGTTTCCACTCCACAATGCCTCTGTCGCATATTGGTTTGCTGCTGTTTCTTTTTCATCATTAACCATTATGCTTCTATCCACATCAATAAAACTATGGGTGCTATCCTGTTCAAGGTGAAGCATAATATGCCCCAACTCGTGCATAATTGTGAATGCAAAGTTGTCTATTCTATTCATTCGCTGTGTAGATACAATCGTGGGATTGCTACCACTCCAGAAAGAGAAACCATCAACAGGCACTTTGTCAAGTCTTTTTTCCCCGGATATGAATTTAATGCCATAGGTATTGAGCAACTTCTCAGTCTTCTCAATTACATCGGTATTTGAGAAGAACACTGCATTCAATTTTTCTATCAGCTCAGGAACTCGATCAGGAATAAATTCTGTATCCAGCGTCATGTTATTGCTCACATGTTTGACAATGACTACCCAAGTGAAAAGATTGGATTGATCAGTCTGAACTTTTTCTGATTTTTTGAAACATCCGGCGGAAGATGAAAATTGTCGATCTAATTGCTGAACATCTGAGATTCCGAGCGCCTTCATGACCATAGCAATATTTTCCTCAAAATCTGAAGAAAACTCCAATCTCTTTTTCAATGCGCCCAAATTCGCATGTGTGCGCAATTTATTCCAAATCTCGATAGCCGCAGTTCTGGATTCTATTTCTTTTCGTTTTAATTCAAGATCATGTTCATTTTGGAGCCTAAGCCAATCGGATGCTTTCAGACTACCTGGCAGTGCTGCTTCAAGAAGAATCGCAATTTCAACCGTGATGTCTTTACTCCCCGTAATAATACCATTTATCATCGGGGCAGACTTTCCAAGAGCAGAAGCAAGTTCTCTCTGCGAAAGCCCGTATTCTTCCAACTCGCCTTTTAAGACGGTTCCGGGATGAGGAGAGAGTGTGTAATCTTGCAGGTTAACGATGTTCATGCAATTGGGTCTTTCATGTGAAATTATTTGCAAAGGTAGTTATTATTTCGCAAACCACAAAATCGAAATGTGATAACCTGCAAGTTTACACTTTTCATAAAAATATTTCTCAAAAGACTTGATATCGCCAAAAATAATGCTTAACTTTGCAATCGAAAAACGTGTTCAACTATGAACACAAGCTAATTATATAAAAAGACGAGAGTGACACCGGTGCGACCAATGCCACTCTACGAGATTCAGTCGACAGTCTGTTGCGAACTTCCACATTGCATCAACAGAAAGTCTGGTTTTAATCTTGCAAAGGTAGTCTTTGCCCGTCTATAAAACAAATCGGTCGCGTTAAAAATCATTGTTAAACCTTTAAAAAACGCGAATTTATGTCCGATTTTAAAGCTTCCGGTTCGCTCTTTGATGATGACGAACTTGGAAAAGCGGAAGTGGAACCGACCAAATCCACCACTGATGAAGGTATCGTGTTCCACGAACGATATCTTGGTCTTAAGGAATCCGAACAAAGAAAGATGCGGATTCTCAACAAGCATCTACTTCCGAGCGACACACCTGTAGAGGGATCTTTTCAACTACCAAAGGTTCTCCCATACACAGGAGATATTCCGGAAGTTTTCATTCCATATAGTGCCAAGGTGTGTTATAACGCAATGTTCAAGGGGGTATACTGCAATATCCATGATGCCGGTTTCAGTTCCACTTGGAGTCAACCGGTGAAATCGCTTAAAAAAGTCAAGCAGTACATGCTTGCGGTTGCTCCGGACCATACACTATGGGTAGATGGCCTTACTTGCGAGAACATAGAGCAGTTACGGAAGTCTCGAACCACTCAGCGATTTTGGCAGAATAACGGAGTTGCCACAATTCAGACCGCCTCATGGGGCAATGCTGAATCTGTGTTGACTTACGCTTTCGACGGCCTCGCAGAGAATAGCTGGACTGCCATCGGGCATCAACGTGTCGGCAATAAAGCGGAACAGCGATTGTTCAAGTTCGCAGTAAGAACACTCGTTGAGAGAAAACACCCAATAGGGCTTGTTGTTTTTGGTGCACCTTTGACTTTCGACCCGGGTGTGCCTATAATCATGATGCCCAGTTTCATATCAAAACTACGCAAATTATGAAAAAGGAATATCGTACAGAAGACTGGGAGGACCTGTCGGATACCCCTGAGGAGTTTGACGCTGCAATAAAAAAAGCACTTACTCCCAATGAAAAAGAGTTCTTTGAAAAACTACGGTTCAAGGAACTCAATGAAACAGCAGCCAGCAATGATGTGCTGATGAACGAGGCTGACAATTCCGATGGATTGTATATTCTGCGAGTCGGTTCTGACGGCATCCTGATTGGCCGGAATATCTCCGACCCAAAAGAGACTACAACTCCCGAGGAATATGCCGGTATCTTTCTTGCGTTGCAGCAAGACATATCTCAATTCGTTGGCCGCCATATCACTCTCCTTGAATGGCTGAGGGAGCGCGACTTCAAGGGTATAAAGTATAATCAAAACAATGACTATATGTGATATGGGAATGCAGCGATTATATAACGAAAGTGGAGGTTTCTCGGAATACCTCTACCATCAGGTCGGGGAAACCATAGTTGCATCCAACGGTGTAGAGGGTAAGATTGTCGAAAAAATCGACAAAGCATCCTATGATGGTCTTCCTATCCTTTCCAATACAAGCGAGGTTTATTTCAAGACGAATGCCAATGGTGAAATCATTCAGGCTCGAATCTATAAAGACAGAAAGCCTGTATGCGACTTCGATTGGGATCATAATCACACCAATAAAAATGGCGAAAAATTTGAGAAAGGGACTGTTCATGTACAACCCTTTAAGAAGGATGCCAAAGGTAACTGGAAAAGAGATGACAAACACGCTCGATACCTTTCCAATGAGGAAATTGAGCGCTACGGAGAACTTTTACGAAAGTTGAAATCTGATATTAAGTTGCGGCCTTAATCTGTTATCAGGAGGACTGCCTATGGTATGAATTTTATCCCGATTCCGTGTCAGAGCGATTATAAGTTTCTGAAGATTAGGCGGGTAACTCTATGTATATAGAGCTACCCGCTATGTCGTTTTGCCATACTTTTCCATAAACCATATCTTGGACTCTAAATGTATAAGATACCCATATAATTCAACCGGTATAAAATTTGGCTGTTTGCGATTGATTTGAATTGATATAGATAGATTATATAGTAGTCAAATTTGGACCATAGATTTATATAGTGTTGAATTACAATATGTTTTACATTTGAGGAAGTTAAGTAATCCCTAAAAAATTAACATCAAAATGGAGTGTAACCCCAACGGTTGCACTCCATTTTGTTTTATTAAATATGTGTCATATAACTTTCAGAATATTTTCATCTAACTTTTTGATATACCCAAAACAGCTGCTATATTTGCAAAAACTTTTGAATATGATTAAAACAATAGAAAACATTCCGAGGCCCAAATATCTTGATAAGATTTTGAAATATAAAACGGCATCAAAATGCTTTCTCTCCAGAACTTCGAAAATCTAACTTAACCAATCTATGCAAGCATGTAAAACCCTCATGCGTCCTAACCGGCCACATGTATGGTATTAACTTTGCCATATCAAATGACGATACCATGAAGCATCCAAGCACAACAATTCTTACAGACCGGCAAGAGGAGGCGGTAGCGCAAGCTCCCGTAATCATATCGGCAAGCAGAGCCACGGATATTCCGGCTTTCTATGCCGATTGGTTCTTCAGCCGATTAGGGAAAGGATATGTAAGGTGGCGCAACCCGTTTAATGGTAAGGACAGCTTTGTTTCATTTACAAATACACGGTTCATCGTATTTTGGTCAAAGAACCCCGCGCCTCTCGTTCACAATCTTCATATACTTAGAGAGAGGGGTATTGGTTGCTATGTGCAATATACTCTCAACGATTATGAGAAAAAGGGTTTTGAAGCCAGTGTACCTGCGTTGCAGCATCGGATTGATACTTTCAAGCGTCTTGTTGATACTTTGGGAGAAGGCTCAGTTGTCTGGCGTTTTGACCCTCTTGTTTTGACCGATGCCGTTTCTGAAGAATCATTGCTTGAAAAGATTGATAATATTGCGGAGCGCTTGCGCGGCTACACAGAAAAACTCGTTTTCAGTTTTGCCGATATCGGTTCATATAAGAAAGTGGGAAAGAATCTGATGCAGGCCGCAATCAAGTATAAAGAATGGTGCGATGAATCGATGTTAAGTTTCGCTGAAAAACTATCTGAGCAAAACGAATCGTGGGGGCTTCATCTCGCCACCTGCTCTGAGCGAATCGCCTTAGAACAATTCAATATTGAGCATAACAGGTGTATCGATCCGGAACTGATAGCCCGTTTGGCACCTGATGACGCCGTTCTTCAAAACTTCCTTTTCAACGCACGCACCGACGGCGGCCAGCGCAAGCATTGTGGCTGCATACTGTCAAAAGACATCGGCGCATATAATAGCTGTCCGCACGGCTGCGCATATTGTTATGCCAACACTACCCAACAATCAGCACTTGCCAACTATCACCGCCACAATCCAAACAACGACTCAATTCATTAAGAAGTGCGTTTTTAAGAAGCAATTTCATAAAGACGAGGTTTTATTGGAACTTGTTCCGGCAATGTTTTTTGTAAAATTTCGCCGTCTGTTGCCCGATTGTATATAATTTTCACTATTTTTGCGATACAATCAATAATTTAAGCAATACAAGGAGCAAGAAGCAATCGAGGCGCCATGAAACAATATAATCGAATAATGCTTGGTGAACATGGGAAGTACCTTCCCGAATGTCTCGCCGGTGAGTTTATAGGAATCAATTTTTTGTCGGACACCGATTTGAACGGCATATCAACAAAAGATGAGGCTTCGTGGCGTAAGCTAATGATTAGTAATTTTCTCGACAAGTTTCCCGAGAAGTCGGTAGGTACGGCAAGGAACTCAATTGGCTTCCTATGGACGGTTTGCTATGGGCTTAAGGCAGGTGATATTGTCCTTGCCTCCAATGGCGAAGGCATTTACCGTGTAGGTATGATTGTCGGTGAATATTTCTACGCACCAGGCAAAAATCTTCCACATCGCCGTAAAGTCAAATGGCTTGAGAAAAACATCTGCCGCAAAGATATGTCGAAGGCTCTCCAAAATTCCAGTGGTTCAATAGGCACGTGCTGCAATATCACCAAATATGCAGCCGAGATTGAATCTCTGATAGGGAGTGGAAACCCGGCGACAGGTACCGTTCCGATAGCAGAGAATGTAGCTGACAGCTTTCTGGAGAGGTCGCTGCACCGACTGCTTGCTAATAATCTCCTTGCAGAAGGAATACTCTCCAAGACTATTTTCCACGAAAAGTCAACAAAGTCTGACCAAGCGAAAAAATGGGTGCATCCCGACATGGTTGGGGTGCGGTTCAATGAATTTCAGGATTCGGCTACACGAACTTTGCTGAAAGCTGCGGATACCAAGCAGTACCTTGACATCTATTCTTACGAATTGAAACGCTCGATAGATAGCGACCATGAACTCAAGGAGTATTTCTTCCAAGCGCTCTCCAATAGCAGCTGGGCGAATTACGGTTATCTTGTAGCTTTTGAAATCAACGATGAATTACGCGAAGAAATGGAGCGCCTTAACCGTGCATTCGGCATCGGTATAATTCGCTTGTCTCCGTTTACCGACTCTACTCAGGTTCTTTTCCCGGCTGAGAAGAAAGATGTAGACTATTATACTGTTGATAAGCTGTGTAAGATTAATGCCGACTTCCGCAATTTTATGGTACGAACCGCGCGCGTACTGAATGCACAGCAAGATATGATAGAGGATGTCAAACGGGGTCTCGAATCGTTCTGTGACAAGGGTTTTACCTGCGAGGAAGAGTTGAGTGAATATTGCACCGACCACCATATACCTTTGTAATATATGGAGCATTTCAATGACTTTGAGCAATATCTACGAGTTTCCGAACCGGAAAGCAGGGAGCGGGCTGAACTTTGGCAGACAGCTATCGGCCTACAGAAGGTCGATGGGCTGACGGTGTCGGATTTCCTTGTCGAGACGGCAAAGCGACATATCGAGGGGGAAGTGGATATTGACGGTGTCGACAGACTAATCAATACATATTATCAGAGCGAAGCATCCCACGAGATTCCCAACGATGTAAAGGAGGCCGATGAGGTGTCGAAGAATATAGTCCGCGAACTTTCCACGGATGCCTTTGTATTCAGTGTAGCCGGGTTGTCAGGCATACATCGCCGCATATTCAAGGGCGCGATGAAACACGCCGGTGAGTTCCGCCGTTATGACATCCCCAAGAAGGAATGGGTGCTCGATGGTGCTTCGGTGCTTTATGGCCCGAATGAAGACCTTGTCCGCACCATTGAATATGACTTGGAGCAAGAGCGGAAATTCTCCTATAGAGGCTTGTCACAAAAGCAGATAGTCGAACATATCGCCCGATTCATATCCGGATTGTGGCAGATACACCCTTTCCCTGAGGGTAATACGCGAACCACAGCTGTCTTCGCCATCAAATATCTTCGCTCATTGGGTTACAAGGCAGAGAATGACATGTTCAAGGCTCATTCGTGGTATTTCCGCAACGCCCTCGTCCGCGCCAATTATCGCAATGTGGCCAAAGGGATTGAGCCGACAATAGAATATCTCGTGTTCTTTCTCCGCAACCTTCTACTCGGAGAAACCAACGAACTGAAAAACCGCTACCTTCATATCCGTTGGCACGACAATCAACGCCAAAATGACGTTTCAAACACTTTGCAACGTCAAAATGACGTTTCAGAACAGTTGATAGGCTTAAATCTTAAAGAGACTGCTATTATAAAATCGATTATGGAGAATAGAAGTATTTCTATCGCAGAGCTTGCTGATAAGATTGGCTTGTCTGCCAGAACGGTTAACCGAATAATCAAATCTCTAAAAGAGAAGGGAGTTCTCTCACGAACCGGTTCTACAAAGCACGTAGATTGGGTGATAAACCTGAAATAATCCTGTAATTCATAAAGGACGAAGTTTTATTGAAGCTTGTCCCGGCAATGTTTTTTGTAAAATTTCGCGGTCTGTTGCCCGATTGTATATAATTTTCACTATTTTTGCGTTTACAAATTATGGCAACAGAAAAGAACAACGGAATTGCGGCTCTCTTTGCCGGCGATACCAACAATATACTTATCCAGTTTTTCCGCTACGGCATAGTAGGCGGAATAGCCTTTGTGGTGGACTTCGGCATACTTTGGGCACTCACAGAATTTGCCGGGCTGCACTACCTGCTTTCGGCGACAGCCGGTTTCGTGGCCGGTCTGATTGTCAACTATCTGATAAGCGTACGCTGGGTGTTCACAGCCTCGGCTGCTCAACGTGCCAAGTCGGCCAAGTTGCGCCGGATAGAGTTTATATGCTATGCCATAATCGGCGTCATAGGCCTTGGTCTCAATTCCCTGATACTGTGGCTTTCGACCGATATCCTCGGCATATATTACCTTGGCTCTAAACTGATATCCACCGCGTTGGTATTCATCTGGAATTTTCTCGCTCGCCGCGTGCTTATGTCCTGGACCTTGCCTGCCGGAGCAGAAGCCTCTAACGAAACAATATAATCCCCCTCTTACCCACCTTTACTATGAATAAGCCCGCAGACGCCAAAACCGTCATCATCGCCGGCGCCGGTCCAGCCGGACTTACCGCCGCACGCGAACTCACTCTCCGCTCAGATTTTCACCCTATCGTTTTCGAGGCCACCGATGAAATCGGGGGCATCTCCAAGACGGTGCGTCACAACGGCAACCGCATCGATATCGGCGGTCATCGTTTCTTCAGCAAAAGCGAAAGGGTTATGGATTGGTGGGCAGAGGTCATGCCTATGCAGACACGGCCGTCGCGCGATGAAATCCTTTTAGGCGAACGCCTTACCTCAGGCCTGACGACCGCCGGCAAGAATACAGGAGCGGAAGTTGACCCCGAGTCGACCGACCGCGTGCTGCTGGCACGCCGCAGGGTGAGCCGCATCTACTACCTGCGCAAGTTCTTCGACTACCCTATATCAATGTCGATGGCCACAATCTCCAACATGGGCCTGGGAAGAACTTTTGCCGCCGGCATGGGCTACCTCAAGGCCATGGTGCACAAGCGCCCCGAGAACTCTCTTGAAGATTTCTACATCAACCGCTTCGGCAAGAAGCTGTACAGCATGTTCTTCGAGGACTACACCGAGAAGGTATGGGGTCTGCATCCCTCCAAGCTCGGTGCCGACTGGGGCTCGCAGCGCGTCAAGGGACTTTCGATTCTTGCCATACTCAAGGATATGTTCCTCAAGAAGTTTACAACCCGCGATTCTTCAAAGGTCGAAACATCGCTCATCGAGGAATTCATCTACCCCAAACTCGGCCCGGGCCAGCTTTGGGAGACCGTAGCCGCCGACATGCAGCGCGACGGTGGTGAGATTGCCATGAGCACGCCCGTGCGCAAGGTGCACATCGAGGGCGACCGTGTGGTGGCCGTAACGGTAGCCGACCCCGACGGCAAGGAGCGCCGTGTGCCCTGCGACTACTTCATATCGTCGATGCCTCTGAAAGAACTGCTGGCCGCTATCGATGGTGTGGATATCCCTGCCGACGTAGCCAAGGCAGCAGCCGAACTTCCCTACCGCGATTTTATCACAGTAGGCCTGCTCATCGACAAGCTCAAGATAACAAACGAAACCAAACTTCATACATATGCCAACCGTGTGCCCGACACCTGGATTTACGTGCAGGAGCGCGATGTGCGCATGGGACGCATACAGATTTTCAACAACTGGTCGCCCTACATGGTCAAGGATTTCGAGAACCGCATGTGGATTGGTCTTGAATACTTCTGCTTCGAGGGCGACGAGATGTGGGAGATGTCGGACAAAGACTTCATTGCCATGGCTATCGACGAACTTGTGCATATCGGCGTAATCGACTCTGCCGATGATGTTGAAGATGCCGTGCGCATCAAAATCAAGAAGGCCTATCCGGCATATCACGGCTCCTACTATCAGCTCGACAAGGTCAAGGAGTTCCTCAACCGCTTCTCCAACCTCTACTGCGTGGGGCGCAATGGCCAGCACCGCTACAACAACATGGACCACTCCATGCTGACGGCCATGGAAACTGTCGACGATATACTCTCGCCCACTCCCGGAACCGACAAAAGTGCTATCTGGAACGTAAACACCGAGACAGAATATCATGAAGCCAAACAGCAGCAATAACTATTCCCCTGCTCTATACAGCAAGCTCTACCGCATAGCAGCGTTAGAGCTTTTGCTTATCTGCATATGGTCGATAGTCACGAAGGCATACCCCGCCGACGCGGAGACATACTTCTCTGCCTTTAATACAATTATAAACGGCAGCCCTGATCATCTGCGCACTCCACTCTACCCCCTCGTGGCAGGTAGCCTCAGAGCCCTGTTGGGGACCGTGGGCGGCAGCGTTGCACTTTATCTTTTGCAAAGTGCCGTCTTCATCGCCTCAATCCGCTGGTTCGGTGATCTTACCTCAGCTTTGCTGCCCGGCAGCCGAGCTGGCCGCATTGTTCTTATTATCTACGCTCTCTACCCCGGTCCTCTTACCCTCTGTGGGATGGCTCTGACCGATTCTTTCGCCCTCAGCGCCTCTGTGGGACTTCTTCTGCTGCTGTACCGGGCTTTCTCGCTCAATTCGTGGCGCTATGCCGCATGGACGGCACTGTTGATGAGCGCCATGATTATGCTTCGCCCGGCATTCCTTTATATACCTCTCGCCGCCGGACTTTTCTGGATTGTCGTGGCTGCCATGCGCAAGACAGCTCCGAAGACGTGGCTTACAGGCCTTGCGAGCGTAGCGGTGACACTTGGCGTGCTTGGCATCTACTCGGCTTCGATGAAAGCTACCTACGGCATTTCGGGCCCTTCGTCGGTCTCCGGCGCCAACAATTACTTTACCGTAAGGTATGCCGGCGTTCTTTACCCCGACGAACTTGAAAGAGAAGATTTGCGGTCGGTGGCCGACTCCTTGCTTCGCCGACATGGGGCCCAGCCAACACTTGAAATGGTGTGGAACGAAGTGGGTACGCTCAGCGCCCTCACCGAGCCCCGCGAGCTACCCGAAATCACAACTTCTGCCATGAAGGCACACCCGAAAGAGACTGTTAAATACATTCTCTCCAAGCGCACTTGTGATGTAGCCGATGCCGACTGCATCTACGGTGGCTCGCTTTGCCCCCCCGTGCGCGCGGTGACACGCATGCTGTCGCCAAACAACGGCGCGGCTTTCCTGATGCTGTTGGTTGTGATGATTCTACTGGCACGGCACGATGTGAAGCGTCGCAGTTTTTCGACTTTCACATGGTTTCTCTGCGGGCTCTTCATTGTAATTTATGCCACGCTTCTGGTAGGAGCACAAAACGAGTACCCGCGCCTGCTGATACCCAACTACCCTGTGCTACTCCTCCTTGCCGGCCGGTTGTTTTCTTTCCACCGCTAACTCTGTCTGAAACTTTATCAATATCAAACGGAATGTGGCTCGATGAGTTGCGTTCCGTTTTTTATTTGTGTATCTCGGCGCTCACTGCAATTAAATCTTACAGAAAAGAGGCTGCGCCCGTGAGCACAGCCTCCCCTCTTGAAGAAACCATTAATACAACCTATCTCTATTTAGAAATCATAACAAACCGGAGGTTATTCAGAAACGATTCAGCGGATGACAGCCTTGCGGCTCACGCCGTTGCTGACAATGATGTATATCTGAGAGCCGCCGCGGCCTTCGAGCTCGGCTACGGTGTCGGCTACTTTGAGACCCTGTAAGTTATATACCGCCGAGAAGCCTTTAGCCGACTCTACGGCGAGGTTCTCTACGCCGGTATAATCTTTGCTCACCATCATGAAATACGACTTATCGTTGCCGGAGCCGGCTTTGTCGCTGTACATGTGCGCCCACGCCCAGTTGTCGTCGTTGCCGAAGTATTTGCCTGTGCCTTCGTTCTTGATGTGAACGTAGTCGCCGTCGAACTCAACGTTGAAGATGTAGTCTTTGGCATCGAGGTCGGGGGTAGAGGTAACGAAAAGATTCCAGCTGTTGCGGTAAACGTATTCGTTTTCGTTTACTTTGATGTTGAAACCCTTGACAGCAGCGTTTTCCGAGGTTTCAACAAGGGTAAAAACCTGGTTGTAGTCTTTGGAGTCGGCACCTTCGGCACGGTTGTCGTTGAGCAGAAGCACACGGTGATTCTCCTCTACCCAACCTGTTGAGAGGTAGAGGCCGGTAGGCTTGTGAATCAAGCGGTAGTCACCTGCAACGGCGGGGTTGCATGAAGCCTTGTAGGTGGCTATAGCTTCGCGGAGTGCTGTTGCACCGGCTTTGGCGCCTTCTTCGTCGGCAACGTCGATGAGGGCTTTGGCGTCGGCCATGGCCTTTTCGAGGATAGCGCGGGTGGCTGCACTGTACTGGCCGGGGGCGTCGCCTTCAACGGTAGTGTCGAGAGCTTCCTGTGCCTTTGCAAGCTGTGTTTCTATGCCGGTGTAGATACTGCCGGGAGTGTATACACGCACGTAGTCGATGAGGTATTCGGCAGGGAAAGGAGTGTTGGTGAGGCTGCCACCGTTGTTTCCGCCGAGAGCAAGGTTTACCCAAGCGGCGTCGAAGAGGTTGTCTTCGTCGCGGTAGGGGTTGTAGCCATTATCGCCGGGGATGTAGTCGACCACGGGGTTTACGGTGCGGTCGAGCGAGGTTTCGTTGAGCAGACGGTCGTCGAGATAGAGGCGGATTGCGTCGTAGTCGAACTCCATGCGCCAGATGTGGTATTTGTCGGCGAAGTCGTCTTCAAAAGTGCTCATGCGGGGAGCCTGGCTGCTCCAGGTGGCGTTCCAGCGTTTGGAGCTGCCCCATGCCACGTTGGCGTGGATAGCGTCGCCGTAGTACTCCATCATGTCAATTTCGCCGTTGTTGGGCCACTCGCGGCTGTTACCGCAAGCCCAGTATGCGGGCCAGTAGCCTGTGCCTACGGGAATTTTGGCACGCATTTCGTAGATACCGTAGTGGAATTTTGCTTTGGTCTTGAGGGAGGCGGAAGTATATTCGGCATATCGGCGTGTTGTTTTCCAATCGGAACCGAAACGGTTGTAATTCGGATTTTCAACTCGCTCTTTCTTTGCTATAATCACGAGTTTGCCGTCGCGCACCTCGAAGTTCTTGTCGGAGTACCACTGGTCTTCGTTGTTGCGCTGGAAGCCTATTTCGCAGGTCCACTGGTCCATGTCGAGCGCGTCGCCGTCGAATTCATCGTGGAAAGCGAGAGTATAGCCGGGATATTTGTTAGCGATGTCGGCATTTTCTTCTGCCACGGCAGCGGGAGCCATAGCGAGGGCTGCAAGAAGAAGGCCGGCTGAAAGGTAAGTTTTCATATTGGTTTTAGTGTCAGGCAGGTTTGTGCGATGAGAGAAATGGCCGCCAGTCCATGCCTTTGGCGAGGGATGGCGGCCATCGTCGTCTGTTTTTATCGAATTGTTAGAGAGCTACTTTGGTAGTAGTTGCGCCCTGGCGACGGATGAATACACCGTTTTCGGGGTTGGCAACGCGGATGCCCTGGAGGTTGAAGTATTCAACGGGAGCGTTTTCGTCAACAACAACGCCTTCAACACCGGCACCGCCAACGCCGTTGGGGTCGTACATGTCGAGGCAGTCGAAGCCTACCCATGCCTGGTCGTGCTTATCATTGACGAGATCATTACCCATAGAAAGCTGCAGGTAGATTTCAGTAGCGGAAGCTCTGAACTCGATAGAGCGGCGTGTCCAGTCGAGCTCGATTTCAGAAAGTTCTTCTTTCTTGATTTCACGGCCGAGGTTTTCGCCATCAGTCTCAGCAATGGTCACGCTTACAGTGAGGTTCTGGTTCCAGGAGCCGGCACCTTCACCTACAGTAGCATAGGGTTTGCCACATACTACAAAGTCGAACTTGTAGTTCTTGCCTACTTCGAGACCGGTGATTTTCTGTGTGGCTTTGATAGCGGCCCACATGTTGTCGGTATCGGAGTAGAAGCGGAGCCAGTGGTAGTCTTCGTCGGGACGAGTGTCGCCGTCGCCGAGGTCGAGGGCGGGGTCGCACATTACTTCAGCGCCACCGTTCCAGATACCTCCTGTCGAGAGAGTCCAATCGGGAAGAGTTTCGATGTCGTTACAGGTGCTCATGGGCTCCCAAGTCCATGCAGAGGGTACGGCCTGAACGAGACCGGGGTCGTCGAACGAGCAGTTTTTCACGAGGTTCACACCACCTTCGGTGCGCTGTGCGTTTACCGAGAAGGCAACGGCCACGATAGCTGCGGAGATAAAGAATTTCTTCATAGCAATTTGTTTGATTTTAATTGGTTTGTTTGGTATTGGCTTTCGCCGGGTTTGTTACGTTTTAGATTTTTTGAATAGGTCGGGCCCCTGCGGGCAGGCGCCCGACCTGAGAGTGATATATAGTTACTGCAATGCGGGCGAATCGTGGGTGGTGCTCCAGTAGGGATTCTGATAGATAGGAGAGTTCTCTACCGACACACCGTCCATCGTACTCTCGAGGAAGTGGCTCTCGGCAATGGGGCTGAGATAGTGGGCCATGCGCCAGGAGTAACCGCTGTTGTACCAGTCGTTCGACTTTGAGAGGCGCTGGAGCGAGAGATAGCGAGCGTCGCCGTTGAAGCCGCCTTCAGTATCGTTGGGCGATGAGAAGGTGTTCTTGGTGTCGTCGGCCTGGTCCCAGAGGTAAACTGCGGCACGACCGCCTATCTTCGTAGTCATAAAGTGGTCTTTCATGGGGCCGAACACCTTGCAGCCATGCTTGAAGTAGCGCTTGGTCTTGAGCTGCTCAAGTGCGCGCCAGCGGATGAGGTCGTCCCAACGGAGGCCTTCGCTGATGAGCTCGCAGCGACGCTCGCGGCGGATGTTGTAGAGCACTTTCGAGGTAATGCGCTTGCCGCCTGAGTAGAGGGCGAAGTCGTGGCTTGTCTCCTCTTCTTTGTCGAGGTCGGTTGCGTTGACGGTAATCATGGGGTCGGCGGGCAGACCTGCGCGCTCGCGGAGCTTGCTCCAGTAGCCCCATGCTTCGCTGTTGAGGCCGTCGCCATATTTCTCCCAGGCAGCCTCAAGATAGATGAGGTAAGCTTCTGCCGAGCGGAAGATGATAGCCGAGGTCACGTCCCAGCCGCCTTTGCTCCACTCGCTGTTTGTAGCCCAGCCTTTGCCTTTGGTGTAGCCGGTCGAGGTGGTGAAGTCAACCTTACCGCCGACGATAGCGGGAACTTTGAATTCGGCGTCGTTCTTGTTCTTCTTGCCTTCGCCGATTCGCTGGTCGAGGTTGTCGGCATAAACGTATTCGTTAGGAGCCTTCATGAAGAGCTGCCAGCGGTAGTCGCGGTCTTTCTTGGTGTCGGCCACGAAGTCGTCGCCTGCATAGCCCGAGTTGGGAGCGTATATAGGAAGACCGTTTGTCATCAGGAAGCAGTTGGCATACTCCTGTGTGTAGCCGCGGCCGCCTTTGATATACTGGTTGAAGCAGTGACCGCCGCTGATGTCTTTGATATAAGAGCGGTACATGATAGCTTCGTCCATGCCCGAAGGATCCTGGGTGGCGAAGAGGTTGTAGTAGGGGTTGGCCGGGAAATCCTTGCCACCGAGCACGCGCTTGCTGTTTGCAGTAAGGTTGGGGTGCTTGTCGCATACCTGCTTGGCGGCGTCGAGAGCCTGGTCGAGGAAGAAGGCCACCTCTGTGGCGTTGTCGTAGGTTACCTCGCTGTTGTAGTCCTTGGTGGCACCGGGCCAGCCCGCGGCTTTATCGGGCACGAAGGGGGTGCCTGCGAAGTATTTCTCGAAAGTAGCCTCGTAGAGGGCCACACGGGCCTTGAAGAGGAGAGCTGCCTGCTTGGTGATGCGGGTGCGACCGGTAGCTGCGCCGTCGCTGAGGAGCATAATGGCGCTGTCGAGGTCAGAGATTATGAAGCGGGCAACTTCGTGGCGCGGACGGCGCTTCGAGGCAGCGATGAGAGTCTGCTTGTCGAGCGGGAGGGTGTTGCGGAGAATGGGGAAGTCGCCGAGGTCGCGGAGCTTGCCGAAGTATTCGGTTGCGCGAATCATGTAACCTTCACCGATGTAGTGACGGGTGAGTTCTTCGGCACCGGCAATCTGACCTGCTTTCCAGCGGGGAACAACGGTCTCAAGGAAGTAGTTGATGTTGTTGATAGTTCCGAAGCTCCAGCTGCCGCCGGTAGAGCCCACCTTGCTCTTGGTGGTGCCGTCGAAGAAGCGGTTGTTGGTACCCGATTCGTTGTCGGTGCCCTGGTCGTCGTCAAGGAAGAAGCCGTAGGCGCTGCCACCCACACCGAAAGAAGGGAAGATGTTGCTGCCGCGGTTACCTTCCACGTCGGCCGAGTTTTTGTACATGTTTATGGTGTATGCACCGAGCTGCTCAGCCGTGGTGAAGTAGGTTTCGGGCGTTACCTCCGACGGGGGCGTGATGTCGAGGTAGTCGTCGCACGCTGTGAGAGCCAGGCCCATGGCAAGGGCACCCACACCGAGTATGTTGTATTTCATTATATTCTTCATTTTTCTTGGTAAATCAATTTAACGCTTGATTAAATATCGAGTGTGAGGCCGAACGAGAAGGTCTTGGCAAGAGGATAGGACGAGCCTGACTTCATTGAAGAAACTTCGAGCGATTCGGGGTCGATAACTTTCGACATCTTTGTCCAGGTGCAGAGGTTTTCTGCCGAGAAGAATATGCGGAGGTTGTCGACAAAGAATTTCTGAGTTATGCTCTTGGGGAAGGTGTAGCCAACCTGGAGATTCTTGAGGCGCACGTAGGAAGCGTCCTGGAGGTAGCGCGTCTGCATTATACGGTTCTTGTTGGTATAATAGATAGGACGAGCGTAGTATGAGTCGAGGTTCTCGCCGAGAACGCTGCTGTCGTCGCGCCAGTAGTCGAGGTGCTCCTGGAGGAAGATAGACTCCCATCGGCCACCACGGGTAGCACCCCAGAACACTGCACCCTTGCCGCCTGTACCCTGACCGCCGTCGGGGTTGAAGTAGTAGTCACGCTTGAGCACGCCCTGGAAGAATACGGTGAGGTCGATGCCTTTCCACTGTGCGAAGAGGTTGAGACCGAGGCGGTAGCGGGGCTGCTGGTTACCTATAACCTTGAGGTCGCCGAGGTTGTTCTTGCTTGTGCCTCGGGTAATGACGCCGTCGCCGTCGATATCCTGGTACATCATGTCGCCTGCCTGCCAGTTGTCGCCAATCTGGCTCTGGTCGGTGTGTGCGAGGTGAGCGTCCATTGTTGCCTGGTCGCGGGCCACGCCAACAGATGTAAGACCGTAGATGTTACCTACTACGTCGCCTGCAATGTAGTTGTTGTAGGGGTCGTAGTTGCTGTTGTTGATATACTGCTCAACGTTGGGGTATTCGAGAATCTTTGTCTGGTCGTCGGAGAGGTTGAGTTTGGCCGAGTAGTTGAAGTCGTTGATGTGATCCTGCCAGCCAATCTGGAGTTCCCAGCCGTAGGTGCGCATCTTGAGGTTGTTCTCTTTAGGCACGCTTGCACCGAACACAGCAGGGAGGGTTACTGCCGGGCCTACCATGTCGCTGTTGGTACGCCAGAAGTAGTCGAACGAACCGGTAAGACGGTAGCGGAAGGCCGAGAAGTCGATACCGATGTTGGTGTTGCGGATTTTCTCCCAGGTAAGGCCCGACGAGATGAGAGTGGGGAAGTTGGCGGTGTTAGGCTTGGCACCGTTCACGAGCCAGTTGCTGCCCTGGTTGTAGACTTTCATGATGCGGTAGGTGGGATACCAGCCCGAGGTGTTTTGGTTGGCGAGCTGACCGTAAGAAGCACGTAATTTCAAGCTCGGGATAATGGGACGGATGCTTTCCCAGAAGTTCTCGCGGTCGATGTTCCAACCGGCAGAGAAGGAGGGGCTCCATACCCAGCGGCTTTCGCGGCGGAATCGCGAGCTACCGTCGTAGCGGAGGTTCACCTCAAGGAGGTATTTGCTGTCGAAGTCGTAGTTGATACGGCCGAAGAAGCCTGCGGTGCGCCATTTCTGATATGCGCCGTTAATGCCATAAGTCTCGGTGCTGGTTGTGAGGTCGAGCACGGGGAGGTCTTCAACGAGCATGTCGTTGCGGCTTGCCTGCATGTAGCGGTCCTTGAAGTCCTCAGCCTGGAAACCGAGCATAACCTTCATGTTGTTCTTCTCGGCGAAGTTGAAGGAGTAGTCGGAGTAGATGTTGTAGTTGAGGTAGGTAGAGCGGTAAGCACGCTCGAGAACGCTGTCGTGGTCGCCGGAGTCGAAAGCCACGTGAGTGGTTTCGGAGCTGAGTCCGTCGAGGTCGTCGGCATCGTGTGCGTATACAACTTTGGTTTCCTGGTGGCGCCAGTCGTTGTTCACGCGGAGGTTAAACTCACCTATGATATTCCAGTTTTTGAGGGGGGTGATGATAAGCTTGAATTGGTTTGTGAAGGCGTCGTTCTGCTCTTTGAAGCGACCGCCGTTCTCGAGGTGCTCAATATAGTTGTAGTCGGCAGCGATGTAGCCGTTGGGGTCATACTTGGGGTTTGTCGGGGGGAGACGACGGATAACCTTTTCGTAGAAGCCGCCGGTCATGATCTGCGGACGGTCGTACTCGGTGCGTATCCAACGACCGGTGTACTGCACGTTGAGCCAGTTTGTCATCTTGGCCGAGAATTTACCCATTACGGAGTAGCGGTCGTAGTTGTCGTTACCGTATTTGAGGAAGCCGCCCTGGTCAAGGAAGTTGCCGCTCACATAGTAGGTAACTTTCTCGCTGCCGCCGGTGAGGGTCACGTTGTGCTCCTGAGCGAAAGCGGTTTTCTTGTAAAGCTCATCTACCCAGTTCACGTTGGCGAAGGTACCACCGCACTCGCCGGTACCCCAGCGGCGGTGAGTGCCGTCCCACTTGTTCTCGTATATGTAGTTGTCGCTCTCGCCGGTGTAGTAAGCCCAAGCGCCGTCGAGGAAGTCCTGATTGAACTCCTTGCCGCCGTCGGTGTAAGTCTTGACGTCGTTAAGGTAGTTGAGGTACTGCCACGAGTCCATCATCTTCATTGTGGTGAGGGGCTGGTTGAATCGGAACGAGTTGTTGTAGTGAATCTGAGCACGGCCTTCGGAGCCTGTTTTTGTGGTTATGAGGATAACGCCGAAAGGAGCGCGCGAACCGTAGATTGAAGAAGCTGCGGCGTCTTTAAGCACCGAAATCGACTCGATATCGTTGGGGTTGAGGGTGTTCATGTCGCCCTCCATGCCGTCGATAAGGATGAGGGGGCCGCCGCTGGAGCCGTCGCCGATAGTGCCCATACCGCGCACTTCGACCTGCTTGGAGGCGTTGAGCTCGCCACCGCTCGACGAGTTGGAGATGTTAAGACCGGGAATCACACCCTGGAGAGCTGCTGCTGCGCTCTGCACGGGGCGCGATGCTATATCTTTGGAAGTTGCCGTACCTACCGAACCGGTAAGGTTGACTTTCTTCTGCGTAGCGAAACCCACAACGACAACTTCGTCGAGGGCGTTGCTGTTTTCCTGAAGTACAATATTAATGTGGCCTGTGCCCACCTTCACTTCCTGAGGAACACATCCTACATAAGAAATCTGAAGGGTCTGGCCCTGTGCGGCCTGGATTGTGAAGTTACCGTCGAGGTCGGTAGTAACGCCTCTGTTGGCACCTTTAACAACAACACTTGCACCGATAAGTGGCTCGCCTTCAGCGTCGGTCACTGTACCGGTAACAGAATGGAGCTGCTGGCTCGACTGCGGCGCCGCTGCCTCAGCAGGACTTGCCCATACAGGCGTTGCCCAGGCGACGGTAGCGCACATCAAGACCGCAACAGCAATTCTTGATTTCCACGTCTTTGTTTTTATCATGGTAATAAATTTGGTTAATGACGGTTTGTTATCTGGTTGCAAAATTATATCGAAAGAGAGACGCCGACCTACACTTTTTCAATCAAACAGCGTGCGAAAATCAATCAATTTCGCCTCATAATGTGCTGTTTACGTGTTTCATGCGCACCAATTTATTCAAGGAGCGCACCAATCCGTTCAAGTTGAAAGGCGGCGCCCGAAAACATGTTTTATAACATATTTTCAGTTACGGAATGTTAACGCAGCGGAGAGACGGCCACGATAGATCCGTCGGGGTTGAAAAGGAGGCGGTCGATGCACACTTCGCGGTGTATGCCGGGGCGGTCGTCCTTGTATGTGGAGTTGATGCGGTGGTATACAATCGCCCATATATCGTCGCCCGGAAGCTGAACCACAGAGTTGTGGGCGGGACCATAGACCTTGTCCCACGGCTTCTGCGAGAGCACTACGGGCTTGGCAGCCACGGCAATAGGGCCGAGCGGCGATTTCGAGGTGCCGTAAGCAACATGATAGTTGGGCGAGCCGGTGTCGTCGACCGACCACATAAAGTAATAGAGGCCATTGCGGTAGAACACATATGGAGCCTCGCGGTACTCATAATCGGCGAGCGAACCGCCTTCGGGAGTCATTACGGTGATTGTGGCGGGCTTGATGCTCATCAGGTCGGGCGCGAGCTCGGCTCCGGCCATGTATCCGTTGCCCCAATAGAGATATGACTTGCCGCTGACGGGGTCGGTGAACACGTCAACATCAATCTGCTGGCCTCGGCCTGCGGGAGATTCCTTAACCATAGGCTCTGGAGCGGCTTTGAAGGAGCCTGCGGGTGAATCGGCCACTGCCACTCCTATCTGCTTGCCGCTGCCGTCGGTGGCGTTGCCGCTGAAATAGAAATAGTAGCGGTAGCTGCCGTCGGCCTGCTTGCGCTCCTCTATTGCCGGAGCCCAGGCGTTGCCGTCGGCCCAGGGTACGGCGTCGGTAGAGAGGTCGAGGGTAACTCCCTCATATTTCCAGTCTTTGAGGTCGGCCGAGGAGTAGCAAGTGAAGTATGCCCCACCCCACCCCGGAAAGCCGTCGGTGGTCGAGTAGATGTAATAGCGCCCGTCGGCCTCGCTGTGTAGAATCTCGGGGTCGGCATGGAACTGCGGGAGCACGGGGTTCGACACGCCTTTGAGCGCCGAGGGGAAAGCCTCTTCGAGGCGGCGGTATTCCTCATCGGTCACGGGCATTACGGTGCCGTGGCGGGGGAAAAAGTCCATGCTCACCGACGAATCTATAACCTTGAAATTCTCAAGGTCGGTCGACTCGGTGAACTGGTATTGCCCGTCCATATACACATCGTACATGAGTATATATTTGTCGGAACCGTTGAGCTTGAACACGCCCGAACCCTCTACGGCCTTGTCGGTCTGCTGTTTATAGCCGGGTGTCTCTGTCCATTTTCCCGAGGTGAGCTTATCGGTGGTAGCCTTGCGTATGCCGTTTCCGTGACCCTCGGTCTTATAGAAGAGGTGATATTTGCCGCCGTGGAAGACGATGTCGCCGTCGATGCACGATTTCTTATCCTTGGGGATGAAGAGGGGCTTTGGTTTGCCGGTGAAGTCGGTGAAATCGTCGTTGGCGTAGGCATAGTATATGATGTCGGGGCCGTCGCCGTGCTTCATCGACCAGTATACAAGATATTTACCGGCATCGTGGTCGTAGATTGTCTGCGGCGCCCACACGCGGAGTAGTTTGTCGTTGCCCTTGAAACGCTTCTGAATATTTATAACCGAGGCCGTCCAGTTAACGAGGTCGTCGCTCTTGAGGAGAGTGAGGCCGCGGTTCGAGTCCCAGCCGTTGGCCGACACCATGTCGGTTACCACCATATAGAATTGCTTGCCGTCGGCGCTGCGGAGTATGTGCGGGTCGCGCACACCACCCGTCTCGCTTATGAGGCGCGAGTCTATCACGGGGCAATTATCGTTGAGAGCCGTGAAGTTGAGGCCGTCGCGACTGAGGGCAAAGCGTATGGCCTCCTCGCGTATGTCGTTGCCTGTGAAGTAGGTGAACAGGTAACCGGCATATTCGGGTTGGTCGGGCTGAGCAGCCTGGGCCGCCACTGCCGCCGAAAAGGCCAAGGCCATGAGTAAGGTCTTGCTTTTCATTTATTTAAGGATAAAGACTTTAAAGGTTTGGGATGCTATTTCGGTTGTGAAGGAAGTGCCGTCGATGTCTATAGCCGATTCAACGGGGCGCACGGCATCGGGAGCCTGCAGCGTATTGTCGCCACGAAGGTTGTCGGAGCTGAGGGTCACCACCTTGCAGGAGGTATAGCGGCGGTTCTTTTTCAAGCCTTTGAAAACAAGGTCAACACTCTGCGGGGTGTCGCCCGTATTCACAACTTTCACAATAGTGGTGCCATTATCCTCGTCGAGCGCCGCGGTGGCAAAGAGGCCGTTCTGCCCCTCCTGCCCTGCCACGGGTTTGCCGTCCATGGTGAGAGGGAGCACGCGCGTGCCCTTGTTGGTAGCGTACATCTGCTGCACAAAGTAGCTCGAGGTAGGCACCGACTCGAAGTTATCGAACCAAATCATATCGGGGCGCCACTGCCAGCCCTCGACATGGGCGAAGAGGGGAGCGTAGGTTGCCATGCGCACAACGTCGGCGTTGCGCTCAAGACCGGTCATAAACGCGGCCTCGCAAATTGCGGCGCCGTAGTTGTTACGCTTGTAACCGGGTGTGTGACAGGCATATTCACCGGCAAAGACTTTCGGGCCCTTGCGGCTGTAGCCGTCGTAGCGCATGCCCTGCGAGAGGAACCAGTCGTTGGGGCGGTAGAAATGTTCGTCGACGAGGTCAACATCGAGGCGCTTCATCTCCGGCCACAGGTAATCGAACTTATCACCTTCGGAGTCGGGACCCGACGAGCCAATAATCTCTATTTCAGGGCACTCGCGGCGCATGGCCTCGACAAAGGGTTTGAGGCGCTCGACATATTCGGGTCCCCACTGCTCGTTGCCTATAGCCATATATTTGAGGCCAAAAGGTGCGGGGTGCCCCATTTGTGCACGCAGCGCGCCCCACGTTGTGGTGGTGTCGCCGTTGGCAAACTCCACAAGGTCGATAGCATCGCGTATATACTCGTCGAGGCTGTCGGCAGGCACGTGAGCCTTGGGGTCGTGATTCTGATACTGGCACACGAGGCCTACGTTGAGCACGGGCAGAGGCGCGGCGCCAATTTCCTCAGAGAGAAGGAAATACTCATAGAAGCCGAGCCCGTAGGTCTGGAAATAGTCGGGGAAGAAACGGTGCGGGAAAGTGTAGTGCCAGCGGTTGAGGTTGAGCGGACGGTTCTCCACGGGCCCTACGGTGTTTTTCCACTGATAGCGATCGGGGAGCTCGGTGCCCTCCACTATGCAGCCGCCGGGGAAGCGGAAAACACCCGGGTGGATGTCGGCGAGGCGCTGCACGAGGTCGCGGCGAAGACCGCCCTCGCGTCCTTTCCAGGTATCGGCAGGCAAAAGCGACACATGCTCGAGGTCTACCGCCGCAGGCGAGTCAAGGAAAATGCGCAGGCGCCCCTTGGCAACAGTTCTGTCGGGGCGCAGTTCGGCGGTATATCGCTTCCACTCAAAGCCTTTGACATCTATCTTGACATCGGCGCACACCTGGCTCTCGCCGTCGGCGTCGGGTTCGATAAGTTCTACTTTAATGCGCGAAGGTGCATCGGAGGCCGTACGGCTCCATACCGATAAGCGGTAGACGGAATCGGCCTTGAACGATACTCCGAAAAAGCCCTCGTTGTCGAGACCGGTGCGCTTCTCGCCATGACCGGGGTCGGAGAGGCGCACATAGTGCGGGTTGCGGTCGAAGGGGCCGTCGGTATCCCTCACCTCGATATTGCCGAAACTGCGCCAGCCCATGAGCCGGTCGGGGAACTCGAAAGAGCGGTTCTTGATCATCTCGGCATAGAGGCCGCCGTCAGCTCCGTAATTAATATCCTCAAAGAAAAGGCCGTACATTGTGGGCGATATGTCGGCGCCGGGCTTGCCCACGTTAATGTCGAACTGATTGCCGGCAAGGGCATTGCCGGCAATCAGTGTGGCGCCTAAAAAGGCTGCAAAGGGTTTCATGGTTCAGGTATTGGTATATGAGGGAGGGCTTAGAAGAGGTCGCCGATAGGAGCGCCGTCGGCCCAGTGGTGGTCTTTGGGGAAAGGTTTGCCGCCCCAGGCTTTCATATTTGTCCATGCAAGGGGAGCGTCGGTCCAGAAAGGATGTGTGGCGGGAAGGCCGAGGGGCAGGAACGACAGCGAGGTCATGTAGAGCGAGCCGTTGTTGGTGTACCAGTCGGCGATGTTTGGCTGACGGCCTGCGAAACCGATTGTGAGGAAGCCGCCTTCGTTGAAGTTCTCACGTCCGTCGAACATGCGGTGCATCACCGAGGTGAGGGCTGCACGCACCTGGCCGTTGGTAAGACCCGCAGGAAGTTTCTCATACCATGCCATGAGGGCAAGTGGCTGGAGAGTGGCCATGCGGTAAGGTATCGAACGACCGAAAACGGGGAAAGTGCCTTCGGGTGAAATCTGACGTTCGAGCACGATAGCGAACTTCTGAGTGCGCTTGATGGCGCGGTCGTAGTATTTTTTATAATGTATGCGGGTATATTTGCCTGCGTCCTTCATGGCCTGGAGGGTCTCGAGGTACATGGGGTGGAACACGTAGCTGCTGTAATAGTCGTAGGCAAACGAGGGGCCGTCGGCATACCAGCCGTCGCCCATATACCACTCCTCTACCTTGCGTATGGCCGAGTTCACGCGGTATTCGTCGTGGTCGGCACCGGCCTTGGCGAGGAAACCTTCGATAGTGGATGAGAAGAGGAGCCAGTTGGTGTAGGGAGGATCCACGCGGCGGAGCTGCGAGAACTCTTCGATATAGCGGGCTTTGGTAGTATCGTCGAGGGGCATCCACAGGGCGTCGTAGGCGCGGAGGAAGCTTTCGGCGATATATGCAGCATCAACCAGAGCCTGGCCGTGGCCGCGCCAGCCGAGGTAATCGGGGCTTTCGGGGTTAACTGCGTGGGCGTAGCTTGCCAGTGCCATGTCGCGCAACTCCTTGCGTTTGAGGCCTTCGGCAGTGTTGTCGTCGGGGAGGGCGAGCCACGGGGCTATACCGGCCATAAGGCGGCCGAAAGTCTCCATGTAAGTCACTTTCTTGTCGCGGCCGTCCCAGTTGGGGCTTACTTCCACGAGCATGTTTTTCTGAAGTTCGCCCTTAGCCATGTTGCTCAGCACAGGGTGTGCCATTTTATAGAGGAGGTCAACCCAATAGGCGCGGTCGGCGTTGCGGTCGGCCTCAAGGTAGCGGGTGTACTCGCAAGCGGCGAGGAGGAAAGCGCCCACGCCGAAGTTGGAGGTTGAGTTGGCGTCGACAATCTGACCGGGGATAGCTTTCTCGCCTATGGGCTGCACGTAACCTATGCGTCCGTTTTTCTGCAATGCAGTGGTTTTAAGATAGTTCCAACCTTTGAGCGCTGCATCGGTATATTTGGCATCTGCGAGGTAACCGTTATTTATACCCCAGAGAAGACCGTAGGTGAAGAAGGCTGTGCCCGAGGTTTCGGGACCGGGAGCGTGAGCCTCGTCGAGCATCGAGCGGCTCCAGTAGCCGTCGGGCTGCTGGCAAGCCACAACGCCGTCGGCAAGCTTGCGGAACTTGTTCTCGAAGAACTCGCGGTGCTTGTACTCGGCAGGGAGGTCGGCGAGCACCTTTGCAAGGCCTGCGAGCACCCAGCCGTCGCCGCGGGCCCAGAAATCTTTCTTGCCGTTGGCACTCTTGTGCTTGGGATATACATATTTCCCGTCGCGGTAGTAGAGGCCGGTCTCCTCGTCGAGCATGATGCTGTCGGCATAAGTCACATACTCATATAATTTATCGAGATAGAGGGGGTTACCCGTAATCTTGTGAAGCTTGGTCATCACGGGCATAACCATATAGAGGCCGTCGGCCCACCACCAGTAGTCGTTGTTTGGCGTCGACATCTCATATTCCATAACCTCGCGGGCGCGCTTTATGCGGCTGTCGTCGGGCAATATGTGGTAGAGGTCGGCATAGGTCTGGAAGCATATCTGCCAGTCGCCGAAGAGCACGTGCTCGTCGGTCTCGCCGTAGTTGTACTTCCATTTGCTGCGGTCGTTGCTGCGTGCGCCCTTCCACTCGTTGTGCTCGGCCCACTTCTGCGAGTAGTCGAGCCACTCCTCGTTTCCGGTAAGGCGGTAAGCCTCCATATTGCCGGTGTGGTATGCGGCATTATCCCAGAAGGGGTTTGAAAGAGCGGTGTTGTTGTTTTGCCAATAATTGTTTACCTTATTAATAATGGCTCTCACCTCGGCCGCCTCCTTTTCGGCGGAGCGCGGAGCTGCCGTCACGGCCGGAACGGTTCCGGCGGCGGCAATCACGAGAGCCAGCAAGCACTTATTGAAATTCTCCATGGTTTAGTTTAGGTTTATAAAAAGAAGAATATCCGTCGGTATTCTCCACTGCATTTTTCTACGCTGCAAAATTAATCGACACGCCCGTGGCTTTCGGGCAAAAAAACGTCAAACGGCAGTCACGATTAATGCAAAACACTCTCTCGGCATGGTTTTGACCGATTTTTATACCCTAATGACCGTTTTTTACCTTGGCAGAGCAACAAGTATTTTATAATTTTGTAGCACTAATAAACAACCAAGCACACCTTAACTAATCGTCGATGAAAAATTCAGGAGTATTCCTCGGTCTTGTGCTCGCCGTTATCACAGCATTTGCTGCGCGCGGTGAGGCCTTTCATCGTTTTCACCTCGACCATAACAGCGGGCTAAGCAGCAATTATATCCGCGACATCGGCCAGGACGGTCACGGCTTCGTGTGGGTTGCCACTATCGACGGTCTCAACCGTTTCGACGGTATTTCGTTCCGCCGATTCTCGAAAGAGAACTCGGGTTTGTCGAGCAACGAGCTCAACAGCCTCCTCGCCGACCCTTCGGACCCCGACATAATGTGGGTGAGCACGCGCCACGACGGCCTCTGCAAATACAACTATAAAGATTGCTCGATTACGGAATTTGACGGAAGTCTCCGCAGCCGCAACATAACATCGCTCTCCAACGCCTCCAACGGCAAGATATGGCTCACGCACTACCACGACGCACCCGAGCTCCTCGACCCCGCCACAGGCAAAACCGAGCCGCTGTTCACCGTACTGCCCGACAACTTCCCAACCCACTCGTACTGCGCGGTTGAGGATACCGGACGGCAGCAACTGTACATAGGTCACGACGGCAAAGGATTCACCCGCGTGAACCTCGCCACGGGCATCTACGAGAACTTCCGCCCCGACGCCTCCAGGCCCGATGCCATAATAGGCTCGATTGCTTACTGCATACACGTTGACCACCTCGGCTATGTGTGGATAGGCACCGACAAGGGCGTATCGATCTTCGACCCCGACCGCAAGATTTTCCACAACATAAGCCACACCGCCGCCGACAACTCTATTCTCCCCGGCCAGGTGCGCAGCATATGCGAAATGGAGAACGGCGACCTGTGGTTCGCCACCACCGAGGGCGGCGTGAGCATACTCTCGGCGGGTGACCGCGTGCAGCACAATTTCGTGTTCCTCAACATACGCCCCACCAACAACTTCAACGCCGACCGCAATATATCGTCGCCTATAATAACTAAAATCGTGGAAGACAGCTACGGCAACAAGTGGATGGGCAACAGCAGCGACGGCATCGACGTGTTCACTCACGAGCAGCCTTTCTTCACTGTCTCGGAGCCTTTTACGTCGCAGACGGGCCTCAACAAAAAGCAGGCCGTGTGGAGCATTACCACCACCGCCGACGGCCGTGTGTGGCTCGGCGGTGAAAACGAGGTGCTCGAGGCCGGAACATACCCGCCCAACCGCATCACCGTAACACACGCCAACCTCGGCTACTCATCGCTCGTCAAGGCTCTGCTCGGCGACACCAAAGGGCGGCTGTGGGTAGGCACCAGCTATGCCGGAATTTACATATACGACAACAAAAAGAACAACATCGGGGTAATCGAAATTCCCGACACGGAAATAAAGTGCTTCGCCGAAGCCGCCGACGGCACTGTTTTCATAGGCACAAGCCTCGGCATCTTCACATCGGCCGACGGCAAAAGCGCCGAGCCGCTGTCGATATACAACGCCCAGCTCCCCGACAACTTCGTGACAAGCCTGACCTTCGACGGCGACGGCAGTCTGTGGGTGGGAACCCTCGGCAAGGGAGCGGTGAAATTCAGCAACAAAGGCGAGCTTATAGTATCCTATGACTCGCAGAACGGTCTGCCCTCCAATGCAGTAAACACCATTATGGAAGACCGCAGCGGAAACATATGGATAGGCACGCGCGAAGGAGCCCTGCAGCTGTCGGGACCCAAACTGAACCGTATGCGCGACTTCACCCGCGCCGACGGTCTTGTAAGCTCTTTCATAAAGTCGATTACCGAAGACCGCAGCGGCAACATATGGTTCGGCACAAACCGCGGAATAGCACTCTACTCTCCTCACGACGGCAAAATCTCGGTCTACGGCAAGACTCACGCCATGAATCTCGAATCATATATCGAGCACTCGGCAGCCACCGACCGCAACGGACGCATATACTTCGGCTCACTCAACGGCCTCACTACCTTCACGCCCAACAGCCACAACAGCACGCACAACAACTCCGAGGTGATTCTCACCGAGCTCTTCGCACACGACAGCAACGGCTCCGACCACAACCTCGAGATTGAGATACCCGTTGACAACGACCACATTACCCTGCCCTACAACAAAAATACTTTCACCCTCCGCTTCAACAACCCCGACATCACCGGAGCCGCCAACTCGGAGTACGCCTATACCATGGTGGGTATCAACGAAGTATGGACAAAGGGCATGGTAAACAACGAGGCCGTGTACCGCAACCTCTCGCCGGGCGACTACAAGTTCCAGGCAATGCAGCGCTTCAACGGCGAGAAGTGGGGCGAGCCGCAGACACTCGCCTTCATCAAGATTACACCTCCCATTTGGCACACATGGTGGGCTATCCTGCTCTATGTGGCCTGCGGTATTGTAATCATATATGTGCTCATTTACTTCTACAAGCACAAGCTCAACCTTGAGAAGAACCTCGCAATCGAGCGCGAGAACATAAAGAACGTGCAGACCCTCAACGAAGAGCGTATGGTGTTCTTCACAAACATCACCCATGAGCTCCGCACACCGCTCTCGCTCATAATCGGCCCTATCGAGGACTTGGTCAACGACACCTCGATCAACGACACCAACCGCAAGAAGCTCCACACCATACGCACGAGCTCGATGCGCCTGCTCAACCTCATCAACGGCATCCTCGAGTTCCGCAAGACAGAGACTCACCACCGCAAACTCTCTGTGGTGCAGGATAATCTTGCCAATTACGTGCGCGAGATTGGTCTGCGCTTCAAAGAGCTGAACAGCAACAAAGATGTGAGCATCGTGATTGATGTGGCGAGTGTCGAAGGCGTGAAAATGTACTACGACCCCGAGATTATCACCACGATAATCAACAACCTCATGAGCAACGCCATGAAGTATACCCGCACGGGCACTATCACACTCTCGCTCACACCGGTCACCGAAGGCAATGTGAAATATGTCGACCTCGCCGTAAGCGACACCGGCACGGGTATCTCCAAAGACTCTCTGCCCCACGTGTTCGAGCGCTACTACCAGGCCTCCAACGCGCGCAAGACCTCCGGCACGGGCATTGGCCTCGCACTCACCAAAAACCTCGTGGAGCTCCACCAGGGCAATATCACCGTTGCCTCGGAGCCCGGCAAGGGCACTGTGTTCACCGTGCGCCTGCTGCAGGAAAACTGCTATCCCGACGCCAACCACACCGAGGCTCAGGAAACGGAGACCACAAGCACCGAAGAGGGTCAGCTTGCCGAGCAGCCTGCCTCTGAGAGCAAACTCGTGCTCCTCGTGGTGGAAGACGACAACGACATGCGCGAGTACATAGCACAATCTTTCGCCGAAGATTTCAAGGTGCTGACCGCCGCCAACGGCAAGGAGGGATACGAAATTGCCATTTCCGACATGCCCGACATTATAGTGAGCGACATCATGATGCCCGAAATGGACGGCATAGAGATGTGCAACAAGCTCAAGAACGAGATGGCTACCAGCCATATACCCATTATTCTCCTTACGGCGAAAGACACCCTGCGCGACAAGGAGGAGGGCTATGAATCGGGCGCCGACTCATATATAACCAAGCCTTTCAGCGCCACTCTCCTGCGCGCACGTATCAACAATATAATCGAGACACGACACAAGCTCACCATGCGCCTGCTCAATATAAAAGTGCAGGAACCAAAGGGCAAGAAAACCGACATTGGCGGCTCCGCGCAAGCCGACGAAGTCGGGTCGCGCGGAGCTCCTGCGGAGCTCAGCGCTTTCGATAAAGAGTTCATCGAGAAGCTTTGCCGCCTGGTGGAGGAAAACATGGAAATGGAAGAGTTCGACCAGACTTTCCTCGCCGACCGCATGTGCATGAGCCACTCCACGCTCTACCGCAAGGTAAAGAGCATATCGGGCCTCACCCCCAACGAGTTTATCCGCAAGATAAAACTCCGCAAGGCCGTCGAGCTCCTCGACGACAAAAACAACACGCTGGCCGACATCGCCTCTATGACCGGCTTTGGCAGCGTAGCCTATTTCAGGCGTCTTTTCAAGAAAGAATTCGGAGTTTCTCCTTCTGAATATTCGTCGAAATCTTCACTGCATTCTACACCCTACGAAGACAACGAATAATTCATTTTGAGAATCTGAATACTACATATATGCACTACCGACTTACAGCAGGCATCTGTCTGCTGACCTTGACCGCAAGCCTCTGCGAAGCCCGCACACCCGTAATCAAAGGTGAGTATTGGCCTGACAATGAGGGCAAACACATCAACTGCCACGGCGGCGGTATCCTCGCCGGGCCCGACAGCATTTACTATTGGTATGGCGAACACCGCGGCTACAACGCCCCGCAGGATGGTGTCGCCTGCTACACCTCGCGCGACCTCCTGCACTGGGAGAACCGCGGCATTGTCATGGCGGTGAGCGACAGCGCCGGTGCCATAGTGGAGCGGGGCTCAACCATCGAGCGCCCCAAGGTTATCTATAACCCCGCTACGGGGAAATATGTGATGTGGTTCCACCACGAGCTCAAGGGGCAAGGCTATGCCGCCGCACACACTGCAGTGGCAGTGGCCGACAATCCTCTCGGCCCTTTCGAGCCACTTCGCAGCAGCCGAGTAAACGCCGGAATCCTGCCTGCCAACATCGGCAACGCCCCGCGTCCCACGGCGGACGACCTCGCCATGGAGTGGTGGACTCCCGAGTGGCGCGCCAAAATTGAGGGCGGCATGCTCACCTACCGTGACCTCGACGGCGGCCAAATGGCACGCGATATGACCCTCTTTGTCGACGACGACGGCAAGGCTTACCACATATACTCATCAGAAGAGAACCTCACTCTGCAGATTGCCGAACTCGACCCCTCGTTCACCAATCACACCGGGAAATATATCCGCATTTTCCCCGGCGGCCACAACGAAGCCCCGGCGATTTTCAAGAAAGACGGCAAATACTGGATGATAACCTCGGGCTGCACCGGCTGGGCGCCCAACGAAGCCCGACTCATGTGGGCCGACTCTATCATGGGCGAGTGGCACCGGCTGCCAAACCCATGCCGTGGCGAGGGTGCCGAACTCACCTTTGGCGCACAGAGCACTTTCATACTCAAGAACGGCGACTCGTATACCTTCATGGCCGACATATGGAACCCGAAGGCGCTCCCCGACTCGCGACACCTGTGGCTGCCCATATCTTTTGAGGCCGACGGCACGCCCTACATCACGGCAACAGAGCCTTCGGAGATTCCGCTCTACTCTTTCACGAGCAAAGGAAATCCTGTAATCCGCCACAAGCACACCGCCGACCCAGCAGCAATGGTGGTCGAAGATAAGCTGTGGCTCTTCACCGGCCACGACGAGCCCGGCAACCGCCCGGGCTACCACATGAACGACTGGCTCGTGTTCTCCACACCCGACCTCACCAACTGGACTGAATACCCCTCGCCACTGAAAGTCACCGACTTCAAATGGGCTCCCGCCGAAAACGCCTTTGCAGGCCACGTGGCCGCCAAAAACGGCAAATACTACTGGTATGTGAGCACCAACTGGGGTGGTATAGGCGTGGCCGTGAGCGACAATATCACCGGGCCCTACAAAGACGCTTTGGGAAAACCCATGCTCACCAACAAAGACTGCTTCGCCTCCGACCACGCATGGGCCTGCATCGACCCTGCCGTCTTTACCGATGACAACGGTGAATCGTATATTCTTTGGGGCAACCGCCAGTGCTATATGGCGAAGCTCAGCGATGACATGCTCGGTATAGAGGGCGACATCCGCCAAGTCGACCTCGACGGCGAGCACCCTTTCACCGAGGCTCCGTGGCTATGGAAACACAAGGGCAAATACTACCTGGCCTATGCTGCAGAGTGGCCCGAGAAAATCGCCTACGCCATGGCCGACAAGGTGGATGGGCCTTACCGCCCAATGGGCATAATTTCTGAGATAGCAGGCAACTGCAACACCACACACCCGGCAATTGTCAATTTCCGCGACCACTGGCTCTTCATAAGCCACAACGGCGGTCTTGACGGTGGCGGCAGCGGCAGCCGCTCGGTGGTTATCGAGCCCATGGAGTATAATGCCGACGGCACTATACGCAAGATTCATCACTCAAGCGAGGGCGTAAGCCTCTAATTTATACATGAATAACAAAATCCGCTGCATAGGGCTGATTTTAGCCGCTTTAGCCCTTGCGTGCACAAGCTCCTCTGCAACTGCAGCAGAGATAGCGAGCCCCGACAGCAAGACAGTGGTAACGCTATCCTGCGAGGGTGGCGTGCCCCGCTACGCGGTGAGTCATAAGGGCGTTGTGCTCATCGAGCCGTCGCGCCTGGGTTTCACGGCCGATACGGGCAACTACACGGACTCGCTCACCCACCTTTGCGACAGCACCGGCACATTCCACGCCAAGTTCGCGCAGGACCGCATCAAGCACTCCACGGTCGATTTCAAAGCCAACCGACTGGTATCGCGCTACCGCAACAACAGCGGCGGCGAGTTCGCAATCGAGTGGCTTGTGGGCGACAACGACATCGCTTTCCGCTACCTCATACCCGTGCAGGGAGAGCGGCACAGCGCCGTGGTCGAGAGCGAGAGCACATCTTTCGCCTTCCCCTCTTTCACAACTACATTCATCACCCCGCAGAGCGACCCCATGATAGGCTGGAAGCGCACAAAACCCAGCTACGAGGAAAACTACACCAACGACGCCCCTATGACAGCGCCCTCGGAGTACGGACGCGGCTACACCTTCCCGGCGCTCTTCCATGTGGGCGACCGCGGTTGGGTGCTCGTGAGCGAGACGGGTGTCGACGGCTCTTACTGTGCCTCCCGCTTGGGTGAATTCGACGGCCAAGGGTATAAAATAGAATATCCCATGGCCGCCGAGAACAATGGCAACGGCAGCGCCGCTCCCGGCATTGCCCTGCCCGGTGCTACGCCGTGGCGCACGATAACACTTGGCAGCTCGCTCAAACCTATTGTGGAAACGGTGATACCCTGGGCTCCCCTGCCCTCGCTCTACGAAGCCGACACCCGTACCGAAGGAAAAGGTACGTGGAGCTGGATTCTGTGGCAGGACGGCAGCATAAACTTCGACGACCAGAAGTTGTTCATCGACCTCGCCGCCGACATGGGCTACGACTACGCCCTGATAGACTGCGGCTGGGATGTGAACATCGGTCGCGAGGGCATCGCCCGCCTCATGGACTATGCACGCAGCAAGGGCACTTCAATAGCACTCTGGTACTCCTCAAGCGGCTGGTGGAACGATATCACGCAGAGCCCCGTCGACATCATGTCGCGCCCCATAAGCCGCAAGAAAGAAATGAAATGGCTGCGCGACCTCGGGGTGAAAACCATTAAAGTTGATTTCTTCGGCGGCGACAAACAGGAGACCATGCGCCTCTACGAAGATATTCTCAGCGATGCCGCCGACTACGGCATAAGCGTTATATTCCACGGTTGCACTCTTCCCCGAGGCTGGGAAAGATTATACCCCAACTATGTGGGCAGCGAGGCCGTCCTCGCCTCTGAAAACCTCATTTTCCGCCAGGATTTCTGCGACGCCGAGGCTTTCAACGCCACCCTGCACCCCTTTATCCGCAACGCTGTCGGCAGCATGGAGTACGGCGGCACGCTGCTCAACCGCCGTCTTGCCAAGAATAACGAGGGAGGCAATATACGCCGCACATCCGACGCCTTCCAGCTCGCAACGGCTATCCTCTTCCAGAACCCTCTGCAGAACTTCGCCCTCACCCCCGAGGCTTACCGCGAGGCTCCTGCCGAGGCCATTGAATTTATGAAAGAAGTGCCCACTACATGGGACGAAACCGTTTATATCGACGGCTATCCGGGCCGCTATGTGGTGATAGCCCGCCGCAAAGACACAAAATGGTATATAGCAGGCGTCAACGCGCTGCCCGAGGCTCTCGACCTTGAGCTCGACCTCAGCATGCTCGATGCCGGCACCAAGGCTCTTCTTTACTCAGAGAATAAAAAAGAAGTGTTCGGGCGCACCGGGCTCACCCTCAAAAACCCCGCCAAGGTGAAAGTGAGCGTAAAACCCGCACATGGCTTCGTAATAGAAACTATCTAACTCTAATACTATGAATAAAATTATCACGACATTTGTGATTGCCGCAGCCGCACTCTCGCTCGCCGCTCCCGCCGGAGCCCGCGACCGAATCGTGCAGTACGAGCAATGGCTCGATACCGACGGCAACCCTGTCAACGCCCATGGCGGCGGTATCCTCTACCACAACGGCACCTACTACTGGTACGGTGAATATAAAAAAGGCAAGACCGTGCTCCCCGAGTGGGCCACATGGGAGTGCTACCGCACCGATGTAACGGGAGTCAGCTGCTACTCATCGCCCGACATGGTAAACTGGAAATTCGAGGGCGTGGTGCTCGCCGCTGAGCCCGACATCCCCGGCAGCGACCTGCACCCGAGCAAGGTCATAGAGCGCCCCAAGGTGGTGTATAACCCCAAGACTCGCAAGTTTGTGATGTGGGTGCACGCCGAGAGCGCCGACTACAGCAAGGCCGCTGCTGGTGTTGCCGTAAGCGACAGCCCCACAGGCCCCTTCACATACGTTGGCAGCTTCCGCCCCAACAACGCCATGAGCCGCGACCAGACGGTATTTGTCGATGACGACGGCAAGGCATATCAGTTCTACTCTTCGGAGAACAACCAGACCATGTACATCGCCGAGCTTACCGACGACTACATGCGCCCCACGGGCCGATACACCCGCAATTTCATAGGGGAGGCACGCGAGGCACCCGCCGTATTCAAGCACAATGGCAAATACTATGTGCTCACCTCGGGCTGCTCAGGCTGGGACCCCAACCAGGCCGGGCTCGCCGTGGCCGACTCGATAATGGGTACATGGACTAACCTCGGCAACCCCTGCACCGGCACCGACGCCGACAAGACTTTCTACGCCCAGAGCACCTACGTGCAGCCTATCCACGGCAAGGACGATGCCTATGTGGCAATGTTCGACCGCTGGAACAAGACCGACCTCGAGGACTCCCGCTACGTGTGGCTGCCCATAGAGTTCAACGGCGACAGCATAAGCATACCCTGGCGCGAGAGCTGGGGCATGGACGTGTTCAAAGACAAAGGCCGCTTCGAGGCCGGTAACGGCACCTTCCTGCTCAACGGCGAGCCCTTCGTTGTCAAAGCTGCCGAACTCCACTACCCCCGCATCCCCCGCGAATATTGGGAGCACCGCATACAGATGTGCAAAGCACTGGGCATGAACACCATATGTCTCTACGTGTTTTGGAACAACCACGAGGCTACGCCCGACAACTTCGATTTCGAGGGTCAGAAAGACCTTGCCGAGTTTATCCGCCTGTGCAAGAAAAACGACATGTACGTTATTCTCCGCCCGGGCCCCTATGTGTGCGCGGAGTGGGAAATGGGCGGCCTGCCCTGGTGGCTCCTCAAGAAAAAAGACATCAAGCTCCGCGAGAACGATCCCTACTTCCTCGAACGCGTGGATAAATTCCAGAAAGCCGTGGCCAAAGAGGTCGAAGGCCTCACCGTGGCCGACGGCGGTCCTATCATCATGGTGCAGGTAGAGAACGAATATGGCTCCTACGGCACCAATAAAGAGTACGTGGGCAACATACGCGACATGCTCCGCGAGAACTTCGGCAACGATGTCACTCTCTTCCAGTGCGACTGGTCGTCGAACTTCCTCAACAACGGTCTCGACGATCTCATTTGGACCGTGAACTTCGGCACCGGCGCCAACATCGACCAGCAGTTTGAAGGGCTGCGCCGCGAGCGCCCCAACACTCCCCTTATGTGCTCTGAGTTCTGGAGCGGTTGGTTCGACAAGTGGGGTGGCAACCACGAGACACGCCCCGCCGCCGATATGATCGAAGGCCTCACCGAAATGCTCGACAAAGGCATATCTTTCAGCCTCTACATGACTCACGGCGGTACCAACTGGGGCCACTGGGCAGGCGCCAACTCGCCCGGTTTCGCACCCGACGTAACCTCGTATGACTACGACGCTCCCGTGAGCGAGTCGGGCGAAGCCACACCCAAGTATCACGCCCTCCGTGCCGCCCTTGCCAAGTACGCTCCCGGCAAACTCCCCGAGATTCCCAAGGCCATTCCCACCACGGCTGTCAAGGAGTTCTCTTTCACTGAGTTCGCACCTCTTTTCGCCAATCTTCCCGCTCCTAAGCGCGATAAGAAAATCCGCACCATGGAGGAATACGACCAGGGCTTCGGCAGCATCCTCTACCGCACTACCCTCCCCGCCCTCGACGCCCCCGCCCTGCTCACCGTGAACGAGCCTCACGACTTCGCACAGATTTTCATCGACGGCAAATACATAGGCAAACTCGACCGTCGCCTCGGCGAGAAGAGCCTCAAGATTCCCGCCGTCAAGGCCGGTGCCGTGCTCGACATCCTCGTTGAAGCCATGGGCCGCATAAACTTCGGCCGCGCCATAAAAGACTTCAAAGGCATCACCGACAATGTTACTGTAACCGTTGATAAAGACGGCTACGCGTTCAACACCGAGCTCCGCAACTGGGAGGTGTTCAATCTGCCCGACGAGGAATCGTTCTACGAAAGCATGACTTTCAGCCCGCTCGCCGACGCCACCAAAGACGAGGCCGGACGCCTCCCTGCCGGTGTCTACCGCACCAAATTCAACGTAAAGCGTCCCGCCGACACTTTCATAAACATGGAAAGCTGGGGTAAAGGACTCGTCTATGTCAACGGCCACGCCCTCGGCCGCTTCTGGGAAATCGGTCCGCAGCAGACGCTCTACCTCCCCGGCTGCTGGCTGCGCAAAGGCGAGAACGAAATTCTTGTGTTCGACATCGTAGGCCCCAAGGAAGCCCGCAGCGAAGGCCTCGCAAAGCACGTTATCGACAAGCTTCAGACTCCCCGCCCCCTCACACACCGCGAAGAAGGCCAAAACCTCGACCTCTCGGGCGAGAAAGCCGTAATGGCCGGCAGCTTTGCTCCCGGCAACGGCTGGCAGAAGGTTGAGTTCCCCGCCGAGGCAACAGGCCGCTACGTGGCTCTCGAGTTCCTCAACGCCATCGACGGCGGCAAGAACGCTGCCATTGCCGAGTTCTACCTCCTCGATGCCGACGGCAAACGCATATCGCGCGAGCCCTGGACGGTGCTTTATGCCGATGCCGAAGATGTTGAGGGCGTAAACCGCGCAGCCGACAAAATCTACGACCTCCAGGAGTCAACATTCTGGTCGACAGGCGCCGATGCCCCCTATCCCCACAGCCTCGTTCTCGACCTCGGTGCCGAGCACACCCTCAGCGGCCTCGAATACCTCCCCCGCATGGAAGCCGAGGTGCCGGGCGCTGTCAAAGACTTCAAGGTTTACGTCAAAGGCGACAAGTTCAAATTCTGATGAAACCCTCATTATTTTCAAAAATACTGCTCCCTGCGGTGTCGGCATTTCTATGCTGGCACTGCACGGGAACACGTACTTCCGAGCTTATTGAGGTAGGCCCGGGCTACAGCAAGACCTCGGTCAATACGGCGGTGTTCCGCACCTCGCCTCTCGTTACCCGCGGCGACACGCAGTATATTGCCTACTACGACAGCGTGGGCTATGTGACCCTCGGTAAGCGCGCCCACGGCAGCCGCGAGTGGCAGCTGCACCGCACGCAGTACAAGGGCAATGTGGCCGACGCTCACAATGTGATAAGCATAGGCATCGACGGCAACGGCCTCCTCCACGCATCTTTCGACCACCACGGCCACCCGCTGCGCTATGCCACTGCTGTAGCGCCGGGGTTGCTCGAACTCGGCCCCATGCAAAGCATGACGGGCCTCGACGAGGACAACGTGACTTACCCCGAGTTCTACAGCCTCTCCAACGGCGACCTCCTCTTCGTGTACCGCTCGGGGGCTTCAGGCCGCGGAAACATGGCTATCAACCGCTACGATGCCGCCACACGCCGCTGGCAGCGCGTGCAGGATAATCTCCTCGACGGCGAGAACGAGCGCAGCCCCTACTGGCAGCTATACGTCGACGCCAACGATGTGATACATCTCTCTTGGGTATGGCGCGAGACATGGCTCGTGGAGACCAACCACGACCTGTGCTATGCCAAGTCGACCGACGGCGGTGTCACATGGCTCCGCTCCGACGGCACGCCCTACACGCTGCCAATCACCGCTGCCAACGCCGAGTATGCACGCCTTATCCCGCAGAACTCCGAGCTCATAAACCAAACCTCCATGACCGCCGACAAAGATTCGCGGCCTTATATAGTAACCTATTGGCGTGACTCGGCCTCCACCGTGCCCCAGTACCGCATAGTGTGGCACGACGGCAGCCGCTGGAACGACCGCGCCATTTCGGAGCGAACCACACCCTTCTCGCTCTCGGGCGGCGGCACAAAGATGATTCCCATATCGCGACCGCGCGTTGTGGCCGACAAAGATTTCATCGGCGTAATCTTCCGCGACGCCGAACGCGGCTCAAAGGTATCAATGGCCTCCACAACCACAGGTCCCGAAGGCGCATGGAGCGTGACCGACCTTGCCGACCTCGACGTCGATGCCTGGGAACCGACTCTCGACAGCGACCTCTGGCGACGCGACTCCAAACTCAATATATTCGTACAGAGAACAGCGCAGGGCGACGGCGAGAAAACCGTCGACATCAACGCTACTCCCGTCTACGTACTCGAAGCTAACATTTAACCTAAATACAACACAATCATGACCAATCAATTTTCACTCGAAGGAAAAGTGGCCCTCGTAACAGGCGCAGTCTATGGCATCGGTTTCGCCATTGCCAAAGCTTTCCACGCCGCAGGCGCCCGCATCGTATATTGCGCAAACACCGACGAAGCTCTCGAAATGGGAGCCGCAAACTATAAGGAAGCAGGTATCGACGCCAAAGGATATTTCTGCGACGTTACCGACGAGCCCGGCGTGAAGGCTATGATAGCCGACATCGAAAAGAACATGGGCGGCGTCGACATCCTGGTGAACAACGCCGGCATCATCAAGCGCATACCCATGCACGAAATGGCAGCCGAGGAGTTCCGCAAGGTTGTCGACATCGACCTCGTGGCACCGTTCATCTGCGCCAAAGCCGTTATCCCCGGCATGATTAAGAAAGGGCACGGCAAAATCATAAACATCTGCTCTATGATGAGCGAGCTCGGCCGCGAGACCGTGAGCGCCTACGCTGCCGCCAAGGGTGGTCTCAAAATGCTCACCCGCAACATCTGCTCGGAGTATGGCGAGCACAACATCCAGTGCAACGGCATTGGCCCGGGTTACATCGCCACACCCCAGACAGCTCCTCTGCGCGAAATCCAGCCCGACGGCTCGCGTCACCCCTTCGACCAGTTTATCATCGCCAAGACACCGGCAGGCCGCTGGGGAACTCCCGAGGATCTCATGGGCCCGGCAGTTTTCCTTGCCTCCGACGCCTCCAACTTCGTCAACGGCCACGTGCTCTACGTCGACGGCGGCATACTCGCGTACATCGGTAAGCAGCCCCAATAATGACACGCCACCTCTTAAATGCAATAGTGTTGCTCTCCTGTGCCGCCTGCACGGGAGGGCACACCATTACCGTGCGCAACAGTTCCGACATCGACCGCAAGGCCGAGATTGTGGAGGTAGACACAGCCGCTCTCAAAGGCCTCACACCCGGCTCATTCATAATTCTTGACGCCGAGGGGAGCGAGCTTCCCTACCAGCTCACGCACGAGGGCAAGATTATTTTCCCCGCCACGGTAAAAGCAGGGGCAGAATCGCGCTATACCCTGAAGGAAGGCACGCCTGCACCCGTCGATACACTCGTGTGCGGTCGCCTCGTGCCCGAACGGCTCGACGACATGGCATGGGAGAACGACCTCGGAGCTTACCGCGCCTACGGCCCTGCACTCCAGCGCACCGGCGAGCGCGCTTTCGGCTACGATGTATGGACAAAGTCGGTGTCACAGCCCGTGGTCAATAAACGCTATTACGACCACATCAATCGTGGCATCTCTTTCCACGAAGACCACGGCGAGGGCATGGACGTTTATGCCGTAGGTCCCACTCTCGGAGCGGGAACGGCAGCCCTGCTCGACAGCGCCTCCAACATCGTCTACCCCTACTGCTTCGCCGATTATGAGATTCTCGACAACGGCCCGCTGCGCTTCTGCGTGCGTCTCACCTACGCTCCTCTGACAGTCGACACCGACACAGTCGTGGTTGAAACCCGCGTTATAAGCCTCGACAAGGGCGACTTCCTCAACCGCACCACAGTGAGCTACAGCGGCCTCTCGGGCGCCCGCACAATAATGCCCGGCATTGTGGTGCATGAATCCAATCCCGAGGCTTACGTTCTCAATCCGGAAGCCGGAACCATGGCCTACGCCGACCTCACGCAGAACCCCGGCGGCGACAACGGCATCATATTCACAGGACTCGTATCGCCCGCTTCCGATACCCTGCTCTACCTGCCTTTTGCCGAAGCCGTTGCCGATGCCTGCGGCCATATCGCAGCCCCGGCGAACTATGAGCCGGGCGATGCCTTCACCTATTGGTGGGGAGCGTCGTGGTCGAAAGGCTTCGTACCCGATATGGAAGCGTGGCAGGCAGCCCTGGCCGACTTCGCCGCCCGCCGCAGCCAACCCTTAACAATCACTGTAGACTAATGGAAGAAGTATTCAAGTATATAATAGGTCTCGGCGCGGCCGTAATGATGCCGGTGATATTCACCGTGCTCGGTGTCTGCATCGGCATCAAGGCCGGCGAGGCTCTCAAATCGGGTCTTAAAGTGGGCGTGGGCTTCATAGGCCTCTCCATAGTCACGGCGCTCCTGACCTCGGCGCTCGGCCCCGCGCTCAACACAGTGGTCGACATCTACGGCCTGCAGCTCAAGGTGTTCGACATGGGTTGGCCCGCCGCTGCCGCCGTGGCCTACAACACCGCCGTGGGAGCCCTCATCATACCCGTCTGCCTGGGCGTGAATATCCTCATGCTCGTTACGCGCACCACCCGCACGGTGAACATCGACCTCTGGAACTACTGGCATTTCGCCTTCATAGGCGCCGTGGTCTACTTTGCGTCGGGTTCGCTCGCCTGGGGCTTCTTCGCAGCCATTGTCTGCTACATCATCACCCTGATATTAGCCGACATGACCGCCAAGAAATTTCAGGACTACTACGACGGCATGGCCGGAATTTCGATTCCGCAGCCTTTCTGCGCGGGCTTCGTGCCCTTTGCCTGGGCTATAACAAAAGGCCTCGACAAAGTGCCCGGCATGGAGCGCCTCGAAATCGACGCCGAAGGGCTAAAGAAGAAATTCGGCCTCCTCGGCGAGCCTCTTTTCCTCGGCGTTATCGTGGGTATAGGCATTGGCTGCCTCACCTGCAAATCGTGGGGTGAGATTATCGACAAGATTCCCTATATTCTCGGCCTCGGCATAAAAATGGGCGCCGTCATGGAGTTGATACCCCGCGTCACCGTGCTCTTCATCGAGGGTCTCAAACCCATTTCAGAGGCCACCCGCAAGCTCATAGCCCGCAAATTCAAGGGCGCCGACGGCCTCAACATAGGCATGAGTCCGGCTCTTGTCATCGGCCACCCCACAACGCTTGTGGTGTCGCTGCTGCTAATCCCCGTCACACTCTTCCTTGCCGTTGTTATGCCGGGCAACGAGTTCCTGCCGCTGGCCTCGCTCGCAGGCATGTTCTACGTCTTCCCCCTTGTGCTCCCCTTCACACGCGGCAGCGTTGTCAAGACCTTTATCGTGGGGCTCGTGGTGATAATACTGAGCCTCTACATGGTCACCAACCTCTCGGCATGGTTCACCCTCGCCGCCGAAGACGTCTACGCAGCCACCGGCGATGCCGCCGTGGCAATTCCCGAAGGTTTCTCGGGCGGTAGCCTCGACTTTGCAGGCAGCCCCTTGGCATGGATTATTTTCCAACTCACCGAAAATCTTAAGTGGATAGGTTCGGGCATACTCGTGCTCATAACCATGGGCATGATGTGGTGGAACCGCGTGCTTATTATCCGCAATCAGCGTGCCATGGTTGCCAAAGATTCAACAGAACTTCAAACAACTGAATAACAATGAAAAAACTGATAGTAGCAGCCGTTTTCATGGCCTCGTGCCTCTGCGGCCGTGCACAGACCGACTACACAATACTCCGCGCCTGCCACCCCGACGACGTGAAGCACTACGACACCGAACAACTCCGCTCGCACTTCATGATGCCCAAGGTTATGGAGGAGAATAAGATCAACCTCACCTACTCGATGTACGACCGCATTGTGTACGGCGGCGTTATCCCCGTGGGCAAGACCGTGGTGCTTGAGACCATCGACCCGCTCAAGGCCGAATACTTCCTTGAGCGCCGCGAACTCGGCGTTATTAACACCGGCGGCGACGGCATAGTTACCGTCGACGGCAAGGACTACGAGCTCGGCTTCAAAGACGCCCTCTACGTTGGCCGCGGAAACAGAAACGTGAGCTTCCGCAGCAAAGACGATGCCAAGCCTGCAATGTTCTACCTCAACTCCACTCCCGCACACAAGGCCTACAAGACCCAGCTCATAACTATCGACGGCCGCAAGGGCTCGATAAAAGCCAACCGCATGCACGCCGGCTCGCTCGAAGAGAGCAACGACCGCTACATCAACCAGCTCATCGTTGCCAACGTGCTCGAAGAAGGTCCCTGTCAGCTTCAGATGGGTCTCACCGAGCTTATGCCCGGCAGTGTGTGGAACACCATGCCCGCTCACACCCACGACCGCCGCGTTGAGGTGTACTATTATTTCAACGTTCCCGAGGGCAACGCCATTTGCCACCTCATGGGCGAGCCACAGGAAAACCGACTCATATGGCTGCACAATCACCAGGCAGTAATGGCTCCCGAGTGGAGTATACACGCCGCTGCAGGCACCTCAAACTACATGTTCATCTGGGGCATGGGCGGCGAGAACCTCGACTATGGCGACATGGATAAAATCGGCTACCTCGAAATGAAATAATCATGAGCAAGATAGTAACACTCGGCGAGATCATGCTGCGCCTCTCGCCCGAAGGAAACAAACGTTTCGTGCAGGTCGACTCTTTCGACGTTATCTGGGGCGGCGGCGAGGCCAACGTGGCCGTGTCGTGCGCCAACTACGGCCACGACGCATGCTTCGTGTCGAAGCTCCCCGCTCACGAAATCGGACAGGCCGCCGTTAACGCTCTCCGCCGCTACGGCGTCGACACCCGCCACATTGCGCGCGGTGGCAAGCGCGTGGGCATATATTACTGCGAGACAGGCGCTTCCATGCGCCCCTCGAAGGTTATTTACGACCGCGCAGGCTCGGCAATCGCCGAAGCCGACCCCGAAGATTTTGACTTCGACGCTATAATGGAGGGCGCCGACTGGTTCCACTGGAGCGGTATCACCCCCGCAATCTCCGACAAGGCCGCCGAGCTCACACGCCTCGCCTGCGAGGCCGCCAAGCGCCACGGCGTAACGGTGAGCGTCGACCTCAACTTCCGCAAGAAACTGTGGACGAGCGAGAAAGCCCAAAGCGTGATGCGACCCCTGATGAAGTATGTCGATGTCTGCATAGGCAACGAGGAAGACGCCGAGCTCTGCCTCGGCTTCAAGCCCGAGGCCAACGTGGAGAGCGGCAACACCGACGCCGAAGGCTACAAAGGCATTTTCACCGCCATGGCCC
>CANPGB010000026.1 GCA_947573485.1 uncultured Porphyromonadaceae bacterium | reverse complement strand
CCCCGACCCTCTGCTTGTAAGGCAGATGCTCTGAACCAGCTGAGCTAAGCGCCCCTTCCTTGTCAAAAGCGATGCAAAATTACGAGATGTTTTTGATACTACCAAATTTTTTGGCAAGTTTTTTTGAATTATTTTTGCTATAATTTTGTAATAAGCTAATTATAAGCAAAATAAAATTTATTATTTAATTAGCCCGAAAAAATACGTACCTTTGCGTGTTAATAATAAGTATAAGTAAAAGTATAATCAAGCTCCCCAAAACATAAAACACCCTTATGGCAGAGAAGCAGTATCAAGGACTCTCCGACCCGCAGGTAGAAGAGAGCCGTCGCCTTCATGGCAGCAACATACTCACGCCGCCGCAGAAAGAGACGCTCTGGCAGCGTTTCCTCGGCAAGTTTTCCGACCCTCTTGTAATAATTCTCCTTGTAGCCGGAGTGCTCTCGTTGGGTATTTCGTTCTACGAGTATTATGGCCTCGACGAGGGGCCGGGCGTTTTCTTCGAGCCTGTTGGTATCTTCATCGCGATATTGCTTGCCACCGGCCTGGCTTTCTACTTCGAGCTCAAAGCCGACCGCGAGTTTGCCATTCTTAACCAGGTAAACGACGATGAGCCCGTGCAGATAGTGCGCAACGGCGCTCCCGGGCAAGTGTCGAAGAAAGACGTTGTGGTCGGCGATATAGTGATTCTCAACACAGGCAACGACATACCTGCCGACGGCACCTTGCTTGAGGCCGTGCAGCTCAACGTTGATGAATCGACACTCACCGGCGAGCCTCTCTGCCACAAGACCACCGACCCGGCGCAGTTCGACTCCGAAGCCACCTTCCCCTCGAATCATGTGCTGCGTGGCACCAAGGTAATGGAGGGGCACGGTGTTATGGAAGTCACCGCCGTGGGCGATGCCACCGAGAACGGCAAGGTGTATACCGCAGCCCAAATCGACGACTCGGTAAAAACTCCGCTCAACGAGCAGCTCGACGGCCTTGGCAAACTCATTGCCCGTATATCGTATATTATAGGTATCGCAATAATTGTGGGTCGCATGGCACTCTACTTCGTGCATGCCGACTTCGACTGGATTACCTTCACGACGTTCTTCCTGCAGACCCTCATGGTGGCCGTGGCGCTTATTGTGGTATCGGTACCCGAAGGCCTGCCTATGGCAGTGACCCTCTCGCTGGCCTACTCCATGCGGCGGATGCTGCGCACCAACAACCTTGTGCGCAAGCTCCACGCCTGCGAGACCATGGGCGCCACCACCGTGATATGCACCGATAAGACGGGCACCCTCACCGAGAACCAGATGAGGGTGTACAAGACCAATTTCTTCGGCGAACCCTCTGATAAGGTTATCTTCGAGGGTATCGCCGCCAATACCACGGCGCAGCTCGACCTCTCGGGTGAGAAGCCGTCGGTGCTCGGCAACCCCACCGAGGGAGCACTCCTGCTGTGGTTGCAGGCCCGCGGCGCCGACTATGCAAAGCTGCGCGCGTCAGTTACCAAGACCGATGAGATACCGTTCTCTACCGAGCGCAAGTTCATGGCTACCGTGGTGAGCGACAGCGAGGGCAAGAGCATACTCTATGTGAAAGGAGCCCCCGAGATTGTGTTCGGGCTCTGCCAAGAGACTCCGGGTGTGACCAAAGCTGAAATCGACGCGCAGCTACTTGAATATCAGAATATGGCGATGCGCACACTTGGTTTCGCCTATCAGGAGCTTCGTCCGGGCGATACCGTTATCGCCGACGGCAAGCTCGTGGCCGACCGCCTTGTGTTCCTGGGTATTGCGGCTATTTCCGACCCTGTCCGTGCCGAGGTGCCCGCGGCAGTGCGCGAGGTGATAGACGCCGGGATACAGGTGAAAATCGTAACAGGCGATACTCCTGCCACGGCCAAGGAAATTGGCCGTCAGGTGGGCTTGTGGAACGATGCCACTGACGGCGACAAGAATATTATAACCGGCGTAGAGGTTGCCGAGCTTACCGACGGACAGTTGCGTGAGCGTGTGGGCGACTTCAAGATTATAGCCCGCGCCCGCCCGATGGATAAGAAACGCCTTGTAGAGGCCCTGCAGGCACGCAATGAGGTTGTGGCCGTGACGGGCGACGGCACTAACGACGCCCCGGCTCTGAAGGCCGCGCAGGTGGGTCTCTCTATGGGCGACGGCACTTCGGTGGCCAAGGAGGCGTCGGATATAACTATCGTCGACAACTCGTTCAAGTCGATAGGCCGTGCCGTGATGTGGGGCCGCTCGCTGTACCAGAACATACAGCGCTTTATCCTCTTCCAGATGACCGTGAATGTGGTTGCGTGCCTCATAGTGCTCTGCGGTGCCTTCATGGGCACACAATCGCCGCTTACGGTGACGCAGATGCTTTGGGTGAATCTTATAATGGATACGTTCGCCGCCATGGCTCTTGCCTCGCTCCCGCCGTCGGAGAGTGTTATGCGCGACAAGCCCCGCAGCCGCACTGCCTTCATTATCAATCCTGCCATGTGGCGCTTTATAGTGGGTGTGGGTGTGATTTTCTTTGTCGCTCTTCTTGGCTTCCTCTATTACCTGCAGCACACTGAAATCACCTCGCTGACGCAGATAGGGCGAGTGCCTATGGGCGAGAATACGGGCCTTTCGCCCTTTGAACTTACGGTGTTCTTCACAACCTTTGTGTTCCTGCAGTTCTGGAACATGTTCAATGCCCGCGCTTTCGAGACCGGCCGCAGCGCTTTCCACTTCAAAGATGCGGGAGGCTTTGTGCTCATTGCCGCGCTTATTCTGGTCGGGCAGATTTTCATAGTGACAGTTGGCGGCCCCTTCTTCTCGGTTCAGCCTCTTGCCCTTACCGACTGGCTTATAATAATCGGAGGCACCTCGGTAGTGCTCTGGATAGGAGAGCTGTGGCGCCTTATAGTGAAATGATAAAATACGGAATTATTGCTCAGACGGGCGGGCGTAGATGCTCGCCCGTTTGTTTTCGAGGAGCACTACGGCGAAGGATAGGCCGGCCACGAAAAGGCCTTCGAAGCGTATGAGGCCGACGAAACCGCCTATGCCGAACCACGACATGGCGATGATAATCGACAGGAAGTAGGCGCTGTAGCGCAGTTTGCGTATCATAAGATAGAGCACGACGAAGAAGAGGATGTGCGATATGAGACCCACCCAACCGGTGTTGAGGAATATCTGCATGGGTATGACCTCGACGGCGGTGGCCACCTCTTCGGCCTGGGTGACGTCGGTGTAATAATCGTTGTGGACTATGTAGCGCGTGATGGTGGTTTTGGTGTCGTGGAGGAAGCCGAGACCTGTGAGAGTGCGGTGTTCGTCGAGCACAAGCTCGAGCTTGGGTATAATCTGCGCCATGCGGCCTGAGCCGAACTGCGCGATGTCTTCATCATCGACAGCCTCGGCGAGCTCGGCGAACTGGTCGATAGTGGATTTTATACGCAGAGTCGACTCCATGGATATTCCGTTGTACTTCATGGGCAGCAGGCCATCGACAAAGTATATGGCCACGAAAGAGAATACTGCAATGGCTGAGTATTTGACGAAACGCCTGAAGGAGCCCTGGAAGAGCATCCAGAGGAGGATGAAGCCCGAGATAATGGAGAATGTGCGGCATGCGGCGAGGGCGAGGAGGAACAGCAGCCATTGCCACCAGCGCAGCCGGTAGTAGCGTATTACGGGGAGTGCCGAGAGTATTACGAAATAGAATCCCGGTGGGTATTTGCGGAAGGTGGAGCCGAGAGGGAGGATGTAGGGGTCGTAGAACGTGGTGGTGGCATTGGGGTCGGCAATACTTGTGGCGGGGAGAAAGACGTTGCCGGGGAGTATGAATCCGTCGCAGACATAGTACATCAGGAATATGAGCGTGTAAGGCATCAGCCTGGTGAAGTATGTGCGGATATCGAAGTCTTTGCCTGCGAAAACGGCTATGGGTATTATCATGTAGATTATACCCCAGTAGTGGCGCATGCCCAATATCTGTATCTTCATGCTTTCGAGAGAGCATGAGGCTATGAAGAAGAGTATGGCGAAGTAGATGAGAATCACCACCAGCACCTTTTTCAGCAGTGGCGTCTTTTTATATATGCACCATAACACTGCCGCTATGCCTGTGGCGAGGTCTGATGCCCAGAGGGGAAACATCTCGGGGGGCGTGATGCCGTAGCCACCGAAGAAGATTGTGAGCATTATGGCCAGGTTGTAGCGGTCGTTCTTCCATGCCTTAATCCAGAAGATGAACAATAAGAGGAGGGCGGGGTAGAACTGCAGGCCGAGCGCCGACATGGTGAGCATGTAGAGCACCGGCGTGCGCCAGGCGGCTTTGGGGAGGTCGAAATAAGGTCTGTCGGCAATCTTGAGATTGCCGACAGCAGGTTCGTTGGCGGGTAGTTGCGTTGCTAATGGGCGAGACAACATCCGTAGGTCTTATTTCGCGGTGTGCTTGCGGCCGTAGCCGTAGGTTTTCTTCGAGGCGGTGCCGTTGATAGCGAGCGAGAGCTTCTTGAGGCGGTGCTGCTCGTAGATAGAGTTCACCGAAGCGAGGTCGGTGAGCGAGGTGTAGTTTGCGCGGCAGACGTAGATAGCTGCGTCGGCGAGGCGGTCGAGGGTGAAGGTGTCGCTCACCAGACCGATAGGCGCGGTGTCGACGATAATGTAGTCGTAGCGCTCGCGCAGTTCCTTGAAGAGCTCGTCGACTTTCTCGGAGATTAGGAGCTCGGCGGGGTTGGGAGGCACGGGTCCGGCGCAGATAACGTCGAGGTTGGGCACGTCTTTGATAGCGACTGTCATCTGTTCGATGCTGATGTTCGACGACGACAGATACTGTGTGAGGCCGAATTGCGGTGCTATACCCAGGTAGTTGGCGAGCTGGGGGTTGCGTATATCCATGCCTATGAGGAGCACGCGCTTGCCAAGGAGTGCGAGCGATGCTGCGAGGTTGATTGAGATAAACGATTTGCCCTCGCCCGAAGACGTGGAGGTCATGAGCACCACCTTGTCGCGCGGGTCGTTGAGGATGAACAGCAGGTTGCTTCGCATAAGTCGGAAGAGCTCTGCTGTAGCCGAGGTGTCGTCGGCGCTCACCACGAGGCGTCGGCCGGAGTCGTCGATGCACATCTCGCCGAGGATGGGCACGTCGGTTATGCGTTCGACGTCGGCGCGGGTCTCGAAGCGGTTGTGCAGGAGCTTGCGCAGGTAGAGCCATACCGGGGGTATCATCAGGCCAAGGATGAGGGCGATAATCATTATCATCTTCTTGCCCATGCCGAGGGGCTCGCTCAAGGTGTAGGCTTCGTCAACGACAATACCCTTGGGCACTGAGTTGGCGAGCATCATTGAGGTTTCTTCGCGGCGCTGGAGGAGGAACATGAAGAGCTGCTGCTTGACAGTCTGTTGGCGCATGAGGTCGCGGTACTCGCGTTCGTGTGCGGGAAGTTGCGCCAGGCTCGACTCTGTGGAGTTCATCTCACGGGCGAGGTCGCGGACAGAGACGCGGGCTGTCTCGAGGGCACGGTTGAGCGATGACGAGATGTTGGCGCGGAGCATGTCGAGCTGCTCCGACACTTGTTGCAGGGCTACGTTGTCGGGCATTGCGCTCTGCTGTATTTCGTTGCGTGTGAGCACGAGTTCATTGTAGCCTTCGATAGCGCGCTGTATGCCTTCGTTGTTGAGCGTTGTGGGGATGAGAGAGTAAGAGTTCCCGGGCTCGTTGATGAAGTCGCGGGTCATGCTTATAATCTCTTCCTGAGTGCGTGCTTCGAGGAGGCTTTCTTCAACTTTAGCTTTCTTCTCGGTGTTGTACTGAGCGTCTGTAATAACGTCGATGATGCCGTTTTTTTGCTTGAAGTTGAGGATGTTGGCTTCGGCGGCGCTGAGCTCGTCGGCGAGGAGGCCGAGGCGGCCGTCGATAAAGTTGGCGGTGAGGGTGTTCTGCTCGCGGCTCTCGGTGACACCGCGCTGATTGTATTTTTCAATAATCTCGTTGAGCACGGCCTTACCGTAGTCGGTGTTGGTGGTGTTTATGCCGAGCGAGATCACGTTGCTTCGCTTTGAGGCTATTTCTGTAGACACGGTTTCGTCGAGACCTTCGGCTGCGGCGTCGTAGCCCGAGAAGCTGATTGTCATCTTCACGTTTTTGTCGGCCGGATAATCGTCGGTTTTGGCAAAAGTGAAGTTACCCAGGGGGGTGTCGAGGGTGTAAGGCAGGCTTATGTCTTTGACTTCGGCTACTGTCGTGCGTTTGATTTTTGCTTTGATACTTGCCTGACCGGAGGGTTTAGCCTTGACGGTGAATACTATACCGCGGCGCAGAGTATCGGCTATACCAGCCTGAGGCACCAACGAGATAGGAGTCTCGGGGTACATCAGCTCTTTGACGAAGAGGTTCTTGTGGTAGATGTATTTGGTGTTGAGACCGAGCTCTTTCACTACGTTGCGGTAGAGTGAGTGCGACGAGACTATGAAAATTTCGTCGTCGACGTATCCTTGCGAGCCGAAAAGCGAGCCGAGGGATCCCAGCGGGTTGGTGGGGGTGTCTTTCTCGGGAGAGATGAGGAGGTTGGCTTTTACGGCATATTCCGGCTGCCTGATTTTAACGAATGCGAAAGCGAGTCCCAGGCACACCACTACAGAAATGGCGAACAGGTACCATTTTGACACGTACTGCTTTAGGAGACCGGCGATGTCTATGAAGTCGGAGTTTTTGTTTGCTGCCATTACTGTTTATTTTACGGTAAGTGCTATGACGAGGGATGCGATAACCGAGGCCGCGCTCACAATAGTGGAGATAACGGAGAGCTTGAACGCGTTGTTCTGGTTGTATTTGGAGTTTGCCTGGCGTATGTTGTTGGGCGCCACGTAGATATAGTCGTTCTGCTGGAGGTAGTAGTATGGCGAAGTGAGCACGTCGGCGGAGTTGAGGTCGACGTGAGCGTATTTGCGCTCGCCGTTTTCCTCGCGTATTATGAGGATGTTAGAGCGCTCGCCGTACTCGGTGAGGTCGCCTGCCTGAGCGAGGGCGTCGAGCAGGCTTATGCGGTTGCCCGATACGTTGATTCGCTGAGGCTGCTTAACCTCGCCGGCTACCACTACGCCGAAGTTCACGAGCTGCACGGTGACAACGGGGTCTTTTACCTGGCTCGCTATGCGCTTGGTGATGAGGTCTTTGATTTGCTCGGTGGTGAGCCCGGCTACGTGCAGTGTGCCGAGGACGGGGAAGTCGATGTCGCCCTGTGTGTCGACGGTATATGTCTGCATACGCGGCGATACTGCCTTGGTAATCTCGTCGCGTGATGCGGGGTTTACGTAGGGCAGGTTGTATGCGGTTGTGGCAGAGGGGCTTGAGGAGCTCACTGTTATGGCGAGCTCATCTTCAGGCTGAATTTTGGGCATGAAGTCGGCGGAGGGGAGTGTGGCCTCCTTGATGGTGCTGATGTCGGTGAAGTAGGGTAGCACCGTTTTTGAAGTGTTGCAAGAGGCGAGCGCAATGGCTATAATGGCCGAAAATGCGAGCGACTTTATGTTCATGATTGGTATGTGTTTCAGTATTTGTCTAAATGAGTTAACGGCGTAAAACACGGTTTATTATATGTGAGTATTGAAAAATGGCTCACCAATGGTAGACGAAGCCGACCCTGTCGAGCTCTGCCGATATCGGCGGCGTGAGCTTGTATATAGCGATGCGGCCTGAGGAAATTTGGGTATAACGGTATGTGAGAGCTTCGTAGATGCGGTAGACAACGTTCTCTATCAGTTTCGAGGGGAAGGCCATTTCGGCTTTTACGATGTCGATAACCTCGGCGTAGCTTATGGTCAGGTCGAGGCGGTCGGTGCGCATGGCGTGCTCGCAGGGGAATTCGAGAGTTATGTCGACCTCGAAGTTGTTGCCCACGAGCGTTTCCTGCGGGTCGACGCCGTGGTGGGCATAAATCTTGAGGCCTTTTATTTCGATATGGCCGTTAGGGAGCCAGGAAGGCAGCATATATTATATAATGTGTGCTTGTAACAGTGATATAGACTTTGGAGGGAGGGTTGCGATATTGCGGGGCGCGGCTTCGCGGCAGAGAGCCGCGCCCTGCTCTTTGTCAGCGTCGGCGCTGCCCTTTGCGTTTTTTCTTGCCGGGCTTCTCCTGGCTCTGGCGACCGCCGGGTGCAGGTCGGTTTCCGAGGGTGTCGAGGGAGCGCGGCGGGTTCTTTTCGTCGACAACCACGAAGTCGAGCTGCTTGCGCTGGAGGTCGGCGCGGGCTACCTGCACTTTGATGTGGTCGCCGAGGCGGTAGCGGTTGTTGTATTTGCGTCCGGTGAGGCAGTAGTTGCGTTCGTCGAAGTCGTAATAGTCGTCGGCGAGGTCGCGCATGGGCACGAGGCCCTCGCATTTGTTGTCGTCGAGCTCTATGTAGAGGCCCCACTCGGTGACGCCCGATATTACTCCCGAGAACACTTCGCCGAGGTGGTCGCCCATATATTCCACCTGTTTGTATTTGATAGATGCGCGCTCGGCGTTTGCGGCGAGCTGCTCCTGGTCGGAGGAGTGCTTGCACTCTTCCTCGAGTTTCTCCAGGCTCACGCTTCGGCCACCGGCGAGGTATTTTTCGAGGAGTCGGTGCACCATCATGTCGGGGTATCGGCGTATAGGCGAGGTGAAGTGTGTGTAGAAGTCGAATCCGAGGCCGTAGTGTCCGATGTTCTCGGTGGTGTAAATAGCTTTTGCCATGGAGCGTATGGCGAGAGTTGCGAGGAGGTTTTCTTCGCCTTTGCCCTTTACGTCCTGGAGCATTTTATTGATAGAGCGGTTTATTTCCTTGGGCTCGCCTTCGGTTTTGAGTTTGTAGCCGAATGTTCGTGCGAGAGCGGCGAGGTTGCTGAGGCGCTCGGCGTCGGGCACGTCGTGCACGCGGTAAACGAATGCTTTTGCTTTCTTGCGCTTGGGCACAACGCCAATGGCTTCGGCCACGGCTTTGTTTGCCAGGAGCATGAATTCCTCGATGAGCTTGTTGGCGTCTTTCGATTCTTTGAAGAACACCGAGGTGGGATGCCCCTTCTCGTCGATGTCGAAGCGCACTTCCACGCGGTCGAAGTCAACGGAGCCATTGTCGTAGCGGTTTTTGCGGATAGTTTTTGCGAGGCGGTCGAGTGCGAGGATTTCTTTTGAGAAGTCGCCTTTGCCTGTTTCAATCACTTCCTGAGCTTCTTCGTAGGTGAAGCGGCGGTCGCTGCGGATAACTGTACGGGCTATGCGTGAGTTTACGATGTGTGCCTGCTTGTCGAGCTCGAAGATTACCGAGAAAGTGAGTTTGTCTTCGTTGGGGCGGAGCGAGCAAATGCCGTTGGAGAGGTGCTCCGGGAGCATGGGTATGGTGCGGTCAACGAGGTAAACGCTGGTTGCGCGTTCCTCGGCCTCGCGGTCGATTATCGAGCCGGGCTTCACGTAGTGCGTGACGTCGGCGATATGGACGCCTACCTCGTAGTTGCCGTTGGGGAGGCGACGGATAGAGAGGGCGTCGTCGAAGTCTTTGGCGTCGCGGGGGTCGATAGTGAAGGTTGTCACTCCGCGGAAGTCCTCGCGGGCAGCCACAACGTCGTCAGTGATTCCGGCGTCGATTTTGTCGGCGGCTTTCTCCACAGCCTGCGGGTAGCGGTAGGGGAGGCCGAACTCGGCGAGGATGGCGTGCATTTCGGTCTGGTTCTCGCCGGTCTTGCCGAGGATGTCGATAACTTCGCCCTGGGGGTTCTTGGCGTCGTCGGGCCAGTTTGTGATGCGCACTATCGCTTTGTCGCCAGTCACACCGCCTTTGAGCTTGCCCTTGGGTATGTATATGTCGGTGGCGAGGAATTTGGAGTCGGTGAGGAGGTAGGCGAAGTGCTTGTCTACTTTAAGCGTGCCGATGAATGTCTGGTCTTTCTTCTCTATGATGCGTGTGACTTCGGCTTCGGGTTCGCGGCCTTTTACGCGGGCTGCTATTGTAACTTCGACGCGGTCGCCGTTGAGGGCGTGCATGGAGTTTCGCTCGGCCACGAAAATTTCTTCGCCGTCGCCGTCGGTAATAACGCTGTTCTTGCCGTTTGAGCGGCGTGAGAAGACTCCCATGGCGCTCACTGTGCGGCTGGGGGTCTTGTATTTTCCCGGGGCCGTCTCAAGAATCACGCCGTCGAAGGCGAGTTCGGCAAGATAAAGCGCTACTGCGCGTTGGGCCGCGGGGGTATCGAGGCCAAGGGCGTGCGACACCTGCCGGTAGTTGTAGGTGCCGTTTTTCTGCTGTGAGATATATTTGTCGACGGCGCTTCGAAGCTCTTCCGTCTGTTTTTTAGTTTTAGTTGTCTTTGCCATGCCGGAAAGTTGAGAACGTGTTTTATGTTGATGGTCCCCGGAGGAGAAATAATACAACCCCCGGAGAGTTTATTGTTATTTATATAACACTCCGGGGGGTATGTGTGTTTAGGCGTCGATGTTGGCGTAAGTAGCGTTTGCTTCGATGAAGTCGCGTCGGGGAGCCACATCTTCGCCCATGAGCATCGAGAAGATGCGGTCGGCTTCTACGGCGTCGCTGATATGCACCTGTTTGAGGATTCGGTGCTCAGGCGACATTGTGGTGTATCGGAGCTCGTCGTCCGACATCTCGCCGAGACCTTTGTATCGCTGTACCGAAGTGCGTTCGCCGTATTTGTCGATGAACTGCTGCACCTGCATGTCGTTCCAGCAATATTCCTCGTTCTTGCCCATTTTGCATTTGTAGAGTGGGGGCGAAGCGAGGTAGAGGTATCCTTGCTCGATGAGGGGACGCATGCGGCGGAAGAAGAAGGTCATGAGCAGTGTGGCGATGTGTGCGCCGTCGACATCGGCATCGGTCATGATAATCACCTTGTGGTAGGCGAGTTTCGAGAGGTTGGGTGCGTCTTTGTCGTCGTCGGTGCCTATGGTCACGCGCAGAGCCTTGAAGAGGTTGGTGATTTCCTGGCTGTCGAAGATTCGGTGCTCGAGGGCTTTCTCTACGTTGAGGATTTTACCGCGGAGGGGGAGCACGGCCTGGAAACGGCGGTCGCGCGCCTGCTTTGCTGTACCGCCTGCGGAGTCACCCTCGACGAGGAATATCTCGCAGTCTTCGGCGGTGCGGCTCGAGCAGTCGGTGAGCTTGCCGGGGAGGCCACCGCCTACGAGCGGGGTCTTGCGCATCACTTCCTGACGTGCGCGGAGTGCGGCGGTTCGTGCGCGGGCGGCGAGAATCACTTTCTCGACAATTGTCTTTGCCTGCTGGGGGTGCTCTTCGAGGTAGTTGCCGAGGGCTTCGCTCACGGCCACCTGCACGGCGCCCATAACCTCGCTGTTGCCGAGCTTGGTTTTGGTCTGACCCTCGAACTGGGGCTCCATTACTTTCACCGAGATTACGGCTGTGAGGCCGTCGCGGAAGTCGTCGCTGGCAATCTCAACCTTTGCGTTCTTGAGGAGGCCGTTGTCTTCGGCGTACTTCTTGAGGGTTGAGGTGAGGCCTCGGCGGAAACCGGTGAGGTGGGTGCCGCCTTCGATAGTGTGGATGTTGTTGACGTACGAGTAGATGTTCTCGTTCGACGAGGTGTTGTATGTGAAAGCCACTTCGATGGGCACTCCGCCACGCTCTGTGTTGAGGTCGATGACGTCGTTGATGAGGGTCTCTTTGTTGGCGTCGATATATTCGACGAACTCCCGCAGACCGTCTTTCGAGTAGAAAGTCTCGCGTCGGGGGTTGCCCTCGGCGTCGAGTTGGCGCTTGTCGGTGAGGTGGAGTGTGATGCCTGCGTTGAGGAAAGCGAGGTCGCGGAGGCGGTTGGCCAGGGTGGAGTAGTCGTAAACCGTAGTGGTGAATATGCTTCCGTCGGGCTTGAAGGTTACGGTTGTGCCGGTATGGTCGCTCTCGCCAACGATTTCGAGGCCTGTGGTGGGCTTGCCGCAGCTGTATTCCTGAGCGTAGATTTTGCCGTTACGGCGAACTTCGGCGCGGAGATAGGTTGAGAGTGCGTTCACGCACGATACGCCCACGCCGTGGAGGCCGCCGGAGACCTTGTAGTTGCTTTTGTCGAACTTACCGCCTGCGTGGAGCACGGTGAGGACGACTTCGAGAGCGCTTTTGTGCTCTTTCTCGTGCATGTCCACGGGGATACCGCGGCCATCGTCTTCAACGGTTATCGAGTTGTCGGGGTTGATAGTGACGTTTATTTCCTTCGCATAACCTGCGAGGGCTTCGTCTATGGAGTTGTCCACAACCTCGTAGACGAGGTGGTGCAGACCTTTTTCGGAGATGTCGCCGATATACATCGCCGGACGCTTGCGGACTGCTTCGAGCCCTTCGAGCACCTGGATGTTACTGGCGCTATATTCCTCTTTATTTTCAGCCATGTCTGGTAAAATATTGTTGAGAATGTTCTGTCGCTTGTTTTAGCTTACAAAGGTAGTAATTTTTTGCGACATGGCAAATTTTAAGCTTCTTTGACTTTCGGGTAATTTTTGCTAATTTTGTGGCCGCATTATATTCCCCCGACTCATAAACAGGTACAATTTCGACTTCTATCCTATTGTATGCTAAAAACCGCCACACTATTTTTTACCTTTATTTTATGCGCGTTGACGGCTTTTGGAGCCGGGCCGAGCGACGCCAATATCACCGGCCACGTAGTGGAGACTGAGACCGGCGAACATCTGCCTTATTGCCTTATAACCCTCGAGGGCGCCGGCGCCAAGACGCTCACCGATGCCTCAGGGCACTATCATCTTGTTAATCTTACCCCCGGTACTTATACTATAATGGCCTCCATGACCGGCTATAAGTCTGCCAAGAAGAGCGTTACCGTGCTCGCAGGCAAGACCACAGAGGTGAATTTCGACATAGAACCCGACGCTTTCCTGCTCGACCAGGTGGTGGTCACGGGCACCAAGAGCGAGACCAAACGGCGCAACAGCGCCTCGCTCGTGAGCGTTGTGCCCGACAAGCTTTTCGGGCTCGTCAACGCCTGCTCGCTTGCCGACGGTCTGGGCTACCAGCCCGGCGTGCGCGTGGAGAACGACTGCCAGAACTGCGGTTTCACGCAGGTGCGCATCAACGGTCTCGACGGCCATTACTCGCAGATTCTCATGAACTCGCGCCCTGTGTTCTCGGCTCTCGCCGGTGTCTACGGTCTGGAGCAATTGCCAGCCAATATGATTGACCGCGTGGAGGTTATGCGCGGGGGCGGCTCGGCGCTCTTCGGGTCGTCGGCTATCGGCGGCACCATAAATATTATTACAAAAGACCCCTCGGTAAACTATGCCGAGGTGGCCCACGCCATTACCTCAATGGGTATAAGCGGCGCCCTCGACAACAACACAACTCTCAATGCCTCGGTGGTGAGCGGGAACTCGAACCTCGGCCTTACAGTGTACGGGCAGAACCGCTCGCGCGACGGCTATGACCACGACGGCGACGGCTTTACCGAGATTCCCGTGCTGAACTCCACCACTCTCGGCGCCCGCGCCGTGCTGCGCCCCGATATGGAGAAACGCATAACCCTCGAGTGGCACGGCACCAAGGAGTACCGCCGCGGCGGCGACAAGCTCGACAGCCCCGCCCACGACGCCATGGTGGCCGAGCAGACAGACCATAACATAAACGGCGGCGAGGCTTCTTTTGACCTCTACGACAAGGAGCACACGCGCCACCTCAACGTGTTCGGCGCCCTCCAGAACATCAAGCGCAAGAGCTACTACGGCTCCGATATGGACCCCGATGCCTATGGCCACACCCACGACCTCACGGTGACAGCCGGGGCGCAGTGGACGCAGAATTTCCGCCGCGTGATTTTCATGCCCTCGGAGTTTGTGGGCGGTCTCGAATACAGCTACAACTACCTCCACGATGTCACTCTCGGCTATGACCACGATTACTCGCAGAAGGTGAACATCTACTCGGCCTATGCGCAGAATGAGTGGCGCGACGACCGCTGGGGTATTCTCATCGGCGCGCGCCTCGACAAGCACTCGATGATCAGCAATCCGATAGTGTCGCCCCGCGTCAACCTGCGTTTCAACCCCTCTGATAACTTCAACTTCCGCCTCTCATACTCAACCGGTTTCCGCGCTCCGCAGGCTTTCGACGAGGACTTCCACATAGCCATCGTAGGTGGCGAGCGGGTGGTGACGGTGCTCGCTCACGACCTCAAGCAGGAGAGCAGCCACAGTGTGAGCGCCTCAGCCGATATGTACAGGCGCTTCGGACCCGTGCAGTGCAATCTTATGCTCGAAGGTTTCTATACCGATATCTCCGACGTCTTCGCCCTGCGTGAGCTCCCCGAGCCCGATGCTGCCGGCAACACTGTGCTCGAGCGCTATAACGGCGACGGCGCCCGCGTGGCCGGAGCCAACCTCGAGCTGCGTGTCAACTACTCGATGTGGAACTTCCAGGGTGGCCTCACATGGCAGAAGAGCCGCTACAAGAAGCCCGAGTATTGGAGCGACAATCCCGACGTTGCTCCTGTAAAGCGCCTCTTCCGCACGCCCGACTGGTATGGCTACCTGACCCTCTCGTGCAACATCACCAAGCGCCTTACGGCTTCGCTAAACGCCACTTATACCGGTTCCATGCCCGTGCAGCACCTTGAAGGCTCGGGTACACCCATCGACCGTGTGGTTGATACTCAGGCTTTCTTCGACGCCAACTTCAAAGTAAGCTATAATTTCACTCTCTTCAAATATGCCAACCTCGAGGCCTCGGCCGGTATCATGAATATCTTCAACGCTTACCAGAAAGATTTCGACCAAGGACCGCTGCGCGACTCGGGCTATATCTACGGCCCCATGCTTCCGCGCTCGCTCACAGCCTCGCTCAAATTAAAGATATGATAGAATACATCAAAGGCACCATAGCCACCCTCACTCCCACTCAGGCAACAGTGGAGACCGCCGGGGGCGTTGCCTATCTCCTTAACATCACACTGCCTTGCTACACAGCCCTCCAGGGGCATCAGTCGTGCCGCCTCTATGTACACGAGGCTATCCGCGACGACGCCTGGGTGCTCTACGGTTTTGCCGACGAGACCGAGCGCGCGCTTTTCCGCTCACTAATAGGAGTGTCGGGCGTGGGCGCCGCCACGGCCATAATAATTCTCTCCTCTCTGCAGGGCGACGAGCTCTCGGCAGTTATTGCCGGAGGCGACGTGCGCCGACTCAAGGCTATCAAGGGAATCGGCGCCAAAACCGCCGAAAGGATAATTGTGGACCTGCGCGATAAAATAAAAGCGGTGGAGCCTACGTTATCTATCCAGACGGCAGCCCGCAACGACGCTTTCGACGAGGCTTTCGCCGCTCTCACTATCCTCGGCTTCGACAAAAAGGCGAGCGAGAAGGCTCTCACGGCCATTTTCAAGGCCGAGCCTGCACTGAGGGTGGAGGCGGCTATCAAGAAGGCAATGTCGATGATGTAAGGGCTCGCCCGAGGCCTCTGAATGGAAAAAGTATTGGCACTACATATCCGTTTTGTGGTGCTGCTCCTCGTTGTGGGGGCGGCATTGTGGCATATGTGTGTGCCTGCGGCAGCCCAGTACAATGCCCCTGCAATCACTGCTCCGGCACCGCAGGGCTATCCCGAGGCTCGCTCCGCCGACTCTGTGCCCATGCCTCTGCCCGTGCCCTACACTGTGCCCCGCAATTACGAGGAACTCATGCAGGCCGAGCTCGGCTACGACCTCGCCACACCATCGAACATCACCACCACCGCCGACTACGACCCCGCCACGGGCTGCTACACCGTGCGCACCAAGGTTGGCGACACCGACATTGCCACGCCTTTCATACTCACCTCCGAGCAGTACCACAACTGGCAGCTTCGGCGCTCAATGCAGCGCTACTGGCGCGAGCGTAACCTCGGCCTCGTTACCGACGGCGAGAAGCAGCCTTTCAATATCCTCGACATGAACTTCGCCCTCGGGCCGCTGGAGAAGATTTTCGGTCCCGGCGGTGTATCGCTCAAAACGCAGGGCTCGGTGCAGGTGTCGATGGGTGTGAAGAGCAACAAGACCGACAACCCCTCGCTCTCGCTCTCGGCGCGCCGCAAGACTTACTTCGACTTCGACCAGAAAATACAGGCCACGATTGCGGCTTCGGTGGGCGACCGCATGAAGTTCAACATGACCTACAACACCGATGCCACCTTCGACTTCGACAGCAAGAACCTCAAACTTGCCTATGAGGGCAAGGAAGACGATATTGTGAAGAATATCGAGGCCGGTAATGTGTCGATGACCACCGGTTCGTCGCTCATCAGGGGAAGCACGGCGCTCTTCGGTATCAAGGCCAAGCTGCAGTTCGGCAAGCTCACGGCCACGGCCCTGGTGTCGCAGCAGAACTCGGAGTCGCGCACCGTGAACACGCGTGGCGGCGCTCAGACCACCGAGTTCTCGGTCAACGCCGACGAGTACGACCAGAACCGCCACTTCTTCCTCGCCCACTTCTTCCGCGACAATTACGACCGCTTTGCCTCGCGCCTGCCCTATGTGTCGTCGGGCGTGCAGATTACGCGCATCGAAGTGTGGGTCACCAACAAGACGGGCAAGTATGAACAATCGCGCAACTTCGTGGGCTTCATGGATCTTGGCGAGAACTCGCACCTCGCCACCGACTACTGGACGCCCAACCCGGCTCTCTCCAATCCTGCCAATGCCTCCAACAACCTCCTTGAGGTGCTGAAGACCGAATATCCCGGGGCGCGAAACATAAGCCAGGTGACGCAAGTGCTTGAGCCGCTGTCGGCCTACGGCATAGAGGGTGGCCGCGACTACGAGAAGGTTGAGAGCGCCCGCCTGCTGTCTTCAAGCGAATATACCCTCAACTCCACCTTGGGCTATATCTCGATAAAGAGCGCCCTCAATGCCGACGAGGTGCTTGCCGTGGCATTTGAATATACCTACAACGGCCAGGTTTACCAGGTGGGCGAGTTCTCGGGCGACATAACCAGCACCGACCAGTCGCTATACCTGAAGATGCTCAAGAGCACCACAACATCGCCTTACCTGCCCATGTGGCACCTGATGATGAAGAACGTGTACTCGCTGGGCGGCTATCAGATACAGAAATCGAAGTTCAAGCTCAACATCAAATACCTCTCCGACACCACGGGCATACAGATCAACTACCTGCCCGTGCCGGGCCTTGCCAACCAGTCGCTGCTCCAGGTTATGAACCTCGACCGCATCGACTCCAACGAGGAGAGCAACCCCGACGGCTTCTTCGACTTCATCGACGGCTATACGATTATCCCCTCGACCGGCAAAGTTATTTTCCCCGTCGTCGAGCCTTTCGGCAAGCATCTTGCGGCAAAAATCAACAATCCTGCCCTCGCCGAGCAATATGTGTATCAGGAGCTCTACGACTCCACCCTCGTGGTAGCCCGCCAGTATGCCGATAAGAACAAGTTTATCCTCGCCGGTGAATACCAGGCCTCGGCAGGCTCGCAGATACGCCTCAACGCCATGAACGTGCCACGCGGCTCGGTAGTGGTAATGGCGGGCGGTGTGCAGCTCACCGAGAACTCCGACTATACCGTGGACTACACCATGGGTATAGTGACAATCACCAACCAGAGCATTATCGACTCGGGGCAGAACATATCGGTAACCCTTGAGAATCAGTCGATGTTCTCTACCCAGCGCAAGACGCTCCTCGGCCTCGACCTGCAGTATCAGCTCAACAAAAACCTCAACATCGGCGCCACCCTCCTGCATTTCTCCGAGAAGGCACTCATAGAGAAAGTGAACATCGGCGATGAGGTGGTGAACAACTCCATGATGGGCTTCAATATGGCTTACAACGGTGAGTTTATGTGGCTTACCAACCTCCTGAACAAGATTCCTACCGTCAACGCCACCCAGCCCTCGCGCCTGAGCCTCACCGCCGAGTATGCCGCCATTATGCCGCATGCGCAGAAGTCGGGCTCAAACAAGGGCTCGTCGTATATCGACGACTTCGAGGCCACGCAGACGGGCATAGACCTGCGCTCACCCTACTCGTGGTTCCTGGCGTCGACGCCCTACGACCCCTCGGCCGACGCTCTCTTCCCCGAGGCGGCGCTGAGCGATAATCCCGACTACGGCAAGAACCGCGCCCTGCTCAACTGGTACTATATCGACCGCCTCTTCACCCAGCGCAATTCCTCGATGTGCCCCGGTTATATCAAGAGCGACCTCAAGCAGCTCTCCAACCCTTATGTGCGTGAGGTCACGACTACCGAGGTTTTCCCCGGCCGCGATGTGACCTACGGCGAGAGCTCCACGATACAGACCCTCAACCTCTCGTTCTACCCCACCGAGCGAGGCCCATATAACCTCGACGCCGATAATGTTGACGACGAGGGCGCCCTTCTCAACCCCGAGCGCCGCTGGGGCGGTATCATGCGCCGCATGGATAACACCAACTTCGAGCAGAGCAACATTGAATATGTGCAGTTCTGGCTCCTCAACCCCTTCCTTGACCCCGAGAACGACAACTATGAGGGTGGCGACCTCTACCTTAACTTCGGCGAGATTTCGGAGGATATTCTCAAAGACGGATTGAAGAGCTACGAGAACGGTATACCCTATGACGGCAACGACGAGTTCCTCACCGAGACGTCGTGGGGACGCGTGTCGAAGCAGAACTCCCTCACTTACTCTTTCGATAATGCCACGGGCGCACGCCTTGCCCAGGACGTGGGTCTCGACGGTCTGCACACCGACCAGGAGTTCGTATTCCCCACCTATCAGAGCTTTGTTGAGAAGCTTCAGGCACGCCTCTCGCCCGCCGGTATGGAGAAACTGCAGGCCGATGCTTTCTCGCCCCTCAACGACCCCGCGGGCGACAACTACCACTTCTACCGCGGCTACGACTACGACGAGCAGCGCCTCTCGATTCTCGAGCGCTACAAGCGCTACAACGGAGTGGAGGGCAACTCGCTCTCGCCCGAGGATGCTCCAGACCCGCTTTACCAGTCGGCCCGTTCGGTGCCCGATGTTGAGGATATAAACCAGGATAACACCCTCAACGAATACGAGCGCTACTTCCAGTACCGCGTGTCGATACGCCCCGAAGACCTCGTGGTGGGCAAGAACTTCATCACCGACAAGCAGGTGTCGCTGCAGCCCACGCGCGACGGCGGCCGCCTGCAGGTGGAGTGGTACCAGTTCAAGATTCCTCTGAGCGAGTATGAGAAAGTGGTGGGCTCGATAAGCGACTTCTCTACCATACGCTTCGCCCGCATGTTCATGACGGGCTTCCGCAAGCCCACGCACCTGCGCTTCGCCACCCTCGAGCTCGTGCGCGGCGAGTGGCGCACCTACGATTTCAACCTCAACTCACGCGGCGATGCTCCCGCGCAGGGGCAGCTCGATGTATCGGTGGTGAACATCGAGGAGAACGCCGAGCGCGAGCCCGTGAACTATGTGCTGCCGCCGGGTGTTACCCGTATCTCCGACCCCGGCCAAAGCCAGATAACGCAGCTCAACGAGCAGTCGATGTCGCTGAAAGTCACAGGCCTCAATGCAGGTGACGCGCGCGGCGTGTACCGCAACACGCAGCTCGACCTGCGAAACTACAAACGCATACAGATGTGGGTGCACGCCGAGGCGCCGATCGACAATACCACAAACCTTAAGTCGGGCGATTTCTCGGTGTTTATCCGTCTCGGTTCCGACGTGAAGAACAACTTCTATGAGTACGAGGTGCCCCTCGAACTTACTCCGCCGGGCGTGTATAACCGCTATCTGTCGTCGGACCAATATATAGTTTGGCCGAAGAACAACTACCTCGATTTCAACCTGCAGAGCCTCGTTGACCTCAAGAAGGAGCGCAACCGCGCCAAGCGGGCGCAGGAGAGCGGCGTGGGCTTCGCCACGCTATTCACCGGCCGCGACCCCGACAATGAGCGTAACCGCATGGCCGTGATGGGTAACCCCTCGATAAGCGATGTGCGTGTGATACTCATCGGCGTGCGCAACAACTCCGCCAACACCAAAGACGGCACCGTGTGGCTCAACGAGCTGAAAGTGACCGACTTCAACGAGTCGGGCGGCTGGGCCGCCAAGGCCAACGCCACCCTCAACATGAGCGACGTGGCCACGGTGAACCTCGGCGGCCACATAGAGACCGCGGGCTTCGGCAGCGTGGATCAGAGCCTCAACGAGCGCCGCCTCGACGACTACCACCAGTTCAACGTGGCCGTGCAGGCCGACCTCGGACGCTTCCTCCCCGAGAAGGCCAAGCTCAAGGCGCCTATCTACTACTCCATGACCAAGGAGAAGACCTCGCCCAAATATAACCCTCTCGACCAGGACGTGCTACTGAAAGACGCCCTCGACGACTGCACCACCGATGCCGAGCGCGACTCTGTGAACGCCTACGCCGTGGAGCGCTCCACAATACAGAATTTCTCGCTCTCGGGCTTGAAATTCGATGTGCAGAGCCGCACGCCCATGCCCTGGGACCCCGCCAACTTCACCATAAACTATTCCTTTACCAAGCAGGCCAAGAACGACCCCACGATAGAATACGAGAACACCAACGACTACCGCGGCTCGCTCGCATATTCTTATTCGCCGATGATCAAGGGCTTCAAGCCGTTCAAGAACGTCAAAGGCAAGGGCAAGAACGCCAAGTTCCTCAAAGACTGGGAGCTGAACTGGCTGCCCAACAATATCTCGTTCCTCACCAACATGTCGCGCTACTACTACGAGCAGCAGACGCGCTCGGAGACCGACGTCATGTTCCAGCTGCCGGTGTCGGTGAGCAAGAACTGGCTGTGGGACCGCCAGCTGCAATTGTCGTGGAACCTTACCAAGACCCTCTCGCTCTCGTTCAACTCCAACACCTCGGCGCGCATCGAAGAGACCGTAGGCGCCGTGAACCGCAAGCTTTTCCCCGACCGCTACCGCGATTGGAAAGACACCGTGTGGCAGTCGATACTCTCCATGGGCACGCCCTGGAGCTACAACCAGACTTTCACCGGGCAATATAAGGCGCCGTTCAACAAAATCGCTTTCCTCGACTTCCTCACCGGCTCGGTGAGCTACAACGCCACATACCGCTGGGAGCGCGGCGCCACTATCGACGGCGTCAAGCTCGGCAACTCCATTGCCAACCAGGCTGCGTGGAACGCCGACGGTCGCATCAACTTCGAGACTTTCTACAATAAGATACCTATCTTGAAAGATGTGACCAAGCGCTTTGCCAACACGCGTCCGCGCACCACCACCAAGCCCAAGGCCAAGCGCTTTGAGCGCACCTACAAGCTGAAAGCCGACACCTCGCTCACGGTGAAGCACAACATGCGCACCAAGAAGGTGAAGGTTACGGCCACGACTGTCGACGGCAAGCCTTTTGCTGTGCAGACGCGGGTGGTTGACCCCAACAGCGTGGAGATTCTGAACCGGGGCGACGACGACATCAAGATTGTTATCAACGAGATTCTCAAAGACGAGAAATCGCTTGCCCGCAACATTGGCGAGTATGCCCTGCGCCTGCTCACCTCGCCCCGCTCTGTGGCAGTGCGCTACCGCAATACCCGCTCGCTCTCGCTGCCTCTCTTCAACCCCAATATAGGCAATATCTTCGGGCAGACCCGTTCGTACGGGCCTATGGCTCCGGGTCTTGATTTCGCTTTCGGCTTCACGGGGCAGGAGTATATCGACCGCGCCCTCGACCGCGGCTGGCTTATAACCGACGACGGGCAGACCTCGCCTGCTATCTATGCCGCCACCAACGAGTTCAACATCGAGGCGAGTCTTGAGCTTGTGAAAGGCCTTAAGGTGCAGCTTACTTTCAACCGCACCGACAACCGCAACACGCAGACGCAGTTCATGTATGCCAACATGCCCACGTCGTACTCCGGCTCGTTTACCAAGACTCACTGCGCCATACTCACCTCGCTTGGCAACTCCAAAGCCGACAACGGCTATTACTCGGCGCCCTTCGCGCAGTTCCTGGAGAATATCCCCGAGATACGTCGCCGCGTCGAAGCGCAGTATATGGGCACCAACTACCCCACGACAGGCTTCATGGAGGGCAACCAGCATGCCGGCTATCCTTTCGACCCGGCAGTGGGCACCGTGAGCGAGACCTCATCGGACGTGCTGATCCCCGCTTTCGTGGCCGCTTACACGCGCCGCCCGGCTGCCCGCGAGACTCTCAATCCTTTCCCCGATTTCTCGTCGGTGCTCCCCAACTGGCGTGTGACCTACGACGGCCTCATCAACATGGGCAATATGCGCAACATATTCAAGTCGTTCTCGCTCACCCATGCCTACCAGTGTACCTACTCTGTGGGCTCTTACTCATCGTATCTCAACTGGGTTAGCCTGGGGCACTCGTCGCTCGGCTATACTCTCGACGAGCTCACCGGGCAACCTATCCCCTCGTCGCCTTTCAATATAACCTCGGTGGCTATCACCGAGCGCTTCGCACCGCTCATCGGCGTGAATTTCACATTGAAGAACGAGCTGCAGCTTAACGCCGAGTACCGCGACCAGCGCACCCTCACCCTCAACTCGTCGGCAGGGCAGGTTGTGGAGGCCACAAGCCGCGGTATCACTATCGGCGCGGGCTACAAGATTGTGGGCTTCAATACTATACTGAAAATGAAGGGCTCGGCGCAGGGCATAAGCAACGACCTGACGCTCAACGCCGACTTCTCTTTCCAGAACAATCAGGCTCTTATACGCCGCATAGAGGGCAACTACACGCAGGCCACGAGCGGCACAAACACCATAAACTTCAATTTCAACGCCTCTTATATCCTGAGCAAGCGCATCACACTCTCGGCTTACTTCGACCACCAGGTGAACTCGCCTATAGTCACTACAAGCGCTTACCCCACGACGAACTCGTCGTACGGTATCTCGATAAACTTATCGCTGGCACGGTAAGCGGTGCTTAAAGGCAAAAGGCTTCGCCTAAGGCGAAAGTCAAGAGTCAAAAGGCTTCGCCTAAGGCGAAAGTCAAAAGTCAAGAGTCAAAAGTATAAAGTTTTTTGAGTTTTTTTCTTTTTCAGAACAGTGAATCTACCGTTGCGAGGAAGGCTTCGCGGTTTTCGGCGGGGCCGTGCGAAGTGCCCTCGCAGTTATACCACTCCACGTTGCGCATGCCCACGGTGTCGAGCACGTGACGGGGGAAGTAGTCGGTAAAGAATGAGGCGAAAACTGCGGAGGGTGCTTCTGATGTGGTGAGAATCACCGTGCGGTCGATGTTTATTTTGTCGGGCACGAGGGCTCCTGTCTCAGAGTAAGTGAAGGCAGTGCCTTCGAGCATAACCTTGTCGAAGAATCCTTTTACAATAGCGGGCATCATGCTCCACCATATGGGGAAAATCATTATTATGGTGTCGGAGTCCATGAGCACTTGCTGGTAGTGTTTTACCATCGGGTCGGCGCTTTGGCCTTTGCTGTATAGGGCAAGGCTGTCGGCCTCGAACGAGGGGTTGAAGCCGTCGGCGTAGAGGTCGAGCACGGTGTAGGGGCGCTTGTCGGCGTCGAAGCGGCTGCGGAGGGTATCGAGGATAGCGTGGTTGAAGCTTTTGGGGTAGGGGTGGGCGTAGAGTATGGTAATCATATAAGGTGTTTTAGGGAGTCGATTGTTAATGAGGGACGGTTCTCTGCGGCCCAGTTGTCGGGTTGCTGAGGGAATACGTTGGTGCCGTCGGTGTCGCGCAGCATCACTGTGCGCCAGCCGCGCATGTTGGGGAGGCGGAAGTCTTTGGAGAGGTTGTCGCCGACGTAAACGAAGCGGTTACAACCGAAGCGTGTCTCGGCGATAGTCCATGGCACATCGGTTGTTTTGTCGCCTCCTGTTTCCTCACTAATGAGTATGGCTTCGGGGGCGAAGAAACGCTCAAGACCGAGCGCACGTATTTTTGCGCGCTGGTGGCGGGTAGAGCCGTCGGTTATGAGCACGAGGGTTGCTCCCTGCTCTTTGAGGCGCCGCAGGGTATCTTCGGCATGAGGCTGCAGGCTGATGTCGGGCACGTGGGCGCGGTAGCTTTCAATCATGGAGTCGACACTGAACTTTTCGACACCCGGGTAATCGCGCAGGTATTCGAGGGCGGCCTCAAAGCCGAGGGGCCTGTTGTCGGAGATTATCTTGAAGAGAGTATCGGCGTCGGCTCCTGTGGCCTCGGCGAGCTCGCGCGCCACCGTGCGGTAGCCCGAGGCGACGTAGGTCATCTCTTTATACAAGGTGTCGTCGAGGTCGAAAGCTATGAGTGTCATTTCCATATATCGTAAAAGTGGTGCACGGGTCCGTGCCCGCGGCCTATGCTGTAGGCGGCGCCTGCGGCTATCGCCCCGGCAATGTATTCTTTGGCGCGGGTGGCGGCGCCGTCAAGGTCTAAGCCCTTAGCGAGGAAGGCTGCAAACGCCGACGATAGGGTGCAGCCCGTGCCGTGGGTGTTGGAGGTGTTGACCCTTGGTGACTCGAGTTTCAGAATCTTGCCCGTGCGTCCGTTGTAGAAAACGTCGGTAAGGGTTTCTCCGCTGAGGTGGCCAGCTTTAAGGAGCACCGAGAGACCGTCGCCGAGCCTGCTGAGCTCGCGGGCCAGGTCGGGGAACCGGCTGCTGTCGTCGACCTTTGTGCCGAGCAGCATCTCGGCTTCGGGTACGTTTGGAGTTATAACGCTTACCGCAGGTATAAGTTCGGAGCGGAGAGTGTCTACGGCATCGGGCACGAGGAGGGCGTCGCCGGAGGTGGCTACCATTACAGGGTCGAGCACGATATTGGCGATATTGTATCCGGCGAGGGTGTCGCGCACGGCGCGTATAAGCGGCGATGAGTGCAGCATGCCTATTTTAACGGCGTCGGCGCCGATGTCGTCGAGGCAGCTGCGTATCTGCCCCTCGACGAAGGGTACCGGCACGGGGTGCACGCCTGTCACGCCAAGGGTGTTTTCGTCGACTACGGCTACTATTGCCGTCATGCCGTAGACGCCCAAGGCCGAGAAGGTTTTGAGGTCAGCCTGTATGCCGGCGCCCCCCGAGGGGTCGCTTCCGGCGATAGAGAGTGCGCGGGGGTGGCGTTTCATATTTCCCATTTTTCGAGTATGTAGGCGCTGTGCCAGAATTTCCATTCCATTTTTGTTGCCAATACGTATATCTCGGTCATGCGGCGGCGCATGTCGGCAGAGGCATTGGCGGCGAGAGAGTCGCAGATGTCGAGCGCGAGGCGTGTCGAGGCTTCGAACGCGGTGTCGGCATAGGTGTCGATCCACTTGGCGTAGGGGTTGCCGGGAGCGGCAGTGGTGGCTATATGGCGCCCAACCTCAAGGTAAACCTTGAAGCAGGGGAGCACGGCGGCGGCCTGCACCTCGACAGGCTCCATGGCTTGAGCGCCGAGGAGGGTCATGTAGCTCAGGCACGAGGGTGTAGGCTCGGCGGCTGTGGTGATACCGGCCTCTGCGAGGAAGCTTTCGTGGAGGCACTTCTCGACTTCGACGCCGTCGGCGGCGAATTTGAGGAAGGCGGCTGCCATGTGGCTTTCGGGCAGGCGCGAGGCTATTGAGGCGAGCACACGGCTGTAGTTGGCCAGGTAAAGGGCGTCCTGCCTGAGATAGAAGAGGAATTTATCGCGGGGGAGGGTGCCTGCGGCGAGTTCGCACACAAAGGGCAGTTGTGTAATTGCCTCATACACAGGCTCGGCTGCCTGCCAGGCTTCCTCGCTCCATTTTTTGCTTGTCATCAGAAGTCTATTATATTGGTTTCAAAAGTAGTGCAATCTATTGAGAAAAGTTTGCCGTCGAGCGTAGCGTCCATGCCGCTCAGCACTTTCACGGCTAACATCGCCTGCATTGAGCCTATGACACCGGGCACGGCTCCGATTACACCGAGGGTTGTGCGCGGTGCCTCGGCGAGCGCGTCGAGGTCTTCGTAGAGGTCGCGCAGGCTGCGGTGGCGCGGACCGTTGATTAGGGCAATCTGCCCGGCGAGTTCGCCTATCGCGCCGAAAATCCAAGGCTTGCCTGCGCTGCGGCAGGCGTCGTCGATGAGGCGACGGGTGGCAAAGTTATCGGTGCAGTCTATCACGAGGTCGTGTGCGGCAACTAAACCGTGCATATTTTCGGGTGAGAAGCGGGCGCAGAGGGGCTCTACCTTAATTGTGGGATTAAGGGCGCGCAGCCTTTCAGCCGCGACCTCTACTTTTGGCATGCCCGTCTCGGGAGTGGTGTACAGCACCTGCCGTTGCAGGTTGGAGAGGCTCACGGTGTCGGGGTCGAGGAGGGTGAGAGAGCCTACACCGGCACCGGTAAGGTAGAGAGCCACGGGCGAGCCGAGGCCGCCCACACCCACAATGAGCACCGAGGCAGCCCCGAGGCGCTGCTGCCCCTCGTATCCGAAGCCCGGGAGCATGGTCTGGCGGGAGTATCGTTGGTCGGTCATATCAGTCAAAAATCTTATCCCAGTCTTTCCATACCACTTCATAACCTTGGGCATGTATCGCGCGGGCAACCTCGGCGGGCGTGCGCTCGTCGCTCACGGCAAACTGCTCGAGGGCTTGCGGATAAGTGTGGTAGCCGCCCGGCTCTGTCTTGGAGCCTGCGCTCATTGAGGTGGCGCCGAGGGTGGCGATATTGTCGCGGAACGAGGGGCGCTCGCGGGTTGATACCGATATGTCGATGTCGTTGTCGAAAATACGGAATGCGAAAGTGAGCTGCGCGAGTTCGCGGTCGCTCATCACCACGTTGGGCTGGAAACCGCTCTCCGAGGGGCGCATGCGCGGGAAGTTGACGCTGTAGCGTGTCTTCCAATACTTTTTGCGCAGATACAGGAGGTGTCGCGCCATCATGGTGACGTCGGTGCGCCAGTCTTCGAGGCCGATGAGCACGCCCATGCCTATTTTGTGGACGCCCGCCTGCCCCATGCGGTCGAAGCCGTTGACACGCCACTCGAAGTCTGATTTCATGCCTGCGGGGTGGTATTTTTTGTAGTTCTCGCGGTTGTAGGTTTCCTGGAAGCACACCACACCGTTGAGGCCGGCGTGTGTGAGCCGCTCGTAATCCTCAGCCGACAAGGGCATTACCTCCATAGTTAGGCTATTGAAGTACGGGCGGCATACCTTGAGGGCCTCTTCGATGTAGTCGGTGCCTGCGGCTCGCGGGTTTTCGCCGGTAACAATGAGGAGGTTCTCGAAGGGCGCCAGACGGCGTATGGCCTCGCACTCGTCTTTTATCTGCGCGGGGGTGAGAATCACGCGGGCGAATTTATTGTGCCTGTTGAAACCGCAGTATACGCAAGAGTTTGTACACGAGTTGGTTATGTACAGGGGAATATACATGGAGATAGTCTTGCCGAAACGCTTCTGAGTGAGCGCTCGGCTGCGGGCGGCCATCTGCTCGAGGTAAGGGGCGGCTGCGGGTGATATGAGAGCCATGAAATCGTCGATGCCCGGGCGGCGGCTGCGGAGGGCGCGCTCTACATCGGCGGCTGTCTTGGCGGCGATGGCGTCGGTGGTAGCCTGCCAGTCGTATTGCTTCAGTTCTTCTGAAAACATGGCGTCAGTCGAGGAATGAGGTGAGCGGACTGCTTGCCTGAGCCGAGCGGCTTACGCCTCCGAGACCGGCGAGATATGCCATGCGACCGGCTTCGACGCCGAGTCGGAAAGCTCGGGCCATAGCCACAGGGTCGCCTGCCACGGCAATGGCGGTGTTGACAAGCACGGCGTCGGCACCGAGTTCCATGGCTTCGGCGGCGTGCGAGGGAGCGCCGAGGCCGGCGTCGACCACTACGGGCACGCGGCTCTCGTCGATGATAATCTCAAGCATCTCGCGTGTGACAAGGCCGAGGTTGGTGCCAATGGGTGCTGCCAAAGGCATTACAGCCGCGGTTCCTACTTCTTCGAGGCGCTTGCACAGCACAGGGTCGGCCTGGATGTAGGGGAGGACGGTGAAGCCCAATTTTGCAAGCTCTTCGGTGGCTTTGAGGGTTTCTACGGGGTCGGGAAAGAGGTATTTGGGGTCGGGGTGAATCTCAAGTTTTATGAAGTCGGTGCCGAAAGCGTCGCGGGCGAGCTGGGCGGCGAGTACGGCTTCGGCTGCGTTGCGCACGCCCGAGGTGTTGGGGAGCAGCTGTATGCCCTCGGCCACCACGTGGTGCAGCATGTCGTCGTCGGCGGGCGTGTCGAGGTCTACGCGCTTCATGGCCAGTGTCACCATTTCAGTGCCCGAGGCCTTTATGGCCTTCTCCATGAGGGCGTTGCTCTCGAATTTTCCTGTGCCCACAAAGAGGCGCGAGGTGAAAGTACGGTTTCCTATCTGTAATGTATCCATAGTATCAGTGTTTCAAAAATTGGTCGATAGCGCCGCTTACGGCAAGCCCTTGCACGCCGGCATCGTAGAGTTGCGCGGCATCGTCGGGCACAAGGCCTCCGATAGCTACCACGGGGATGTCGATGCCGTTGAGGCGGCAGCGGTGCATGATATCGCGGTAGCCCTCGAAGCCGAGGAGCGGACTGAGATTTTTCTTTGTTGTTGTAAAGCGCAGGGGGCCGAGGCCTACGTAGTCGGCACCGGCAGCCTTTGCGCGCTCAATGGCCTCGTAGGTGTTTGCCGTGGCGCCTACAATGTAGCCGGGGCCGAGGATGCGGCGTGCTTGTTCTACGGGCAAGTCTTTCGCGCCGAGGTGTACGCCGTCGGCATTGGCGGCCTCGACGAGGTCTACGCGGTCGTCGATGATGAATGTGGCGCCGTAGCGTCGGCAAAGCGGCTCAATGATAGCGGCTTGGGCAAGAATCTCGGGCGTGCGGGCGTCTTTCATGCGCAGTTGCACCCAGCGGCAGCCTCCGGCGAGCACCCTCTCGACTTTCGTGGCATCGGGTGCTATATATTGAAGCTTGAAGCGCTCGGCATCGACGGGGTTCCACGCCGCTCCGAGCATTGCGCCACCGCCGAAGCCGAGGGCGGCCACCGTGCGGAAATTTGCCGGGCAGACGCCTCCGAGGGCATAGACGCGGGCGTCGATGAGGCCGCCGGCGAGCTGCTCAGCAGTGAAAGCGGCATCGTAACCTGCCTTTGAGATGCTGTTGAACACGGGGCTGAGGAAGAGATAGTCGAGGCCGGCGTTCGCGCGCAGCTCCTCCGGGCTATGGCATGAGCGGCTCACCAGGCCTGTGAAACCGTGTGGTAGAGCAGGGAAGCGGCTGTTGAGATGCACTCCTCCAAGGCCGTATTCGAGGGCTAAATGCGTGTGGTCGTGCAGGCTGAGGCGCAGACGGTACTCTGCGGGAATTTCCTCTATAAGCCCTCGCATTTGCTCTTCGCTGCAGCCGGGTTTGCGCAGGTGTACGCGCAGCGCCCCGCCCTCAAGCATGGCCGCAATACGTGCGCCCTCGCCCGACAAAAATTCGGGGCGGGTGATAACAATACGGTGTATCATCCCCCGCAGACGGCTTTTATTACAATAATTTCCATGCCCTCGGTGAGGACGAATGTGGCGCGCTCGCTCCGTGGCACCACCTTGCCGCCTACGGCTACTGCATAGCCGGGGCCGTCGAGCGCATGCGCAGCGAGCAGGTCGGCCAGCGTAGATGCGCCGGTAATGTCTATTTCCTTATGGTTCAGAGATATTTTCATAGGCCGAAAATTTCCTCGTTAATAAAATACGGGGTAGGCTCCGGCGGCTACGAACAAGTCCTTACGGCGGTATTGACCGCTTCAAGTTCATAGGGTATAATCTCAGCCCGGCGGGGCACCCCTCTTGTGTTTGTGCTGCAAAGATACATATAAGCGGGTATAAAACCAAATTTATTTATTTGTCGGAAGAGGCGGCTATCGTCTTTCTTATTTGGCGTATAAGGTTCTCCAAGATTGTGTCGCCAATGGTGTCACTATTATTCGCAATTTTACAAGCAGGAAAAGAGTAATTCTTATCTCAATGATACGATTATTTTTGCTTGTATTGCAAAAAAAATATATCTTCGCAATCATGAAAAAGGAAAAGCAGATAAGCGTTGTAGTTCCGGCTTATAACCGCGAGCATTTGCTGCCGCGGGCGCTTGCGTCGATAGCTGCGCAGACGGTGCATGATTTCGATGTTATTTTGGTGGATAACAATTCTACCGACGGCACTTTGGCGCTTATGGAGCGCTGGGCTGCCGAGCAGCCTTTTGATGTGCGGGTGCTCAGCGAGCGTCGGCAGGGAGCCGCAGCTGCGCGCCAGTGCGGCGCTGAGGCTGCACGCACGCCGTGGCTGAGGTTTTTCGATTCCGACGATGTGCTCGTGCCCGACCATATCGAGAATATTCTCAAAGCTATAGAGCAAAATCCCGAGGCCGGGCTAATTGGTTGGCCGATAAAGCTTATACTTTCGCCAACCGATTGCCGTACAGGCGATTTTGTGACCGAAGATATGCAGTACCGCTCGCTGATGAACGGCATTATGGGCACTGAGCGCTGGTGTGTGCGGCGCGATGTCTTTACCCGCGCCGGTGGCTGGTGCCTCGAGGCGGGTGTGTGGGACGACATAGAGCTCGGCGCCCGCATGCTCGCGCAAAAGCCTGCGGTAGTTAAGCTTTGCGATGCTCCGCAGGTTGATGCCTATCTTCAACCCGATTCTATTACCCAGGGCGAGACGGCGGCCAATATCGCTGCTATCGACCGTGCCCTCTCGCGCATCGAGGCCACGCTCGGGCCCGATAAGGCTCACTGGACTGCGCTTAAAAGAATGATTGTGGCCGCCACCACCCCCGGTGACGGTGGCGAGGAGCTGCGCCGCCGTGTGCTTGCCGAGGCGCCGTCGCACCGCGCGGTGCTTCGCTTTGCCTATGCCTACACGCGCCGTGGCGGTCGTGGCATTGCCCGAATCCTCAGACTTTTACGACTTGTTTAGATTGTTATGCGACTTGTAATACAACGTGTGCGAGAAGCCTCTGTGACTATCGGAGGCGAGCTTTTCAGCGAAATCGGCGCCGGACTCATGGTGCTCGTCGGTGTGGAAACCGGTGATACTGAAGATGATGTACGCCGCCTGGCCGCCAAGACGGTGGCTCTGCGTATTTTCAATGATGAGGCCGGGGTTATGAACCGCTCTGTGAAAGACCTTGGCGGCGAGGTGCTTGCGGTCAGCCAGTTCACCCTACTTGCTGCTACTGCCAAGGGCAACCGCCCGAGCTATGTGCGCGCTGCCGGGCATGAGCTCGCGGTGCCTCTGTATGAACTTTATTGCAGTCTTGTAGCCGAGGGGCTCGGGCGCGAGGTGAAGACGGGAGTCTTCGGCGCCGACATGCAGGTGGCGCTCGTGAACGACGGCCCTGTGACTATCTTTATGGATTCACGCGTCAAGTAGGGCCATGCCCTTGCAGAAATAGCGTGCGCGTGCGTCGGCGGGACGGAGAACCTCGTCGTTCCACTTCACTATATCTATGTCGAGTGCCACATGCGGCTCGCATGCGGCGCTGAGGCGTACGCCCCGCTCATAGTCTTTGGTGAGGGTGTGCAGGGCGTCGTATGATAGCTCGAGGTCAAGCTCGATTATGCGGTTGAGGTAGGGCGCCACGTCGCCGGCAAACTCGGGGTCGGTGGGGTAGAGCGGGGTGCTTCGGTGTACCTTGCCGAGGGTAGCGAGGCGCGAGAAAGCGGCTTCGAGGGTGCTTCGGCAGCCCGGGGCGTTGGCGCCCATACATATCAACGCGCGGTTATACATCTTTAAGCGACAGGCTTATGCGGTGCCTTGCGGCGTCGACGTCGATAATTTTTACCTGAATCTGCTGGCCGAGGTGGAGCACATCGGCCACCGAAGCCACGCGGCGCTTGCTGAGCTGCGATATGTGCAGCAGGCCGCGCTCCTTTATGCCTATGTTTACAAAGGCGCCGAAGGCGGTGATATTCTCCACAATGCCGGGCACGACAGCGCCTGCGGAGAGGCTCTCGAAGCTATCAACGGCGGCGGTGAAGGTGTCGCTGTCGCCGTCGGTACGCGGGTCGCGGCCCGGCTTGCGCAGCTCGGCTATGATGTCGGTGAGGGTCTCGCGGCCTGCGATGCCTGCCGCTGCGAGGGCGTTGATGTCGGCCTTGTCGAGCAATGGGCCGTTGGCGGGGAGGTCTTTCACTGCCACTCCGAGCGATTTTGCCAGGGCTGCCACTGCCGGGTAGCTCTCGGGGTGTATGCCGGTGTTGTCGAGAGCTTCTTTGCCCGCGGGCACGCGAAGGAATCCTGCGGCGAGTTCAAAGGCCTTGTCGCCCAACCGGGGCACCTTGCGCAGCTGAGCGCGGCTTGCAAAGAGGCCGTTGGCGTTGCGGTATGCCACGATATTGGAGGCGAGGGCGGGGCCTATGCCGGAGATGTATGAGAGAAGGCGCTCCGAGGCTGTGTTCACGTCGACGCCCACGGCGTTGACGCAACTCATTACCGTGTAATCGAGCGCGTCTTTGAGTTTCGATTGGTCGACGTCGTGCTGATATTGCCCCACGCCTATGGCCTTGGGGTCGATTTTCACGAGCTCGGCAAGAGGGTCGATGAGCCTGCGTCCTATGGAAACGGCTCCGCGAACGGTTACGTCTTTGTCGGGGAACTCGTGGCGTGCGATGTCGGAGGCTGAGTAAACCGAGGCGCCGTTCTCGCTCACCACATAGAGTGCGGAGGCTTCCATAAGGCCGGTGTCGGCGAGGAAGCGGCGCAGGAAAGCCTCAGTCTCGCGCGAGGCAGTGCCGTTGCCGAGGGCTATGGCGTTGAGGTTATGCTTGTTTATGAGTGAGGATAGTGTGCGTGCTGCTCCTGCGGTGTCGTTTTTTGGCGGCACCGGGTATATGACGGAGTCGGCGAGGAGAGCGCCGCTTTCGTCGACGGCCACAACCTTACAGCCTGTGCGGTAACCGGGGTCGAGGGCAAGCACGCGCCTGCCGCGCAGGGGGGCGGCGAGGAGGAGCTGGCGCAGGTTGGAGGCGAAGATGTCGATAGCCACGCGATCGGCTTCCTCTTTGAGCTCGGCGGCGATTTCGTTCTCCACCGAGGGTCTCAGGAGGCGCGAGGAGGCGTCGCAGACGGCTCTTTCTATGATTTTTGCGCACGGAGCCGTGGCCTGGCGTGGCACAAAGGCGCGGCAGAGGGCGCCGTCGAGCTCCTCGGAGGCGTCGCCGAGGTCCATTTTTATTTTCAACAGCCCCTCGCGTTCGGCACGCTTCAAGGCCAGGTATTGGTGTGAGGATATGCGGCGTACACTTTGCCCGAAACCTGCATATTGCGCGAAAGGCGAGGCGGCCACTTCGGCTTCCTTACCTTTGGCGACGGTGGCGCGCAGCGATGCGCTGCGGCGGTAGGTGTTACGGGTTATGCCGCGCAGACGGGCGTTGTCTGACGCCCACTCGGCAATGATGTCGGCAGCTCCGGCGAGGGCGTCGTCGCTATCGGTGACCTCGCCTTTGGCAAAACGGTGAGCCGAGGCCTCGGGGTCGGAGGTGTTGCCTGCCATTATAATGCGGGCGAGCGGTTCGAGACCTTTCTCGCGTGCTATCTCGGCGCGGGTGCGACGGCGGGGCTTGAAGGGGGCATAAATGTCGTCGATGTCGGTGATGCCATCGGCCTCGGCAAGACGCCTGTCGAGCTCGAGGGTGAGTGCTCCGGCAGCCTCTATGGCCTGACGGACAAAGGCACGACGAGCCTCTATCTCGCGTTGCAGCTTGAGTGCGGTTTCAATGGTGCGCACCGCCACCTCGTCGAGTGAGCCTGTGCGCTCCTTGCGGTAGCGGCTTATGAAAGGCACTGTGGCGCCGCCGTCGAGCAGCTCGATAACGGCTGCCACGCCATGCAGAGGCAGCCCTGTGCGCTGCGCTACGGCGCGTGAAAGCTCCTGTTCCATTACTCCAAGGTTATGAGCGTGATTTCGGGTGTGGCGCCTATGCGTGCGGGTATGCCCACCTCGCCGGCTCCGATATTCACATACAGCTTGTGGGCGTCGTCGCTGTCGGTGTAGAGGCCGCCCCAGTTTTTATAGCGCCAAGCGGCGGGCGAGAGTCCGAAGAGCTCCATTTGCATGGCATGGGTGTGGCCCGAGAGTGTGAGGGCGATGTTCTTGTCGGGACTGTCGGCGATGTCGTCGCCCCAGTGCGCGGGGTTGTGGCTGAGCAGAATCTTGGCAATGCCGTCGCCGAGGTCCATGGGGTAGGCCTTGTCGAGATCGCCGTAAACGGGGAAAGGCGCGTCGCCGATGTTCTCCACGCCTATTATGGCGAGGATGTCGTTGCCCAGGCGTATGAAATGGGTGCGGTTGTTGAGCAATTCCCAACCCATTGCCGCCTGCATGGCCTTCATCATCTGCATGTTCTCAGCCTTGGCTTCGGGCGTCGGCCAGTTGTAGTAGTCGCCGTAATCGTGGTTGCCGAGAATCGAGTATACCCCTAATGGAGCGTGGAGGCCTGCGAGAACCGGCAGGAAAGGCTCGGCCTCGTCGCTGCGGCGGTTCACGAGGTCGCCGGTGAAGACAATGATATCGGGCTCGAGGGCGTTGACGCGCTCCACGAGTTTCTCGATAAAGTCGGTATCTTCGCCGAAGGAACCTACGTGGAGGTCGGAAATCTGGGCTAGGCGGAGGCCCTGATAGGAGGCGGGAAGGTTGGGTATTTCAACTGTAACCTCGTTGACGTCTATGTTATAGCGGTTGACGAGCGCGCCCCACCACATGAGGCCGAAAGCGCCGCAACCGAGCACGGCTCCCACTGCGGCAGCGCCGGGTATGCGGTGCCCTTTCCACAGCCTCGGGAGCTTGCCCAAAAGGTCGAAGATCACGAAGATATACTTGGCCACATACACCGAGAAATAGGCGTATAGCGCCCACATGAGGCCGAGGAGCTCGCCGTTGTCGCCCTCGCGTTTGGGCCACAGCACAAGCGCTATGAGGTAGAGGGCGAGAGCCACCGAGCTCCAGAGCGAGAAGGGGCGCCAGAACGAGGCTCCGCGACGGCAACGCGTGCGCACGGCACGGCATATATACCAGTCAACGAGGGCGTTGACAATAAGCAGGGGGAGTATTATAAGGAGGGGTAATCGCATTGCGTGGGGGTGTTATTCGCAGTTGGCGCAGTCGCGTGCGGCGAGCTGGTTGCGCAGGGGGTTGGCATACATGGTGAGCATCATGCTGCGCATGAAAGCCCTTTCGTCGTCGGTGATGTCGGGCACATCGACGCGCGCGAGCTGGCGGTCGATATATGCGTCGAAAGCGGCCACATCGTCTTCGGAGTACTCCGAAACGTAGTCGTGGGTGCCGTTTACTTCATCGTAGGCTATATAGTTGCAGGGGAATATGCGGTAGCCGCAGTGTATCGAGCGGTCGACCATGTCGCACACTGCGCGCACGGCGTCGGCTCGCGGGGCGTCGGCGGCTACTGTTGCGGCGAGCTCCTCGTTGATGCACTTGCCAAGGTGGAAGTGTACGCGCCCTTTGTGCTGCAGCAGACCTGTCTCCATGCTGAAGAGGTCGTCGCGCTGCGTTTTCTTGAAGTCGGGGTCGCGGCGTTTGAGCAGGAACTCGCGCACCTTGAGGTAGTCGTTGGGGTCGTACTCGTAGGATATTGCCACGGGCACAATGTTGAGGTCGGCGAGATTGTTGAGCGGAGTGCCGTCGGCGCCGAGCGAGAGCATTTTTATGACGCTCTCCTGGGTGTGGTCGCTGGAGTCTTTGGCACGACCCTCGCGCTGTGCTATCCACACCGATTCGTTGAGGTCGTTGATAACGTAGTGGATATAAGACGACAGCTGCTTGGCGGCGTCGAGAGCTCCGCGCACGCCCGTGTCGCGCTTGACTATGAAGCTGCGGTTGAGCTTTACGAGGTCGGTTATCCAGTCGAAAATGAGGAGGTTATTGCCGATCGCCACTTGCGTGAGGGGCAAGGCTCGGCGTATGAAGCAGAGGTTGAGGAACGACGCATCGAGCACAATATCGCGGTGGTTGGTGATAAAGGTGTGGCGGCATGCGGGGTTATAGTTCTCGGCTCCGCTCATCGAGAGTCCGTCGGTGGTCTTTGCCACGAGCATCTCCAGGAAGGGCCCCATGATTTTAATCTGGAAGTCCATCTGGGTCTCCACGGCGAGGAGCTTCTTGACGAAGTCGTCGTAGTCGACGTCTGGCATCACATAACGCACGGCATGCTCGAAGCCCGGCTCACGTACCACCGAAGCAATCTTGTGGTGGAACTCGTGGTCGTCGTAGGGGCGTATGTCGGCGAAACAAGACGGATGTTCCGCAGGGTTATGATTAGTTGTGTGTGTCATGTCAGTAAGGTAGTTAATGCACTATGAGACAAACAATATATGCTATGGTAAAGTTTCGGCCCGAGGCGCTGCTTCGGGGGCGGCGCCGGGGCGTTCGTGCACGGGAGCCCGGCGCATTACAGCCTGAGCGGGAGCGGCGGGGCGCTCGGCCTGGCTCATGAGCTCTTCCTGCATGGGCGGAACCGTGAAAATATCTTCGGGAGACAACGGTCGCATCTCCTCGTACCATTTGAATTTAGGCAGGTAATAATTACTTTTCTTGGCGATGAACAGCGGGGTTGCCTGGCCGGTGGTCGAGGGCCAAAGCTTGATGCGCTCAGTGGCCTGCCCGCGGAAAGTGGCGCTCAGAAAGCTGCTCTGGGCGTTTACCATTTTATTTATGGTGGAGTCGGCTTCTTCGGGGTACATTATAATCTCGACGTTGCCGTTGATGTCGAGGCGCCGCATCTCGCCGCCCTCGAAGAATGCAATCATCTCTTTGCCGCTCATCTGGTTGTAGTGGTCGCCCTCGATAAACTGTGCCGTGAAGCCCTGGTCGGGGAGGGTGGCACGCTCTATTGTGCTGTCGTTGAGGTGCAGCTCTATGATATTGCCGAAAATCTGCCGGTCTTCGCTCCACACAACGGGGTTTACAAACATGCGCAGCATGGTGTCGGCCTCGGTGAAGCGCATGGAGTCGCACACTCCCTGCATATCAGAGCGGTAGAAGCGCACGCGGGGATAAACCACGGCCACGTGCGAGGTGTCGATGCGGGTGTAGGCGTCGGTGCCCGCCACGGTGTCGGCGGCAACCTCGGTGCTGTCGAAGCGCAGAAACGACTGTATGTATCGCCCGTGCAGCCAAAGTGTGTCGGGCTTGCTGTACTCCACGAGCATGGCGCGGCCGGTGACGAAGGAGCTGTCGGCGAGCTCGTCGTAATACCCGTAGTTGCCGCGCACCTCCACGCTGTGTGCCGAGTCGGTGAGAATCATGCCTCCGAAGGCCTCGCCATAGCCTGCGGCGCGGTCGTAGAATATGGTGTCGGCGGTAAGACGCTGGCCCTGAGGGGTGACCACGAGCGAGCGGTCGAAGAGCGTCGTGCGGTTGCTGTCGGTCTCGTATACGCCCAGACGGGTGTAGATAGTGCCGCGGGCGTTGATTATGGTCGAGGGTGAGTGCAGCTCGGCAATGTGGGTTACGGTGTTGTAATAGAGGGTGTCGGAGAAGATGTCGAGGGTGTCGGTGGTGTTGCGCGAGTTGAGGTGAACGTCGGTGTAGAAATTCGCCTCCTTGGTCGTGGGGTTGTATTCGCCGTAGCGCGATACGAGGGTGTTCGAGGGGTCGGTGAGAGTGCCGCCCACCTCATAGTAGCCAAGGTCGATGCCGAGGTCGTAAATGAAAATGTCGGTGCTGAGCGTTACATCGCGGTTTATGAGGCGCACCTTCTTGCCGGGGTCGGCATAGAGGGTGGCAATCTCGAGGGCACCGTCGTAGTTGAGCTCGTCGGCGTAGACAAAGAGTGTGTCGCCCTGCTCCATGCTCACGTTGCCGAAAGCGTCCATCGACTCTGTCTCGGCAAAGTAGTGGGCGCTGTCGCAGCGCATTATCATGGGGCCTTTGGTGAACACCACATCGCCCGTGAGAATCATGAAGGAGTCGTCGGGGTTCTTGTGCAGGACGTCGGCGCGCTCAAGGAACACGCGGTTGCCCGCGCTGCGGTCGGCATTCGGAATCGTTGGGCCGATGTATACGCCGCGCGGCTGTTGTGCAAGCGCCCACGCCACCACGGCGGGCAGCGCAAGCAGAAGCATAAATATGAAGAACGAACGGCGGCTCATTGTCGGCGCACAAAAAAGCAGGACTCACACAAGGAGCGGGAGCGGCTCAGCGCACCCAACCCTCGTGACGGAAGTCGCAGCCGCGCCAGCCGTCTTCGATTCGCACGTAAGTATCCTTGATTTTTTTCTCAAGCCATTTGTCGACAATCTCCTGGCTGCGGGCATTTTCGTACATGTCCTTTATTGTCTGGTAGTCGTCGGCGAGGTTGGCTGTATGTGCCTCGTGGCGTGCGGTGAGGCGCACCATGGCCACCATGTCGCGGTCGCGCTTGGGGTCGCGCATGATAAATGGCTGCGAGAGCTCGCCGGGCTGCAGCGAGGCCACGGCGCGGGCAATCTCCTGGGGGAGTTCCGACATCTGGAAGCGTGTGGTGCCTGTCTGCTGGTTTACCATTACGCCGTTGCTCAGGCGGGTATCCTTATCCTGTGAAATGTAGCGCACGGCGTCTTCAAAGGTGAGTTTCTTGTTGTCGACGATGTCGGCGCGCACGCTGTCGAGGCGTACCACGGCCTCGGTGAGGTCTTTCTCCGAAACCTTGGGTTTGAGCAGGATGTGGCGCACGTTGATGCGGTCGCCGCGCTTCTCTATGAGCTGTATAATGTGGAAACCGTACTCTGTCTCAACGATTTTCGATACCTTTTTGGGGTCGTTGAGGTTGAAGGCGACAGCAGCAAATTCGGGCACGAGCTGACCGCGGCCCATGAATCCGAGCTCTCCGCCGCGCATGTTGGAGCCGTCCTCCGAGTAGAGGATAGCGAGCGTCGAGAAATCGCTCTCGCCACGGTTCACACGGTCGGCATAGTCGCGGAGGCGTGCTTTGACGTCGTCGATTTCCTGGCGGGGTATCACGGGGTTGAGCGAGAGGAGCTGCACCTCAACCTGCAGGGGCACATAGGGCACACTGTCGGCGGGGAGCTCGCTGAAATAGCGGCGCACGTCGCCGGGTGTAACCTTGAGGTTTTTGGTGAGGCCTGCGCGCACCTGCTGCACACGCGAGCGGTTGCGCATGTTGGTGGCGTAGTATTCGCGTATCTCGGGGAAGGGCTTGCGGAAGTATTGCTCCACTTTCTCGCGTGAGCCGAGGTTGTTCACCAGGTAGTTGAGCTGAGCGTCGACCTGCATCTGCACCATCGACTCGGCCACCTCCACGGTGTCGATGTCGGCCTGATGAAGGAAAAGGCGCTCAATGGCAATCTGCTCAGGGATAACGCAGTAAGGGTCGCCTTGGATAGGCGTGCGGTCGCTGAGCATTTCCTGATAGGCCTGCTCGATTTCAGACTTATATATAGGTTCGTCGCCTACCATCCAGGCCACCTCCTCGATTATATTCGAGGGGCCGGCTGCCGAAAGTGCGGCGGCTACGCACAGCCCCAGGCCGGCGATTATGCTTTTTCTCTTCATTATTAGAGTCTATTAGTAATTTCTGCAAAGTTAAGCCAAATTTTACAATCGGGCCGTAGCTTTAAACTTTTTTATAACTTAGGCCTTGCGCTTTCGCAAAAAAATTTTGCGGGCTCGGCAAAAAGCGCTAACTTTGCATCCAAATCTCAGCGCATGTGGCGTAATTGGTAGCCGCGTTAGACTTAGGATCTAATGTCTCAGGACGTGGGGGTTCGAGTCCCTTCATGCGCACTTGGCCAAGGAGCTTCAGCCGAAAGGTTGAGGCTCCTTTAAATTTCTCGGATATGCCACGAATACATCTACTCCTCTTTATTCTCGGTGTCGCTCTCAGCCCTCTGGTTTTGGCGGCAAATGAGCCTCTCTTTGCTGTTGAGGCTGTTTCTGAGCATGAATTTATGCTTGCAGAGAAAAATGCGCCTCAGTACAATCTGCCGCTTGAAAACGGTAATGCTCCTGCCACAGCGCTTACCGACAGCATTGTTGCCGATGTCAAGAAGCGCTTTCTTGAAATTGACCCTGCATGGCGCGAATATGAATATGGTTATGTGCCGGAGTATGTGTCGCTCGACTCTCTTTTCAATCGCGAACGCATGATTTATTTGCCTGAGCTATCGCTATATATGATGCCGGTCTGCAGGCTTCACACCTGCGACGCCATGGTATATGATGCCGCTACGGGTAAATTCATGGGTGAGATAAGGATGCCTGTGGCTGTGAATCCGCACGGGCTCTTTGCGGGGCAGACACATTACGATTGTGATTATGGGTTGGAACTGAGCATCTACAAACTGTTGAGGCGTTGGATATGGCGCCCCTACAGTATATCGATAAGTAGTATACGACCTGCCTATAACTTCGATTATTTCAAGTTGAAGGACCTTGGTTCGGACGAATATATTTTCTGGGGTAGCGACAGCACGCTCTATCTCTCATATCGAAATGTATTCGGCAACCATGAGATGCAGTACTGGAAAATAAAAATGGATTTAAGTCATCCTGAAGAATGAATATCGACAGCGAAAATCTCAGCCGCACAAGGCTTGTGGCGGGCGATGATATGATGCGCCGCCTTGCCGACTGCCGGGTGCTGGTGTTCGGCACCGGCGGCGTGGGCTCGTGGTGCGTTGAGGCACTCGCGCGCACGGGTGTGGGCAATATAACTATTGTTGACAGCGACACTGTGGCGCCCTCGAATATCAACCGCCAGTTGCCGGCGCTCACTTCTACTGTGGGGTTGCCGAAGGTTGAGGTGCTTGCCGCACGTATAGCCGACATCAACCCGCAGGCTCATGTGGTGGCTCTGCAGCAGCGGTATACGCCCGAGACAGCCGCTGACTTCGGCATTGAAAGCTACGATTTTGTTATCGATGCCATAGACTCTCTTGCCGATAAGGCCGACCTTATACTTCGCTGCACCGACCCGGCTACGGCGCCACGGCAGGGCTTTTTCTCATCGATGGGGGCGGCCCGCAAACTCGACTCCTCGAAGATTGCCGTTGCCGAGTTCTGGAAAGTGGAGGGCTGCCCCTTGGCACGCGCCTTGCGCACGCGTTTCCGCCGCTCGGGCATTTTTCCGCGCCGCAAATTCCGCTGTGTGTACTCGCCCGAGACTCTGCCGCACCGCTATGACGACGGCTCGGGGGCTAACGGCACCTTCGCGCACGCCACGGCTGTGTTTGGCCTCCGCCTGGCCGCCCTTGTGGTGGAGGCGTTGTATAAGTAGCGGCTCTGACGGTGCGTCTGAAAGACGCCGAAGCCCCGTGTGTCGGTAAAGCCTGGGGCTAACCACGAGACGTCTCTCTGAGACTGGGGTATGTGTAGGATGCGTGGGTCCCCCGGCTAAAGCCAGGGGCTAACCACGAGACGTCTCTCCGAGACTGGGGTATGTGTAGGACGAGGGTCCCCCAGGCTAAAGCCAGGGGTTAATCACAAGGAGCTCTCTCCGAGAGCGTATGTGGCGACTTGACGAGTGGCGAGGCTGTGTGTATATGCCGGGGGCGAGGAAGCTCTCGGAGAGAGCGTTTCGTGATTAACCCCGGGCTTTAGCCTGGGGTATTGGCCGGTGCATGAGGGCTATAGCCTCGGAGAGGCGTCTTGTGCCTAACCCCACGAGATAACCATAGCCCGGGGCTAAACCCAATTAACCCGTACGCCTGAAAAACTTGCGCTAACTCGTATTTAACATTTTGTGTTAACATAGTTTAACAAAATCGGGGGGGGGGGTAATTCTGAACTAATATTTAATTTTGCAGCTAAACCATATTATAACAATACTTTAAACCATTAATATCACTGCAAAATTAAACCTATATGTCTAACAAATCAATTCTGCTCCGCCTGCTGAGCCTCGTTGTGCTCGTCTTTGCGGCTAATGGCGCGTTTGCCGACAGCAGCAATTATTTCTCAAAAATTACTGCAACGACAAGCGGCGCCGGTAAGGTGTATGTCGAGGAAAAAGGCAAGCAAAGCGTAATTTCTGCTGACGCCATAAATCAACAATCGCAAACGCTCCAGCAGGAGTCGTCTGACAGCTGGCATTTCTATACCGTATATGCCAAGCCGGAGGCAGGATATGCTTTCAAGGAATGGGCAGCTACAGGCACACCTCTGAATGGAGTTAAATTGAATCAAGCGTATACAGATGACAATCCCAAAAACACCTTTACAAAAACCGACAACCCACTGAGTGTGCGTATCAATATTTCTGAAAAAGGCGAGTCAAAGGCTCCTGAGAGTATTCTTGAGGCTCAGTTTGTGCCTACTACGGTATCTGTATCGAGTAACAACTACAGTCTTGGCTCAGCCTCAATTGATAAGGTGGAGAACAGTGTCGGAGACCAAGTAACAGTTAAGGCAGTTTTCAACACCCCACATGCCACATGGCAAGATGCAGAAGTCCAAAACCACTCAAAGTCGGTGACGTTTGAAGGTTGGTTTGATGAGAACGGCTCGTGCCTGTCTGAAGATGAAAACTATACTTTTGCCGTGGAGAAGCAGGGCGTTATAGAGGCCCGCTATTCGCGTGAGTTTGTGTTCAATGGAGCCAAAGGAGCTGCCGTGAAGGGATATTATCGCATGCAGCCGGCGTTTAGAAGGAAAACCGAGGGCAATAAGTTCCTGTGTGTAACAGGAAATTTCTCGCCAAAATATAGCATGATCAACGGCTCATATCTTAATGGTGTGATGCAATATAATCAAGTGCCGTATTCGTTCAGCAAAACGTATTCGCTTACCGATTCTGTATTCGCTGATGCCGGGAGCATTATTTATGTTACCGGCGAAATGGAGAGCGCTGATGCAACTGTAGCGTATACTAAAGTTGTATCGAATATTGTGGCTGAGGCTCAGGGCGTTACTACAACAACAATTTTGAGTTCTGTAAGCAAAAATATTTCGCCATGGCTTGTGACATCGAATACTCAAGGCTTTTATATGCTGTATCTCATTGAAGGTGTGACTCTGCAGTGGACCTCAAGCAACAATGAGCAGGTTTATGTGTCGAAAGATCACCTTGATGAATCTAATCTCCGCGACTGCGGCGACTTCGATGTTCAGCCGGTGGATTTGGAGCATATCGACACCAACTATTTCGGGGCTTATGCGTCGGAGGATATGGCATTTGACGGCGGTTACTGGACCTCGATGTACACCTCTTTCCCCTATGAGTGCTACGAGGCCGACGGTGTGGAGGCCTATGTTGTAAACGGCAGTGTGACCGACGACGAGGGTGTGACGCGCGTTACCGTCGAGCTCCTCGAAGGCGGCATAGTGCCTGCCGCGACGCCCGTGCTGCTCAAGTGCCGTGGCATACTTCCGGTTGAGAACCGTCTGATTCCTCTTCTGCCCGACGACAGCCGTCTTGCCGAGGCCGAGGCTGCCTGCGAGGGTAACCTGCTTGGCGGTGACTATGGCTTGTGGACATCGAGCGATTACAAAGGGCGCCCGAAATATGACGACGGCACCATGCGTGTGTTCAGCGTTGGCTCCGACGGCGAGCTCGGTTTCTACCGCCTTGCCGCGGCAGACGACGGCAGTGCCCGCGAGCTCGTGCCTAACCGCGCGTATCTCGACCTCTCGAAGCTCAGCGCCGGGCAGAGCGCCCCGGCTGCCGTGCGCATTGCCTTCGGAACAGCCGGTATAGGTAATGTTGCCGTCGAAGAGAGCGCCGCCGCACCTGCTGAGTACTATAACCTGCAAGGCATGCGCGTGCATACGCCCGTGGCCGGAAATATCTATATAGAGCGCCGCGGCAAACAGGCGCGCAAGGTGCTTTATAAGTAAGATTCCAGATAAAAAAGTGTAATAAGATGTTGCGAAATTCGCAGCATCTTATTATTTTTGCGGTGCGAAAGTAAGGTAAGCGATTACATCACCTTGGCAATTCACCTCCGGCAGTGGCTTCGGCTACGGCGGAGTTGAAAGTGATGGGACGGCTCTTCGCTTGCCGGCTGCCACGGAAGCCCGAGTGCACCGCGGCTGTAGATAAAGGTTTTTGAGATTTTCCTGCGTCCCGTCCGCATGAATTTTGTTGAACAGAGCCACCCCGGTTTTGTGCAGCGCGATTCTGCGGTAATCTCAAGTATGCCAGAGTACCCTTATCCGTTGCCATATAAATTCCGCCCGGCTCAAAATAACACATAACGCAATGGGCTTTTTCGATAAACTGAAAAAATTTATTGACAACGCAGCTGCAAGGACTCCTGTGGGAGGCATTGTAAAAGCAACCGACAGCCTCAACGATGCAATGGCCAAGGGTATAACAAGTTACGCTGAGCGTCTGCAGAAGCGTATGGAAGACCGTCTGAGCGGCAACACGGGCTCCGGGTCATCGTCGTCGTCATCGTCATCGTCATCTTCGCCGTCGTCTTCGGGGTCTTACACTCCTTCGTCGTCGTATTCATCTTCGTCTTATTCATCGTCGTCGTACAGCTCGGGCAGCAGTTATAGTTCGGGCAGCCGCTCGTCGTCGCGTTCCTCATCCTCCTCTTCTTCCTCCCGCTCTTCGTCGTCATCATCTGCCGCCCGCTCGGCCGCTGCTGCCGCTAAAGAAGAAGAGCGCCGCCGCAAGGAAAAAATCAAGGAGAAGAAAGCTGACATCGACTCCAAGATCAATCGCAAGAAGGATCAGATTGAAAGCCACCGACGCTTTATAGAGCAGCGTCGCGGGTATATGAAAAACAACCCCTCGATGCGCAAGTCTTACCAGCAGGAAATCAAAAATACACAGCAGAATATCAAGAGCCTGCAGGATGACATCAAACGTCTGCGCGACGAGAAGGCAAGGCTGTAAGAGAGCCTCTGAGTCATTCAAGCGAGGCAATTATATAATAAGAAAAAGGCGCTGCGGAGTCCGCAGCGCCTTTTTCAGGCGGTATATCGTGGGCTATTAGCCGTTGATTTTAACCATGGTTGCGATGAGGTCGAGCACCTTGTTGGAGTAACCGATTTCGTTGTCGTACCACGAAACGATTTTAACGAAGGTGGGGGTGAGCTGGATACCTGCCTTCTTGTCGAAGATAGAAGTGCGGGTGTCGCCGAGGAAGTCGCTCGAAACAACGTCTTCGTCGGTGTAGCCGAGTACGCCCTTGAGTTCGCCTTCAGAAGCTTCCTTCATAGCGGCGCAGATTTCCTCGTAGGTAGCGGGTTTAGCGAGGTTAACGGTGAGGTCAACAACCGAAACGTCGAGGGTGGGAACACGCATCGACATGCCGGTGAGCTTGCCGTTGAGTTCGGGGATAACTTTGCCTACAGCCTTAGCAGCGC
>CANPGB010000025.1 GCA_947573485.1 uncultured Porphyromonadaceae bacterium | reverse complement strand
TTATGAGCCCAACGAGCTACCACTGCTCCACCCCGCGATGTTTTCGTGGTGCAAAATTAGAAACTTTTTTTCGAGTCTCCAAATCTTTAACCTACGTTAACCTTTCGCGAGGCGTAGCGACGCACGCCTCGTGCGCCCCCGGGTGCTTACACGCCCCTTACTCCACAGTGTAGCCCACGTAGTTCGAGGGACTTATAGCGTGCAGCTCGGCGCGCACCTCGTCGGATATACCCTCGAGGCCATCGATAAAGGCGGCTATAGCGGCGCCGTCGACCTTCGCATTGGTGCGGGTGAGAGCCTTGAGCGCCTCATAGGGGTTGGGGTAAGCCTCGCGGCGCAGCACAGTCTGTATAGCCTCAGCCACCACACTCCAGCAGCCGTCGAGGTCAGCGTCGATAGCCTCACGGTTGAGGATAAGTTTGCCCAGACCTTTGAGAGTCGACTGCACGGCGATGAGGATATGCGCCAGAGGCATGCCCACATTGCGGAGCACCGTCGAGTCGGTGAGGTCGCGCTGCAGGCGCGAGATCGGCAGCTTCGTGGCGAGGTGCCCAAGGAGAGCGTCGGCAACACCGAGGTTGCCCTCCGAGTTCTCGAAGTCGATAGGATTCACCTTGTGAGGCATGGCCGACGAGCCCACTTCACCCGCCTTGATGCGCTGCTTGAAGTAGTTCATCGATATATACTGCCACACATCGCGGTCGAGGTCGATTATTATAGTGCTCATGCGGCGGAGTGCGTCGAAGAGCGCCGCGAGATTGTCGTAGTTGGAAATCTGAGTCGTAAAAGCCTCACGCTCAAGCCCCAGGTTCTCGCGCAGGAACTTCTCGCCGAAAGCGCGCCAGTCGATATGGCGGTAAGCCACACGATGGGCGTTGAAGTTGCCCGTGGCGCCGCCGAACTTCGCCGAGAGGGGCACGGCGCGCAGGCTCTCGAGCTGCTTCTGCAGACGGTAGACAAACACATACAGCTCCTTGCCGAGCGTCGTGGGCGACGCAGGCTGCCCGTGAGTCTTGGCGAGCATGGCAACCCCCGCATACTCATGAGCGAGGCCGTCGAGAGTGGCTATGAGCCCCTCGAAAGCAGGGATAATCACGTCGCGCAGCGAGTCGCCTATCATCATCGGGAAAGCCGTGTTGTTGATATCCTGCGATGTAAGGCCGAAGTGGATAAACTCCTTTATCGACGAAAGGCCGAGAGCGTCGAACTGCTCCTTGAGGTAGTATTCCACCGCCTTCACATCGTGGTTGGTGACACTCTCTATATCCTTCACCTTCTGAGCCTCGGCAACGGTGAAGCGGTCGGGCGAATAGATAGCGCGCAGAGCAGCGGCAGTCGCGGCGTCGAGAGGTGCCAGCTGCGGCAGACCCGCATGCGAGAGAGCTATAAAATACTCAACCTCCACTTTCACGCGGTAGCGGATAGTGGCGTACTCTGAGAAATAAGGTGCAAGAGCCTCGGTCTTCGAGCGGTAGCGGCCGTCGACGGGCGAAATAGCGGTAAGAGACATTGAAAGTATATATTTGATTGTACTACTTGGAATTCTGTTGCTTGAACGACTCGATATGCCGCTGCTTCTTCTCCTCGAAAATATCGGCTATCGTAAGGAGAATACCACTCTCCTCAACATCGCCGAACTCATCGTTGATAGCCGTGCCGAACATGCGCATCGTGGGCGACAGACTCATATACGCATGCACCAGCGGAGGCACCGTAAGGCCGTGCGCGCGCACCTCGGCGTTGAGAATCCGCAGGTCGCTCTTGAAGTCGCCACCGCAGAGAGTGGCGTCGAGCGCCGCAGTGTCGGCCTCGGTCTCCAGCGGGTGCAGCGGCCACACAAGGCGGTCGGGGTCAGGGAAATACTTGTGCAGGAAGTGCAGTATAAGGTTGCGGCAGCTCGCCAGATAGCCGGGGTACATCGTAACCTTGCCGAAGAGATACTTTATCTCGGGGTTCAGCACCGTGAGCGAGCCAAGGCCGTCCCACAGGTTGTCGAGCGCATAGAGAGCCTTCGCTCCCGCGCGCGACGACTGGTACTCAGGCCGCACAAACGAGCGCCCGAGCTCTATCGTATAAGGCAGATAATCGCGGATAAACTTCTCCGAGAAGCCGAAAAGATGCGCCGTGGCAATATCGGGCACACCGTCCTCAACCTTGATGTCGCGGCCCAGAATAAAACGGTAGCCGCCGAGAATAAGCTTGCTCTCAGGGTCCCACACAATAAGCTGCTTGCAAGGCACATCCATAGTGTCGAAGCGGTCGATGTCGAGCGACAGCCCCGTGCCGCCACCCGCCATGCGGAAAGCAATCTCGCGCAGGCGCCCGAGCTCACGCATCGTGTTCGGCGAATTATGCGCATCCACTACATAAAGCTCATTGCCGCCCTTGTTGGTAGTGCGCAGAAAGCGCTCAGGCGTCAGTTCGGCCTCAATCAACTCAAGGTCTACAGGAGATATAATCGGTTCAGTCATGATTCTGAAGGAGATTTTTCAAGAGAATATACAAGTTCGCGCAGCGCACGCGCTATCTCGGCAGCCTTGCCCGAAGCTATCGTCTGCCACGACACAGGCTCGCCAACGGTGAGAGTGAAAGTCTTGTCGCGGCTGCGCACAAGCTCGCGCGGCAAAAGCACCATTTCATAGTTGAATTTCAACCCCGCTCTTAGCCTGCGGCGCGCCCAGCGGTAGAACGACGGCGAATTGGCGCCCGCAAAATGCACCGGCACAATATCGCGCCGCGTCTCCACTGCCTTTATAAAAGCCATTTTACGCCACTCAAGGTCGGCAACGCGACCGTCGTCGCCAAGGCGCGACACCAGTCCCGCCGGATATATCACCACCGGACCCGGGCCCGCGAGCACCTCATCGAGCTTCCGCGCATAGTCGCGGCTCTGCGCGCCGTGCTTGTTTACCGGCACAAAACAATCGCGCAACGGCTCCACAGCCATAAGCAGGTCGTTCACCACAAAGTGCACCGGCAGCCCCGGATAGCGCTCCGAGAGCCACGCTATCATGGCAATGCCGTCGAGGCCCCCGAGCGGATGATTCGACACCACGATAACGCGCCCGTCATCGGGCATACGCTCGCCATGACGCACATCGAGCCGCAGATTAAGGTCGCTCAGCACTCCGCGGCAAAACTCGGCGCCTCGCCTCGGATAATTCGACTCAAGCAGCGCATTGAGCTCATCCTGGCAGATAAGCCGCTCCAGCCACCGAACAGCGAAGCCCGGCACATACCGCGCCTTACGCCCCAGACGTGACCGTAGCACTGCTCCTACATCTATTTTTATAAGACTACTGGTGCCCATAAATGCTATTAAGCTGCAAAATTAAGAATTTTCGGCCAATTAACCCAAAACACAGCTCAATCAGAGCGAAAAAAAGCGCTCTCTTTCGAAAGCGCCTTTTTATATTTAGAAGGGATTATTAGCGATTACTTCTTCTCAGCGGGTTTGGGAAGATCCCAACCGGGGTTCTGAGTGATTGCCGGGTTAACAGTGATTTCCTGTGTACCGATCGGGTAGAGATATTCGCGTTCCGAGAATACGCGTGTTACACCCTGATAGAAGTCAAGATAACCGTTGGTATTCTTTACAAAGTGGTCAACAACAGAGTTCTTGATGTTAGCACCAAGGGTTACGTCGGGATGCTTCACGTTGTCAAGAAGCTCGAGCTGGTGCCAGCGGATAAGGTCCCAATAGCGGAGACCCTTGTCGAACATAAGTTCGCAGCGGCGGCAGCGACGAATTTCCCAAATAAGGCTCGACACACCCATATTGTTCCTGGTATCACCGATAGCCTCAAGACCGGCTACAGTCTGCTCGGGAAGACCGGCACGTTTGTAGAGCTTGTTGATAGTCTTGTTGAGGTCTTCGTTGGTGATAGTACCGAGTTCTGCCTTAGCCTCTGCGTAAGCCAGGTAAATCTCAGCGAGCCAATAGAGAGGAGCATTGGTAAAGCCCTGGCCGTCGGTAGTTGCCTGGTAGAGAGTGAAATTCGGATTCCAAAATTTCTTCACACCATAACCGGTCTTGGAGGCCATAGCAGTTCCGTTAGGACGAGCCCAAGTGTAATTCTCATAGAACACACAGGTATCGATAGTAGCCGAGAGACGTTTGTCGCGGGCTGCAAGACACTCTTTGATATTGAGCTGACCGGTGACTTCTGTCACGGTGCCATCCTCCTGTTTAATCTTGTAAACCGGGATTATGCCTTCGTCTTTCTTATCGGCCTGCTGCGACATAGGCTTGCCATCAAGGAAGAGATAGTTCTCGAAAGCATCCTTGCTCATACCTAGGATTTCGCCTGTATTGGTATACTTCACCATCGAGTGCATCAGAACGCTCACTTCGTAAGGTTTCATGAAGATAACCTCAGGGTTCTGTCGGAGCGACTGCATGCCGTTACCTGCGGTATACACCGAGTTATAGAGCGAAGCGTAGTCATCGCAAAGCTCATAACCGGCACCCATGAGAGACTCACAAGCCTTGATTACCTCGTTGTAGTACTTGGTGGCGCGGGTGTTGTCTTTAGCCGTGTACTTGGCATACGCAGCCTCGAACAGGCAGATTTCAGCTTTCACAGCATAAGCCATATCCACGCTGAACTCGGTCTTGGATGACTTGCGGGTGATATGAGCTATCGCATAGTCGATATCGGCAAGAGCCTGGTCCATGACTTCGTTGCGGGGAGTGCGGGCCATATAGAGCTCGGGGTCGGAGGGGTCGAGCACTGTCAACACCAGAGGCACATCGCCAAACTTGCGCACGAGGTCGTAGTATTGGTATGCACGTACTATTTTAGCTTCACCTGCGAAAGATTCAGCCGTAACGCGTTCCATGGAGTTGGTCTCCATGTTGGTGATTATGAAGTTGCAGCCGCGGATAAGGTCGTATGTCGTATTCCAGTCGCTGTTCGAGCTGGGGGTCTGGAGATATGTCCAGGAGTTGAATTCTACCGAGCTACCCCATATGCCTACTTGGTCGTCGCTGAGGCTCTTGAAGTAGAACACGCCATTGCGGCCGGTGCCGTTACCATAGCCGTTATATGAGTTGTACAGACGATTTACCTGACCTTGTACATTCACCGCGTTATTCCAGAACTCAGGAGAGTCCGACTGATCGGAAAGCGGAAAACGGTTGTTATTGATGAAATCGTCGCAGCTCGAGAGCGAAGCGCCCACGAGGGCAAGCATTCCGTATATTATCGTTTTTTTCATTGTTGTTAGTCGAGCTTAGTTTAGAATGTTACCTGAAGACCGAATGAGAAAGACTTCATCATCGGGTTGGTACGGCCATATGCTGCTACGCCCATACCACCTTCACCGGTATTGATTTCGGCGTCGAGTTTGTAGCGGCCTGCACCGTTGTAGATGAAGAACGGATTCTCTGCGCTGAAGTATATACGGGCACGCTGAATCCAAGCCTTCTGTGTGAGGTTGGTCGGGAGAGTGTAGCCGAAGGTGATGTTCTTCATGCGGAGGTAAGCCATGTTGAGCAGGTAGCGGTCGCTTGCATAGAAGTTATATGCACCCTGGCCAAGCATGCTGTTCGAGAGACCTGCTTTGTTGAAACCGCCTCCATAGGCGTTAGGATACCAGTTGTTCTGGTCTACGTGATATGCGATAGGATTCTGTTGTGCGTCGTACTCGATATAGTTGTAGTCGAGCTGGTGGTCAAAAGTCGCAGTACCGTTGCTCTGTGCGAGAGGAACGATAAACGAACTCATATACCACATCTTGCGCTGACCTACGCCCTGGAAGAAGAGGTCGATGTCGAAGCCTTTCCAAGCTGCGCCGAGACGGAACGAGTATTCGTAGCGGGGGAGCATGTTACCGATTACCGTAACGTCACCGTGGTCACCGACGGTACCCTTTCCGGCAGTAATCTTGCCGTCGCCGTCGAGGTCTTTATACTTAACGTCGCCGGGGCCGTACACGAAGTTTGCATTGGTCTGCAGAGGAGTCTGGTCAGCTACGCCGGGAGCATAAATCCACTGCTTGCCGTTCTTGCCGGTAAAGTCGCTTTCTTCAAAGAAGCGGTCAAATTCGAAACCGTAGATTTCACCAAGGGTCTGACCTTCGTGGTAGCGACCCATGCCGTAGGACCCGGGCACTGCCTGATAAAGAGTCTCGTTATCTGCCCATTCGGTAATCTTGGTAGTAGCGTCGCCGATGTTCGCGGTCACGTAAACCTGGGCATCGCCGAAGCTATGATTCCAGCCTACAGAGAGCTCCCAACCGCGGGTGCGGAGGTTACCGCCGTTTTCTGCAGGAGGTGTAGCACCGAGGATTTCGGGGAGGTCTTTGGTGATTGCAATCATATCGCGGGTATCGCGCTGATACCAGTCAAAGCCAAGGGTAAGCTCGTTGTTGAGGAAACCAAGGTCGATACCTACGTCAGCTGTTGTGATGCGTTCCCAGGTAAGAGTCTTGGGGACGAGGGTAGGCATATTAAACGCACTGAGGGCGAGACCGGTAGAGCCAAGCCAATAGCTGGTTGTCGAGCCAATGGTCGGAATAAACTTATAATTACCGATGTTCTCGTTACCAATCTGACCCCATGATGCACGGATTTTACCATTGCTCCACCAGCTCTTCAGAGGCTTGAAGTAGTTCTCTTCAGAGAAGCGGTAGCCGGCGGATACCGAGGGGAAGAAAGCCCACTGGTCCTGTGCAGGGAAACCGCTCGAACCGTCGTAACGGCCATTGGCCTCAAAGAGGTAGATTCCCTTATAGTCATAATTCACACGACCGAAGAAACCGCAGGTTGCGCGAGCGCTCGCACTTGCAACGGTAGTGAAGTTAGTGCCGTTGGTAAGATTGAGGTTGGCAAGGTCGTAGTCAATCACACCACGGCGGAGAATCTGGAAACGGTCGTAACGATAGCGGTCTGCCGAGAAACCTGCCATTACCTTAAGGTTATGGTCACCCTTGAATGAGTGGCTGTAGGTTGCGAAAGCATTTGCTGTCCAACGGTCGATGTCTACGCTGTTGCGGCGTACAAAAGAACTCTCCTGAGTAGGATTGTCAAATATAGACCATGCGGTGAAATCCCATGTATTCCACGACTGCGAGGGGGTGTAAGCGTCAGCCTCACGCTGTGTGCGGTTCTCATAGGTGAAGTCGGCCTGGAGGGTCAGGTCGGGGATAATGGTGGCAAGCATCCATGCCTGCATGCGGGTCATGCGGTTGGTCTGCTTGTCGGTATGGGCGAGCATACGGTTCGAGATATCGTTACGGAACGGCATAGTCTTACCATCGTGGGTTGCGTAACCGTAAGTTTCCTCGATAGAGTTCCAACGCCACATGTACTGGAACGAGTTACGGATGGTGTTGGGATCCTCATATTCGCGCTGAGAGAAGTTGAAGCGGGCACCGGCCTTGAGGAACTTGAAGATTTCTGTCGATACACTCAGGTTGGCCATGTAGCGTTGCATCTTTTCAGGTGCGAAGTTGTGCAGACCCTGCTTGCTGTCGTAGCCGAACGATGCACGGTACTGGGTCTTGCCAGAGGTTCCTTCGAGGCTTACATTATGCTTCATCGAAGGAGCCGCGCTGTTGAGGAGTGTTTTTGCAACATCCCACTGTGCATAACGCCACATGTGGTTGTTTTCGTCAATATAGTAGTCGCCGATATTGTTCTCGTCAACATAGGGCAGAATTTCACGATAGTCCGTATAGAGTTCACCACCGTGCTGCTGCTCCCATTTTTCAGCCCAACCGAGGAGCTGCTCATAGGGCTGCTTACCTACCTCAGTCTCAAAAGCGCCGCTGCCGCGGTATGCCGACTGAAGGGCATAGCGGATATTCTGCGAAGCAAGAGAGAACTTCGGAAGAACAGTTGCGCTGTTCCACGAGAAGTTGGCATCATATTTGACCGACACACGGTCTTTAGAAGAAGCCTCTTTGGTTGTAACAAGGATTACACCGAAAGCTGCGCGGGCACCATAGATAGCCGACGAAGCAGCATCTTTAAGCACCGAGATTTCGGCGATGTCCTCGGGGTTGATGAAGTTGAGGTCGTCGGTAGGCACACCGTCAACTACGATAAGAGGTGCCGAATTCTGACCATTTGAAAGAGAGCCGACGCCGCGGATTTTGATTTCTGAATCCTGCGAGATACCACCGCTGGCAGTAGTAATTGTAAGGCCGGGAACGGCACCCTGGAGAGCTTTAGTGACGTCGGTCTGGGGGCGGCTATCCATTGTGCGGGCAACGTCTACTGTCGACACGGCACCCGTAAGGTTGGCGCGTTTCTGCGAACCGTAGCCGATAGCCACAAGTTCGTTAAGCATTTCTGTGGTAGGCTCAAGGTAAACGGTCATGCCGTCGGCAGCTTTGATGCTTACGGCTTTATAACCTACATAGCTTACTTCGAGCATGGCTCCCGCGGGTACGCGGAGGGTGAAGTTACCGAAAGCATCGGTAGCGGCGGCATTGCCTTTTACTCCCTTTTGAACAACTGATGCACCGATCACCGGCTCATTGTTCTCATCTACTACGGTACCCTTGATTGTGGTAGCCGATTGGCTCTGCTGCTGTGGCACGGGCTCTGCTGATGCGGAAAGAGTTCCGAGCATCGGCATACCGGCGAGAAGGAGCATGGCCAGACAAAGATGTTTCTTCATAAAAATGTTGATTGGGTTTATTCCGCGGCAGTTTCGGAGAGCGACTCCGACTTGCCTGGCGGCAAAGACAGGATTATTATCTTAGCGGTTAAGGGTTCTTTTTGGTCTGTTTCAGTTAGTTTTTTGGTTTGGGTTTTGTTTTTCATGGTGCCGGCGCCGGCTCATGCTTGCGCTTTCGCCTCTCTCCGGCTAAAGGTTTTTAAGATAGTTTAAAGGTTAATATTCAGGTTGATAAGTATTGTTAAGTTAAAAATGCTTGAATAATGGCGACCAATATCCAACATTTCTCGGGCCAAATTTAAGGAAAATTTTCCCACCACGTTTTTCACCCTCGAATTTTTAACACTTTTTACACTTTAATTACAAAACTTTGAGCACACAATCTTTGTTTCACAAGTTAAAGAAAATATGTACCTTTGCACCTTGTTAACACTCATCCTGCAATGACAAAACTACTACGCCTCGCCCTCATCCTCATCACCCTTTATGCCGCCGCCCTCCCCGCTGCCGCGCGCACCACACGCGGCGAGACCTCATTCGGCCCCAAAGTTGGCTACGTGAGCCGCAACAACTCTGCCACAGCAGGCCTCGTTTTCCAGTACTCGCTGAGCTCGGTGGTGCGCATAGCGCCCGAACTCGGAGTGATATTCCGCCACGAGAACCTCGACGGCCTCGCAGCCGACATCAACGTGCACTTCCCCTTCGGTTTTGCCGGAGGCAAAGCTTCGGTCTACCCCCTCGTAGGCGCCAACTTCACCTCATGGGGCAGGCACGGCATCGACCCCGAGACGCACGACGACGTCACAAGCCACAGCAACCAGTTCGGCATAAACATGGGCGCCGGCCTCGAGCTGCGCTGCACACATTCGCTCAAACTCTCCCTCGAAGGGCGATACACACTCATGAGGCACTACCCCACGGCTTTTGTCACAGCAGGTATAGCTTTTGTCTTCTGACCCCATTACCCATTAAACAACAATGGCAATAATATTAGGAATAGAATCGTCGTGCGACGACACCTCGGCAGCAGTCGTCAGCGACGGCATACTGCTCAGCAACGTCATCGCATCGCAGCAGGTACATGAAGAATACGGAGGCGTAGTGCCCGAACTCGCCTCACGCGCGCACCAGCAGAACATCGTCCCCGTGGTCGACGCAGCCATACGCCGCGCAGGCATAGCCCGCACCGACCTCTCGGCAATAGCCTTCACACGCGGCCCCGGCCTCATAGGCTCACTCCTGGTGGGCACAAGCTTCGCCAAAGGCCTCTCGCTCGGCCTCCGCATACCCATTGTCGACGTCAACCACCTCCACGGCCACGTGCTCTCACACTTCGTGCGCCGCACCGAGGCCGACCGCGTGCCCGAGTTCCCCTACCTCTGCCTCCTTATCTCCGGTGGCAACTCGCAGATTATAATGGTGCGGAACTACAACGACATGGAAATCCTCGGCCGCACTATCGACGACGCCGCAGGCGAAGCCTTCGACAAGTGCGCCAAAGTAATGGGGCTGCCCTACCCCGGAGGCCCCCACATCGACCGCCTCGCCGCCGAGGGCGACCCCGCACGCTTCAAATTCGCCAAGCCACACATCCCCGGCCTCGACTACAGCTTCAGCGGTCTCAAGACCTCTTTCCTTTACACCCTCCGCGACGGCCTCAAAGCCGACCCGCAGTTCATTGAGCGCAACCGCGCCGACCTCGCCGCATCGCTCCAGAGCACTATCATAGCAATACTCCTCGACAAGCTCGACAAAGCCGTGCGCGCAACAGGCGTGCGCACCGTAGCCATTGGCGGGGGTGTATCGGCAAACTCAGGCGTACGCGCCGCCGTCGCCGACTACTGCGCCAAAAACGGCCTCGAAGCGTTCATCCCAGAGCGACTCTTCACCACCGACAACGCCGCTATGGTGGCTATAGCCGGGTACTTCAAATATCTCGACGGCCTCTACTGCCGCTACGACGCAACACCCTACGCCCGCGTAGAAGTATAGTCATGAACATCTCCATAATTATTATAGGCGACGAGATACTTCTCGGGCGCGTAACTGATACCAACTCAGGCCTCATTGCACGCACCTTCGCCGCCGACGGCTGGCAGGTGAAACGCATACGCACCGTAGGCGACAAAGCCGCTGATATTCGTCAGGCCATCGAGGAATCAATGGCCGAAAGCGAGCTCACAGTAACCACAGGCGGCCTCGGCCCCACACGCGACGACATCACTAAAGGCGAGATGCTCGACATCTTCGGCGGCGAACTCGTCCACGACCCCGCCGTAGCACGCAACATCGAAGAAATATTCGCCAACCGCAACATAAAGCTCAACGACCTCACCCGCGCCCAGGCAATGGTGCCCTCGAGTTGCACTGTGATACAGAACCGCCTCGGCACAGCCCCGATAATGTGGTTTGAGAAAGACGGCCATGCCCTCGTGGCAATGCCCGGCGTGCCCTACGAGACACGCGGCATGCTCCCGCAGGTGGCACAAACCGTGCACGAACGCTTCGGTCGAGGAGGCCTCGTGCTGCACCGCGAGTTCACGGTCACAGGCATCTCGGAGTCAGCCCTGGCAGAGCGCCTCGCTGCCTTCGAAGACTCCCTCGCGCCAAACTTCAAACTCGCCTACCTCCCCAACCCCGGCGAGATAGTGCTCCGCCTCGACGCCGACTACACCACCGCACCCGCCGAGGCCGACGGCTTCGATGCTCTCTGCACCTCCCTCAAGACCCTCCTCGGCGCCAACCTCGCCGCCGAAGGCAAACTCTCGCCCGCCGAACTCCTCCTGCACGCACTCCGCGCCCGCCGCTACACCGTAGCCACAGCCGAAAGCTGCACAGGCGGCAACATAGCGCACCTCATCACCGCAATACCCGGCTGCTCCGACACCATGCTCGGCGGCGTAGTATCCTACAGCAACGACGTAAAGATGCAGACATTAGGCGTAACCCGCCGCGCTCTCGAGCAATATGGTGCCGTAAGCCGCGCAGTCGCAGGCCAGATGGTCGAAGGCATACGCCGTCTCACCGGCGCCGACTGCGCAGTGGCAACAACAGGAATAGCCGGCCCCTCGGGAGGGTCGGCCGAAAAGCCCATCGGAACGGTTTGGATTGCCGCAGCCACACCGCAGCAGACAATCACTGAATGTTTTCACTTCGGAGGCGACCGTCAGGCAGTCATCGACCGCGCCTCAGCGCAGGCACTGATGCTCCTCAACGGCCTCTTGTAACTCGGAACCGGCACCCCTCGTCGAGCAGGCACTCGGTAATTTCTTTAAGGCAATCGGCAACCTCGCCGAAAGTGGGGTTTACAATCTCGCCCCACTCCTCCATACACTCGCCTATGAAGGCGGGCAGCTCGCTGAGATTTACTTTCAGGCGCCGCGCGAGCCGCAGAGTCTCCCAAGGAGAAAGCCTTGCCGCAGCAATAAGCCGCTTGCTGCGGTTCTCGTCGTAGCCGGTGCGCACTATCATCACCGTAAGCCCCCTGTCGGCGCGGAGGCCCGCTACGAGGTCGTCGACCACAGGCTGGTCCTCGTCCGACGACATAATCCAGAATCTCGGAAATAAAGAATCTATCATACTGCTAAAATTACAATGTACACTTCACGGCAGCGCACAGCATGGGCTGTCAGGCCGTGTTTGGTATCTGTAATTTCAGCGTGATTTCAAGTCATAACAGTCGGTTTTGCCACAAAGATAGTGCAAAATCACCAATCCCGCAAATTTTCCGCGGGAAACTCAAATTTGTCACACACCTTATCTCAAGTCTCACTGCGCATAAAGCGGCACGCAGCTCATCATATAGCGCCGGAGCTCGCCCCACGGATAGTAGATGTCGGTGTCGCCCGAGCGCAGCTGCACAGGCCGCTCGTTAAGGTCGAGGCGCACATAGAAGCGGCCGCTCCGCACCGACTTGAAAACTATCATCTGCAGGTTCGACGCCATAGGCACAACATCGAAGTCGCGCCAGTGAAGTCCTACTGTATCAAAATAGTTGGTCATATAGCTGCAACCGGGAATTTTGAGCAGCGACAGCAGCGGCATCATAGTCTCGGCATGCCCGAAGCGCAGCACCGCCGTCACCGTGGTATTCTCGCCCGTCACATAGCTGTCGGTAGTCTCTATCAGATTCAGCACAAGGTCAGCGGCAATATCGGCAGGAACAGCCGATACGGTAGTTGCGGTGCGCTGTAGATACTGGCGCAGGTTGAAGCAGCTCCACAGCGCGTTAGCCTCGGCAGGAGTGAAGAAATCCTGCATCTGCGAAGGCAGACCCATAGCCTGCAGCCCGGCCACCACATAGTACTCCACAAGCGCCAGCTCCCGCGCCGCATCATCGCCGCCGTAGGGATAGCCCTCACCGAGAGCGCGGCGCAGGGCCGTCACGGGGCATGCAGTGCGCACATATTCATCATACGCAGGCTTCCACGTCTTGTCGCGGCGAAAAGCAAGATAATCCTTGTCTATGTCGAACGGGCGCATAAGCGGCGAGTTTATCTTACCAGTTGATGTAGTGAAAGTCACGCGGTTATTGAGGCGGTCGAGCTGATGCACGAACGAGAACATACTCATCATCGCGCGGGGCGAATACGACGACAGCGCCTGCACCGTGCTCTCCTGCCCGAAAACCTCGGCGTAGTTATAGAACATGCGCGTCGCTATACCCGCCTGCTCGGCCATGCCAAGACTGTCGAGAGCGCCCCAGCGCCCCTCGCTCAGGCGTATCACCTCATTGTTAAGCGCCGCAAGCTTGCGCCCGAGCGGCGTCAGCGTCCCGAGCGAGTCAGCCTTCTCAAGAGCGCGGCGCAGCGTCAGGCAGTTGGCCGACGACGCCGGATAGCGCGCTCCATGGCGGCTCACATGGTTGATGAAAACAGGCACCAGCGAGTCGGGGTAGGCCTCAGCCTGCACATCGGCAGGATAAGGAGTGAGCGAGCCCTCGCATTGGGCAAAGGTATAATCGGTGGCCATGGGGTCGGCGGCATATGCTGCCGCGCCCACCAAGAGCAGAAGAAGTGAAAACAAGCGTATCTTATTCATAATTAGGGAGCTTTTCCTTATAACGGCACCGGCGCGCCTCGGGTTCAGAGGCAAAAATAATACATTTTTGCTCGACTGCCAAAAATTTGCTAATTTTGCAAGTTAGTAATAATATAAGAAACGACATGAAACCATCGGTAATAGTGAGATTTGTGATTCTGGGGCTGCTTTGGCTCGGGCTTGTGGGATACATACTCGCCCACTCGCAGTTCACGCTCTACACTCTGTTCGTGATTGTGGCCTCGGCCATTATCATATTCGTGCCGATGTACAAAAAATACGTGAAGAGATGAGCGACAAAATCACGCGTTTGCCTCTTCTTGAAGGCATCGACAGCCCTGCCGACCTGCGCAAGCTCGACCCTGAGCAACTGCCTCAGGTGTGCGACGAAATCCGGCGCTTCCTCATCAGCAACCTCGCCGTTAACCCCGGCCACTTCGCATCGAGCATGGGAGCCGTAGAGCTCACCGTGGCACTGCATTACGTGTTCAACACCCCCTACGACCGCATCGTCTGGGACGTTGGCCACCAGGCCTACGGGCACAAAATACTCACCGGCCGCCGCGACGCTTTTGCCACAAACCGCAAGCTCGGAGGTCTAAGCGGATTCCCCAACCCCGCCGAAAGCGAGTACGACACCTTCTCGGCCGGACACGCCTCTAACTCGATATCGGCAGCCCTCGGCATGGCAGTGGCATCGCAACTCAAAAAAGAGACACCGCGCCGCAACGTCGTGGCTGTCATAGGCGACGCCTCAATAAGCGGCGGTCTCGCCTTCGAGGGCATGAACAACGCCGCAAACACCCCCAACAACCTGCTGATAGTGCTCAACGACAACGATATGTCAATCGACGACAACGTCGGAGCGCTCAACAGCTACATGGCCCACCTCACCACCTCGCGACTCTACAACGACCTGCGCTACAAGGCTTTCAAACTCCTTAAAAAGACAGGACTCGTATCAGAGCAACGCCGTGGCGCCCTCCTCCGCTTCAACAACAGCCTAAAATCGCTCCTCTCCAAGCAGCAGAACATATTCGAGGGCCTCAACATACGCTATTTCGGACCCTTCGACGGCCACGACATAGCCACCATAGTCCGCGTGCTAAACGACATCCGCGACATGGACGGCCCCCGCATACTCCACCTCAAGACCGTAAAAGGCAAAGGCTACGCTCCCGCCGAGGCCGACCCCGCATCTTGGCATGCCCCGGGTAAATTCGACCCCGCCACGGGCAAGAAGATAGGCGGCGACTCCGAAGGCAAGCCCCTGAAATACCAGGACGTATTCGGCAACACCCTGTTGGAGCTCGCGCAGCAGAACCCCCGCATAGTGGGCATCTCGGCAGCCATGCTCTCGGGCACATCCATGGGCACCGTGCAGGCAGCCCTCCCCGACCGCGTGTTCGACGTCGGCATTTCCGAAGGCCACGCCGTAACCTTCGCCGGCGGCCTCGCCAAAGACGGCATGCTACCCTTCGTGGCAATATACTCAAGCTTCCTACAGCGAGCCTACGACCACATAATTCACGACGTGGCTCTGCAGAACCTCCCCGTAACGTTCTGCATCGACCGCGCAGGCCTCGTCGGCGAGGACGGCGCCACACACCACGGCGCATACGACCTCGCATATCTCCGCACAGTGCCCGGCATGACAATAGCCTCGGGCCGCGACGAACACACACTCCGCAACCTGCTCTTTACAGCCCAGGCCGTCGAACATGGCCCCCTCGCAATACGTTATCCTCGTGGCGCCGGTCACAATCCCGACTGGAAGTGCCCCATGCGTGCCTTGCCCTTGGGTAAAGGCGAGAAGCTCCGCGACGGCTCCGACGTAGCACTGCTCACACTCGGTCCCGTGGCCAACGACGCCCTCGACGCCGCGACCCGCGCTGCCGAGAAAGGCATATCGGCCGCCGTCTACGACATGATATTCCTCAAGCCTCTCGACACCGATATTCTCGCCGAAGTCGCCGCCAAAGGCTGCCCGGTGATAACGGTCGAAGACGGCACCGTCGACGGCGGTCTCGGAGGTGCTGTGGCCGAGTGGTTCTCTGCCAATGCCCCGGCGGTCAAAATCACACGCCTCGGCATACCCGACCGCTTCATACCCCAGGGTACGCCCGACCAGCTCAGGCACATCTGCGGCTTCGACACCGACGCCATTGCAGCCGCCATTCAGGCTGCTGCCCAAACTAACTCTGACACCAAATGAAAATAGTGATAGCCGGTGCCGGAGAAGTAGGCTCGCACCTCGCAAAACTACTCTCCGACGAAGAACAGGACATAATGCTCATCGACAGTGACGCCGAACGCCTCGCGGTGCTCGACGCCAACTACAACCTTATGACCTTCGCCGGTAACCCCACATCCTTCGCCACTCAGCGCGAGGCCGGTGTACAGGGGTGCGACCTCTTCATTGCCGTAACGCCTTATGAGTCAAACAACATCGTGGCCTGCTCCATTGCAAAGAACCTCGGAGCCGCAACCACAGTGGCGCGAATCGACTCCTACGACTTCATGGACCCGGCCAACACCGCACACGTGCGCCACATGGGTGTCGACCGGGTGATTTACCCTGAATACCTTGCCGCACAAGAGATTATAACCGCGCTCCGCCGCACATGGGTGCGCAACTGGTTCGAGCTCCACGACGGCCGAATAATACTCGCAGGCGTGAAACTGCGCCCGGGAGCGCCCCTCGCAGGCATGAAGCTGCGCGACTTCACAAACACCAACCACCACTTCCACGTTTCGGCCATAAAGCGAAACCACGAGACTATAATACCCCGTGGCGACCACCAGATGGAAGCAGGCGACATTCTCTACTTCACCACCACTCGCGACCACCTCGACGACCTCCTCGTGCTCACAGGCAAGACTGAGCACCGCATCAAGCGAGTGCTCATAATGGGCGGCTCAAAGATTGCAATACGCCTCGTCAACAGCGCCCACGAAGAGTTCCGCTTCAAAATAGTGGAGAGCGACATGGAGCTGTGCCGCAAGCTGCCCCAGAAATGCCCCGACTGCGAGATTATACACGGCGACGCCCGCGACATCGACCTCCTCAGCGACATCGGCATAGCCGACATGGACGCCTTCGTGGCACTCACCGCAAGCAGCGAGACAAACATCTTCACCTGCCTCACAGCCAAAGAACTGGGTGTAAAGAAAACCGTGGCCGACGTCGAGAACATACAGTTCATATCCCTCGCCGAGAACCTCAACATCGGCACCGTAATCAACAAGAAGCTCCTTGCCTCGAGCACTATCTTCCAGTTACTCCTCGACGCCGACTCCTCAACCTCGAAATGCCTCGCCCTGGCCGACGCCGAAGTTGCCGAGCTCGAGGCACGTCCCGGCTCAAAGATTACACGCTCGGCCGTAAAAGACCTCTCGCTACCCCGCGAGCTTACCCTCGCGGCACTCATCCGCGGCAACGAAGGCATGCTCATCACAGGTAACACCGTGATTCAGCCCGGCGACCACGTGCTCGTATTCTGCCTCTCAGGCGCACTCCATAAAGTAGAACGACTTTTCAACTGACACAATGCCTCTGTTCAATATCGCAGCCCGACACCTCATCAACGTGCGCATGCTCATGAGAATCATGGGCTGGCTCCTTATTATCGAGGCAATATTCCTCACATTCCCCGCCCTCACCTGCCTGGCATACGGTGAGAGCGACTGGCTCCCCTTTGCCCTGACATCCGCAGGCACCCTCCTCGCAGGCCTGCTCCTGGCCCTCCGCAGCCGCCCCACAAGCGACTACATGGGCAAGCGCGACGGCTACCTCCTAACCGCAATGGTGTGGATAGTGTTCTCGCTCTTCGGCCTCATACCCTTCCTCTTCTGCTCCCACCCCCTCGACATCAGCGACGCCTTCTTCGAGGCAATGTCGGGCTTCACAACCACCGGCGCCTCGGTGCTCGACACCGTCACCGACATGAGCCACGGCGTGCACCTCTGGCGCGCCCTCATGCAGTGGATAGGCGGCATGGGTATAATACTCTTCACACTCGCGGTTATACCCATGCTCAACCACGCAGGAGGCATGCAGATGTTCAACGCCGAGGTCACAGGCATAACCCACGATAAAATAAGCCCGCGCATAAGCCAGACAGCCAAGAACCTGTGGCTCATCTACATAGGCCTTACGGTAGTACTGATACTCCTGCTCTGGGCAGGGCCAATGAACCTCTTCGACAGCATATGCCACGCCTTCGGAGCAATATCCACCGGCGGCTACTCATCCACCCCTGCAGGCATAAGCGCCTGGGACTACTCCGTCTACATCAAGGTTGTGCTTATTATCTTCATGTTTCTCGGCGGCGTGAATTTCGGCCTCATCTACAAGATACTCAAAGGCAACTTCAAAGCCCCCTGGCGCAACGAGGTTTTCCGCACCTACCTTATTATAATAGGCGTGATGATGCTCCTCTTCGTGAGCACCATTGTCATGCGTGGCGAAGTAAAATCGTGGCGAAGCCTCACTATCGACCCACTATTTCAGATAGTTTCCACCATTACCTCCACGGGCTTCACCGTCAACAACTTCGAGGGCTGGGGGCCCTTCATACTCTCTCTCACTTTCATAATGATGTTCTTCGGCGCCTGCGCGGGCTCAACCTCCGGCGGCGCTAAAATCGACCGCATAATCTACCTCTTCAAGAACGCCGACAACGAGCTCTACCGTTGCATATACCCCCACTCGGTGCTCTCCGTCAAAGTCAGCGGCAAGGTGGTAAACCCCGAGCTCGTGACCAAGGTGATAGCCTTCCTCTGCATCTACATGCTGCTCATCGTTGGCGGGGGCATGGCACTCACAGGCTGCGGCGTGCCGCTGGTCGACGCCTTCTTCTCGGCATTCTCCTGCATCTCAAACACCGGCCTCGCCGCAGGTGTCACAGGCTACGGCAACTCCTACGACATCATGCCCGACCTCGGCAAGTGGATTCTGTCGTTCCTCATGCTCGTGGGCCGTCTCGAAATATTCACAGTACTCGTTCTGTTCACCCCCGCTTTCTGGAGGCGCTGACTATGGCTAAGCACAACGACACCGGAAAATGGGGCGAGGAGCTCGCCGTAGAACGCCTTATCGAGGCGGGGTACTCCATTGTGGCGCGAAACTGGCGCCTCGGGCACCTCGAAATCGACATCGTGGCGCGGAAAGACGACGTGCTCGTTTTCGCCGAAGTAAAGACCCGCACCGACCGCGACACCGACCCGCTCGAAGCCGTCGACAAACGCAAGATAGCCAATATGGTGCGCGCAGCCGATGCCTACATGCAGCACGAGAACCTGCCTCTGGAGGCGCAGTTCGACCTCTTCGCCATATCGGGCACGCCCGACAACTACGAGCTCGAGCACATTGCCGACGCCTTCTACCCGCCCCTCAAAAGCTACCGTTGAATCAAAAATAAAACTACATATATGAACACCGAAATCATCAACCGCCTCTCCCAATTCCGCGCCCTCATGGCCGAACGCGGCATCGACGCCGCCATTGTGCGCCAGGCCGACCCTCACCAGGGCGAATACCTCGCGCCTCACTGGCAGGTACGCCGCTGGCTCTCGGGCTTCACAGGGTCGGCAGGCGACCTCGTGGTATGCGCCGATAAAGCCGCCCTCTGGACCGACTCACGCTACTTCCTCCAGGCTGCACAGCAGCTCGAAGGCACCACAATCGAGCTTATGAAAGACGGCCTCCCCGGCACGCCCGACATCGCCGCATACCTCTGCGCCACGCTCCCCCAGGGCAGCACCGTAGGCCTCGACGGTATGCTCTTCACACGCGCCGCAGCCGATAAACTCCGCCTCGCCCTCGGCGCAGCAGGCATCAACCTCGTAACCACCTTCGACGTAATCGACCGCATTTGGCACGACCGCCCCGCCCTGCCCGACGCCCCCGTATTCGTACACGAGACCAAATACGCCGGCAAGGACGCCCGCACCAAGCTCGCCGAAGAGCTTGCCGACGCCCGCACCAAAGGCGCCGACGCCGTGTTCCTCTCCACCCTCGACGACATTGCCTGGACACTCAACATACGCTCCAACGACGTCAAGCACACCCCCGTAGCCACCGCGTTCCTCTATATTGCCAACGGCGGCTCAACCCTCTTCATCGACCCTGCTAAGCTCAACGAGGCCACCCTCGCCTACCTCAGCTCGCAGGGCGTGACCACCAAGCCCTATAATGCAGTTAAAGACTTCCTCGGCGCCCTCGGTACAGAAACCAAGGTGCTCGTCGATGCAGGCCACACAGCCCTTGAGCTCCTCGCCATTCTCGGCGACCGTGCTATCGACGGCGGCATATCGGCAGCTGCAGTGCTCAAATCGGTGAAAAACGGCACCCAGCTCGAAGGCGTGCGCCGCGCCATGCAGCGCGACGGAGTGGCCATGGTACGCTCTCTTATGGAGATTGAGCGCCGCATGGCCGACGGCACTACCACCACCGAGCTCGACATCGACGCCATCCTCCACAAATACCGCAGCATGGGCGAAGGATTCTTCGACGCAAGCTTCGGCACTATCGCAGGCTACGGCCCCCACGGCGCTATCGTGCACTACGAGGCAACCGCCGAGAGCAGCTCTACACTGCGACCCGAAGGACTCCTGCTCATCGACTCGGGCGCACAGTACCTCGACGGCACCACCGACATCACCCGCACAATATGCCTGGGCACCCCCACCGCCGCCGAGCGCACCGATTTCACCCTTGTCATGAAAGGCCACATAGCTCTGGCAAAGGCAATATTCCCCGCCGGCACACGCGGCGCGCAGCTCGACGCACTCGCCCGCCAGTTCCTCTGGAAACACGGCCTCAGCTACCTCCACGGCACAGGCCACGGCGTCGGCCACTTCCTGAGCGTACACGAAGGCCCCCACTCGATACGCCTCAACTACGTTGACGCTCCCCTCCTCCCCGGCTCCATAACCTCCAACGAACCCGGCCTCTACCGCGAGAACATCCACGGCATACGCTGCGAGAACCTCGTGCTCTGCCACCCCGAGATGACCACAGAGTTCGGCGAGTTCCTCGGCTTCGAGACCCTCACCCTCTGCCCCTTCGACCGCTCGCTCTTCGACACCGCCATTATGACTGACGAGGAGATAGAGTGGGTCGACAACTACCACGCAACGGTTTTCGAGCGCCTCGCTCCCTCGCTCACCGACGCCGAGCGCGTATGGCTCAAGGCCGCCACAGCACCCCTTAACCGCTAACCTCAGAAACACAGATATGGCACTTATTATTCCCGTAAGAGGCTTTACCCCCAAGACCGGCGCCGACTGCTTCCTGGCCGAGAACGCCACACTCATTGGCGACGTTACCATGGGCGACGGCTGCAGCATATGGTTCAACACCGTGCTCCGCGGCGACGTGAACACCATAACAATAGGCAACCGCGTTAATATCCAGGACGGTTCGGTTCTGCACACCCTTTATCAGAAATCGACTATAGAGATTGGCGACGATGTTTCGATAGGCCACAACGTTACTGTTCACGGGGCCAAAATACACAACTTCGCGCTCATCGGCATGGGAGCCGTGGTAATGGACGATGCCGAGGTGGGCGAAGGCGCCATTGTCGCTGCCGGTGCCGTGGTGCTCTCACGCACAAAAATAGGCCCCAATGAGCTGTGGGGCGGTGCTCCGGCAAAATTCATTAAGATGGTTGACCCCGCGCAGGCTCGCGAGATGAACCAGAAGATAGCCCGCAACTACCTCATGTACAGCAAGTGGTACACAGAGCCGGGCACAGAGACAGAAAACTGAAAATGAAAGTACTGAAATTCGGCGGCACATCGGTTGGCTCGCCCGAACGTATCAAGCACGTTGCCTCCCTCATTATGCCGGGGGAGCGCAACGTGGTGGTTCTCTCGGCAATGTCGGGCACGACAAACTCTCTTGTCGAGATTTCGGAATACCTCTACAAAGGCAATATCCCCGGCGCGCAGGAAACTATCAACGCCCTCGAAGCCAAGTATGTAGCCGTAATAAGCGAGCTCTTCGCCACAGATGGCGGCAGGCTCAAGGCATCGGAAGCCCTCGAGCACATCTTCGCCCTGCTCCGCTCCTACCTCTCGGAGCCCCTCACCGAGGCCGGCGAGAAAGAGATTCTCGCGCAGGGCGAGCTCATGTCTACGGCGCTCATGCAGCGCTACCTCGAGGAGAAGGGCGTGCGCTCGGCATTGCTCCCCGCCCTCGACTACATGCGCACCCTTGAGAGCGGCGAGCCCGACATGCAGCACATAGGCACACGCCTGCGACGCATGATCGACCTCGCACCCAAGGCCGACATTTTCCTCACACAGGGTTACATATGCCGCAACAGCACCGGCGGCATCGACAACCTCAAGCGCGGCGGCAGCGACTACACCGCATCTATCATAGGTGCCGTGCTCGAAGCCGAGGAGATTCAGATATGGACCGACATCGACGGCATGCACAACAACGACCCCCGCTTCGTTGAGGGCACCCGCCCCGTGGGAGAGCTCCACTTCGAGGAGGCCGCCGAGCTCGCATACTTCGGTGCCAAGATTCTCCACCCCTCGTGCGTGCTTCCGGCAAAGCTCCACAACATACCCGTGCGCCTGCTCAACACCCTGCAGCCCGAAGCCGCAGGAACGGTGATTTACAATTTCCCGCCCGACGGCAAACTCAAGGCGATCGCCGCAAAAGACAATATCACGGCGGTGAAAATAAAATCGGGGCGCATGCTCCTGGCCTACGGATTCCTCCACAAGGTGTTCGAAACCTTTGAATACCACCGCACGAGCATCGACATGATGGCAACCTCGGAGGTCGGAGTTAGCGTGAGCGTTGACGACGACTCGCGTCTTGCAGCCATAGTAGACGACCTCAAGCACTTCGGCACCGTGACGGTGGAGCGCGACATGGTCATAATATGCGTCGTGGGCGACCTCGAGTGGCAGAACTGCTCTTTCCAGGCAAAAGTTATCTCGGCGCTCGACGGTATTCCTCTCCGCATGATTTCGTACGGCGGGAGCAACTACAATATCTCGGTGCTCGTGCGGAGTGCCGACAAGCTGCGCGCCCTCAAAGCGCTCTCGGCAGCCCTTTTCTAAGCTAACACAAGCCAATCATAATGATAACAGTATCCAACTTAGGTATCCAATTCGGTAAAAAACCACTTTTCCAGGACGTTAACCTCAAATTCACGCCCGGCAACTGCTATGGCATAATCGGTGCCAACGGTGCCGGAAAATCAACCCTCATGCGCATGCTCAGCGGTCAGCTCACGCCTACCGCAGGCACCATAGCGCAGGGCCCCGGCGAGCGCATGAGCGTGCTCGAGCAGGACCACTTCAAATTCGACGACTGCACAGTGCTCGAGACCGTGCTCCGCGGCCACACCGTGCTTTGGGATATAATGCAGGAGAAAGACGCCCTCTACGCCAAGCCCGACTTCTCGGACGCCGACGGCATACGCGCCTCTGAGCTTGAAGAGAAATTCGCCGAGCTCGAAGGCTGGAACGCCGAGAGCGATGCCGCAGCTCTCCTCAGCGGCCTCGGCATAAAAGAAGACCGCCACGGCATGCTCATGCGCGACGTCAGCGCCAACGAGAAAGTGCGCGTACTCCTTGCTAAAGCCCTCTTCGGCAACCCCGACAACCTCCTCCTCGACGAGCCCACCAACGACCTTGACCTCGATACCGTGGCCTGGCTCGAGAACTACCTCTCGAACTTCGAGAACACCGTGCTCGTCGTATCGCACGACCGCCACTTCCTCGACTCGGTGTGCACACACACACTCGACATCGACTACAACCGCGTGCAGCTCTTCGCCGGCAACTACTCTTTCTGGTACCAGAGCTCGCAGCTCGCCCTCCGTCAGCAGCAGCAGGCCAACAAGAAAGCCGAAGAGAAGCGTCAGGAGCTCCTCGAGTTCATACGCCGATTCAGCGCCAACGTGGCAAAGAGCAAGCAGACCACATCGCGCAAGAAGATGCTTGAGAAACTCAACATCGAGGAAATCCAGGCATCGTCGCGCCGCTACCCCGGCATTATCTTCACCCCCTCGCGCGAGGTGGGCAACAAGATTCTCGAAGTGAAAGGCCTTACCGCCAGCGTCGACGGCGAGATTCTCTTCAAAGACGTAAACTTCCAGATAGAGAAAGGCGACAAGGTGGCATTCCTCAGCCACGACCCCCGCGCAATGACCGCCCTCTTCGAGATTATAAACGGCAACCGCAAGGCCGACGAAGGCACCTTCGAGTGGGGTCAGACCATTACCACGGCCTACCTCCCGCTCGACAACTCGGCATTCTTCAACACCGACTACAACCTCGTCGACTGGCTCGGCCAGTTCAGCGACGACTCCAGCGAAATCTACCTCAAAGGCTTCCTGGGCAAGATGCTCTTCTCCGGCGAGGACGTCCTCAAAAAAGCCTCAGTGCTCTCCGGTGGTGAGAAAATGCGCTGTATGATAGCCCGCATGATGCTCCGCGACGCAAACACCATGGTGCTCGACTCGCCCACCAACCACCTCGACCTCGAGTCTATCCAGGCATTCAACAACACCCTGCAGGCTTTCAAAGGCGTGATCCTCATGGCTTCGCACGACCACGAGTTCATCCAGACAGTATGCAACCGCATAATCGAGCTCACCCCCAACGGCATAATCGACAAGCTCACCGAGTACGACGATTATATCACCGACCCCCGCGTGCTCGAAGCCCGCGAGAAACTCTACGCAAAATAAACACCCTCCCCTGCTCAACATACAGCGGCGCGCCCACCCGGGCGCGCCGCTGCTGTTTTCGGTTCAACATGTCAAGCTACACTTCGCTGCGATTGGGGCGGGGCAGCTGCCGCACACCCATGCAAGAGCAGTGGGTGGTTAGGAGTTAGGGGGGAGGGGGTAGGGGCTGGAAAGCAAAAGTTATTTGGGGGCGGGTCGGGGTCTGCTTCTATTGACTCGGGGCGGTCGAAGGGTATGTGGGGGTGGAGCTGCTTATATTCGCGTATTGTGGGCTGGGGTATGAAGGCGGGAGGGAGCTCGGGCCGACGGGTGCCACTGCCGGTGTGGTAGATAATGGCGCAGCCCATGCCGTAGTCGGGTATGACGGGGGCAAGGGCTGAGTTGACGGTTCGCCAGTCTTTATTTGAGAGATTATGGATGAGGCAGATGTGGAAGTTGCTGCCTCGGAGCCGGTCGGCGTTGCGGTGGGAGGCTGTGAATACTTGCTTGCGGTTTATGCTTTTACCTATCTCTTTTGCCTCTTTTGTGGTTTTGGCGGCTATGGCGACTTCTGCCCAGTCGGCTCGGGAGAGGAGCCAGTTTATATAGGCTGTGAGGACGGGTGTGGTGTCGGTACCGGGCCAGTCGATGATTTGTGCGCGGATTGTGAGGCCTGCGCGGCGCTGACGCTCGAGGGTGTAGATTGCTTTGCGCTCCCACCAACGGAGTGCACGACCATACCACCGCTGAAATTCAGCGGTGATGTCGGGGCGGGGGCGCCTGCGGCGGAGTCTATGTGGGAGCGGGGTGAGCATAAGGCCGAAAGCCTTCGGCCTTATGGATAAAGGCAAAAGGGTAAAGTTTGCTGCAAAGATAGTGTGCGGCTTTTTGTGAATATGTGTTAGAAACCCGAACTCGGGCTTTCCGCCCTCGCACAGCTCCAAAGCGGAGAGGGGGCTGATGCGGTGGCTGAAGCCACCTTGCTTGAACAAATAATGCGGCGCGGAAGTCGGGCTTTCTGCCCTCGCACGGCTTCAAAGTAGCCTGCATATGGGTAGGGGGAATACCAAGATAAATCTTGATTCTTGCGCAAACCGTACAGATGTTAATTTATGTTATTGTTTTAATTGTATGCATTCTTTTTCAAAAAATATGTGTACATTTGCGAACTAACCTACAAAACACAATGCTATGAAGAAAATCTTTTATCTAACCCTTTTGCTCCTGATGGCTTGCACAGCTGAAACTGACTTGCAAGTAAAAGAGCAGGCGCCAGACAAACAAGAAGCGCAAATCAAGACACCTACACGTTCAATAACAGAAGCCGAACAATTGGCTAAAGATGCTTTTGGAGCCATATTGCAAAAGCACGCCTCCACGAATAGCCGAAATGTAGCGGAAGGCTCCCTAACGCCTATCGCTATCACGAGTGTTCCTTCACGTAACTCCGAAGCGGATACTTTGCTGTACATCTTCAATTATCCCGAAGATAATGGTTTTGCTGTAATATCAGCAGCAGAAAGCGGAGAGCCTTTGTTGGCAGTGATTGAAGACGGGCATTATGAGCCTGGCATGAATATGCCAGAGGGTTTCAGTGTTTTCATGAATACAGCTGTCAAATATGCGAGTCTTCAAAAAGAAAATACTTCAATCGACATCGGTACTGGATTTGTAAAAAGAAAAACAGAGATTGAACTGAGACCAAAAAGCCAAATAGGCCCCAAGGTGGAGGTTCGTTGGGGCGAGACCGGTGATGAAGCTCTCCTTTGCCCCAACAAACATGTCGGTCAATCGATAGTAACACTCGCCCAGTACCTCAGTGCCTATAACAAACCCAAACACTTAGTTTTTGAAGGCCAAACGAAACCTTTTTACATTGAGATCGATTGGGAGTCACTAAAAAAGCATGATATAAAGTATCATGACAAGAATTATGCAGACAATGGTGTCGCGCCTTTCATCCAGTGCCCGGCCAGTGAACAAGATCATATTGTGCTTGGGCATCTCATGGCACAACTTGGTAAGGGCGTGGCAGACTATTCCAATAGCAATTATACCAAAGTTGACGGAAATGTGATTCTTGATAGTATTTGCCATGCTTTGGCGACCCCAAAAGGAGCTCTTGACTGGATAATCTATGCCTACTATCCGACGAAAACGCCTATAGCGGATTCCCGAGTTGAAGAAGTCCTCTCATTAGAAAAATTAAGCGAATATATCAAGTTAGGTATAGAGAATTACATAACAATCATGATGTTAGACGGAGGATATACCTGGCTTGCTGATGGCTATATGGAGGCCGAGATTTACAAAAACATCTATACCATGGATACCACTCCCGGAGTTTTTCAGCAGTGGGTACTTCAACAGTCTCTTAAAACCGGAGAGGGTGGATTCTTCCATTATAACTGGGGATGGCATGGGAAATGTAACGGATACTTCTCAAAGCTTGAAATGCGCCCGGCTTATGCAACCGCTCCTGATTATGCTATTGATAATACTCCTGAGGAGGATAAATCTCTTTTTGAGGATCAGATGATAGCAGCTATTGTTTTCAGTAACCCTCAATAGAAAAATAGCAGTGCGCGACAAAAATCACACGCATTCTACTTGTCGATAACCAATATCCAAATCACATATTTTGTCAGCGTTATGAAGAATTTAATGTTGCTTTTAAATATCGGCTTGATGCTTGTCTTGGCATCATGTTCGTCGAATGACGAGCCGATTCAACCGGAAGAACAACCGGAGGATATCATCGAGACTATTACTTTGAGCTATTCGGAAGCACTTGCCAAGAATCTGGCATGCACAGGACCCGAGGAAGCATGGGATAATATCGCACCCCAAGCAGATACAATAATATATCTTCCGATGAGCGGAGGCAAAGCGCAGATTAGCATCCAGTCACTTGGGGAGGTCACCGGTATTGCAAAATCAGATGGATATGAAACTTCGGGCGTTAAAGCAATCCGAAAAATCCTATCAGATTATAACTATGAACCTTCGGAACCGGATGTTTATATATTCAATCCTTACAGTATCGAAGCCAATTGGCTTAAAATTACACATACAGACCCTAATATAATTGACGTAGAGGTTACCCAAAACCATGCCTACCGGGAATATATAATACGAATACGCAAAACTAATATAACCCCGAAGGAATTTACTGATATAAACCACTTGTTCGACAGATATCCGCCGGAATATAAATGCCGCATCCGTCTGCAGTAGTACGGGGAAACCGAGGCTCGGGCTTTCCGCCCTCGCACGGCTTCAAAGCAGCCTGCACTTGCGAGGGTGCTGTGGTACCGCACCGCCGGTGCGGCTTTCGATGAGAGAGGCTGTGCCCGGGGTGACATGCACCCCGGGTTAACCATATGCAGCCCCTCCGGGGCTGGATTGGTGGCTGCTCAACTCGGGCTTTCCGCCCTCGCACAACTCCAAAGCAGCCTGCCCATGCGTGTGGGCTGATGCGGTGGCTGAAGCCACCTTGCTTGAACAAATTGTGTGGCGCGGCGGCTCGGGCTTTCCGCCCTCGCACTACCTCAAAGCAGGCTGCGCTGGCGTGGGTGCCGGACACAATGCGAAAAGGTGTATTTTTATTGATTGAGTGAACAAAGGCGTGTGTGAGTGCGTAAAGAATATAAACGTATAATTCATCGCACAATGACAACAAGCACGCTTCTTTCTCTGGTACGGATAGCAGCGGACCATACCCCGGCTAACGACCTGACGCATTTTATAGGCGATCAGGCGGGTTCGTCGTCGTATGCCGTGGCCCGGTTTATAATGAATATCGTGGATTGGATTCTGGGGTTTTTCAACCTTGAGGGCAATACCACGCTTGTCACGTTCCTCTACGCCGCTGTGGTTTTAGGCATCGCCTTGGGCGTTGGCTGGGTTGCTCAGTGGCTTATACTCCGGATAGTGAATTTCGTGGCCAAGAAGTGGGATTCGGATACTTACCGCGGCCTTACCGACGCGAAGTTTTTCCACCGCATCTGCCGGATAATACCGCCGATAGTATTCCTGATTCTCATCCAGTTCACCCTCTCGAACCACAACACTCTTGCGAGCACGCTCACCAAAATCACGCTTGTGTATATAGTGTTTGTGGTGACACTCTCGCTTTGCTCGCTTGTCAACGCTCTATGGCAGCGTTTCAATGCGCGCGCCAACAAGCGTCACCTGCCTCTCAACGGGCTTGCGCAGCTGCTCAAAGGCATATTGTGGATAATCGCCACGATTATAGCTGTTGCGATTATCGTTGACAAGTCGCCCGGCTCGCTGTTAGCTGGTTTGGGAGCTTTCTCGGCGGTGCTGATGTTGATTTTCAAAGATAATATCATGGGCGTTGTGGCCGGAGTTCAGCTCTCGGAGAACGACAGTCTGCATGTTGGCGACTGGATTGCGGTGCCCGGCACCAATGCCAACGGCACTGTGCAGGAGGTGTCGCTCGTAGCCGTCAAGGTACTCAACTGGGATAAGACCACCACCACGCTGCCACCCTACAGTCTTATATCGGGTGGCTTCACCAACTACCGTACGATGTCGCAGAGCAACACGCGGCGCATATGCCGCAGCTTCATGATCGACGCCGACAGCGTGCTTCCGGCCACCGACGCCATGCTTGAGGCCGTGCGCAAGGTGCCTCTCATGGATGAATACATCACCAAGAAACTCGCGCAGCGCGCCGCGGGCAAGGTTGCCGATGTCGACAATCCCGAGGGACTCGTAAACGGCACCATAGACACCAACCTCGGCCTCTTCCGCGCCTACATGAAGATGTGGCTCGACGCCAACCCGCACATCTCGCACGACAGCGACTGCTTTGTGTCGACGTTGCCTCAGACCGCTGGCGGTATTCCCTTCCAGGTATATTGCTTCACTGCTACCTCGGCGTGGTTTGCCTACGAGGCTATCCAGGACAGCGTGTTCGAGCACGTTGCTGCCATGCTGCGCTTCTTCCAGCTCTACACCTTCGAGAATCCTTCGGGCCGCGACACCATAGTTGACGGCTACCTCAGCCCGGGCTACGACATCGACGGGGTTTACGGCATACCCTACCCCTTCTTCCAGAGCCCCGACGCACCCGACGGCCCTGCCTCGAGCCGTGTGGCACCGAAACCGGCGCCGCGTGGAGCAGCGGCCACGGGAGCCCCGAAGCCACCGACACCTCCCACGCCTCCGGCCGCCCCGGCAGGCGCAAGCAAATAAGAGAGCATAGTGAGGGCAGCCGCGCAGGCCGCCCTCACTTTTTTTTTGAGATTTCGGTAATATGGCGTAAATTTGTACTTTATTGCACCTGTTAATCTCTCTTTCGCTATGGATACTGAAGCACGAGCCACCGCCGAACGCGATGAAAAGATGATTCAAGAGGCCTATCAGGACCTCCTGAACGGATATTTGCAGAGCAACCACCGCAAGAAGGTTGAGATCATAGAGCGCGCTTTCCAGTTTGCCAAGAAAGCGCACTCGGGCGTACGCAGGCGCTCCGGCGAGCCCTACATAATGCACCCTATAGCCGTGGCACGCATAGCGAGCCGCGAGATAGGTCTTGGCTCGACGTCGATATGCGCGGCGCTGCTGCACGATGTTGTAGAAGACACGGAGTACACCGTAGAGGACATAGAGCAGCACTTCGGCCCGAAGATAGCGCAGCTCGTGGAGGGTCTCACGAAGATTTCAGGCGGCATCTTCGGCGACAAGGCGTCGCTGCAGGCCGAGAATTTCCGCAAGCTTCTGCTGACGATGAGCGAGGATATACGGGTGGTGCTTATAAAAATGGCCGACCGCCTGCACAACATGCGCACCCTCGGCTCCATGGCGCCCAACAAGCGGTATAAGATTGCGGGTGAGACACTTTACATCTACGCGCCCCTTGCTCACCGCCTGGGTCTCTTCGCCATAAAGACCGAACTCGAAGACCTCAGTTTCAAACACGAGCACCCCGACATCTACCGACAGATCTCAGAGAAGATACAGGAGAGCGAGGCTCGCCGCGCAGCCGTCTACACCGACTTCGCCACCCCCATAAAGGAGAAGCTCGACGCCCTTGGCCTGGAATATGAGGCCAAGGCACGGCTGAAATCAATATACTCCATTTACAACAAAATGGAGACCAAGCACCTGCCTTTCGAGGAGGTTTACGACCTCTATGCCATGCGCATAGTGTTCGAGTGCGACGACCAGAGCAAGGAGAAGGGCATATGCTGGAGCATCTACTCGGCAATAACCGACCTCTATCAGCTTCACCCCACGCGCACCCGCGACTGGATTGTGACCCCGAAAGCCAACGGCTACCAGGCACTGCACCTCACGGTAATGGGCCCTGACGGCAACTGGGTTGAAGTTCAGATACGCTCGCGCCGCATGGACGAGATTGCCGAAAAAGGCTTCGCCGCACACTGGAAATACAAAATCGGCGAGGGCGACGAGGAGTCGGAGCTCAACGCATGGCTCAAGACTATCAAAGATATTCTCGATAATCCCGAGCCGAGCGCCATCGACTTCCTCAACACCCTAAAGCTCAACCTCTTCGCCTCCGAGATTGTGGTATTCACGCCCGAGGGCGACCTTGTGACGCTGCCCGCCGGCGCCACCGTGCTCGACCTCGCCTTCAACCTCCACAGCGAGATAGGCATGCACTGCATAGCCGCCAAGGTGAACCACAAGCTCATGCCCCTGCAGACCGAGCTCAAGAGCGGCGACCAGGTGGAGGTGCTCACCTCCAAGAGCCAGATGCCGCTGCCCGAGTGGGCCGACTTCATGGTAACGGCCAAGGCACGCACCCGTCTGCGCAAAGGCTTGCGCGCCCTGCGGCAGCCTATGATAGTGAAAGGCAATGAGATGCTAACCCGCTGGCTTGCCGACAACAACCTCGAAGACAACAACATGGTGCTCACCAAGATGCAGGGTATCTTCCACGTGGGCAACCGCGATGACCTCTGCTACCAGCTCGGCGCCGAGGAAATAGCCCTTGGCGACTTCCTTGTGAAGCCCCTTCGCAAAGCCTCGCAGAAGCAGAGCAAGGGTCTGCTCTCGAAGATTCCGCTCATAGGCAAAATGGTGAGCTCGGCGAGCTCGACGCCCGAGGAGCCCGAAGCTCCGGCCAAACCCACGGAGACACCCAAGATAAACACCAAGCAGATATACCAGCTGCGCACCGACGGCGGCATACCCAACTACACTATCCAGGCCTGCTGCAGCCCTATCCCCGGCGACGACGTCATGGGCTACATCAACGAGGAGGGCAACGTGGAGATCCACTCTCTCGACTGCCCCCGCGCACAGGTGCTCAAAGCCGCCTACGGCTCGCGCATAGTGGCCACAGAGTGGGATACCGACGCCGGCGACCGCTTCCTGGCACACATACGCATGGAGGGTATCGACCGCATGGGCATACTCCAGGAGATTATACACCTCATATCCACCACCTTGGGCATAGACCTGCGCAAGCTCGACATAGAGGCGAGCGCCGAGGTATTCCATGCCGACCTGTGGATAAGAGTAAGTGATGTAGACATTGTAAACGACCTGTGCGCCCGCACAAAACAGATTTCGGGTGTCACCCGAGCAACACGCATACATTGATGCAGAACGGACTTTTAAACAAGATACTGATAGCCCTTGCGGCTACGTTGGTGATAGTTTATTTCTATCCGCACCCCGAGGCCAACCGCTTCAACTATGAGCAGGGGCGACCTTGGAACTACTCGAAGCTCATAGCGCCTTTCGACATACCCGTACACCCCGACTCGGCCACGCTTCTTGCCGCGCGCGACTCTCTCGATGCACGCTTCGTGCCTATCTATGAGCTCAACCAGCTGATTATCGACACCATAGCCTCGCGGCTGCCCGACAGCCCCGGCACGAACCTCAAGCGGCGTCTGGCCTCGGAGCTTCGCCCTATCTATGCCTCGGGCGTGGTGGATATGCGCACCAAAGAGGAAATTAACTCGGGCAAGTTGCCCAAGGTGCGAATCCTCGACAAGAATATACTGAGCGAGATGTCGACCTCCGGGTTCACCTCGCCGCGCGATGTGTATGTTTACCTCGACTCCGTGATCACTGACCCCGAGCTTCACCAGTATTTCGTAAAGGCCAATCTGCATAACCTGCTGCTGCCCAACTACACACGCAACGAGGAGGAGTGCCGGCGCCACTACGAATACGACTATCTGACGCTTACGGCCGACCGCGGGGTTATACTCCAGGGGCAGACCATAATAGACAAGGGGGCGATAATATCGTCGCAGGACTTCACCAACCTGCAGACCTACGAGAGCATGATGGCTCAGCTCAACAAGAAGCAGAACCAGAGCCACTGGCTTATGATAGCCGGTCAGTTCGGCTACGTTGCGCTGCTCATGGCCTCGCTCATACTCTACCTGCACTTCTTCTGCCCTGCAATCTACGGCAACCCGCGGGCCTACACCTTTGTGTTCAGCCTTATAGCCCTCTTCTTCCTGATAGGCATAGGGCTCAACCACTTCGTGGCGCAGGGCCTTTATATAGCCCCGTTGATGATAGTGCCCATACTTGTGCTTGTGTTCTTCGACGGCCGCACGGCGCTCTTTGTGACGGCGGTGCTCTCGATGATATGCGCGGGCATCACGGCTTTCGCCCTCGAGTTCCTGCTGCTGCAGTTCCTGGCCTCGGGAGCTGTGGTGTACTCGCTGCGCGAGCTCTCGCGGCGCTCGCAGCTGCTGCGCACGTCGGCAGTCGTGGCCGTGACTTACATTGCCGGATACATAACCCTCGACCTGCTCATGAACGGGTCGCTGGAGGGCTTCACATGGCGCTTCACCATATTCCTTGCTGTTAACGCGGCGCTGACGTCGATGGCCTACATACTTATGTTTGCCGTTGAGCGCATCTTCGGTTTTGTATCGGTGGTGACGCTCGTAGAGCTCGCCGACATCAACAATCCCACCCTCATGCGCCTGAGCAACGAGTGCCCCGGCACCTTCCAGCACTCCATAGCCGTGAGCAACCTTGCCAGCGACGCCGCCGCCCGCATAGGCGCCGAGGTGCAGCTCGTGCGCGCCGGAGCCCTCTACCACGACATCGGCAAGCTCGCCAACCCGGCTTTCTTCACCGAGAACCAGCATGGGGTGAACCCGCACGATGCCCTTCCGCCTGAGCGTAGCGCCGCTATCGTAATCAACCACGTGCGCGACGGCCTTCAGCTTGCCGAGCGTGCGGGGCTGCCCGAAATGATACGCAAGTTCATACGCGAGCACCACGGCAAGGGTCTTGCAAAGTACTTCTACATAACCTACTGCAAGGCGCACCCCGATGAGGAGGTAGACAAGACACCGTTCACCTACCCCGGCCCGAATCCTCAGAGCCGCGAGACCTCTGTGCTGATGATGGCCGACGCCGTGGAGGCCGCCTCACGCTCGCTGCAGACCCATACCCGCGAGGCTATCACCGACCTTGTGAACAAGATTATCGACGGTCAGATTGCCGACGGGCTCCACAACGAATCGACACTGTCGTTCCGCGACGTGGCCATTATCAAGGAAGCCTTTATCAAGCGTCTGATGACCATCTACCACTCGCGCATAGCCTACCCCACGGCACCGAAGCCCGTGCAGCCGGCGGCAGCCCCGGCCCCGACGGAGGCGTCTGACAAGGCTCCGGCACAATAAGGCAGGGGCGCCGAGCGTTATATTCCTGATGCACAGTAGCCGCCGACATCTTGCAATGTGGCTCGCAGCCGTTGTGGCGGCTGCGATGATGCTTGGCGCCTGCTCGGCGAAAAAGAACACAGCGGGCAACCGCAAGTATCAGGAGTTTATAACGCGCTACAACATATACTACAACGGCGACACGCACTACCGCGAGACACTCGCCGACATGGAGAGCAAGTACGAGGACGATTACTCACGTCCGCTCTTCATGCACCCTGTGGAGGCCAAGGCCGAGCAGGCCGCGCCTCAGCCTACTGGCGACTTCACACGCTCGATAGAGAAGGCTCAGAAAGCCATACAGCTCCGCTCGATAAAGAAAAAGCCGGCCAAGAAGGCGGGCAAGCGCAACGACCCCAAATATCAGGAGTGGATGAAGCGCGACGAGTATAACCCCTTCCTGCACAATGCGTGGATGATGCTCGCACGCGGGCAATACTACAACGGCGATTTCCTCGGCGCTGCCTCCACGTTTTTCTACGTAAGCAAGCACTTCACGTGGCTTCCGGCCACCGTCACCGAGGCCAAGCTCATGCAGGCCCTGTGCTATATAGCCCTCGACTGGAACTATGAGGCCGAGCTCATACTCACCCGCATCAAGAAAGACGACCTTACGAACTCGGGGCTGCGCAAGCTCTATAATTTCGCCTACGCCGATTTCTACCTCAGCTCCGACAAAGATGCCGAGGCTCTGCCTTTCCTTGTAGAGGCTGTAAAGGGGGCCAAGGGGGCGCAGAAAACGCGTCTGAACTTCCTCTTAGGGCAGGTGTACCAGCGCCTCGGCGACAAGGAGAAGGCTTACAAGGCTTTCGACGCGGCAGGCAGCGCGTCGTCGGCCCCCTACCGCACGAAGTTCAACGCGCGCATCAAGCAAAGCGAAGTGTTCACGGGCAGCGACATCGAGCCCGAGGTCAAGGCACTGCGGCGCATGACGCGCTACGACCGCAACAAGGAGTATCTCGACCAGGTTTTCTACGCCATAGGCAACCTCTACCTCTCGCGCGGCGACACTGCACGCGCTATAGAGAATTACGAGACGGCCAACGAGAAATCGACGCGCAACGGCATCGACAAGGCACTTAACCAATTGCGGTTGGGCGAACTATACTTCCTGCAGCGCAACTACGAGAAGGCGCAACCATCATACTCAGAGGCAGTACCCCTGCTGCCGGCGTCGCACCCCGGCTACGAGCTTATAAAAAAGCGCTCCGATGTGCTCGACGAGCTCGCCATATACTCGCAGAACGTGAATCTGCAGGATTCGCTGCTGCGCCTTGCCGACATGACGCCCGAAGAGCGCATGAAGGTTATCGAAAAGATAATAGCCGACCTGAAAAAGAAAGAGGAGGAAGAAGCACGCGAGGCTGCGCGTGAGGAGTACCTCGCCAATCAGGCTGCCATGGGAGGCGGTCTGCAGGATAATAACACGCCCTCGTTCACTATCAACTCCGATAACTCGTGGTACTTCTACAACACTGCCACCAAGGCTGCGGGCAAGACCGACTTCCAGAAGCGTTGGGGCTCGCGAAAGCTCGAGGACGACTGGCGCCGCCGCAACAAGGCTTCGTTCAACACCGAGGACTTCGACAGCAATCCCGACAAGGAGGGCGACGAAGACAGTGAGGAGGAGGGCGACACCAAGCCCGAAGAGGGCGGCGAGGGCGAGCTCCCCAAGGCCGACGACCCGCATGAGCCCGAGTATTACCTGGCACAAATTCCCCAGACCGAGGAAGAGCGGGCTACCTCCCACGAGGTTATACAGGAGGGGCTCTACAACATGGGCGTTATCCTGAAGGATAAGCTTGAGGACTTCGGGGCTTCGCAGGCCGAGTTCGACCGCCTGCTCAAAGATTACCCCGATAATGTTTACCGCCTCGACACTTACTACAATCTCTATCTGATGAACATGCGGCGTGGCGATGAGGCTGCGGCCGAGCGTTGGCGGCGCCTTATTGTGAGCGATTTCGCCGACTCGAAATACGGTCAGGCCATGCGCGACCCGGCTTACCTCGACAATCTGCGGCAAATGGACGCGCGTCAGCAGGCTCTCTACGACAGTGCCTACGAGGCTTATCTCGATAACCGCAACGGCGATGTTCACCGCGCCTACGCCAGCATGCAGGAGCAGTACCCGATGAGCAAGATAATGCCTAAGTTCATGTTTATCGACGCTTTGGCTTATGTGACCGAGAAGGATTCGGAGAAATTCAACAGCGTGCTCCGCGAGCTCCTCGAACGCTACCCCGACACCGACATCACGCCTATAGCCTCGGCATGGCTCAAAGGCATGGCGCAGGGTCGCGAGCTGCAGGCAGGAGAGAAAAACATGCGCGGCATGCTTTGGGACCTCAAACTGAGCAACGACTCGATAGAGGGCGGTGATGCCGGTCCGGCAGAGTTTGAGCTTGACCCGGATACGCGGCAGTTGCTTGTGTTCACGTTCCCGACCGATAAGGTGTCGTCGAACGAGCTTCTCTACGAAATAGCACGCCATAATTTCAGGGCTTTTGTTGTTAAGGATTTCGACCTCGAGCCCATGAATTTCGGGCGCCTCGGCATGATTGTAGTACGCGGCTTCGCCAACCAGAGCGAGCTTGACCACTACCGAAGTGTAATGGCATCGGCACCCGACTTCAAGCTGCCTGCGGGTGTTCGCCCGATAGCTATAGGCGAGAGCAACTTCGAGATTCTCATCAATGAGGGGCGATCGTTCGAGGAGTATTTCCGCTTCCTTGAAGAGCAGAATTACATCGACGCCCAGGCCGGACTGCTCGTGCCTGAGGAAATAGAGACTCTTGAGGAGGCCGAGGAGGCAGCGCCCGAAGTTGTGTCCGAGGAGGCGGCTGCTGAGGATGCTTCTGGCGAGGTTGAAGAAATGCCCACTCCTGCCACCGAGGAGAATACGCCTGCGCCTAAGCCCGAAGCTGCGGGCAAGCCTGTGGCGCCCCCTGCTCCGGCGGCGCCTGCGACTCCTGCCGCCAAGCCTCAGCCTACTCCGGCACCGGCTACCAAACCTCAGCCTGCACCCGCCAAACCTGCGGCTCCGGCGGTGCCCGTGCTGCCCGGATCAGAGGGTGATGACCCTCTTTTCGACGACGATTAGGCGATTTCTGCAAAAAAATAGCTAAATTCGCATTCGCGTAGCCGAGAAAAAGGCCGCGCCGAATTGTTTTAGACACATGAAGATAAAATCAATACTCCTTGCCATCGCTCTTGCTGTTGCCGTGGCTCCTGCAGCCCTTGCCGACGGCTTCCTCGGTATCGACGGCGAAGAATCTACCTCAATAGGCATCTACGTCAAAGACCTTGCCACGGGCGAGGTACTGGTTGACCATAACTCGCAGCTTGCCCTCACTCCGGCATCGGTGATGAAGGCTGTGACGAGTGCTACAGCACTGAGTATCAACGGCGCCGACGCGCGGTTCAACACCAAGGTGTGCATGCGCGGCACCAAGGAGGGCAGCATTCTGCGGGGCGATATTGTGGTGCATGGCAGCGCCGACCCCACTTTAGAGAGCGAGAATTTCAAGGCCAACCGCGGTTTCGGCGACTCTATAGCCGCCGCTCTCCGCAGGCGTGGCATAAAGCAGATTACGGGCACGATAGTGGTACGCCAGACTATGAAAGACCCCGGGCCGCTGCTGCAATGGGAGGTTGAAGACCTTGCGTGGCCCTACGGCGCCGGGCTCTTCGGCTTCAACTACCGCGACAATACCGCCACTGTTTACCCGAACACGGGGAAGACAAGCCCCGAAGTGCCCGGTCTTGAGGTGTGCGTGACCAAGATTACCGAGGGCTCAAACAACCTCGTGCGCGGTATCGACAGCAACCGCCTCATGGTGTATACCCGCAATACCGCCGACAAAAAGTGGGCGCTGAACACAACGGTGCCCGACCCTGCGGCGATGTTTACGTGCGAGCTCACCAAGAAACTCAGTGCCGCCGGAATCACCGTTGGCAAGAAAGCAGCCGCTCCCGGCGGTCAGGAGACCACGATATACACGCACCGCTCGCCACGGAGCGCCGAGATTCTCAAAAGCCTTATGGTGCGCTCCGACAATCTCTTTGCCGAGGGCATGCTGCGCAGCATAGAGCCTGCGGCCACCCGCAAGGCAGCTATCAAACGCGAGCGCGAGCTGTGGGCGTCGCGCGGCATAAACACGCGCTACACCATAATCAACGACGGCAGCGGCCTGACGCGCGCCAACCGCCTCTCGGCGCACTTCCTCGGCGATGTGCTTGAGTGGATGGCGAAGTCGCCGTTGGCGGCCACCTACGCCTCATTTTTCCCGAAGGTGGGCAAAGAGGGTACGGTGCGCGGCTTCCTTGCCAAAACCCCGCTTACGGGAAAGATAGCGCTGAAAACGGGCAGCGTGAGCTCGGTGCAGTGCTACGCCGGGTATAAATTTGACGACGGCGGGAAACCGTCGCACGTGATAGTGATAATGGTCAACGGTTTCTTCTGTCCGCGTCGCCAGGTGCGCGAGGGTGCGGAGAATCTGCTGCTTGACCTTTTCGCCCCCGCAGAATAATACGATAAAAACACTCCAAGACCATGGCTGATATAAAAGAACTCATACGCCGCAATGTAGAAATCGAAGGGCTCCTGAAGGTGCTTCTCGAGCGCGGCAGCCTCGATGCGAAATCGCTCCTCGCTGAGAAATTCGCCGAATATCAATCGCTCTTCAACGAGCTCCTCGCCGAGCCGGGCGAGGCTGCCTCCGAAGCAACCGCCGAGGCCGTTGAAAGTACGGGCACGGCTCTTGCCGCCGAGGCACAGCACACCGAGGTTAAAGACCAGGAGGCAGTTGAAGAAGAGGTTGACGATGAGACCGACGCCGCCACCGAGGCCATAGAGCGCGGTGCAGCCAAGGGTGATTTCCACAATACGGCGCTGCTTAAGGCTTTCACTCTCAACGATAAATTCCGCTTTATCCGCGATGTGTTCGGGGGTAACGAGGCAGAGTTCAGCGACACACTCGACGTGCTGGCGAGCATGGACTCGTCGGCCGAAGCCACCGACTACCTTCTTAGCGACATGATGCTCGACCGTGAGAATCCGGCCGTTGCCGAGTTCCTTGGCATTGTATGCCGCAATATGCCTTGCTGATATGGCCGGAACGCTTTACATAGTGCCCACGCCGGTGGGAAATTTAGGCGATATGTCGCCGCGCGCCGTTGAGGTACTCAAGGAGGCATCGCTTATCCTTGCCGAGGATACGCGCACGTCGGCGGTTCTTATGCGTCATTTCGGCATAGGCACCCCCATGGCGAGCCACCACAAGTATAACGAGCACCGCGACCTGACACCGCTGCTCGACCGCATAGAGGCGGGCGAGAACATAGCGCTTGTTTCGGACGCGGGTACGCCGGGCATCTCCGACCCCGGATTCATGCTCTCGCGTGAGTGCCGCCGCCGCGGGCTCAGGGTTGAGACACTGCCGGGGCCTACGGCATTTGTGCCCGCGCTCGTCAACTCAGGGCTGCCCTGCGACCGTTTTTTCTTTGAAGGCTTTCTTCCTCCGAAGAAAGGGCGAGCCACACGGCTTGCCATGCTCGCCGAGCTGCCGGTGACGTTCATCATATATGAATCGCCTCTGCGTGTGGCCCGTACGCTTGCCAATCTTGCCGAGGCGTGTGGCGAAAACCGCGACGCCGCCGTGTGCCGCGAGATAAGCAAACTGCACGATACCACAGCCCGCGGAACCTTAGGCGAGCTTCGCGATTATTATGCCGCGAACCAGGCGCGGGGTGAGATTGTTATTATAGTTGCAGGCAAAGACCGCCCGGAACCCGAGGAGCGCCGCCATAAAAACAAGTACCGCGACGACAGCCCCGAACCCGACGACGACTGCCGGAACAACTAACGTAAAAACATTCAATACTATTTGTTATGAGAAAATTCATCATCTTAGGACTCTCGGCAGCCCTCCTTTTAGGCAGTTGCACCAACAAAGAGAAAGAAGAGCAGGCACGTCAGCAGGCCGAAGCATCGCGCGCCGAACTTATAGCAGCCGTCGCCGACCGCGACCAGTTGCTGAATCTCGTAAACGAAATTTCGTCGGGCATGGAGCAGATCAAGAATCTGGAGAATATCCTTGCCGTTAACGGCGGTCAGGAAACACCGGGCCAGAAGGAGCAGATCCGCGCCGACATAGCCGCTATCCAGAAGACCCTGCAGGAGCGCCGCGAGAAACTCGAGGAACTTGAGAAGAAGCTCGCCACCTCGTCGCAAACCAACTCCTCGCTTCAGAAAACCATTGCCTCGCTCCGCATCCAAATGGACCAGCAGACGCAGGAAATCAACTCACTGCGCGGCAACCTCGATGAGGCCAAGGCTCAGATAGGTACCCTCGACGCTCAGGTTGACTCGCTCAACACCACCGTAACCCAGGTTACTGCCGAGCGCGACTCAACCGACCAGCAGAACACTCAGCTTGCCAATGAACTCAACCTCTGCTACTATGCCATAGGCACCAAGAGCGAGCTCAAGGAGAACCGCATTATCGAGACCGGCTTCCTGCGCAAGACCAAAATCATGAAGGGCGACTTCGACCAGGCATTCTTCACCGTAGGCGACAAGCGCACTCTCACCACTCTCGACCTCAACTCCGACAAAGCCGAGATTCTCACCAACCAGCCCGCGGGCTCGTATGTGATTTCGGAAGGCAACGGCCACAAGGTGCTCCGCATCACCAACCCCGCCGCTTTCTGGAGCCTGAGCAACTATCTCGTGATTAAAATTGACTAAGGCCACCCGATAAGGGACTAAATGAATTATGCCGGGCAGCTTTCCGCAAAGGAGGGCTGCCCGGCTTGCTTATAGCTTCTGCGCAGACGCTGCGGAGGCTCGGGCTTTCCGCCCTCGCACGGCTGCAAAGCGGTGAGGGACCGATGCGGTGGCTGAAGCCACCGTGCCCGGACAAATTATGTGGCTATGGGGTGGTGGGGTGTCAGTCGATTATGAAGGCGAAGTCGGTGTCGACCCAGCGGAGGCCGTCGCGGCCGGGAGCTGTGAAGAGGCGCATTTTGCCGTCGGGGGTGAGATAGCCGCGGTCGCGCATTGCTTGCTCGTTGCGCGCGATTGCCTGGAGGAGCATAATCTGGAATACCATTGCGCTGTCGACGTCTTCGATGTTGGTTTCGAAGAATGCGAGGGGCACGCGTCGGGCATATTCTTCGAGCCATGGAGCAGAGGCGCCTTCGGAGGGGTTGAGAGAGGCGAGGATATTGTCGGCAGCGGCGTGAGCTGCTGAGAAGCGTGTTACGAGCTCGGCTATGCGGCTGTCGGTGGCGATCTCGGTGTAGAGGTTTGCGAGTCGGCGGTAAAGGATTGTTTCGCAGAGGCTTGTGCAGTAGTCGAGGAGGGCTCCGCGGAAAGCGAGGATATCCTGGTCGTTTGTCTTGCGTACGCGCTCGCTGAGTGTACGCCTACGTGCGAGGAGGTATTTAGCCTGTAGGTAGTAGTTGTCGGAGGGTATGAGTGGTATGTTGCGGTACTGCGCGGCTTTCTTGGCGAGGTGGTAGGTGTAGTTTGTGATGTTGACGGCCATGTCGTCGACGCCCTGGCACCAAGCGAGGCGCTCTATCTGGTCGATAATACGGTCGACGTATATCTGGGGTGGACAGAGTTGCTGAATCTCCTTAGTGAAGTCGTCGGCTATAATCTCTGCGAGTTCGGGATTGAGCCAGTCGGGGAGTTTCTGCACGGTGCGGCCGTTAACGGTGAGGAGCTCGATCGAAGCCCGGCGCTCGAATACTTCGGTAATGGCGCCTTTCATACGGGTGTAGGGGTCCACTCCCTCAAAGCAGGCGTCGAGGCGGGCGTTAATCTCGTCCTGCGAGAATTTGGGTTTACGCAGGAGAACGCATTTTATAAAGTCGCGTTTAAGGAGTTTAGCGAAGAAGTCTCTTTTTTCCATGGTTTAATGGTTTTCGGCTTTTTGGAGCTCCGAGGGGTGTTTAAGGAAGTATTGTCTGAGTATTTCGGCTATATTGAAGAAGTAGCCGCGTGGTTCTTTTCCGGTGTCGGCAATCTCGATATAGTCGTAGTGCGGTGGCTCGAACTGCTGGCTTGAGGCCGTCATGCCCGAGAGGTTGAGGAAGTCGTATTCGTGCTGCGGGTATACTACGGTGAAAGCGTTCTCAGCATCGGCTCCTGTGCCTGATGCAGCGATTACGAGGAGGAGGTGGTTGAGTTTGTACTGCCAGATTTTTGCGAGGTCGTATTTGCGGTTCTGCTCGTAGACGTAGATGCGGTTAGTGAGCTGGCGCAGGTCGACGGGGTTGTCGTCGATAACCTGGAGTGCGTAGTCGAGCATTTTCTCGCGGTCGGAACGTGTACGTTTCTCCTTGGCGTATATGGGTATGAGCTCGTTGAGGAGGGCCTGGTTGGGAGCTTCGCGGTATGGGTCGTAGTCTTCCTGGAACATGGTACCGTAGTAGAAGTACTGGAATTGCTCAGCCGTCATTGTGGTGTCGTTTTCGAGGAAGGCTTTGCGGAGCGTGGGGTAGAAGAAGGGAGAGTTCTCGTCGACGCTGGCCTTTGCTATTGCTTCGAGGTCGGGCCTGCCGAGGTCAGTGCGGGCATTGCTCTTGGCAAAAGTTGCCACGGGAATTGCCAGCGCTGCAATTATGGGGATACAGAGACGTAATATCTTTTTCATTTTCATAACACAGCCATTACGGAAATTGCGGCCATTACAGCAGTTACTACAGCGGGCAGTGCTTTGGCACCAAGGTACGAGAAGAAGGCGCCGGAAGCGGGAGAGAGGCGCGGGCTGCGTGGCGTGCGCATATATGCCACGGCACCGAAGAAAGCAGCGAGTGCCGAGCAGATTATCATTGAGGCTGCCGAGGGTGAGAACACATAGCCGAGGAGGGCTCCTGCGACAGCTCCCGCGGCAACGTAGCCCTGGCCGTGGGGTGCCTTGACGAGGGCCGCGGGCTGCAGGAAGCGCAGACCGAGCACCAAGGCTGCAGCAACAGCCCAGAATATGAGAACGCTTGTGGTAACATATATGGCTCCTGCGAAACGAGCGCACAGAAGAGCCGCAAAAGCGGGGAGCACAGCCGGGAACCGAGGCACAAAAAGTGCCACGGCAGCCGCTACCGCGAGTATTATTGCAATAATAACAAGGGGTGTGAGTGTCATATTTGCAAAATTACCAAATTTTTTGGAGCGGGCAGGCATATTTCACTTTAATTAACCGCCTAAAAGTCAACGTTAATAAAGATTAAATGCAAAGAGTGCCGAAAACCCTTGCGCGGCTGCAGGCGTCATATTTTATATAAACATCAAAATAACTTTCCTATGAAACTTACGCTCCCATATAAATTCAGGATTACGACGGCCTTGGCGGGTGCGCTTCTTTTAGTGCTTGCGTGCAGCTCGTGCGGCACAATCAGAACGCATGCGGGTATCAGCCACGACTATGAGTATGACTTCGACGGTCACGGGCACCGCTACAAGAAGCCCAAGAAACACCATAAGAAGCCGAAGAAAGATAAGAAACACCGGCATCATCACCACGATGACGATTGAAACACCCTCTAACAATCCACCAACGTTATGCTTAGCTATTTCACCGATTTACTCCGCGAATATCCTGCACTGGCTCTCTTCCTGACGGTCGGTGTGGGCTTCTTTGTGGGCCGCCTCAAAATCAAGGGCTTCTCGTTGGGCAGCGTGACCTCGGTGCTCCTCGTGGGAGTGCTTGTGGGTCAGCTCAACATACCCATGTCGAGCCAGCTGAAGACGGTGTTCTTCATGATGTTTCTCTTCTCGATAGGCTACAGTGTGGGGCCGAAGTTCTTCCAGTCGCTGCGCGGCATGGGTCTGCGGCAGGTGCTGTTTGCGGTGCTTATGTCGCTGAGCTGCTTCGGGGTTACGCTTCTGTTAGCGCATCTGTTCTCCTATACGGCAGGCGAGACTGTGGGGCTTTTCTCGGGCTCTCAGACCTGCTCGGCGCTGCTTGGCGTTGGCGGTGATGCCATTAACAATCTTCCGCTTAGCGAAGCTGCTAAGAAACATGAGACCAATATCATGCCTGTGTGCTATGCCGTGACGTATATTTTCGGCACTTTGGGCACGGTGATTCTCTTAGGAAATTTCGGGCCTAAGCTGCTTGGCGGTCTTGAAAAGGTGAAAAAGGATACACAGGCGCTTGAGGCGCAAATGGACCGCAATGTGTGGGAAAGCGACCCGGCCTATATCCACGCCGCCAACGGCAATGCTTACCGCGCCTACCGTGCCGAGAGCGAGTTCTTTCTGGAGCCGCGCACGGTTAGGGAGACCGAGGAATATCTGAAGAGCCGTGGCGCGCATGTGTTTGTCGACAGGGTACGGTCGCGGGGCCGCATGACGGCAGCGAACCTGCGCTACACCATATGCCGCGGCGATGTGCTTGTGTTGTGCGGCAACCGCTCGGGGCTCTTCGGGTGCTCGAAGCTTGTTGGCGAGGAGGTGCATGACCGCGAGTTGCTCAACTACCCTGTGGCGCGTCTGCCGGTTATGCTCCGACGCAAGCGTATAGAGAATATGAGCATCCGCACTCTTTATGAGAAAACTTATATGCACGGAGTGCTCATGGGTCGCATCACGCGCAAGGGCAAGGATTTGCCGGTAGCCTATGACACACATCTGCAGCGCGGCGACCGCGTGGTTATCATCGGTCAGGACAGCAATATACACAAGGCCGCGGCGAAGCTGGGTATAGTTGACCGGCCGACGGTTGCTACCGACCTTATGTTTGTTGGTCTGGCGCTGTTTATCGGCGGCTTCTTAGGTGCGATGTCGATATTCATAGGCGGCGTTCCGGTGAGCTTCGGCACGAGCGGAGGCGCCCTTGTAGCGGGCCTCTTCTTCGGGTGGCTTCGGTCGCGGCGTCCGTCGTTCGGTCAGATTCCCGACTCGGCCCTTTGGCTTATGAATCACCTTGGCCTTAACGTTTTCATAGCCGTTGTTGGCATAGATGCGGCCCCTTCGTTCATCTCGGGGCTGCACGATGTGGGGTGGATGCTGCTTGTGGTCGGCGCCATAGGCACAACGTTGCCGCTGCTCTTCGGCCTTTGGCTGGGGCACAAGGTTTTCCACTTCCACCCTGCCCTCACCTTGGGTTGCTGCGCGGGCACGCGCACTTGCACGGCAGCCTTGGGCGCCGTTCAGGACTCACTTGGCAGCACGCTGCCGGCCATGGGTTACACGGTAACCTATGCCGTGAGCAATATACTGCTTGTGATATGGGGCATGCTCACGGTGTTTATCGTGGGTTAGACCGCTCCGAGCAGTTCGATGTCAAATATTAGTGTTGAGCCACCCGGTATTCCGGGCTGGCTCAACTTGCCATATGCCTGCTCGGCGGGGATGTATACTTCCCAACGGTCGCCGGGGTGCATCTGCTGCAGTGCTATGATCCAGCCGGGTATGAGTTCACGGAGCCTGAAAGCGGGTGCGACGCCGCTGCGGCTGCTGTCGAATGTGCGGCCGTTGATAGTCTTGCCTGTGTAGTGCACGGTGACAACACTACCTCGGTTAGGGGTGGGCGCCTTTGCGTCGCCGCGCTTTATGACACGATAATATATGCCCTTATCGAGAGGCATGACGCCGGGCTCCTGCGCCTTAGCGGCGAGCCAGTCGCGGTTTTTCTGTATGTATTCCTGTTTTGCCATATAAAAAAAGCGAGCCGCATTTTACAATGCGGCTCCACGAGATTTGCGCTTCAAGATGGACTCGAACCAACGACCCTCTGATTAACAGTCAGATGC